>NZ_JBHWKR010000006.1:0-481688 GCF_042730855.1 Kribbella sp. NPDC059898
GTGGTGCGCAGGATGCCGACGGCGGCGTGTTCTTGATCGTGGGCGTACTCGGCGGCCGCGGTGAGGAGGTCCGCGGTGGAGAGGCCGTCCAGATCGGTGTCGAACATGTGTTCTATTGTAGGTCACGGAATGGTCACGAGCAAATCGGAGGCCCGGGATCCCTTACCTGGAAGGAGAATCGGCGGTAGGTCAGCAGCCTGCGGCGGAGTAGGTGTTGTGCTGGCGGCCCAGACCGCGAAGCTCGATCGAGCACGTCGTCGAGGTTACGTCGAGGCGGCCGTCCGGGAGTTCGAACGGTGTCGGATAGAAGCCGCCGCATTCGTCGTGCAGGTCGACGGCTCCAGTTGCCATCCACCGGATACATACTGCTGCGGTGATCTGAGGCATAGCCGGGATTCTGCCGGATCGGTCTATCTTCGGCGTATGGCTGGGTGGGAGGGGTTGCGGGGTGAGTTGCGGCGGCTGATTGCGGAGGTGTCGGGGGCTTTGCGGGCGTGGCCTGATCCGGACAGTGAGCCGGCGCGGGTGCCGGTTCGGATCATGTTGGCGGCTTGGGCTGCGGACATTGCGGCCGGGTTGCAGGCGACGTACCCGGAGATTGTGGAACGGCAGGTCGGGCTTGATGCAGTATCCGGCGGGGGAGTTGATCAGGCATGTGCGGCCGCCGGAGCTGCGGGGCGCGCCGGGCGGGGGGAGATCGGGATCGACGTGGAAGGCCTTGCTTCGTTGACGGTTCGGTCGGGGTGGGATCTGCGGCAGGACGTGCTCGTGCGGAATCGGGGGGACCGCGAGCAGGTGTTGATCACCAACGGGGAGCTGGCGTCGGTGGTGACCGACAGTTCGGGGCGAGTGGTCGGGGAGTTCGCCGGGCCGCATCCCGTGTCCCGGGTCGGGTTCGCAGTTGGGGCCGGGGAGAGTCGGCCGGTGCCTGTTCTGGTTGGTACGGCGTCACTCGTTCCAGAGCTCGGGTACGCCGTACCTCCCGGCCAGTGGCCCGGCATATATACGGAGACAGGTGAGGAAGGGCAGGCGTCATTGGAGCTCGCTGTTGCCGCGTAAACCGGTTGCTGTGGGGTGGGTGCTCGCACAGACTGCGGGTGCATGGATGATGACGAGCTGGCGAAGCTGCTGAAGAACGAGCGGTATCCGCGGTCCGCGAAGTACTCGGCGCGGTGGGTAGTCGATGCGTCGATGGGGCCGAATCCGGTGTGGCAGGCCGAGGCGCTGGTCGGGTCGATGCCGCTCGAGCCGGGGATGCGGGTGCTTGATCTGGGGTGTGGGAATGCCTGCAGTTCGGTGTTTCTGGCTAAGGAGTTCGGGGTCGAGGTGTGGGCGACCGATCTGTGGGTGAAGCCGGACGAGATTCTGCGGCGGGTGGTCGAGGCCGGGGTTGAGGGTGAGGTCCATCCGATCTACTCGGAGGCTCGGTCCTTGCCGTACGCGGAGGGGTTCTTCGATGCGGCGGTCAGCATCGGCGCGTACCACTACTTCGGGACGGACGACCTCTATCTCGGGTACTTCTCGCGCTTCGTGAAGCCGGGCGGCCGGATCGGGATCGTGCAGCCGGGACCGGTCGAGGAGTACGAGACGCTGCCGCCGGCGCATCTGACGGAGTACTGGAAGTGGGACTTCTGCGCGTGGCACAGCGCGGCGTGGTGGCGGCGTCACTGGGAGAAGACCGGGCTGGTGACGGTCGAGGTTGCCGACCAGTTGCCGTACGGCTGGCAGGACTGGCTGCAGTGGAACGAGGCCTGCGACCTCGACGGCGGCCGCCCGGGCCGCGAGGAAGCCCGCATGCTCCACGCCGACGCCGGCCGAACCCTCGGCCTCACCCGGGTAATAGCCCACCGCAACCACTAGCCACTGCGACACTGTCGGTATGGCGAGGTGGCGACGGCGGAAGACCCGGGATGTCGGGCAGGGACCGGCGGATGTCGCGCGGCGACGGACCGAGATCGTCGGTGTCAGCATCGATCCTCGACATGATGTCGCCAGCGGTGGCACCGGGTTGTTCGAGTTCTGGACAGACCAGGGCGTTCCGGTGCGAGTGCACGACATGGAGCTGATCAGCATCGAGGTGCGACCGGTTGAGCAGGTCTTGATCGTCCAGTTCGAATACACCGAGCGGCAGTGGACGCCGGTGGAAGCTGTTCCGACGCCTGTGGTCGTGATGCGCTTCGAAGGCGTTGCGGTGCGCCGGTGGAATCAGGAGGCAGCCGAGCCGGTCGCGGCGCTGGGACAGGTGGAGGAGTTTGGTACGACGGGCAGGAGGCGTTCGAGCTGACGACGTACGGCGCGATCCTGGAGTTCGGCGCGACGCGCTTGACGGTCACGAGTCGCGCTACCCGCGAATAGCATTCAGGTATGGCGGATTCCGTGCGGATCGGGGTTGTCGGGGCGGGGAGCATTTCGGTTCGGGGGTTGTTGCCGCACTTGTCTCAGCAGGATCTGGTGGGACGGGTGGAACTGGCGGCGGTGTGTGATCCGGTGGCGGGGCGGGCGGAGGCGGCGGCCGCGCGGTTCGGGGTGGGGCGGGCGTTTGCCGAGTACGAGGAACTGCTGGAGCGTGGTGACGTCGACGCGGTGACGATTGCTTCGCCGATCGGGTTGCACTACGAGCAGGGGAAGCTTGCGTTGCAGGCGGGTAAGCATGTGCATTTCAACAAGACGATGACGCTGACGGTGGCCGAGGCGACCGAGTTGATCGAGCTGGCGAAGGACAACGACCTGCGGATCGTCGCCTCGCCGGGGGAGATGCTGCGGCCGCATCACGTCCGGACGCGGGAGCTGATCGCGGACGGTGCGATCGGCACGTTGTCGTGGGTGAGTTGCGGTGCGGCGTTCGGTACGTACCACGAGGACGAGTCGGTGCGCGGCGGGAACGACGTACTGTCGAACATCGATCCGTCGTGGTACTTCCGCAGGCCCGGCGGCGGGCCGGTGTACGACATGACCGTGTACGCGCTGCATTCGGTGACCGGGATCCTCGGGCCGGCGCGGCGGGTGACGGCGATGTCCGGCGTCCGCGTGCCGCTGCGCAAGGACGTGCGAACTGACGCCGACGACAACACCGTGATGCTGATCGACTTCGGTGCCAACCTGTTCTGCGTCGCGACCGGGACCGCCGCCGGCGGGATGCGCGGCGGTTTCGGCGGGGCCTATTACGGTACGGCGGGCACGATCGACGGGCTGCTGCTGAACGACGAGCCCTTCGACTTCCCGCACCGCGACCCGAGCGAGCTCTCGCCTCGCGGACCGGGGAACCAGGCACTGCTTCCGCATGTGACCGGTGTCCATCGGGAGATCGAGGAGCAGCACGTGTACGAGGACGTGATGCAACTCGTCGACTGGGTCCGCGACGACAAGCCGTCGATCGTCACCGCCGAACACGCGCGCCACGTCATCGACATCATCGAGTCCGGGTACCGCGCCGCCGCGACCGGCCGGACGCAGGACCTGACGACGACGTTCTAGATTTGCTGGGCCAGCGCGAGGATGATGCCGGACGGGCCGCGGAGGTAGCAGAGGCGGAAGCCGCCGTCGAAGTGCCCGACGCCGTCGAGGAGTTCGGCACCGTGACGCCGCAGGCGGTCGATGGTGTCGTCGAGGTCGTCGACGGCGAACATCACCCTGTGCATCCCGAGGGTGTTGTGCGGCGGGTTCGGCGGGACCATGTCGATGGTGGCCGGTGAGTGGTACTTCGCCAACTCGAGCCGCCCGCGTCCGTCCGGCATCCGCAGCATGGCGAAGTCGCAGCGGACCCCGGTGAGTCCGACGGTCCGGTCAACCCAGTCGCCCTCGACCTGGCCGCGACCGTCCAGCTCCAGGCCGAGCTCTTCGAAGAACGCGATCGCGGCGTCGAGGTCGTCGACGACGATGCCGACGTTGTCCATCCGAAGAAGCGTCATCCCGGTTTCCCTCCGACGTGGTCCGTGCCGCCACCTTAGGGCGTCTATTGTCGGCGGCATGCAATCTCTGTCTCCGCGGGTACGGGCGTTGGGCGCCGCCGGGGTTTGTCTGCTGATCGCGGTGGTGGCCGGGCTGGCGGTGGACGGCCGGCTGGACCGGCATTGGGTGCTGCGCGGGATGACGGTGTTCCTGGCGGTCTGCTGCGCCGCGTTGCTGCTGGCCGATCAGACCCGGCGGTTGCGGCAGATCGTCACCGCGGTGGGCCTGGCGATGTTCGGGGTGGTGATCCCGGTGACGCAGACGGTCTGGTCGAAGCCGCCGGAGATCGCGTTCGCGCTGCAGGTCGCGACCGACGCCAAGGCCGCGGCCGGGAAGGCGTCCAGCAGCAGCGTCAGCATCGCCGACGTGAAGGCGGCGGCCGAGGCGCGCGGGGGAGCGATCGGATCGTTCCCGACCGAGAAGAGCCCGCAGGTGCGTGGCGCGGACGCCTACCCGATCATCGTCCGCGCCAAGCGCGACCAGGGCCGCCCGTGGGCGTGTGTGTCCTTCACCGGGCTCGACGCGAAGGTCCGCCCCTGCTGACGGTCCACTTCATGGGCAATCGATTTCTCAGGGAACCCGGGGCGGCCTAAGGTCGCGGTATGACACTTGGGAACCTCACCGGCATCAGCGCGCTCGCCGACGTCGAGTCGCGCTCCATCAGTGCGGAGAACCCGACCGGCGAGCCCGGTCAGGGCGGGCGGCGGACCGAGGGGACGGGAGCGCATGCGGCCCGGGACCTCGGGCAGGGGTGGAAGGTCTCGCCGTCGATCGAGATCGGGCCGGGGGAGACCGTGACGCTCGCGGACATCGCCGGGTCGGGGTGCATCACGCACATCTGGCTGACCACGCACGTCGACCACTGGCGCCGGCTGGTGCTGCGGGCGTTCTGGGACGGCGACGACGCGCCCGCGGTCGAGACACCGGTCGGCGACTTCTTCTGCTCGGGCTGGGGCAAGTTCGCCCAGGTCAACTCGCTGCCGGTCGCGGTGAACCCGAACGGCGGGTTCAACTGCTACTGGGAGATGCCGTTCCACCAGCAGGCCAAGCTGACCATCGAGAACACCCACGACGAGCCCGTGGTCGTGTACTTCCAGGTGGACTACTGGCTGGGCGCCGTACCGGACAAGGCGGCGTACCTGCACGCCCAGTGGCGCCGGAGCAACCCGCTGCAGGCCAAGACCGTGCACACGCTCCTGGACGGCGTGGAAGGCCCGGGACACTACGTGGGCACGTACGTCGCGTGGGGCGTCAACAGCACCGGCTGGTGGGGTGAGGGCGAGGTCAAGTTCTACGTCGACGGCGACGACGAGTTCCCGACCATCTGCGGCACGGGCACCGAGGACTACTTCGGCGGCGCGTGGAACTTCGACGTACCTCATCTGGGCGGCTACACCGAGTTCAGTACGCCGTACCTCGGCATGCCGCAGGTGATCCGCCCGGACGGGCAGTACCAGAGCCAGCAGCGGTTCGGGATGTACCGGTTCCACCTGCCAGACCCGGTCCGCTTCAAGGAGAACCTGCGCGTCGACGTACAGGCCCTGGGCTGGCGCTCCGGCGGGCGGTACCTCCCGCTGCAGGACGACATCGCGTCGACCGCGTTCTTCTACTCCGGCAAGACCAGCACCAACCGCCCGGCCACCCCGAGCCACGACGACATGGAGATCTGCTAGGACGGGATCGGCAGGTCGCCGTGCAGCGCCGCGACGGTGAGGATGACCAGGGCCGCGGTCCACGCCAAGGGCGCCTCACCGGCGGGCTGTAGGTCGCGGTTGACCTTCTCGGGCAGCGCGCCGGTCTTGGTGCGGTGATGGTCGAGCCAGGTGAGCAGCGCGTTCGCGGTGTCCTGGTTGCCGCGGGCGGCCGCGCTCAGCGCGAACAGCGCGGTCTGGGGTGTCCACGACACCCCGTCCGCCCGCCAGTCCTCGCCCGGTGTCACGCCGCCGTTCGGTTGCGTCAGTACGTCGTACGCCGTGTCGATCGCCGTACTGACCACCGGACGGGCCGGCGCGAACGGCGGGCCGAGGACCGTCACGATCGCGTCCCGTCCGCCCTGCAACGACACGGGTTCGACGCCCGGCTCGACGAAGCTGGTGGCCCGCGCCGGGATCCGCGGATAGTCCGGGCCGAACACCCGATCGGTTGCCGCGGACAACTTCTCCGCGGCGGTCCACCAGCGCGCGGCCTCCGGCGAATGGTGCAGCGACGTGGCGATCCCGGCCGCGGCGCGCAGACCGGTCAGCAGCGGGGCGACGGTGCCGAGCGTGAGGTCGCGCTCGGGCCGCTCCCAGTAGTCCGGCGAAGGACTCGGCAGCCCGTCCGGGCCGAGCTCGGCCACGATCTCGTCGGCCGACTGCCGGACCATGTCCCAGTACTTGTCGCCCGCCCGGCAGAACCACGTCGCCCACAGCACCCACCCGGACCCGTCGAGCTGCGGCGTACGGCCGTCGGCGGCATGCGCGCCGGTCTCCGTGTACCGCGCCTCCCACCGCCCCTTCGCGGGACGGACGCGATTCAGGAACGCCAGTTCGTCGAGCGCCTTGTCGTACTGCCCGATCGCGCACCGGGCGACCGCGACGAACGACGCGTCCCGCGGCCAGACGTACCGCCAGGGGCCGTTCTCGCCGGCCAGCGTCCCGCCGTTCGGGAGCGTGAGCGCGTCGAGGTCGGCGAGCGCGTGCCGCACCATGTCGTCGTACGGGTCGTTCCCGAGGGTCGAGCGTACCGACGCGTGCTGGATGCCCTCGGAGACGAGCCGCGGCTGCGGGAACCGGACCAGGTTGCTGATCGCGCCGCCGGCGAGCACCGCCAGCAGCAGCGCGATCACGGCGTACGGGAACCACCGGTCGCGTGGCCGGTTCTCCCGCATTACACCTCCTATTGCGCCAAGTGCTGCACTTCCGCCTCGAACTTACGTCGCGGCGCCAGCTCGACCAGGTACATCGCCGACACCACCAGTGCGCCGCCGACCAGCATCCGCCACGTCAAGCTGTCCGAACCGAACAGTACGGCGAACGCCGATGCGAACACCGGCTCCATTGTCATCGCAATCGCCGCGCGGGTCGGAGTCAGGTGTGCCTGTGCCCAGGTCTGCACGATCAAGGCGAGCGCGCCGGCGATCAGCGCCATGTAGACGACGCTGATCCAGTCACGGCCGTTCGACGGCGCCGAGAAGCCGCCCGGGATGGCGCCGATCGCGCACACGATCGTGATCACGACCATCTGCAGCGACGACAGGCCGAACGCGTTCTTGGGCGTGGACCAGGCGCCGAGACCGATGATGTGCAGCGCGTACAGACCCGCGGACGCGAGCGTGAGCAGCTCGCCGGTACCGAGGCTGAACCCGCGCAGCGACAGTACGCCGAGACCGACCGTGGCGAGGATCACGGCGACCCAGGCCCAGCGCCCGATCTTGTGCCGCAGGATGACCGCGCCGAGCAGCGGCGTGAACACGACGTACATCCCGGTGACGAAGCCGGACACGCTCGCCGAGGTGTGCCGCAGGCCCTCGGTCTGGACCAGCTGGGCGATGCCGTAGGTGATGCCGAGGGCAACGGCCCGGCCGCGGTCCAGCCGGCTGAGCCGGGCGATCGCGGGCGGGTGGATCAGGACCAGCGCGACGGACGCGATCAGGAACCGCAACGCCAGGTAGTCGGCGACGTCCATCCTGGTGAGCAGGTCCTTCGTGAGGAAGAACGTCGACCCCCAGGCGGCTGCAACAGCCAGGAGCGCCAGTACAGCAACACGAGGGTGATTCACGCCTGACATCAGATCAGAACGCTGAGCTGGGAAGCAAAATCAGAGCACGGTGATCACGATCGTTGTGCCGGGTTTCACCTTCTGGCCGGCGCCGGGGCTCTGCGCGGCGACGATGTTCAGGCCGAGGTTGAACGGCGCCTTCTGCACGGTCACCTTGAACCCGGCGCTGGTGAGCAGCTGCTGCGCGTCGGAGGTGGTCTTCTTCTTCACGTTCGGCACCTCGACCAGCGGCGGCCCGAGCGAGACGACCAGCGCGACCTTGTCCTTGGCGAACAGGGTGCCGCTGTTCGGGCTCTGGCTGATCACGTCGCCCTCGGGCACCTTGTCGTCGTACTGCGTGGTCCGCGTGACGACGAAGCCGAGCTTCTTCAGCGCTTTGTTCGCGTCCCGGTACGACTTCCCGGTCAGATCCGGTACGCCGATCGGCCGTTTGCCCTTGCTGACCGCGAAGTTCACCGCGGTCCCGGGCTTCACGACCGTGTTGAACTTCGGGCTGATCGCGATCACCCGCCCCTGCGGGACGGCCTCGTTGTACTGCTCGGTGATCTGTCCGGTGATCAGCTTGATCGGCGACAGGGCCTGCTGCGCGGCGTCCAGCGGCAGGCCGACGAGCTGCGGCACCCGGTAGCGCTCGGGTCCCTTCGAGACCGTGAGGCCGATGTCGCCGTTCTTCCGGATCCGGTCGCCCGGGCCCGGGTCGGTGCGGATCACCTTGCCGGCCGGAACGTCCTCCGAGTAGTCCTGGTTGTCCAGGCTGGTCTTGAGCCCCAGCTTCGCCGCCTCGGCCTCGGCCGCCGCGGGTGACATCCCGACGAGCGACGGCGTGGTCGTGTAGCGGTGAATGCCGTAGTACCAGGCGGCGGTCCCGATGCCGATCGCCAGCGCCAGGATCACGATCAGCGCGATCGGCCCGCGCGACCGGCGCTGGGGCGGCGGTGGCGTCTTCGCCGGCGACTTGGCCGGAGCGCCCGTCGGCCGGCCGTGGTCCACCGGTACGACGATCGTGTCGTGCCGGATCGGCTGGTCGCCGGCGTCGCCGCGCGTGTACCCGTCGTCGTACCCGCTGTCCTGCCGGATCTGCTGGATCGGCACGGTCAGGTCGCCGGTCAGCTCCGGGTCGTCCGGCAGGCCCTCGTCGAGCGCGCTGCGGACCCGGTGCACCTGCCGGCTGAACACCCGCGCGTCGGTCGGCCGCAGGTCCCGGTCCCGCGCGGTGGCGCGCTGCACGAGCGCGTCGACGTACGGCGGGATCCCGGGCTGCTCGAGCGACGGCGGCGGTACGTCGTTGTGGACGTGCGCGTACGCGACCTGGATGGGGGTGTCGCCGGAGTGGGGCTTGTTGCCGGTGAGCATCTCGTACAGCAGGATGCCCGCCGAGTACACGTCCGACCGGGCGTCGGCGCTGCCGTCCGTGACCAGCTCGGGCGCGAGGTACGACACCGTGCCCATCAGCAGGCCCTGGGTGGCGGTGTTGCCGCTGGCACTGACCGCGCGGGCCAGGCCGAAGTCGGCGACCTTCACCACGCCCTTGTCGGAGATCAGCACGTTCTCGGGCTTGATGTCGCGGTGCACGATGCCCGCGTCGTGGGCGGCCGAGAGCGCGGACAGGACCGGCGTCAGCAGGTCGAGCGCGCGGGCGGGGGAGAGCGGCGCCTCCTCGCGGATGACGTCCCGCAGCGTACGGCCGGGGACGTACTCCATCGCGAGGAACAGGGTGCCGTTGTCGTCGCCCTGGTCGAAGACAGCCACCACGTTCGGGTTGGACAGCCGGGCGGCGGCCCGGGCCTCGGCCACGAACCGGCGGGTGAACTGGGCGTCGTCGCCGAGCCCGTCGTGCATCACCTTGAGCGCGACAGTCCGGTCCAGCCGCATGTCCAGCGCCTGGTAGACGGTGGCCATCCCACCCTTGGCGACACGTGCGCCCACGCGGTACCGACCGTCGAGCACGCGCCCGACGAGGCGGTCGCTGACCTGCGTGTCCACGTCGTCCGTCACTTGCGGTGAGCCGCCTCTCCCCAAACCGTTCTGGAGAGAGTGTAGATAACGCCGCAGCGTTACTGAGCCAGGCTCACCGCAGGGGGTTCCAGCCGCGTTCCAGCTGCGCCTTGATCCGGAGGACGTTCGCCACGTACGCCTTGGTGTCGGCGTACATGCCGTTCTTCTTCACTCCGCCGAGGCCCTGGTAGTAGCCGGCCACCGCGATGTCCAGCTTGGCGGCCCCGGTCAGGCGGCTGAGGAGTACGACGCCCGCCGTGACGTTGTCGTGCGCGTTCAGCAGGTCGAGTTCGCGGCTGACGATCCGGGACGCGAACCGGCCGGTGGAGGGGATCACCTGCATGGCGCCGATCGCGTTCGCGGGGGAGACCACGCGCTGCTTCCAGCCGGACTCCTGCCAGGCGACGGCGAGCGCGAGCTGCGGGTCGACTCCGTACCGCTTCGACGAACTCACGATCAGTGACCGCATCTGCGACCGGGTCGGCTGCTTGCGGTTCTTCAGGATCGCCCGGTTGCGGTTCGCCTGGGCGACGATGTGGTCGGCGTACTTGCGGCCGGCGAACGTGTTGTCGGTGCGTGCCTTGGGCCGGATCTTCACCGGGACCTGCAGCGACTTGCCGGCAAAGATCGGGTCGCTCGGTTTCAGCTTGTTCGCGGCGAGCAGGTTGGCCTGGGAGCAGTGGAAGCGCTTCGCGATCCCGGAGATGGTGTCGCCGGACTTCACGACGTACGTCACCCGGCCCAGCTGGGAGCGCTTCGCAGGCGTGCTGCTGGTGGTCGGCGCCGGCACCTTCAGCACCTCGCCGGCGTAGATCGCGTTGCCGTTGCCCGGGAGCTTGTTCAGCGCGACCAGGTTGCTGACCGTGGTGCCGTACCGGCCGGCGATGTGGCTGAGCGTGTCGCCCTCCTTGACCTTGTAGGCGCCCAGCCCGGGCGAGCCCGCGGTAATCACGGCCGCGGTCAGCACCGGCACCGCGAGCCCGGTCAGGATCCGAACAATGTTGCGCATCGCAACCAACTCCCCGTTGTGTACGTCACTTGACCCTAAGTGCTGAGGTTGGTGTGACAACAGGTGCTGATGGGGTTGGTGTGACGCCTGTAACGTAAAGGTTACAATTCAACACTGAACTACATTGGTGTGATTCACCCGGTTGCCCAGGGCAACCGCGAGTCAGCGGCCGAAGCGGCTGGCCAGGAACGGTTTCGCGAGGTCCGGAAGCGCTCCGGTGCGCACCGTCTCGGCCAGCACCTGTGCGGTGACCGGCGTCAGCAGGACGCCGTTCCGGTAGTGGCCGGTTGCCCAGAGCAACCGATCCAGACCGGACGGGCCGAGGACCGGTGCGTTGTCCGGTGTCGCGGGACGCAGCCCCGCGATCGTCTCGACCAGTTCGAGCTCGTCGGTGATCGGCAGTACCGTGCGCGCGTCGCGGAGCAGGTTGAACACGCCGCCGGCCAGCACGCGGGTGTCGTAGCCGAGTTCGGTGCTCGTGGCACCGACCACGAGTTCGCCGCCGGGTCGCGGTACGAGGTACACCGAGAAGCCGCGGGCCGTCGCGCGCACGGTGTGCTGCAGCGCCGGGCGGTACGCCTCCGGGACCCGCAGGCGCAGTACTTCGCCCTTCACGGGACGTACTGGTGGCCGCAGCTCTTCCGGTACGCCGTCCAGCTGCGAAGACCAGGGCCCCGCCGCCACGACGATCTGCCCCGCGTCCACCGTGTCGCCGTTGTCGAGTTGTACGCCGGTTGCCGTCGTACCGGAGGTGATCACGCGCGTCACGCGCTGCCGGATGAGGTGGACGCCGGACAGCTCAAGTGCCTTCAAGAGTGTTGCGAGGGCCTGCCTGTTGTCGACGGAGTGGTCGCCCGGGACCCATACGCCGCCGGAGACGCCGGTAGCGAGCAGGGGCTCGCGACGGCGGGCATCGCGGCCGGACAGGTCCTCCACCTCCAGGCCGAGCCGGCGCTGGTAGTCCGCGACCCGGCGGAGCACGGCCATGTCGTCGGCGTCGTACGCGACCGAGAGGGTGCCGGTCTGGTGCAGCCCGGCCGGCTGGCCGGTCAGCTCCTCCAGCTCAGCGGCAAATGCGGGCCAGGCGTTGACCGACGCCAGGTTGAGCGCGAGCAGCTCGTCTTCGCCGAACTCCACCTCGGTGACCGGAGCCAGCATCCCGGCGGCAACGTTCGACGTTTGCCCGCCCGGCGTCGGGTCGCACACCGTCACGTGAAGACCGTCCACAGCCAGCCGCCACGCCGTCGCCAGCCCGATCAGTCCGCCGCCTACAACAACCACATCTGGCATGCCGTAAACCCTACGTCTGGTGGGCCATGGCAGGCTTTGCGTGTGACTGACCACACCGACCGTCTCGCGGATGCCCGGCTGTACCTGTGCACGGACGCACGGGAGAAGCAGGGGGATCTCGCGCAGTTCCTGGACGCCGCGCTGGCCGGTGGCGTGGACATCGTGCAGCTCCGGCAGAAGGAGATGGAGGCCGCGGACGAGCTGGCCGCGCTGGAGGTGTTCGCGGACGCCTGCAAGCGGCACGGCAAGCTGCTGGCGGTGAACGACCGCGCGGACATCGCGTTCGCGGCCGGTGCCGACGTACTGCACCTCGGGCAGCGGGACCTCCCGGTGCACGCGGCGCGGGCGATCGTCGGGCCGGGGCCGATCGTCGGGCGGTCGACGCACTCGTTCAGCCAGGTGAACGCCGCGGTCGACGAGGTCGGTTCGGACTACTTCTGCGTCGGGCCGACCTGGGCGACGCCGACCAAGCCGGGACGTCAGGCGGCCGGCCTGGAGCTGGTGTCCTACGCCGCGGGCCGCCGGCAGCCGAAGCCGTGGTTCGCGATCGGCGGGATCGACCTGGAGCGGCTGGACGAGGTGGTCGAGGCCGGTGCGACCCGCGTGGTCGTCGTCCGGGCGATCACCGAGGCGGACGACCCGGGTGCGGCGGCGGCCGAGTTCAGCCGGAGGCTCCGCGGGTGATCGGCAACCAGAAGACCGCGCGGATCGTCGCGGTCGTGGTGATCGCGATGCTGGTGATCACGTTGGCGGCGTCGCTGTTCGGGTGCGCTGCGAAGACGAAGACCAGCACGTCCGGCGGCACCGATCCGGCCAGCGGCCTGACGTACGTCGCGGTCGCGGACCTGCCGAAGGAGGCGCGGGACACGCTGAAGCTGATCGACCAGGGCGGGCCGTTCCCGTACAGCCGCGACGGCGTCGTGTTCGGCAACCTGGAGAAGATCCTGCCGAAGCACGACCGCGGCTACTACCACGAGTACACGGTGAAAACGCCGGGGGAGAAGGCCCGTGGCGCCCGCCGGATCATCTCCGGCAACGGTGGCGAGCGGTACTACACCGATGACCACTACAAGTCGTTCCGCCGGATCGCGGAGGACGGGGGTACGTCATGACGTCGCTGAAGGCGCTGCGGCCGGGGGTGTACCACTGGCCGGATGCTCCCGGCGCCGACGACGTACGGCGGAAGGCTGCCGCCGCCGGGTTCGGGTTCGTGCTGCTCGACACGTCCGAGATCCACGACAAGACCGGGTTCCTGGACCTGTGCGCGACGGCGTTCGACCTGCCGCGCTGGTTCGGGCGGAACTGGGACGCGCTCGCCGACTCGCTCAGCGACCGCTCGACCGGCGCCCCCGAGGTGGTGCTGTGGACCGGCGTCCGGAACCTGCTCGACCATGACCACGACACCGTCGACGTGGCGCTGCAGATCTTCGCCGAGGACACCACGAACTCCGGCCAGCTCCGCGTCCTGGTCGCCGAGGCGAGTACGCCGGACCTGCTGCGGGCGTTGCCGCAAATTACCCTATGAGCCTGGAATCGGCCATGTATAGGGAATTCTAAGGAAAGTGTCTTAGTCTGACAGCATGGCCCAGGAGCTGTACTCGGTGGAGCAGGTGGCGAACCGCCTGGGCCTGCACGTCCGCACGATCCGCAACTACGTCCGCGACGGCCGCCTGAAGGCCGTCCGGATCGGGAAGCAGTACCGGATCAGCCGCGAGGACCTGGAGGCGTTCACCGGTACGACGGCCGCGGTCGTCGACGTGGACAGCTCCGCCCGGCACGTCGAGGCGTCGAGCATCGTGCACATCGACGCGGTCGACCGGGCCACCGCCGACCGGATCGGCACCCACATCGACGGCGCGCTGAACCGGCCGGAGGCGGACGGCCTGAAGGCCGAGACGATCTACGACGACGAACGCGCCGTCCTCAAGGTGATCGTGCTCGGCAGCCTGCCCGCCACCGCGGACCTGCTCCGGCTGATCAACCTGCTCGCGGACCAGTAGCCGCTACACGCTCCGCGAGGTGGCCGCGACCGCCAGGTCGGTGAGCGCCTTGCGAGCGGTGTCGTCGGCCAGCGGCGCCCGATCGAGGGCGTCCAGCGCGTCCTCGGTGCGGTCGGTGATCAGCTCCTCGCAGGCCTGTACGGCGCGCGAGTCCTGGAGGATCTCGCGGAGCAGCTGGATCTCGTCGTCGTCCAGGTCCGGCCGCCCGAACAGCCGGTTGAACTCGGTCAGCTGGATCTCCGACGCGTGGTCGACGGCGTACGCGATCAGCACCGTCCGCTTGCCCTCGCGGAGGTCGTCGCCGGCCGGCTTCCCGGTCAGCGCCGGGTCGCCGAACACGCCGAGCAGGTCGTCGCGGAGCTGGAACGCCTCGCCCAGCGGCAGCCCGTACCCGGACAGCGACGCGATCAGCCGCTCGTCCCCGCCGGCCAGCGCGGCGCCGATGTGCAGCGGCCGCTCGATCGTGTACGTCGCCGACTTGTAGCGCAGCACCCGCAGGGCGAGGTCCATGTCGGACTCGCCGCTCGCCTGCGCGACCAGGTCGAGGTACTGCCCGGCGGTCACCTCGACGCGGACGGCGTCGAAGTACTGCTCGGCCCGGGCCAGTGCCGCGGCGTCGAAGCCGGACGTGTGCAGCAGCTCGTCGGCCCAGATCAGGCACAGGTCGCCGAGCAGGATCGCGGCGCCGACCCCGAAGCCGACCGGGTCGCCGCCGCGGCCGGTCTTCGCGGCACGCTCCCGCTGCAGCGCCTCGAACCGGCGATGCGCGGCCGGCGCACCCCGGCGTACGTCGGAGGAATCCATCACGTCGTCGTGCACGAGCGCGCTGACGTGCAGCATCTCCAGACTCGCCGCGGCGGGCAGGATCGGCAGCGACGCATCGCCGCCGGCGGCCCGGTAACCCCAGTAGCAGAACGACGGCCGGAGCCGCTTGCCGCCGCTGGTCGCGTCCCGCGCCGCCCGCACCTGCTCGGTCAGCTCCGGCCCGATCGCCGCCAGCCGCTCCTCCTGCCGGTCCAGGAACTCGCTCAGCGCCTGCTGGATCCCGGCCGGGATGTCCACATCGTCCACGTCTCGGAGCGTAGTCGGTCTGCGGACGGCGGCGTTCGGCGCGGGTAACCTGAGGCGCATGGCGAACGGACTTCCCTCGACGCTGCCCGGCGGTGCGCCGAGCATCCGCGAGTTGCTCGCGTCCGGGGAGCGGTCCTTCTCGTTCGAGTTCTTCCCGCCGAAGACCCCGGAGGCGGAGGAGGTGCTGTGGCGCTCGATCCGCGAGATCGAGCAGCTCCGGCCGACGTTCGTCTCGATCACGTACGGCGCCGGCGGCAGCACCCGGGACGGGACGATCCGGGTCACCGAGCGGGTCGCGCAGGACACCTCGCTGACCCCGCTCGGGCACCTGACCTGCGTCGCGCACTCCCGGGACGAGCTGCGCTCGGTGATCGGCGCGTACGCCGGATCCGGCGTCCGGAACATGCTCGCGCTCCGCGGCGACCCGCCCGGCGGGCCCAACCAGCGGTGGGTCGCGCACCCCGACGGGCTGAACCACGCGATCGAGCTGGTCGAGCTGATCCGTTCGCTCGGCGACTTCTGCGTCGGCGTGGCCGCCTTCCCGGACAAGCATCCGGAGGCGGCCTCGCCGGCGGCGGACGCGCAGGTGCTGGCCGCGAAGGCGCGGGCCGGTGCGGACTACGCGATCACCCAGATGTTCTTCGGCGCCGACGACTACTTCCGGCTGGTCGACCGGGCGGCCGCGCTCGGCTGCGACATCCCGGTGCTGCCCGGCATCATGCCGGTGACCAACATCAAGCAGATCCAGCGGATGGCGGAGCTCACCGGCATGGCGTTGCCGGCCTCCGTCACCGAGCGGTTGCACGCCGTCGAGGACGATCCGGCCGCGGTCCGGGAGACCGGCATCGAGATCGCCACCGAGCTGTGCGAACGCCTGCTCGCCGGCGGCGCCCCGGGCATTCATTTCATTACCTTGAACAGATCCACCGCAACACGACAGGTCTTCCGCAACCTCCGGCCCGCCGTCGTATCCTGACGCAATGGCTGACCCGTCGGACCTGTTGATCGACCGAACTCTCGTCCTGCTCCGGCACGCGAAGGCGGTGCCGCCGGAGACCAGGCCGGATCTGCCGGATCTCGAACGCCCGCTCGCCGACCGCGGCCGCGCGGACGCAGGCGCGGCCGGCCGGCACCTCGTTGCCCAGGGCATCGAACCGGACCTGGTGCTGTGCTCGCCCTCGAAGCGCACCCGGGAGACCTGGAAGCTGGTCGCCGAGGCCGGCGTCACCGCCAAGGACGTCTGGTACGACAAGCGGATCTACAACGCCGACACCGAGTCCCTGCTGGACGTCATCCACGAAGCGCCGTCCGAGGCCCGCACGGTGGTCGTGGTCGGGCACGCGCCGGGCATCCCGTGGCTGGCCGACGAGCTCGCGCTGGACGGCACCAGCCCGGAGCGGATCGAGCTCACCCAGAAGTACCCGACCACCGGACTCGCGATCCTGCACCTCACCACCCACTGGGCCGACCTCGCCGCGAACGAGGCCGACCTGGTGGAGTACGTCGTACCGCGGGCTTAGCTTGGTGCCGGGCAGGTGCCGTCCGCCGGTAGCTGCCC
This sequence comes from Kribbella sp. NPDC059898, assembly GCF_042730855.1. Classification (NCBI taxonomy): domain Bacteria; kingdom Bacillati; phylum Actinomycetota; class Actinomycetes; order Propionibacteriales; family Kribbellaceae; genus Kribbella; species Kribbella sp. NPDC059898. The sequence goes on from NZ_JBHWKR010000006.1 coordinate 16,631, forward strand.
GGTCAGCAGGTACTTCTCCGCCTTGCCGTCGATGCAGGGATTGTTCGAGAACAAGTACGACGCGTGGTTGCCGCCGTTGTCGGTGAGCAGCTTCGAGCCCGTGAGGACCGCGTGCATCCGTCGCGCGCCGAGCAGCGGTGTCGCCGGGTCGTCGCGACTCTGCAGCAGAAGCACCCGTACGGCGGACCTGATCGGCGACTGCCGCACCGGAGCGACCGGCCAGAACGCGCAGGGCGCGCTGTACCACGTGTTCATCCAAGCGAACTGCGGTGCGCGCCGATCGGCGACCGCGGTGTCCCAATGCCACGCGCGCCAGTTCCGCGGCCAGCCAGGATCCGTGCAGTTGTAAGCGAGCAGCCCCGGATCCACCGACTGCAACGCGAACTGGTCCGTGATTGACAGCAACCCGGACGGGTCACCGTGCCGGTACTGAACCAGGGCGTCCGCCAGCGACGACCACAGGTCGTCCGTATAGAGCGCGGACGCCAGCATGTCGTCCAGCTCGGCCGTGCCGGCCCGTCCGCCGGCAGGCTTCTTCGCCAGATCGCTCCGCGCCTTCTGCCAAACCGCCGCGACAGCCTTCGCCGTCGTACCAAGGTGGTATGTCTTGTCCTGCCGCGCGATCCAACCGAACAGCTGACCGGACCGTGCCTGGAAGGCCGGGTCCTGCTCGTACGTCGTCCTGTACGTCGACACCAGCGGGTCGACCACGCTGTTCAGGATCATCCGCCCGGTGTGCTGCGGGAACAGGGTCGCGTACGTCGCTCCGAGCTTCGTCCCGTACGAATAGCCCAGGTAGTCGAGCTTGTCGCGGCCGAGCGCGATCCGGATCCGGTCCATGTCACGGGCAGCGTTCTCGGTGGTGATGTACGGCAGCAGGTCCTTTGCGTACCGGCCGCACTGCTGGGCGATCTGCTTGGCCTGCTGAACGCGTTGCTGTTCTTGCTGCGCGTTCGCGGGCTTGTAGGGGAGTGCCGGGTGCTTCACCAGTTTGCTGGTGTCGCCACAGCTCACCGGCGTACTGTCCCCGACACCGCGCGGGTCGAAGCTGAACACGGCGTACTGCTCGGCGACCTTCTCCGGCAGTGCTGCGTTCACCATCTGCTCCAGGCCGATCCCCGGAGCGCCAGGGCCTCCCGGGTTGACCAGTAGGGCGTGCGGCGCGGACAGACTGCCGACGCCGGAGATGGTCAGCGTGATCTGCTTCCCGTTCGGCTTCGCGTAGTCGAGCGGGACCTTCAGCGTCGCGCACGACACCTGCCGGAACGCCCCGGAGTCGGGCGGGCACTCGCCCCATTTCAGCTTCGGCGCGGCTGCTGCGGGCACAGTGAGTTGCGTGGCCATCGCGACGACAGCGACGGCCACGCCCAGAACCTTGGTCAAAGCGCTACTTCCTGGGAGTCAGGAGTCGCGGGCGGGCAACCAATGGGTAGTGCTGTTGATGGTAATCAAACGTTGGGTCGCCCGGGTCAGGACGACGTACAGCGCGCGTACGCCGCCCAAGGTGTCGCTGACGATCCGGTCCGGCTCGACCACCACGACAGCGTCGTACTCGAGGCCCTTCGAGTCCAAGGGGCTGACGGCAACGACCCGCGGATCGCCGATCTCGGCCAGCACCGGCTCCACCGCCGGTCGCAGTGCCGGCGGCACGATCACGCCGACCGTGCCCTCGACCAGTTGCAGCAGCTCCGCCGCCGCGTCGCCGGCCGCCTCCGCGACCTTGCCCGCGTCGAAGATCCGGTGCTCGGGCTCGACGCCCGTACTGCGGACCGCGTCCGGCAGGTCGGCGTCCGGGATCGACTGCCGGATCACCGCACCGGCGAACGCGTAGATCTCGGCCGAGTTCCGGTAGTTGGTGGACAGCCGGAACGTGTGCCGCCGCAGGTGCGACAGCATCGAGTCCATCGCGGCCTGTGCCTCGGCCGGGTCCCGCCAGGAGCTCTGCGCGAGGTCGCCGACGATCGTCCAGCTGGCCTGCGGGCCGCGCCGGGTGACCATCCGCCACTGCATGGGGGAGAGGTCCTGCGCCTCGTCCACCAGGACGTGCGCGTACTCCTCCGGCTCCTCGGCCTCGCGGGCCGCCGCGGCCCGGGCCCGGCGCTCGGAGCTGGTCAGGACTTCGTTGACGCCGTCGCTCAGCCCCTCCAGCCAGTCGAACTCCTCGTCGGTGTTCTCCACGATCGGCGGGCGCCCCAGGAACGTACTGAGCTCGTCCAGCAGCGCCACGTCCGCGACGGTGAACTCGTCCGTCGTCCGGATCGCGGTGGCGAGCGCGTCGATCTCGGCAGGCGTCAGGTCGTTGCGGGCCCAGCGCTGCAGGCGGCGCGCGTCGCCGAGCCAGCGCAGCACCGACTCGGCGGTCAGCATCGGCCACCACTGGCTGAAGAACGTCCGGAACGCCGGGGTGTCGGTCACGCGGTCGCCGAACGCCTCACGGTCGCCCAGCGGCCCGTTCCGCAGATCCTCCGGGAACCGCTGCCACAGCGCCGCGATCAGACCCTTACGGGCCTCGGCGGCCGCGCGGTTCCGGACCGTACGCCGGAGCGCGTTGCGGCGGACGTTGTCGAGCTGGTTGGCGTCCAGCTCGACCGTCGCGCCGCCGATGAACACCCGCAAGTTCGCCGGCGCGTTCGGCACCCGGTCGCGCGCGGCGCGGGACAGCACGCCGCGCATCCGCAGCGAGCCCTTGACCCCGGCCACGACCGCACTGTCGACGGCCGTCGCTTTGACCCCGTCGACGAGCTCACCGACGGCCCGCAGCGAGACCGTGTTCTCACCGAGGCTCGGGAGGACTCGCTCGATGTACGCCATGAAGGCGGCCGACGGTCCGACCACGAGTACGCCGCCACGCTCGAAGCGCCGGCGGTCGCTGTAGAGGAGGTACGCCGCACGATGCAGCGCGACCACCGTCTTGCCGGTACCGGGTCCGCCACCGATGACCGTGACGCCGCGGGCCGGTGCCCGGATCGCCTCGTCCTGCTCGGCCTGGATGGTCGCGACGATGTCCCGCATCGTGTGCCCCCGGGCCCGCGACAGCGAGGCCATCAACGCGCCCTCGCCCAGCACCGGCAGGTCCTCCGGCGCGCGGTCCGGCGCCAGCAGGTCGTCCTCGAGGCCGGCGATCCGGGCGCCCTTGTTCCGCAGCACGCGCCGCCGGACGACCTTCTGCCGGTCGGTCGGCGTGGCCCGGTAGAACGGTTCGGCCGCGGGCGCCCGCCAGTCGATCACCAGCGGTTCGTACTCCGCGTCGCGAACGCCGATCCGCCCGACGTACAGCTTGTCGAGATCGGCCGCGGTCGCGGCGGCCGGCTGGTCGTCGCCGTGGTCGGAGTCGAGCCGGCCGAACACCAGGCCCTCGTGCTCCGCGTCCAGCTCCGCGATCCGGCGGGCGGCCGCGAACACCAGCACGTCCCGCTCGTACAGACCGGTCTGCTCCTCCTCGCGGACGCGGCCGACGTTCTGCGCCTGCCCGCGCTGGTGACCTTCGACCGCGATCCGGGACGCGGACCGGGCGGCCTCCTCGACCCGGCCGTACACCAGGTCGACGTGTTGTTGCTCAGCCGCCAGCTCCGCCCGCTCGACAGTCTCGTGATCGGCCGATGTGGGGGTTTGATCCACCGAGGTCCTCTCCCGCCGGGACTTAGAACACAGGAACAACCAATCTTAGTTGGCTCCTCTGTCCAACCCGACAGGGGCCTCAGGCCTTCCCGATGGCGTCCGCGACAATCGCCGCCCCCAGTGTGGTGGCGGGCACACCGGAGCCGGGGTGGGCGCCCGCGCCGACGCAGTACAGCCCCTTCACCGGCGACACGTTGGAGGCCCGGCGGCGGGCTGTCTTGTAGCCCTCCCAGGCCACACCGGCCCACCAGGACGGCGACGTCTGCCGCGACACGACGTTGTCCCTGACATGCAGGCCACGGGCGACCAAGAGGTCCAGTACGTCGTCGGTGGGGTAGCCGTGGACCAGCACTGACCACGCTTGGTGACCGGCCGGTGCTGTACCACCTGTCCGTACGACGACGGTCGGCGTACCGTGCAGCACGGTCTCGAACGGCAGCTCCGGCACCGGGTCCTTCAGCCCCAGGTGTACGACGTACGCCGCCTGTGCCTGGTGGGTCGACAGGATCCGCTTCCGGACCTTCTTGGCGGCCGGATCGTCGACCATGGACTCGTAGAGCACGCGCGGGTCGATGTCGCTCACCACGATGTCCGCGGAGATCGCTTCACCGTCCGAGAGCCGTACGCCGCTGACCGCACCGTTGGTCGTCGTCACACCGACCACCTCGGCGCTCGTCCGGACGGTGATCTTCCGCTCGCTCGCGCGTTGCACCAGCGCGTCCGCCAGGGCGCCGAACCCGCCGTCGATCGTCCAGCGGCCGAACGTGCGTTCCAGGTACGACCACACGCCGACGTACCCGGGGGTCAGGCTCGCGTCCGAACCACCTTGCGCTGCGAAGTGCCGCAGTACCGCGCGGCCGCGGTCGTCGGTCAGCTCGCGCTCGGCGACCTTCTCCAGCGACTGCCAGGGCTTGAGCGCGCGGACCGTCTTGAGCGGCAGCTTGTCCTCGAGCGGCGGCTCGAGTGAGGTCTTACGGAGCAGTTGCCAGATGTCGCCGTACGCGTCGACCAGCTTGGTCCACTGTGCGGCAACGGGTGCTCCGGCCAGGTCGGTCCACGCTTCCTCCTGTGCCCCGCGGTCGCTGACCGGCAGGTCGAGCACGGAGCCGTCGGCGAACATGTGGCGGCGCGGCTCGGTCACCGGCTCCAGCTGGACCAGGGTCTCGATCGGCCGGCCGCTCTTGCGGAACAGGTCGCGCAGGGCGGCCGGGAGCGTCGTACTGGCGGCTCCCGCGTCCCAAGTGAAGCCGTCGGCCTCGACACGGCCCAGCACGCCGCCCAGGTGCTCGTCGCGTTCGCAGACGGTCACCTGGTGGCCGAGCTTCGCCAGCCGCACCGCACTCGCGAGACCGGCCAGACCGGACCCGACCACAATCACTTCAGCCACTGTTTCCACGTTTCTCTCGCCACGCCTTGAACCTCAGATACCCCCGACGGATCAGCCTGAACGCGAAATAGACCGCGATCAGCCCGAGGATCAGCAGCACGCCGGCGATGATCAGCGCCGCCACCGGATGGAAGACGGCCAGCGAGACCACACCGGCGACCGCGACATCCTCTCCCGAGGACGCGGCGATGTTGGTGACCGGCTCGGGGGAGGTGTTGATCGCGAGCCGCAGACTCGACTTCACCGCGTGCGAGAGCAGCGCCACCAGACCGCCGGTGGTCGCGATCAGGGCCTGGTGCAGCGTGCTCGCCTGGCCGGACAGCAGCGCGGCCAGGATCGCGCCGATGGTCGGCCGGATCACGGTCGAGATCGCGTCCCACGCGGAGTCGACGTACGGGATCTTGTCGGCCACGAACTCGAACGCGAACAGCACCCCGGCGGCGATCAGCACCGGCGTCGTGGTGAGCGCGTGCGGTACTTCGTCGGCGCCGGCGAACCGGCCGAGCAGACCGAGGATCAGCACACAGACATAGGCGTTCACGCCACTGGCCCAGCCTGTCGTCACCGCCAGCGGCAGCGCTTCCATCGTGGTACTCCGTCAGGTGTGGTCGGCAGGACGATTTCGTCAGTATCTCGTCAGTATCGAACCCTGTGGTGTGAGTTTTGGTTAACCGTTGACATCCGCGTCGCCTCGACTCACAGTGACTAGGCTGCCAGTCTGTGTGACCGGCACCCGCCCACGGGTTCAGGAGATCATCATGCTGCGTCGTCCGAAGATTCTTGCCGCACTGGCTGCGGTAGCTGTGCCGACCGCGCTGGTCGGCGTGTCGTTGGGAAGTCCACCGGCCGAGGCCTCACAGCCCGGCACCCCCGGCGTCTCCGGTCAGTCGGCGTACGGCGCCGCGGCCGCGAAGTACGGCGTACCGGAGCAGGTGCTGCTGGCCGTGTCGTACGCGGAGTCCCGCTGGGACGACCACGCCGGCGCGCCGAGCACCACCGGCGGGTACGGCCCGATGCACCTCACCGGCCTCGGCGCCTCCGAGGTGGCCGACCTGTCCGGCAAGCAGAAGGTCGCGACGGCCGAGTCCCTGCAGACGCTGAAGAAGGCGTCCGAGCTGACCGGCCTCGACCAGTCCACGCTGCGCACGGACACGACCGCGAACATCGACGGCGGTGCCGCGGTGCTCGCGTCGTACCAGAAGTCGCTCGGCCTGCCGACCGGCGCGAGCACGTCGGCCGCCGACTGGTACGGCGCGGTCGCGTCGTACGCCGAGGCGGGCGACAAGGTCGGCGCGGCCGGGTTCGCCGACGACGTGTACTCGATCCTGGCGAAGGGCGCCGCGCGGACCACGAACACCGGCCAGCAGATCGTGATGCCGGCGCTCGCGGTGAAGCCGGACAAGTCCCAGCTGGGCAAGCTCTCGCTGCCGGCCGGCGTCCAGCCGTCCACGTCGAACGTGGAGTGCCCCCCGACGCTCGGCTGCGAGTGGCTGCCGGCGCCGTACTCCGAGTTCGGTACGGCGGGCGACTACGGCAACCACGACCTCGCGAACCGGCCCAAGACAGGGAAGATCAACTACATCGTCATCCACGACACCGAAGGCACCTGGCAGGGCGTGCTGAACCTGGTGCAGGACCCGACGTACGTGAGCTGGAACTACACCATGCGCTCGTCCGACGGCCACACCTGGCAGCACGTGAAGGCCAAGGACGTCGCGTGGCACGCCGGCAACTGGTACGTGAACATGCACAGCATCGGCATCGAGCACGAGGGCTTCGCGCCGCAGGGTGCGACCTGGTTCACCGAGTCGCTGTACCGCAACTCGGCCAAGCTGGTGCGGTACCTGGCCGTGAAGAACAACATCCCGCTCGACCGTGCGCACATCATCGGCCACGACCAGGTGCCGGGCACCGTCCCGTCCACGGTCCGCGGCATGCACTGGGACCCGGGACCGTACTGGGACTGGGAGCACTACTTCGACCTGCTCGGCGCGCCGATCTGGGGCAAGTCCGTGCTGCCGGTGAAGGCCGGTTCGGTCGTGACGGTCAAGCCGGGCTTCGCGGGCAACGTGCAGGTCGTCGACAACTGCGACACTCCGGGTACGCCGTGCAAGCCGCAGGGCACCAACTTCGTGTACCTGCGCCAGGCGCCGGACGACAACGCCCCGCTGGTCAAGGACGTCGGCCTGCACCCGGACGGTTCGGCCGGCACCACCGACGTGTCCGACATGGGCTCTCGCGCGGCCGCCGGTTCGCAGTACGTCGTGGCGGAGCGCCAGGGTGACTGGGTGGCGGTCTGGTACCTCGGGGCGAAGGGCTGGTTCAAGAGCCCGGTCTCCGCGCCGGACGCGTTCGCCAAGCCCGGTCTGGTCGTGAAGCCGAAGGCGGGTAAGACGTCGGTGCCGGTGTACGGGCGCGCGTACCCGGAGCAGGCGGCGTACCCGGCCGGAATCCCTTACCAGACGGTGACTCCGCTGCAGTACACGATCGGTGAGGGCCAGGCCTACCCGGTCGCGGACCTGGGCATCGAGACCGACTACTACCGGGCCGTGACGTTCGACGGGCAGGCCCCGGCGGACCACGTCCAGGTGCTCGGCAAGGACAAGTACTACGAGATCTGGTTCGGCCACCGGATGGCGTACGTCCGGGCTGCCGACGTGGACGTCCGTCCGGCCGTCTAGTCTGTCGCGCGTGATCGACGAAGCCGTCCAGCCGTTGCTGGACGGCTTCGTTACGTCCGTACGGGATGTCGCCGAGGTGCGGGCGGTCTGGTTGCACGGATCGCTGGCGCTGGGGGACTACCAGCTCGGCCGCAGTGACCTGGACGTGATCGTCGTCGTCTCCGAGCCGCCGCCCGACTCCGTCGCGGAGCTGCACCGCGAGCTGATGCGGTCGGATCCGTTGGCCACCAAGCTGCACTGCTCGTACATGACCGACCTCGCGGACCTGTCCGTGCGGCACCCGACGTTCGCCCAGGAGCGGTACTTCGACCGGCCGGTGACGCCGGTGACCCGCCGGGAGCTTGCCATCGGCAACCGTACGCTGTTCGGGCCGGCGCCGGCCGAGCTGCTGCCGCCGGTGTCCGACGAGGAGCTGTTCGAGTTCGTCCGCCGGGACCTGCGCGAGTTCTGGCTGCCGGTCACCCGCAAACGGACGCCGTGGTACGCCGACATCTGGGTCGACCTGAGCCTGCTGACGATCGCCCGGGCGCACGTGACGCTGGCGACCGGCGACCTGATCACCAAGCGGGCCGCGCTCGACATCCTGCCCCGGCTCGGAGCGCCCGCCGACGTCGTCGAGGACATCCGGCGGCGCCGGTACGCCGACGAGGTACGGACCGGGCCGTGGTGGCGGCACACCCGCGCCGGGCTGACCCGGCGGTTCGTGCGGACCGCCATCCCCGCGGTCCTCAGTTGACGGCGATCTCCGTGCCGTCGGTGAGCTTCAGCAGCTCGTCGTAGCTGGTCGGGAAGACCGAGTGCGGGATCCCCGCCGCGGCCCAGATCACGTCGTACCGCGCCAGCGCCGTGTCGACGTACGTCGGGACCCGGCCCGGGTGCCCGACCGGGGCGACGCCGCCGATCGACTGGCCGGTGTGCTCCTTGACGAACTCCGGGGTGGCCCGCTTCAGCTTCCCGATCCCGAGCCCGGCGGCCACCTTCGCGGTGTCCACCCGGTGCGCGCCCGAGGTCAGGATCAGCACCGGGGTGCCGTCGCCGTCGAAGATCAGGCTGTTCGCGATCGCTCCGACCTCGCAGCCGAGCTCCGCCGCCGCGGCGGCCGCGGTCGGCACCGCCTCGTCCAGGATCACGATCTCTGCGGTGGCCCCGGCCGCCCGCAGCGCGTCGGCCACCTTCTGCACATTGGGATGACTGCTCACCCTGGTGAGCATAGGACCCCTGTCACGCCACTTTCCGAAAACTGTCGGTGGCGCCCGCCAGGATGAACTCATGGACACCGAGAGCGCGCCCGGCACCCCCGTTCGGACGCTCACGGCTGCCCACCTCCCGTTCCCCGACGCGCCGTCGCCGGTTCCCGTTGACGACTGTCGGCAGGCGACGATACGCTTCCTGTGTTCGAACAGATGTTCGATTGCCTCGGACCCGGCTTCGTCGGGAGGCCGGACCGGGGTGGACCGGGCAGCTGGACGACTCCGGTGCGGAGTTGCGGCCGCATCGGAATCCGGTGGCCCCGGCGGGCCGCGCACCCGGGTGGTCCTCGACCCCCACCCCGGGCGCACCCGCCGGGCCGCCGGCCCCGGACCGGCCGTTCAGCAGGACGTGGAACACAGGAGGCGATGGAGCATGTGGGAGTTCGACGACGCCGTCGAGGTGCACTCGGTGCCGGTGGACGGCGTGCAGATCCCCGACCAGTTCCTGTGGCGCGGCCGGCTCTGGCGGGTCCGCGCGGTCCGCTCGCAGTGGACCGAGACCGCCGCCTGGTGGGAGCGCGGCGTGATCGGCCCCGGCCGGATCCACGACCCGCTGGCCCACACCGACACGCTCGCCCGGATCGACGCGGCCACGGTCGCGGAGGTGTGCACGGCGGCCGTCGGCGTGCTGGACGCGGAATGGGGCCCGGAGCGCACGGTGTTCCGGGTGGAAGCCGGCTGTGGCCGGCTCGGACGGCAGGAGATGTTCGATCTCGCCCACGACCCGCACTCGGGCCGTTGGCAACTGGAGAGGGTGACCGACCGATGACCGTTTCACCGGTGTCGCCGGCCGCGGCCGGCGCGGCCAGCCGTGAGCTGTCCCGTGCCCGGGCCGCGCTGGCCGAGGCGACCGAGACCACCGACCACCTGATCCGCTACTCGAGCGCGCACGTCGCGGCGCTCCGGGTCGCGGCCGCGGTCCTCGCCGTCCGCGCCCGCCCGGTCCGCTCGGGCAGCCGCCGCCGGGTGCAGCGCAACGCCTGGGTGCTGCTCGCCGAGGTCGCGCCGGAGTTCGGCGAGTGGGCCACGTTCTTCGCCGCCGGTGCCGCCCAGCGCGCGGCCGCCGAGGCCGGGCTGGAGCGCGCCGTCAGCGCCCGCGAGGCCGACGACCTGGTCCGCGCGGTCGACACGTTCTACACCCAGGTGGAGGCGAGCCTGCGGCTCTCCACCAGCCCGGTGCTCACCGCGACCACCGATCCGCAGTCCGTCCTCACCCAGTCCTGGATGCAGGCGAGCTGAACCACCCCCGTTGTTGAGGAGATCCCGACCGTGAGCGAAACCACGAGAGGCCTGGGCAAGGACCTGTGCGCTCGCGTCCATGCCGTGACCGGCGCCGAGTGCTACCTGCCGGACACCCATTACCCGCGACCACACCAGTCCCTGGCCGGCGACTGCTGGCACGACGGCCTCTGCACCCGGTGCGCCGGCTCCGGCCTGTATGCCGACGCCCTCTGCCCGGCCTGCAACGGCACCGCGTTCGAGCCACTGACGCTTCCCGAGACCTACCAACCCGGCTGACCGCCGCGTGCCTTAGGGTCGCGCTGTGAGCGGACTTCCCGTGTTGGACGTCGACGAGCAGCGGGTTCTCGGGAGCTTGCTGGAGAAGCAGTCGACGGTGCCGGCGTCGTACCCGTTGACGGCGAACGCGTTGCGGTCGGCCTGCAACCAGACCAGCAATCGCGAGCCCGTCGTGGACTACGACCAGGGCACCGTCGAGCGGGTCGCCCGCGGGCTGCGGGATCGCGAGCTGCTGCGGATCGTCTGGGTCGACATCGGTCGCCGGACGTTGAAGTACCACCAGATCCTGGACGAGAAGCTCGGGCTCGAGGAGGACGAGCGGGCGCTGGTCACGGTGCTGCTGCTCCGCGGCGCGCAGGCGCCGGGGGAGTTGCGGACTCGGACCGAGCGGCTGCACCGGTTCGAGGACCGCGCCGCCGTCGAGGCCTGCCTGCAACGGATGGCCGCGCGTCCCGAGCCGCTCGTCCACGAGCTCGAACGCCGCGCCGGGCAGCACGACCGGCGCTGGATCCACCTGCTCGGCCCGGTGCCCGAGGCGGAATCGGCCCCCGTGGTGGAGTCCGTCGACCGCGACACCGTGATCGCCGACGGCGCGGCGGCCCGGGACGAGCGGGTGCGGTCGGCGTACGACGCGGTGGCGACGGCGTACGCGGACGAGCTGCTCGACGAGCTGGACGGGCTGCCGTTCGAGCGCTGGCTGCTGGACCGGGTGATCGCCGACGCCGACGGTCGCCCGATCGTCGAGGTCGGCGCGGGGCCTGGGCACGTGACGGCGTACCTCGCCGACCGGGACGCGGACGCGACCGGTCTGGACCTGTCGCCGGAGATGGTGGACGAGGCGCGCCGGCGGTTCCCGCGGCTCAGGTTCGAGGTCGGGGACCTGCGGCGACTCGGCCGCCCGCCGACGAGTTCCGGCTGGGCGGCGGTGCTCGCCTGGTACTCGCTGATCCACCTCGCGGCATCGGAGCTGCCGGACACGATCGCCGCGCTGACCCGGCCGATGGACCCGGGCGCGCTGCTGGTGATCGCGCTGCACGCCGGCGACGAGATCCGGCACGTCGACGAGTTCCTGGGCCACGAGGTCAGCCTCGACTACGTGCTGCACAACCCGGCCCAGCTCGTGCGGCTGCTCGAATCCGCCGGCCTGACCGACATCGAGTGGTACCTCCGCGGATCGCTCGCGACGCACGCCGAAACCACCGACCGGCTGTACGTCCTGGCCCGTACTCCGTCCTGATCGGCGCGTGCCAGTAGGGTGTGGCGCGGCGGTGTGGGACCTGGGCTGGAGGGGTTTGATGGTGGAGCGGCGGCGACGCGGCGTACGGACGGCGTTGGTCGGCGAGGCGCTGCGCGTTGCGTTGGCGGCGCGGGAGCGGACAGATCCGGGCGCCGGCCTGGACATCGTCGACCTCGGCGGCGGGACCGGCGGGTTCGCGGTGCCGCTGGCGGTCGAGGGGCACCGGGTGACGGTCGTCGATCCGAGCCCGGACGCGCTCGCCTCCCTCGAACGCCGCGCCCGCGACGAAGGCGTCAGTGAACTTGTTCGCGGCGTCCAGGGCGACGCGGCGGAGCTCTTGGGCCTGACCGGCGAGTCGACCGCGGACGCGGTCCTGTGCCACGGGGTGCTCGAGGTCGTCGACGACCCGGTGCAGGCGCTGCAGGCGATGGCGTCGGTGCTGCGCGAGGGCGGCGTACTGAGCCTGCTCGTCGCGCAGCGCAACGCAGTGGTGCTGGCGCGGGCACTGGCCGGGCACCTGGCCGACGCGCGGATCGCGCTGCAGGACCCGGACGGGCGCTGGGGCGCCACCGATCCGATGCCACGCCGGTTCGACGAGGCGGGGATCACGGCGCAGCTGGCCGACGCCGGGTTCATGGTGCACACGGTGCACGGCGTGCGGACGTTCGCCGACCTGGTGCCGTCCGCGTTCGTCGACGCCGAGCCGGGCGCGGCCGACTCGCTGGCCGAGCTCGAGCGCGCGGCGAGCCAGCACCCGGCGTTCCGCGCGCTGGCCACCCAGCTGCACATCCTCGCCACCCGCTGAGCGGTCGCGACGCAGAGTGACGGCGGCGCGACCTCGCGAGGGCAGTTGCGCGACCGTGACGCGCTGGACAGGCGGTCAGGGTTTCGTGTGACGCGGGCGCGGCCTAGACTGGAGGCGGCCTATCGAGATCGCGCTCATCATGGAGGGATCGACGGTGCCCCTCTCGGAAGAAGAGCAGCGCCAGTTCGAGCAGCTCGAACGTGCCCTTGCTGCGGAAGACCCGAAGTTCGTTTCCGCCATGCGTGGGACCAATGTGCGCTTGTACTACCGGCGCCGCGCAGTACTTGCCGGCGTTGGTTTCGTGCTGGGCATCGCGGTGCTGATGACCGGTGCGATCCTGCCCAACACCATCATCGGAGTCATCGGCTTCGTGATGATGGTGGCCTGCCTGTACGTCGCCGCGCTGAGCATGAAGCGGATCAGCAACGCGGGAGAGTCCGACGACATCCCGCCGCCTCCGCCGACCAAGCGCCACCGGACCAAGCACGACTCGTCCGGCACGTTCATGGAGCGCATGGAGGACCGTTGGCGCCGGCGCCGCGAGGAAGACCTCTGACAGTCTGACTTCCGGCCACACCCGCGCCCTCGAGGCCGGGTGTGGCCGCTTCTTCATCCTCGATGTGATCCGGCTGTAGAGCGCCGCGGGAGCAGCAGCGAGCGGAGCCGGGCCAGCAGCAGGTCGAACTCGTCCAGCAGGTCGGACGCCTCGGTCGTGCCGCGGCTCAGGTACCAGCGCCAGGACGGCGGCAGCAGCCGCGCCCGCCACCGGCGTCGGCCCGGCGCCTGCGACCACAGCGCCTGCCGTACGGCGGCCGCGTCCTCGCGCAGGTCCAGCTCGGCGTTCGCGTTGCCGGCGTACCGCAGGGCCTCGATGCCGCGGGCCAGCCGGCGCGCCGCCGGATGGGTCTCCGCGGGCAGCTTCGTCATCAGCCACTGACCCGACTGCCGCGGCGTCGAGATCTCCGACCAGTCGAGGTTCAGGTCCCGAGCGGTGTCCCGTACCTCCGCCCACAGCCCTTCGGCCCCGGCCCGTCCCGGCGGGCGCAGGTACCGCCGCCGGCGGGTGAGGGTCCGGACCAGCCACGGGACGCAGATCAGCAGGAACGCGCCGAGTACGCCGGCGATGGCCTGCCCGCCGCCGTTCCTGAACCAGTTGCCGGTACCGGCCGCCGTACCGCCGGACTGGTCCGCCAGGTTCGGGTCGTGCCGCGGCTTGTCGATCGGCGCGGTCTGCTTGGCGCCCGGCGTGGTCGGCTCGGAGGTCGTCGACGGCGTGGTCGGCTCGATGCTCCCGTCGGCGGGGACCGTCCAGCCCGGCGTGGTCGACACCCGCGCGGACGGCGTCGGCTCGAACCGGACCCAGCCGGTGCCCTGGAAGTACAGCTCCGGCCAGGCGTGCATGTCGTGCATCCGGACCGTGTAGACGCCGTCCTTGCCGGCCGTCCCGGGCAGGAACCCGATCCCGACCCGGGCCGGGATCCCGAGGATCCGGGCCATCAGCGCCATCCCGGTCGCGAACTGCTCGCAGTACCCGGACTTGCTGGTCAGCAGGAAGTCCTCGAGCGCGGCCATCCCGCTGCCCTTGACGTTCTGCGTGCTGTACGTGAACCCGCCGCCGGTGCGGAACCAGTCCTGCAGCAGCACCGCGGCCTCGAACTTGTTGTCCTTGGCGTCCGCGGTCACCCGGTAGGCCAGCTGCTTGATGCTCTCCGGCGTACGCTCCGGGACGACCATCGTGAACTTGTCCGGGGCGGCGGTGGTGATCGAGTCGTGCAGCTGCTGCGGCGTCGGCTCGATGTCGTACGCCGTCAGCTTGTACTTCTTGCCCGCGACGATGCCGCCGTCGCCGGACATCACGTCCAGCGCACCGGAGTCGTAGTTCCAGTCGTTCTTCAGCGAGATCGACTTCAGCGGGTAGGGAGCCGGGACGAGCTGCGAGCGGAGGTCGCGGGTGACGTTGATGTCCATCGTGGTCACCGGCACCTTCGACAGGTCGCCGTTGAAGCCGGGCGGGGGCGTCAGGTCGCTGCCGTTCAGCTTGTTCTCCTGGCCGCGCGGCGCGATCTGCCAGGTGTTGCCGTCGAACAGGTCGAGCGCGGTCAGCCGCAGGTAGCTGCCGCCGGTCGGGCCGCCCTTGTACGTCAGCGCGACCACGTTCTCGCCGCGCTTCAGGTTGCGGCCCATGTCGAGCATCGGGTTGGTCGACGAGATCGACGCGCCGATCCCGGTGCCGGAACTGCCGCCGGCCAGGCCGTTGCCGATCACGCCTTCCGGCAGCGACGGCAGCAACGCGGGCAGCAGGGCGGCGATCGCGACCACGGTCAGGCCGATCCGGCGGCCGGCCTGGCCGAGCGCCGACGCCTCGACCGGCTCGGCCGCGTCCAGGTGCGAGACGCCCGAGATCCGGCGGCCCCAGCGGCTGAGCCGGCTGCGGCCCTCCGCGGACAGCAGCACGATGTAGCCGATCGCCGGCGGGATGAACAGCAGCCACGGCAGCCCGCCGTGCACGGTCGCGGCCGGCACCGTGTACATGATCAGCAGCAACAGCCCGGACCATGCGGCCTGCCGGAGCTGGACGGCGATCACGTGGATCAGGAAGCCGGTCACCGCGATCACGGTCACGGCGAAGAGCGTCAGGTGCGGGTCCGGCGGCAGCGGTGCGCTGAACCGGTTGATCGAGTCCATCGCGTCGACCATCTGCGAGTTGAACTCGATCGCGGTCGCCTTCCACGGGAACAGCCCGAACTTCATCGTGCTGTGCAGGAAGAACAACGAGAGCAGCTCGGCCAGCACGAGCAGCTGGACGATCGGTACGACGATCCGCGGGATGCGCAGGTTCTGCAGCAGGACGCCGACGGCGGTGATCAGCGCACACAGGAACGCACTGACGAACAGGAACGGCCCGGAGAACACCGGCGTCAGCACCAACGACCCCAGCGCGGTCGCTCCCCAGGCAGCGATGGAAATCCTTGCGTGACCGGTCATCGGGCCTCCCGGCCTGGACTGAGGAGCGGAGGGAGCGAAGCGACCGGAGCGACGAGGGAAGGCCGGGAGCTCGAGCCCGATGACCCGCCGCGACGGAGTCGTGGCATATGTGCAGTCATGCGATGCGTCCACTTCTGAGTCCGAGGCCGGACCAGACGGTGGGGAGGTGGTCGCCGCGGCGGACTCTGGCTACTCGCCAGCCGTTGCGGCGGAGTTCGTTCTCGGTGGCGTCCGTGGCCGCGGTCAGGCGGGCCGCTTTCTCGGTGGCCTCGGCGCCGACCGCCCAGCTGGCCGCGTCCAGCACCAGTGCGACACCCGTCGCCTGGCCGGTCCGCCAGCGGTTCAGCGAGGTCACGTCGTCGGTGCTGCACGCGCCGAGGACGGCGATCACCAGGCTCGGGTCCTGCGCGTGCCGGTCGACGGTCAGCAGCGGGCCGACCTCGGCGTACTTGTGCTCCTCGACCGTCGCGCACTCGGTCAGCAGCTGTTGCTGGTTGAGCGGCTGGTGGACCGCGGCGGACGTCCGGTGCGTGATCGCGGACAGCGTCGTCGGCCCGCCGAGCATCGTGGTGACGTACCCGCGGCGCAACCGGTCGATGCCGATCGACGCGATCGCGCTGACGGCCCACTCCAGGCTCGACGACGGCCCGTGCCCGTGGTGCGAGATCACCCGCGCGTCCAGGAACAGCGCACACCGGCTCTGCCACGGCTGTTCCTCGCGGCGGACCATCAGCTCGCCGCGCCGCGCCGTCGACCGCCAATGCACCCGGCGCAGGTCGTCGCCGTCGCGGTACTCGCGGACCGTCGCGTCCTCTTCACCCGCGGCCGCGATCGCCCGCGGCCGGTTCTCACCGGACCCGGCGCGGTCGGCGCCGAGCCGTATTTCGGGAAGCTTGTAGACCCGCGGCGTGACCAGCAGGTGCTGGCTGCGCGTGAATGTCCGGCTCGTCTCCACCAGCCCGAACGGGTCGGCGACCGTCAGCATCAACGGCCCGACCTGGAACAGCCCCCGGACGTCGGACTTCACCGGGTAGGTGACGGTACGGCGCCAGTTCGGGCTGACCCGGTCGACGACGAAGCGCGGCCGATGGCCCAGTACATAAGGAATGCGGTCCTCGAGCAGCAGCAGCCCCGCGGGCATCCGCCCCTGGTTGCTCAACGTCAGCTCGACGGTGGCCTGCGTCCCGACCGGGACCTGGTCCGGCGCGAGGCTCCGGCGTACCTGCAACCGCAGCCGCGTCCGGCCGACGACCAGCGCCGCCACCACCGGCAGCGCGGCCAGCAGGATGCCGACGCGCAGCAGGTCCTTCTGGCCGAGCAGCAACGCGCACAGCGACGCGGTGATCCCGGCGGCGACGAACGCCCGCCCTCGGGTGGTCAGTCCGCGCAGTGCCTGCCGCATGTCTCAGTCCCGACGGCTGCGGGGGAGCGGCACGCTGGCCACCAGCCCGGCGATGATGTCGGCCGCACCGCGCCCACCGAGATGCGCCTCGGCCGCCGGCAGCACGCGGTGCGCGAGCACCGGTACCGCCAGTTCCTGGATGTCGTCGGGCAGCACGAACTCGCGGGAGTCGAGCGCCGCCGCCGCGCGCGCCGCGCGGACCAGGTGCAGCGTCGACCGCGGGCTGGCGCCCAGCCGGAGCTCCTGCGAACGGCGGGTCGCGCCGACGAGCGCGACGGCGTACTCCTTCACCGACTCCGACACGTGCACCGACTGCACGGTCTTCACCAGCCGGAGGATCTGCTGCCCGTCCGTGACCGGCTGCAGGTTCGCCAGCGGGTCGTCGGCCGCGTGCCCGTCCAGCATCCGCAGCTCGGCGGCCGGCTCCGGGTAGCCCATCGACACCCGCGCCATGAACCGGTCGCGCTGTGCCTCCGGCAGCGGGTAGGTGCCTTCCATCTCGATCGGGTTCTGCGTCGCGATCACCATGAACGGCGCTTCCAGGCCGTACGTCGTGGTGTCGACGGTGACCTGGCGCTCCTCCATCGACTCGAGCAGCGCGGCCTGCGTCTTCGGCGAGGCCCGGTTGATCTCGTCGCCGACCACGATGTTCGCGAACACCGCGCCGGGCTTGAACTCGAAGTCGCGGATCTCCTGGTTGAAGACCGAGACGCCGGTGATGTCCGACGGCAGCAGGTCCGGCGTGAACTGGATCCGGCGCACGCTGCAGTCGATCGACTTCGCCAGCGCCTTGGCCAGCATCGTCTTGCCGACGCCCGGCACGTCCTCGATCAGCAGGTGCCCCTCGGCGAGCAGGACCGTGATGGCGACCTCGATCACGTCGGGCTTGCCCTCGATCACCTGCTCCATGGCCCGGCGGACCCGGCCCGTCACCTCGGCCAGCTCGTCGAAGTCCCCGGCCCCTGCCAGCGGCGAGCTGGTCGCGGTGGTGCTCACTCTGAGTCCTCCCCATTCGTTGACTGCCGACACATTCTCACCCTCAGTAGGGGTCGAGCCAAGAGTTTCGTGGCTTGGCGGATCGATCGTCATCGGCGCACACCCTCGGGGTCGATAGTCGTCCCTCCAAGCGTACGGGCGGCACCAGCGGCGTGTGGGGCGTACGACGCCGCGAATCGGCACCTGGTTCACGAGCGGATCCGGCAAATGGTTCATGGCTGCCCGGCGCACCGTCCTCCACTTTCCTCCACCGGGGCCTCCACTGGGCTCCGCTGGGCTCTGCTGAGGCGGCAGCGACACGCGGGCGCCGAGCGTGGATTCAGGCGGCACGGGGGCGGAATGGGGCGGAAGTTGGTTGACGGTGGTGGAAAGTGGAGTAAGGTGGAGCGCAGTGGAACTGAGGTGGTGGAAAGCACTCGCCTGAGTCGGAGAGTCCGCAACGGGGAGGTGGAGCGTGTTCCTCGGAACTCACTTCCCCAAGCTCGACGACAAGGGCCGGCTGTTCCTGCCGGCGAAGTTCCGCGACGAGCTGGCCGACGGTCTGGTGATCACACGAGGGCAGGAGCGATCGCTCTCGGTGTGGCCGGAACGTGAGTTCGTCCAGCTGACCGAGCAGTTGAAGCAGGCTCCGATCACCAACAAGGGTGCGCGGGACTACCTACGGATGTTGTTCGCCGGCGCCTCCAACGAGATGCCGGACAAGCAGGGCCGGGTCACCATCCCACCGATGCTGCGGGACTACGCAAGCCTGGACCGCGACTGCGTCGTCATCGGGGCGATGAACCGGGTGGAGATCTGGAACACGGAGAACTGGAACCGGTACTCCGCGGAGCAGGAGCAGGCGTTCGCCGACCTCTCCGAGGAAGTACTGCCCGGAATCTTCTAAAGCTGAACAGAGTGCGTGGACCGAGAGACACCGACCGTCCGGTGAGATCACGGGTCCGACTTCCGACCTGGAGTGTTGGCGTCACTTCCCCGGCGCCAAGACCGAGCAGGTACTTCCCCGGAAGGCGTACCCGCGATCTGACCGGACGGTGCTGTCTACCCGAAGCGCCACAGCACCAGCACATGACCTGCGGGGGCAGGGTCGTTCCCGCAGCTGTAGGTAAGTGACGGGAAGGGTCGAGATGGACGCTGCGGAGCGGCATGTGCCGGTGATGCTGGAGCGCGTGGTCGCGCTGCTGGCACCGGCGCTCGCGCGTCCCGGCGCCGTCTTCGTCGACGCGACCCTCGGCCTCGGCGGGCACTCGGAGGCGTTCCTGACGCAGTTCCCCGAGATCCGGCTGATCGGCGTCGACCGGGACCCGAACGCACTGCGGCTGGCCGGCGAGCGGCTGGCCCGCTTCGAGCAGCGGCTCACGCTCGTGCACGCGGTGTACGACGAGTTGCCGCGGGCGCTCGCGGACCTCGGCGTACCGGCGATCGACGGCATCCTGTTCGACCTCGGCGTCTCGTCGATGCAGCTGGACGAGGCGGACCGCGGGTTCGCGTACTCGCAGGACGCCCCGCTGGACATGCGGATGGACCCGACCCGCGGCATCACCGCGGCCGAGATCGTGAACACCTACAGCGCGGCCGACCTGGCCCGTATCCTGTTCCAGTACGGCGAGGAGAAGTTCGCCCGCCGGATCGCGGACCGGATCGTCCGGGAGCGGGCGGCCGAGCCGTTCACGAACACCGCGCGGCTGTCCGAGCTGGTCCGGGACGCGATCCCGCAGGCCGGCAAGCGGACCGGGGGACACCCGGCGAAGCGGACCTTCCAGGCGCTGCGGATCGAGGTGAACGGCGAACTCGACGTCCTGCGTCGCGCGCTGCCGGCCGCCCTCGACGCGCTGGCGCTGCACGGCCGGATCGTCGTGATGAGTTACCACTCGCTCGAGGACCGGATCACCAAGCAGGCGTTCGCGCCGGGCACCAAGTCCGACGTACCGGACGACCTGCCGGTGATCCCGGCCGGGCACGAACCGTATCTGAAGCTACTGACCCGGGGTGCCGAACGGCCGACCGAGGAGGAGGTCGCGGTGAACCCGCGGGCCGCCTCCGCTCGCGTGCGGGCGGCCGAGCGGATCCGGGAGAAGGGACTGGTGGCCTGATGAGTACCGTCTTCAGCCCGCAGAAAGCGCGGGTGACGCCGGCCCCTGGCACCACAGGCGCGAAGAAGGAGCAGCCGCGGCTGCGGGTCGTGTACGGCGCGCCGTTCCGGCCGCCGCGGATGCCGTTCGTGATCTTCGTGGTGTCGCTGCTGGCCGCCGGGCTGGTCGGTCTGCTGCTGCTGAACACGCAGCTGCAGAGCGGGACGTTCGACATCACCAAGCTGAACAGCCAGGCGAACGACCTGCGCGATCAGCAGCAGCAGCTGGAGAAGCAGGTACGGGCGCTGGAGTCGCCGCAGAACCTGTCCGACCGGGCACTGAAGATGGGCATGGTGCCGAACCCGAACCCGGTGTTCCTGCGGTTGTCCGACGGGCGTGTGCTCGGCGTACCGGCCGAGGGCAAGGCGGGTGCCGGTACGGCGATGTTCGGCCAGCAGACGCCGGCCGCCAAGACGACCACCAAGCCGGTCACGCCGGTCAAACCGGTGACGCCGGTGAAGCCGGGGACCGGGACCGCGAACACGCACACGACGACCACCACGAAGCCGCCGGCCGGCACCAAGCCGCCGGCCACGACGCGGGGCTCCACCACGAGGGCCGCCACGACCACACGGGGATGATCGGATGACGGACCGACGGGGAAACGAGCCGCCACGCAAGCGTGGTACCGAACCAGGCCGGGGCAATCCACCCCGCAAGGCTCAGCCCCGTCGCCCATCCGCTACAGACAGTGCCCGCACCACCCCCCAACGCCCCGAATCCACCCGCGACCGCCTCCTCCGCAAGGCGCGTGAGGAGCAGGAGCGCGCGACCAGGGCCGAGGCCCCGCGTCCGGTGAAGAAGGCCGCTGCCAAGCGACCCACGAGCGGTACGCCGTCCACCCGCAAGCAGGTGCCGGCGAAGAAGGCCGCGGCCAGCCGGCCGGTCAAGAAGACGGCTGCGACGAAGGCAGCCGGGAAGAAGACGGCTGCGAAGAAGACGACCGGCAAGAAGCGGCCGCCGCAGAATCGGCCTCAGCCTCGGCCGAAGAAGCGGAAGGTGCGGAAGGCGCCGCGGATGCTGCGGCTGGGGCGGCCCGCGTTGCGGTTGCGGCTGACCTTCGGGGTGATGGCGTTCGTACTGTCGTTGTTTGCCGGCCGGCTCGTACTCCTCCAGGGCGTCGACCCGGACAGCTACGCGGCCGCCGCGACCAAGGAGAACGCGCGCGCGTTCATCCTGCACGCCGACCGCGGCACCATCGAGGACCGCAACGGCGTCGAGCTGGCGGTCACCGAGGACGCGGTCGCGATCACCGCCGACCCGCAGCAGACCAAGCCGGTCGCGCAGCAGCTGGCCGCGATCCTCGCCCCGAAGCTGCCCGGTACGACGGCCGCCAAGCTGATCGCGGCGCTGTCCGGGCCGGGCCGGTTCGCGTACCTCGCGCACCAGGTCAGCCCGACGACGTGGAGCGCGATCCAGGCCGAGATCAAGGCCGCGAACGTGCCGATCACCAAGCAGAACAAGGGCAAGCCGCTGACGGAGCAGGCCAAGCTGCTGGGCGGCCTGTACACCGAGCAGGAGCCGATCCGCAGCCACCCGAACGGCACTATCGCCGCGAGCATCGTCGGAGTGACCGGCGGCGACGGCAAGGGCCTGTCCGGGCTGGAGTACGGCCTGAACGACAAGCTCTCCGGCGTCGACGGCAAGGCCGTCTACGAGGTGGATGCCCGCGGCAACCAGATCCCGAACGCGAACCACACCGTCCAGGAGCCGAAGCCGGGCGTCGGCGTGCAGCTGACCCTGGACACCGACCTGCAGTTCTTCGCCGAGAAGCGGATCCAGCAGGCGGTCCAGCAGTACAAGGCGAGCGCCGGCACGGTCGTGGTGATGGACGTGAAGACCGGCGACCTGCTCGCGCTGGCGAACTACCCGTCGTTCGACCCGAACGACAAGAAGACCTGGAAGAACCTGGGCAACACCGCGCTCGACCGCAGCTTCGAGCCGGGCAGTGTGCAGAAGGTGGTCACGATGGCCGCGCTCGCCGACGCCGGCCTGATCAACCTGAACACCAAGATCCAGGTGCCGGGCACGATCGACGTGCAGCGCCGGATCATCAAGGACCACTGGGCGCACGACACGATGAACCTGACCGTCTCCGGGATCATCGCGAAGTCGTCGAACGTCGGCACGATCATGCTCTCGCACCGGATGCCGATCCCGCGGTTCGTGAAGTACCTGCACGACTTCGGCTTCGGCGAGCCGACCGGGCTGAACTTCCCCGGCGAGACGAACGGCCGGCTGGCCCCGGGCGACGAGTGGCCGGAGATCACCCGGTCGAACGTCGCGTTCGGCCAGGGCCTGTCGGTGAACGCCGTCCAGGAGGCCGCCGCGGTGAACGCGGTCGCGAACGGCGGCGTGTACGAGCCGCCGAAACTGATCCGGAACTACATCCAGGCCGACGGCACGCTGACCCCGAACCAGACCGCGCCGTCGCGCCGGGTGGTGAGCGAGAAGGCCGCCAAGGAGGTCACCACGATGATGGAGTCGGTGACCGCGAAGAAGGGCACCGCGCCGCAGGCCGCCATCGACGGGTACCTGGTGGCGGGCAAGACCGGTACGGCGCAGCAGGTCGTCCCGGGCACCGGGAAGTACGGCGCCTGGGCGACTTCTTTCGCCGGATTTGCTCCTGCCGACAACCCACGGTTCGTGACGTACGTCGTACTGCACGATCCCCAGGGTGCCCGGGGTGGTGGTCTCCAAGGAGGACCGGTGTTCCGAGACGTGATGAGCTACGCGCTGCAGAAGTACGTCGTCCCGCCGACCGGGGCGACACAGCCGAGCATCCCGCTCACCTGGTGATGAACCGGCCGTTGGTGACGCAGGGTCAGGTAGGAGTCACAGGGTCCGTGGCGGTAGCCTCAGGGCCCGTGTCCACCCCTACCGCCGCAGGCGGCGCGGTCGCAGCGATCAGGCCCCGGCACGTCGTGCCGGTCAGCCTCGCCGACCTCGCGAACGTCGCCCACGCACAGCTCCCGGCATCGTCGCCGGTGAGCGTGACCGGCGTATCCCTCGACTCGCGGTCCATCCTTCCCGGCGACCTGTACGCCGCGATGCCCGGTGCGGTCACGCACGGTGCGGAGTTCGTCGCGAAAGCCCAGCAGGCGGGCGCCGTCGCCGTACTGACCGACCCGGCCGGCGCCGGGCGCGCCGCGGCCGGCGGGCTGCCGGTGCTGGTCGTCGACCGGCCGCGCAGTGTGCTCGGAGCGGTCGCCTCCCGGATCTACGGCGAGCCGACCAGCGAGCTCCGGCTGCTCGGGGTGACGGGCACCAACGGCAAGACCACCACGAGCTTCCTGCTGGATTCGGTCCTGCGGCAGCTCGGACCGTCGGCCCTGATCGGGACGATTCAAACGCGTGTCGGCGACGAGGTCGTGAAGAGCGTCCGGACCACTCCGGAGGCGACCGACCTGCAGGCTCTGTTCGCGGTGATGCGCGAGCGGGCGGTCGCGTGGTGTGCGATGGAGGTGTCGAGCCACGCGCTGGCATTGGGCCGGGTCGACGGCGCGCGGTTCGCGGTCGCCGGGTTCCTGAACCTGACGCAGGACCACCTCGACTTCCACAAGACGTTCGAGGAGTACTTCCAGGCGAAGGCCTCGTTGTTCACCCCGGAGCGGTGTGATGTCGCGGTGGTGACGATCGACGACGAGTACGGGCGCCGGCTGGCGGCGCAGACCGTCGTACCGCTGGTCACCGTGTCGGCGACGGGTGCCGCGGACTGGACCGTCGCGCACCGGCACCGCTCGGAGCACGGCACGACGGTGCTGGACATCCAGGGGCCGGGGGAGACGGTGACGGTCGAGATCGGGCTGCCGGGCGACTTCAACGTGGCGAACGCGCTGCTCGCGACCGCGATGCTGCGGCAGCTCGACGTCCCCGCCGAGGCGATCGCGGCCGGGCTGCGGACCGCGACCGTGCCGGGCCGGATGGAGATGTTCACCCGGGAGGACGGGCTGGCGGTGATCGTGGACTACGCGCACACGCCGGACGCGGTCGCGCTGGCGCTGCGGGCCGCCCGTGGCGCGACCAAGGGCCGGTTGTTCGCGGTCCTCGGCTGCGGCGGCGACCGGGACCCGTGGAAGCGGCCCGCGATGGGCGCCGAGGCGGCGAAGGCGGCGGACGTGGTGATCGTCACCGACGACAACCCGCGCGGCGAGGACCCGGCCGCGATCCGCGCCGCCGCGCTCGCGGGCGCCCGGAACGCCGTACCGAACGTCGACCTGCACGAGATCGGGGACCGCCGGCAGGCGATCGCGTCGGCGATCGGGCTGGCCGGACCGGGTGACACCGTGGTCGTTCTCGGCAAGGGTCATGAGACAGGCCAGGACGTCGGCGGTGTGATCCACCCGTTCGACGACCGCGAAACCGTGCGTGAGCTGTTGGAGGCAGATCGGTGATCCCTGTCAGTTGCGGCGAGATCGCCGACGTCGTCCGCGGCGAGCTGGTGGGGGCCGACCCCGCCGCGGTCGTGGACGGCGCGGTCACGATCGACTCGCGGGAGGCCGGCCCGGGCGGGCTGTTCGTCGCGCTGCCCGGCGAGCGCGTCGACGGCCACGACTTCGTCGGTACGGCGACCGCGGCCGGCGTCACGGTCTCGCTGACCACCCGCCCGGTGGACGGCAGCCCGTGCATCGTCGTCGACGACGCGGAGCGCGCGCTCGGCGACCTGGCCCGGCTGGTGGTCGGCCGGCTGCCGGACCTGACCGTGATCGCGCTGACCGGGTCGACCGGCAAGACCAGCACCAAGGACCTGATCGGCCAGCTGATCCGCCCGTACGGCGAGACGGTGTGCCCGGAGGGCTCGTTCAACAACGAGCTCGGCCACCCGCTGACCGCGCTGCACGCGACGCCGGCCACGAAGTACCTGGTCGCCGAGATGGGCGCCCGGCACACCGGCGACATCACCTACCTGTCCGGCATCACGCCGCCGGCGGTCGGCCTGGTGCTGAACGTCGGTACGTCGCACCTCGGCGAGTTCGGGTCCCAGGACAACATCGCGATCGCCAAGGGCGAGCTGATCGAGGCCGTGAAGCCCGGCGGTACGGCGGTGCTGAACGCCGACGACCATCGGGTGGCCGCGATGCGGAGCCGGACGCAGGAGAAGGTGCTGACCTTCGGCGAGGCGAACGAGGCGGACGTCCGCGCCACCGACGTGAAGGTCGACGGCGAGGGCAGGCCGGCGTTCACGCTGCACATCGACGACTTCAGCGGTGCCGTACAGCTGCAACTGATCGGTGAGCACTACGTCTCCAACGCGCTCGCCGCCGCGGCGGTCGCGCTGGCGGTCGGGCTGACGCCGGAGCAGATCGCCGACGGGCTGAGCGCCGCGCAGCGGGTGTCCGCCGCGCGGATGGAGCTGACCGAGCGGGCCGACGGCGTGACGATCATCAACGACGCGTTCAACGCGAACCCGGACTCGACCCGTGCCGCGCTCAAGTCGCTGGTCGCGATCGGCCGGTCCCGGGGCGCGCGGACCTGGGCGGTGCTCGGCGAGATGCTCGAGCTCGGCGACACCTCGGGCGCCGAGCACGACGCGATCGGCCGGCTGGCCGTCCGGCTGGACGTGAACCGGCTGGTCGTGGTCGGCGCGGGCGCGAAGCCGATGCACCTCGGCGCCTCGCTGGAAGGCTCGTGGGGCAACGAGTCCACGTTCGTCGAGACCATCGATGAGGCGCTGGAGCTGCTGCGCGCCGAGCTGCGCGCGGGTGACGTGGTCCTGGTGAAGTCCTCGAAGGCGGCCAAACTCCGCAGCCTCGCAGACGCCCTGGTGGAGGCACAGCAGTGATCTCGATCCTGTTCGGCGGCGCCGTCTCGATGGTGCTGACCCTGATCGGCACCCGCTGGGCGATCAAGTGGCTGGCCAAGCGCGGCTACGGCCAGGAGATCCGCGACGACGGCCTCAAGTCACACATGATCAAACGCGGTACGCCGACCATGGGCGGCACCGTGTTCATCGCGGCCACCATCGTCGGGTACTTCTCCGCGAAGGTGTTCGTGATGATCACCACCGGCAACGGCAGCGGCCCGAGCGCCTCGGCGCTGCTGGTGCTGTTCCTGTTCGCGGGCATGGGCGCGGTCGGGTTCCTGGACGACTTCATCAAGATCTTCCGGCAGCGCAGCCTCGGCCTGCGCAGCAAGGCGAAACTGGCCGGCCAGACGCTGGTCGCGGTGATCTTCGCGGTGCTCGCGCTGCAGTTCCCCGACGACCGCGGGCAGCGGCCGGCGTCGCCGTTCATCTCGTTCATCCGGGACATCGGCTGGCTGGAGCTGCCGGCCATCCTGGTGATCATCTGGGTCCTGCTGCTGATCGCGGGGATGTCCAACGGTGTGAACCTCGCGGACGGCCTGGACGGCCTGGCCACGGGCGCGTCGATGATGGTGTTCGGCGCCTACACGCTGATCTGCATCTGGCAGTTCAACCAGAGCTGCGCGACCGAGCGCGGCGTCGGCGCCAAGTGTTACGAGGTCCGGGATCCACGCGACCTCGCGGTCGTGGCGGCGTGTCTGACCGGTGCGCTGTTCGGGTTCCTCTGGTGGAACGCGTCGCCCGCGAAGATCTTCATGGGCGACACCGGCTCGCTGTCCCTCGGTGGCGCGCTCGCGGGGATGGCCGTGATGACCCGCACCGAGCTGCTGGTGCTGGTGCTCGGCGGCCTGTTCGTCGTCATCACCGCGTCGGTGATCCTGCAGGTCGGCTACTTCAAGATCACCAAACAGGCGACCGGCGTCGGGAAACGGCTGTTCCTGATCGCGCCTCTGCATCACCACTTCGAGATGCTCGGCTGGGAACAGGTCAACGTGGTGATCCGGTTCTGGATCATCCAGGGCCTGTGTGTGGTGATCGGCTTGGGCATCTTCTACGCAGAGTGGGTGACCGGATGAAGACCCGTACTGACGCAGGCTGGGACACGACGCGGTTCGTCGTACTCGGCTTCGGTACCGCGGGCTACGCCTGCGCCGACTCACTGCTCCAGGCCGGCGCGGAGCACCTCGTCGTACTGGACGACCGGGACACCGAGGCGCTGCGCGAGAAGGCGCGGATCCTGGAGACCCTCGGCGCCACGATCACGCTCGGCCCGGGCAGCACGCAGGAGCTGCCGAAGGACGTCGACGTCGTCGTGACGTCTCCCGGCGTACCGCCGCACGCGCCGCTGCTCGCGCAGGCGGCCGAGCGCGACGTACCGATCTGGAGCGAGATCGAGCTCGCCTGGCGGCTCCGGGACCCGGCGAACGCCGCGCCCTGGCTGTGCATCACCGGCACCAACGGCAAGACCACGACCGTGCAGATGCTGACCGCGATGCTGCGGGCGGCCGGCCACCGGGCCGTTGCCGCGGGCAACGTCGGGCTGCCGCTGCTCGAGGCCGTGATGGACCCCGAGCCGTACGACGTGATCGCGGTCGAGCTGTCGTCGTACCAGCTGCACTTCACGCACTCGATGTCGGCGCACTCGGCGGCCGTGCTGAACATCGCCCCGGACCACGTCGACTGGCACGGCTCGCTCGAGGCGTACGCCGCGGACAAGGGCCGGATCTTCGAGAACTGCCAGGTCGCGTGCGTGTACAACGTCGCCGACCCGGCCACCGAGCGCCTGGTCGAGGAGGCCGACGTGATCGAGGGCTGCCGCGCGATCGGCTTCACCCTCGGTACGCCGGGGCTCTCGATGCTCGGCCTCGTCGACGACCTGCTCGTCGACCGTGCGTTCGTGGAGCAGCGCAAGACGTCCGCGCTCGAGCTGGCGTCGATCGACGACATCACGCCGCCCGCGCCGCACAACGTCGCGAACGCGCTGGCGGCGGCCGCACTGGCCCGCGCGTTCGGCGTACCGGCGACGGCTGTCCGGGACGCGCTGCGCGGGTTCCGGCCGGACGCGCACCGGATCGCGCATGTCGCGGACGTTGCCGGGGTCAACTATGTCGACGACTCGAAGGCCACCAACCCGCACGCCGCACAGGCCTCGCTGCTCGCGTACGAGCACGTGGTGTGGATCGCCGGCGGTCAGGCCAAAGGCGCCACGTTCGACGACCTCGTGATCGCAGCCCGCCAACGTTTGCGTGCCGTCGTACTCCTCGGCCAGGACAAGGCGGTGATCGCCGAAGCTCTCGAGCGACACGCACCGGATGTCCCGAGGATCGTCGTCGAGTCAACGGACACTGGAGCCATGGAGACCGTGGTGGGGGAGGCGGCGAAGCTCGCACAGGTGGGTGACACCGTGCTGCTCGCTCCCGGCTGCGCGTCCTGGGACATGTTCGCCAACTACGGAGCCCGCGGCGACGCCTTCGCCGAAGCCGTACGCCGACTGGGGTGATCGTGTGACGTCGGTCGCGGACCAGCAGGAGGACCGCAAGAGCAGCGAACGCCCGTGGATCGCCGCGATCCGGGAGGTCCTCGACCGGCCGCTCACGTCGTACCACATCGTGCTCGGCGCGACCGGGCTGCTGCTGGTGCTCGGGCTGATGATGGTGCTGTCGGCGTCCAGCGTGCTGTCGTTCCGCGTGTACGGGAGCAGCTACACGATCTTCACCCGGCAGCTGATCTGGGTCGCCGTCGGCCTCCCGATGGCGTACGTCGCCTCCCGGATGACGCCGCGGCACTTCCGGATGCTCGCGTACGTCGCGCTGCTCGGCTCGACGTTCCTGCTGGTGCTGACGTTCGTCCCGGGCCTCGGCGTCGGCGTGAACGGCAACACGAACTGGCTGCGCCTCGGCGGGCCGCTGCAGATCCAGCCGAGCGAGTTCGCGAAGCTCGCGATGGTGATGTGGTGCGCGGACCTGTACGCCCGCAAGGAGAAGCTGCTCACCCAGTGGAAGCACCTGCTGGTCCCGATGGTCCCGGTCTGCGGCCTGGTGATCGCGCTCGTGGTCGGTCAGCACGACCTCGGTACGGCGCTGGTCCTGATGGCCGTGATGATCGGCATGATCTGGGTCGTCGGCGCACCCACCCGGCTGTTCGTCGCGACGATCGGCGTGGTCGGGCTGGTGGCGACGTACTTCGTCAACGCGGAGCGGTACCGGATGCAGCGCGTGACGTCGTTCCTGGACCCGTTCGGCGACCCGTCCGGGGTCGGCTGGCAGGCGTACCACTCGTTCTACGCGCTCTCGACCGGCGGCTGGTGGGGTGTCGGGATCGGCAACAGCCGGCAGAAGTGGGGCAACCTGCCCGAGGCGCACACCGACTTCATCTTCTCGGTGATCGGCGAGGAACTCGGCCTGGTCGGTTCGCTGACCGTGCTCGCGCTGTTCCTGCTGCTGGCCTACGCCGGCGTCCGGATCGCGACCCGGAACACCCAGCCGTTCGTCCGGTACGCCGCCGCGGGGATCACCGTCTGGATCATGGCGCAGACCGTGGTCAACCTCGGCGCCGTGATCGGACTGCTACCCATCGTGGGTATCCCGCTCCCGCTTTTGTCGTACGGTGGTTCCGCACTGCTGCCGACGCTGATCGCGGTCGGCATGCTGCTGTCCTTCGCGAAGGCCGAGCCCGGCGCGCAGGCCGCCCTGAAAGAAACCCGGCGACCTCGTTTCGGCTGGTTGTCTTCGCGGCGTATGTCAAACAAGTGAACCCCGCGGGAGCGTTGAAAGCTGTGCCCAGCATCGTTCTGGCCGGTGGCGGTAGCGCCGGTCACACCTCACCCCTGATCGCCACGGCGGACGCTCTGCGCCGGATCGACCCGACCATCGAGATCCTCGCCCTCGGGACCGAGCGCGGCCTGGAGACCCGGGTGGTGCCCGAGGCCGGGTACCGGCTGGAGCTGATCCCGCCGGTGCCGCTGCCGCGGAAGCCCACGCCCGCGCTGTTCGCCGTACCGGGCAAGATGCTCGCCTCGGTGAGCGCCGCCCGGAAGGTCCTCGACGAGGCCAAGGCGGACGTCCTGGTCGGCTTCGGCGGCTACGTGTCGACCCCGGCGTACGTCGCCGCCTGGCGGCGGAAGACCCCGATCGTCGTGCACGAGGGCAACGCGGTGCCGGGGATCGCGAACAAGTTCGCCGCCAAATACTGCACCCAGAACGTGAAGACCTCGTTCCCGGGCTCCGAGCTGCCGCACGCGGAGTACGTCGGGCTGCCGATCCGGCGGGCGATCTCGACGCTGGACCGGGCCGCGCGGCGGGCCGAGGCGCGGCAGTTCTTCGGGCTGCACCCGGACGCGCCGACGCTGTTCGTGACCGGTGGATCACAGGGCGCGCAGCGGATCAACGAGTCCGTCTCCGGCGCCGCCGCGGACCTGCAGGCGGCCGGCATCCAGGTGCTGCACGCGATTGGCCCGAAGAACACCCTCGAGGTCCCGCAGACCGGCCCGCTGCCGTACGACGTGCTGAACTACGTCGACCGGATGGACCTGGCGTACGCCGCCGCGGACCTGGTGGTCTGCCGCTCGGGCGCGAACACGGTGACCGAGGTGTCCGGGGTCGGCTTGCCGGCGATCTACGTCCCGCTGCCGATCGGTAACGGTGAGCAGCGGCTGAACGCGAAGCCGGTCATCGACGCCGGCGGCGGCGTGCTGATCGACAACGCCGACCTGACCGTCGACTGGGTCCGAGCGAACGTGCCGCAACTTCTGCTGGACCGCGAGCGTCTGACAGCCATGTCCACAGCTGCGACCGGTGTCATCCGGACCGACGCCGACGACCGATTGGCGCGGATCATCCTCGATGTGGTGAGGTCTGCGTCGTGATCGTCACCGCTCCTGACACCCTGCTGCCGGCCGAGAAGCTGGGCCGGGTGCACTTCGTCGGCATCGGCGGCGCCGGGATGTCCGGGATCGCCCGGATCATGGCCGCCCGCGGGATCGAGGTGTCCGGCTCGGACGCCAAGGACGGCAAGGTGCTGGCCGCGCTCCGGGCACTCGGCGCGACCTGCTGGGTCGGGCACGAGGCCGGGCACGTGGCCGCCGTGGACACCGTGGTGGTCTCCACGGCGATCCGCGAGACCAACCCCGAGGTGGTCGCCGCCCGCGCGGCCGGGATCCCGATCCTGCCGCGGGCCGCGGCACTGGCCTCGGTCATGGTCGGCCGCCGCACGATCGCGGTCGCCGGGACACACGGCAAGACCACCACCACGTCGATGCTCACGGTCGCGCTGCAGCACTGCGGCGCCGACCCGTCGTACGCGATAGGTGGGAACCTCAACGAGTCCGGGTCGAACGCGCACGACGGCAACGGCGACCTGTTCGTCGCCGAGGCCGACGAGTCGGACAAGTCGTTCCTGACCTACTCGCCCGAGGTGTCGATCGTCACGTCGGTCGAGCCGGACCACCTGGACAACTACGGCGACGAGGCCAGCTACCGGCGGGCGTTCGAGGAGTTCTGCGCGCGGGTGCTGCCCGGCGGGTTCATGGTGATCTGCCAGGACGACGCGGGCGCGCGGCGGTTGGCGACGTACGCGCGGGACCGCGGGATCGACGTACGGACGTACGGCGAGTCCGAGCACGCGGACCTGCGGGTGACCGAACTCACGGCGACCGGGGCGACGCAGTCGTTCGTGCCGGTGTACCACGGGCGGAAGCTGCCGGTGGTGAACCTGCAGCAGGCCGGCAAGCACAACGCGCTGAACGCGTCCGCCGCCCTCAGCGCGGGCCTCGGGCTCGGGTTCTCCGCGGCCGACCTGGCCGAGGGGCTGGCCGCGTTCACCGGGACCGGCCGGCGGTTCGAGTTCAAGGGGCTCGAGGACGGCGTCCGGGTGTTCGACTCGTACGCGCACCACCCGACCGAGTTGGCCGTCGACCTGACCGCGGCCCGCCAGGTGGCGGGGGAGGGCCGCGTGATCGCGTGCTTCCAGCCGCACCTGTTCAGCCGGACGCGGATCTTCGCGACCGAGTTCTCCGAGGCGCTGGCGCTGGCCGACGAGGTCGTGGTGATGGACATCTTCGCGGCCCGCGAGGACCCGGAGCCCGGCGTCACCGGCGCGCTGATCGCGAACCACGTGCCGCTGAAGCCGGACCAGGTCCGGTTCGAGCCGTCCTGGTCCGCCGTACCGCAGCTGGTCGCCGACCTGGCCGAGCCGGGCGACCTGGTGGTCACGCTCGGGGCCGGCGATGTGACGCTGATCGGCCCGGAAGTCGTTGGTCTGCTGGCCGAACGCAGCGCTACCCGCGAGCCTGCGCCGGAGCCCGTCACCCCTGTGGTTTCGTAAAAGGGTGGGGTTTCTTGTATGACCCAGAGCGTCGACCTCGCTCGGGCGGAGCAGCGGTTCGCGCGTCGGCTACGGCTGGTGCGCAGGCGTAGCTGGTTGCCCTGGGCCATCGGCGGCGGGCTGGTCGTGCTGGCCGGCCTGATCGTCTGGCTGTTCTACTTCTCCTCCGCGTTCGCGGTCTCCGGGGTCCGGATCAGCGGTGCCGACACGGTGCCGGTGGCAACGATCGAGCAGACCGCGGCGGCCCCGATCGGCACCCCGCTGGCGAAGGTGGACCTGCGGGCGATCGCGGACCGGGTGCGGACCATCCCGGCGGTCGCGGACGCCCAGGTGACCCGGGCTTGGCCGCGGAAGATCGTGATCGTGGTCACCGAACGGGTCCCGGTCGTGGTGGTCACCGACGGCTCGCGGTACGAGCTGGTGGACGCCACGGGTACGTCGTACCGGACGGTGCCGGACCGGCCGGCCGGGCTGCCGGAGGCGCGGGTCACCGGGGTCCGGCGGGACGTCACCGTGCACTCGGTGGTGACGGTCTCGGCGGCACTGCCGGAAGCCCTGCGGAGCCAGGTGGGATCGATCACGGCGACGTCGCCGGACTCGATCACGCTGAACCTCAGCTCCGGGGTGAAGGTCGTTTGGGGTAGTTCCGATGACAGTGCGCGCAAGGCGGAGGTACTCAGCGTGCTGATGAAGCGGGACGCGAAGGTGTACGACGTCTCGGCGCCCGATCTCCCTGTCACCAAAGGGGAAAAACGGTGACGGCGCACTCGGCATCTCATGTGCGGCGAGGCGCGTGGACTTTGGCGGGAAGCGTCCCGTAGCGTTCCGCGTAATCTAAAGTTGACATAAGTCTAAGCATCCACTTGAGGTTCAGTCTTTTCGCTGGACAACGGGAAACGAACGAGGCGAGAGGCGCGGACGTGGCGGCACCGCAGAACTACCTGGCACTCATCAAGGTCGTCGGCATCGGCGGAGGCGGCGTGAATGCCGTCAACCGGATGATCGAGCACGGTCTGAAGGGCGTTGAGTTCATCGCCATCAACACCGACGCCCAGGCGTTGCTGATGAGCGACGCGGACGTCAAGCTCGACATCGGCCGGGAGGAGACCCGCGGCCTCGGCGCCGGGGCGAACCCGGCGATCGGGCAGAAGGCCGCGGAGGACCACGCCGAGGAGATCGAGGAGGCGCTCAAGGGCGCCGACATGGTCTTCGTCACGGCCGGCGAGGGCGGCGGCACCGGTACCGGCGGCGCGCCCGTGGTGGCGCGGATCGCCCGGTCGCTGGGCGCGCTGACCATCGGTGTGGTGACCCGGCCGTTCTCCTTCGAGGGCAAGCGCCGCGCGACCCAGGCCGAGGACGGCATCGCCACCCTCCGCGAGGAGGTCGACACGCTGATCGTGATTCCGAACGACCGGCTGCTGACGATCTCCGACCGCGCCGTGTCCGTCCTGGACGCGTTCAAGCAGGCCGACCAGGTGCTGCTGCAGGGTGTTTCCGGCATCACCGACCTGATCACCACCCCGGGTCTGATCAACGTGGACTTCGCCGACGTCAAGGCGGTCATGTCGAACGCCGGCTCCGCGCTGATGGGCATCGGCTCGTCCCGCGGCGAGGACCGCGCGGTGGCGGCCGCTGAGGCGGCCATCTCGTCTCCGTTGCTGGAGGCAAGCATCGAGGGCGCGCACGGCGTGCTGCTGTCGATCGCGGGCGGCTCCGACCTCGGGCTGTTCGAGATCAACGAGGCCGCGCAGCTGGTGTCGGAGTCCGCGCACTCGGACGCGAACATCATCTTCGGCGCGGTGATCGACGACGCACTCGGCGACGAGGTCCGGGTCACGGTGATCGCGGCCGGCTTCGACGGCGGCATGCCGAAGCGCCGCGAACAGGCCATGAACCAGGCCCGGCCGCAGTCCTCCCGCCCGGCGAACCAGAACTACTCGCAGCCGATGACGGTCTCCAACCCGACCCAGACCCCGCCCCCACCCGCCAACCAGCAAGGCGGCTTCGGCCAGCAGAGCGGCTTTGGCCAGCAGGGCGGTGGCCAGGCAGGCACCGGTCAGGGCGGCTTCAGCCAGTCCGGCTCGGGCCAGGCAGGCGCGGGACAAGCGGGTGCGGGGCAGGGCGGCTTCACTCAGGCCGGCAACCCCGCCCAGGGCCAGCCGGGTTCCGCCGCTCAGCAACAAGTCCCTGGTCAGCAGTCCGGTCAGCCGCAGGCGGCACCTTCGTCCACCCCGCAGACCGACGACACCGTCCCGGTCCCGGCCCCGACGGAGCCCCGCACCGGCACCACGAACTCCGCCCGCCCGCAAGCAGGCGACGGAGTACGCACGGTCCAGTCCGGCCAGTCGCCGCACACCCCGGCCTCCCCGTCGACCCAGCACTCCTGGCCGACCAACGGCCCGAGCACCGCGACGGGCGGCTCCACCTCGCAGACCCCGAAGCCGAAGAAGCAGGAGCCCGAGGAAGACCTCGACATCCCCGACTTCCTCAAGTAATCCCGGGGCCTCACCCCCCGGCCTGGCGCGGCCGGTACACCGACACCACGACGCCGTACCGCGCCTCGTCCGGTCCGGCGTCGCTCAACCCGTCGACCAGTTCGCTCAGGGTCGCGCCGAGTTCTTCGGCCTGGGCTGCCGTCAATCGCAGGTTCCGCACCGTGAACAGCGGATCGCCGTCGGCCGTCTCCAGATCGGCCGCGACCGCCTGCAGCGCAACGGTGTTGTTGGCCCGCGCACCCTCACCAGTGAACCCGAACCGCCGCACGGACCGCCGGTAGTACTGCTCGGTCCCACCCCGCACCTGCCGGGTCTCGGCCACATGCACCATCCCGGCATCGCGCAGCACGCCCAGATGATGCGCCACGTTGCCTTTCGCCGTCCCGAGCGCAGCCGCCAGCTGGCTGATCGTCGCCGCTTCCTGCCCGAGCGCGAACAGCAGCCGGTGCCGCAACGGGTGTCCGAGCGCCTTGAACTGCGCGGCGCTCGACACCTCCAGGTGATCGATGATCTCAGCCATGAATCAAGCGTCGAGATTTCTTGACGCTTTGTCAATCCGGATGCTCTACTCCTGCCATGGAAACCGAAGAGATCAGGTCCGTCCTCGGCCGCCTGGGTGCGTTGGTCGGCGAGCACTACGTCTTCCCGGAGGTCGGCACCGAGGTCGCGGCCCGGCTCGCGGCAGCGGTCGGCGACGGCGCGTACGACGAACTCCGCACCCCGGAGGCACTCGCCGAACGCGTCACCGCCGACCTCCAGCAGGGCAATCGCGACAAGCATCTGCGGCTCGTGTTCCGTCGCGACGGGCTGCCGGACGAGACCGACCCGGTGGCGGAGGAGGCGCACTGGCGCCGCCGGGCCGCCCTCGACGCCGGCGGGATGGCCCGCGTCGAACGGCTCGACGGCAACATCGGACTGCTCGAGATCCGGCCGCTGCTGTATCCGCCCGAGCACGCCGCCGCGGCGGTCACGGCCGCGCTGTCGCTGCTGGCGTCGACCGACGCGCTGATCCTCGACCTGCGCCGTTGCCTCGGCGGATCGCCCGACCAGGTCGCGTTCGTCTGCGGTTACCTGTTCGACTCCGCAGAGCCGATCCACCTGCAGGACCTGGTCACGCGGGCCGACGGTACGACGCGCCAGTTCTGGACACCGGCGTACGTCCCGGGTCCGCGGTACGACGGCAGCAAGCCGATCTGGGTGCTGACGAGTACGTCGACGTTCTCGGGCGGCGAGGAACTGGCGTACAACCTGCAGCAGTTCCAGCGCGGGGTCGTCGTGGGGGAGCGGACCGCCGGAGGTGCGCACCCGCGCCGCGGCTTCAAGCTGCACGAACAGCTCGAGGCCTCGGTGCCGGTGGCGCGCTCGGTCAACCAGGTCTCCGGGACGAACTGGGAAGGTACGGGCGTCGCTCCTGACGTCGAGGTCCCGGCCGCGCAGGCGTTCGACGAGGCGTACCGCCGCGCGGCCGAGCACGCTGTCGGGGTCGCCGCTGGGTAATCTTCAGTCGTGTTCGGCTACGACGAGGTTCTCTCCGCCGCCCGGGTCGCGTTCACCGATCGGTACGGCGGCGCCAGCAAACCGCCGTACGGCGAGTTCAATCTCGGCACCGCGGCCGGACCGGACGTCGACGGCGTGCGCGCGAACTTCCGGCAGGTCGCGACCGAGTTCGGCGTACCCGTCGAGCACGTGGTCGTCCTCCATCAGGTGCACGGCCGCGACGTCCACGTCGTCCGTCCGGGTGACGAGTTGCCGCTGAGCCCGTCGCCGAAGGCGGACGGCCTGGTCACCACCCGCACCGACGTCGTCCTCGCGGTCCGCGCCGCCGACTGCCTTCCCGTGCTGCTCTCCGCCGACGGCGTGATCGGCGCCGCACACTCCGGCCGCAAGGGCATGTACGTCGGCGTCGTCCCGGCGACCGTCGACGCGATGCGTGAGCTCGGCGCCGGGCGGATCACCGCCGTTCTCGGGCCGTACGCCTGCGGCCGGTGCTACGAAGTACCCGAGGAGATGCGGGCCGAGGTCGCCGCGCAGGTGCCGGCGTCGTACTCCGAGACGAGCTGGGGGACGCCCGCGCTGGACGTCGCGGCCGGCGTACGGGCGCAACTGGCCGCGCTCGACGTCGAGGTGGTCGACGCGACCGCCTGCACGATCGAGTCCGAGAGCCTGTACTCGTACCGCCGCGAAGGTCCGGAGAGCGGCCGGATGGCGGGCCTGATCAAGCTGGTCTCGGCGTGAGCCGCGCCGACGAGCTCCGGCTGAACCTGGAGCAGGTGCGGGAACGGATCGAGAAGGCCTGTCAGGCGGCCGGGAGGGCCCGGGACGAGGTGACCCTTGTCGCGATCACCAAAACCTTCCCAGTCAGCGACGTACGGGCGCTGGCGGACCTCGGGATCACCGACGTCGGGGAGAACCGCGAGCAGGAACTGAAGGAGAAGGCGCCGGACTGCCCGGACCTCGCCTGGCACTTCGTCGGGCAGCTGCAGTCGAAGAAGTCACGCTCGGTGGTGCGGTACGCGTCGGTGGTGCACTCGGTCGACCGTCCGGCACTCGTCGACGCGCTCTCGAAGGCCGCGGTCGCCGAGCGGAAGCCGGTGCGGTGCCTGATCCAGGTGAGCCTGGCGGCGTACGGGTCCGCGGACGCGGCGACCGGCGCGAGCCGGGGCGGGGTCGCGCCTGCCGACGTACCGGAACTGGCCGCGGTGATCGCGGCGGCCGACGGGCTCGAGCTCGGTGGGGTGATGGCGGTCGCGCCGCTCGGTGCGGAGCCGGAGAAAGCCTTTGCGGGACTGCGTGACGTAGCGTCGCGGCTACGCTCCGAACATCCTGGTGCCGACTGGATCTCCGCCGGGATGACCGGCGATCTGGAGGCCGCGATCAAGCAGGGTGCGACACACGTTCGGCTCGGGCGCGCATTACTCGGTACGCGGTCTCCACTGGGTTAGTGTCGACATCGAGCGGGTTTCGCTTCCTGCTCACTGTTGTCGTCGAACCGGATCGAGGTGCTGAGGGGCCATGAGCGGCGCACTGCGCAAGATGGGTGTGTACCTCGGCTTGGTCGAGGACGGGGAGCGCTACAACGCCCGTTATGACGACACGTACGACGACGAGTACGACGAAGAGTTGGACGAGGCAGTCGACGGGGACTCCCAGGAAACCGTGCCGGTGGCTGCCGGCCGGGAGAGCCGCGAGACCCGGGAGCACCGCGAGGAGCGTCCGGAGCCGAGCGGTGCCACGGTCAGCAAGTTCCCAGACCGGCGCGGGGTCGCGCCGTCCCCGGAGGTTACCGAGTTGGCCCGCATCACCACCGTGCACCCGCGCAGCTATAACGAAGCGCGCGTCATCGGTGAGCACTTCCGCGACGGCACGCCCGTCATCATGAACCTGACCGAGATGGATCACTCCGACGCGAAGCGGCTCGTGGACTTCGCCGCCGGCCTGATCTTCTGCTGCCGGGGCTCGATCGAGCGGATCACCACCAAGGTGTTCCTGGTCTGCCCGCCGAACGTCACGGTCGCCGCCGAGGAGAAGGAGAAGATCGCCGCGGACGGGTTCTACAACCAGAGCTGAGGCTCTGGTTCGCGACCACGCTTTCGGCGTCTTCTACACTCGTCTTCGACATGAATGCTCTAGCTCTCGTCCTCATCGTTCTGTACTGGGTGCTGCTCGCCTTCTTCCTGGTGCTGGTGGCCAGGTTCGTCCTCGGCCTGATCGTGATGTTCGCGCCGCAGTGGCACCCGAAGGGGCCGTTGCTGCTGCTGTTCGAGCTGATCTACTCGATCACGGACCCGTTCCTGAAGCCGTTGCGGCGGATCCTGCCGCCGATCGGGGCCGGTGGTGTGCGGATCGATCTGTCCACCTTGATGCTGTTCGTGATCGTCTCGGTGGCGATGGCCATCAACTCGACGGCCCTTCGATCGTTGTAAGGGTGAGACCGCGAGGAGTGGGTAGATAGAGCCCGGATTCCGTTCTAAGACAACGAAGCGATAACGTGATCTACTGAGTCGCCAAGGCGAGACCACGGGGACTCCGCCAAGACACAGACAAACGAGGTGAAAGATGCCGCTGACGCCGGATGACGTCCGCTCGAAGCAGTTCACGCCCGTCCGACTACGGGAGGGCTACGACGTCACAGAGGTCGACTCCTTCCTCGACGAGGTGGAAGCCGAGCTCGAGCGACTTCTCGCCGAGAACGAGGAGCTGCGGGCCAAGCTCGCGGCGGCCCAGCGCGCAGGCGCGGACCAGCAGCGGCCGGTCGACCAGACCGCCGCGCTGCCGCCCGTCGTGCAGCAGCCGAAGCCCCCGGTCGTGGTCGAGAAGCCCGAGGAGAAGCCGCCGGTGGTGGCGCCTCCGACCGCGGCTGCGGCGGCAGGCACCGTCGGTGACGCCTCCAGCTCCGCGGTGCGGCTGCTGGAGATGGCCACCAAGCACTCCGACGACCTGGTCCAGGAGGCGAAGGACACCGCCGACAAGATCATCGGCGAGGCCCGCGCCAAGGCGGAGCGGCTGGAGAACGAGGCGCGCGGCAAGGCCGACCGGATGACCGGTGAGGCCCGCGCCCGCGCCGAGAAGCTCGACGGCGAGATCGCCGAGCGGCGCGCGCAGATGCTCGGCACCCTGGAGAAGCAGAAGGGTCAGCTCGAGCGCACGATCGACGACCTGCACGCGTACGAGCGGGAGTACCGCAGCCGCCTGAAGACCTACTTCACCGAGCAGCTCAAGGCGCTCGGCAACGGCGACGACACGCTCAGCCCGCGGAACGGTTTCCGTCCCGAGGCCCGCGCCCAGGCCCACGGCGGCCACGGCGTCTGAGTAGTTCCTGAGAAGAGGCGGTGCTATCCGGCGGCACCGCCTCTTCTGCATGTCCGGACCCGTTTGACTGACGGTCCCACTGCCGTGACAGCCGGTCAGGACCACCGACCCTCGCGGCGCGAGCCCGTCGGTCTGGGGCTCGCGCCGGTCAGACGCCCGGTTAGGCCTTGGTCAGCCAGTAGGTGAGTTGCAGGTTCTCTTCGGTGCCGGTGGCAACGCCGGACTCGGACGGGGCCGACTGGTTCAGCTCGACGGCGAGGACCTCGCGGGCGATCTCGTCGGCGTGCTTGCCGAGGGCATCGGACAGTTCGGCGTCGGTCGAGGTCAGCCAGACCTTGATCCGGTCCGACACCTCGAGGCCGGCGTTCTTCCGGGCCTCCTGCAACGTGCGGACCACCTCACGCGCCAGGCCGGCCTGCTTCAGCTCCGGCGTCACCTCGAGGTCGAGGGCAACGGTCTCGCCCTGCTCGTTGACCACCGACCAGCCTTCCTTCGGCCGCTCGGACACCAGCACCTCGGCGGCGCTGACCTCGACGTCCTCGCCGTCGACGACGACGGTCGCCGTACCGGACTCCTTCAGCGCGGCCGCCAGCGCACCGGCGTCCGCCGCCGCGATCGCCGCCGCGACCACCGGGGTCTGCTTGGCGAACCGCTTGCCGAGCTCCCGGAAGTTGCCCTTGGCAGCGAACTCGACCAGGTCCGCCCCGGCCGACGACAGCGGCGCGACGGTGCCGACGTTCAGCTCGTCGGCGATCTCCTGGAGCAGCTCGGGGGACAGGTCCGCGATCGCGGCGGATCCGACCAGCGCCCGGGCCAGCGGCTGCCGGGTCTTCACCTTCGCCTCGGCGCGGGCCGACCGGCCGAGCTCGACGACCCGGCGGGCCATCGACATGTGCTGCGCCAGTACGTCGTCGATCAGCGTCGCGTCGTACGCCGGGAAGCTCGTCAGGTGCACGGACTCCGCCAGGCCGGGGGTGACCGGGCGGAACACGTCCTGCCAGACCCGCTCGGTGACGAACGGCATCAGCGGCGCCAGCACCCGGGTCAGTACGTCGAGCGTCTCGTGCAGCGTCGCCAGCGCGCCGGTGTCACCGGCCCAGAACCGGCGGCGCGAACGGCGGACGTACCAGTTCGAGAGCACGTCGACGAACGAGTTGATCAGCGAACCGAGCCGCTGCGTGTCGAATGCGGCGTACGCCTCGTCGGTGTCGCGGACCAGCCGGTGCGTCTCGCTCACCAGCCACCGGTCGAGCACACTCCGCTCCGGCACCGCCGGCGCGTCGGCAGGCGACCAGTCGGCGAGCCGCGCGTAGAGCGCGTGGAACGCGACCGTGTTCCAGTAGGTGATCAGTACCTTCCGGGTGATCTCGTTCAGTACGTTCGGCCCGATGCCGCGCGCCTTCCACGGCGACCCGGAGGCGGCCATGAACCAGCGCACCGCGTCCGCGCTGTGGTTGTCCATCAGCGGGATCGGCTCGAGGATGTTGCCCAGGTGCTTGGACATCTTCCGGCCGTCCTCGGCCAGGATGTGCCCGAGGCAGACCACGTTCCGGTACGACGACTCGTCGAAGACCAGCGTGCCGATCGCCATCAGCGTGTAGAACCAGCCGCGGGTCTGGTCGATCGCCTCGGAGATGAAGTCCGCCGGATAGGTCTGCGCGAACTTCTCCTGCGAGCCCTCCGCCCACGGGTAGCCCCACTGCGCGAACGGCATCGAGCCCGAGTCGTACCACGCGTCGATC
Source organism: Kribbella sp. NPDC059898 (assembly GCF_042730855.1). Taxonomy (NCBI): domain Bacteria; kingdom Bacillati; phylum Actinomycetota; class Actinomycetes; order Propionibacteriales; family Kribbellaceae; genus Kribbella; species Kribbella sp. NPDC059898. Next base: position 57,812 of record NZ_JBHWKR010000006.1, read on the forward strand.
ACCTCGGGAACCCGGTGCGCCTCCTCGCCACACTGCGGGCAATCGAACGTGATGTCGTCGACGTACGGCCGGTGCGGGTCGGTGCCGCTCAGGTCGCGGCCGGCCAGCTCGCCCAGTTCGGCCAGCGAGCCGACGCAGACCTGGTGGTCCTCGGCGCAGCGCCAGATCGGCAGCGGCGTACCCCAGTAGCGCGAGCGGGAGACGGCCCAGTCGATGTTGTTCCGCAGCCAGTCGCCGTACCTGCCCCACTTCACCGACTCCGGGTACCAGTTGGTCTGCTCGTTCTCGCGGAGCAGCGCGTCCTTGACCTGGGTGGTGCGGATGTACCAGGACGGGAGCGCGTAGTACATGACCGGGGTGTGGCAGCGCCAGCAGTGCGGGTACGGGTGCTCGTACGGGACGTGCTTGAACAGCAGGCCTCGGGTCTTGAGGTCTGCGACCAGGTCCTCGTCGGCCTTCTTGAAGAACTGCCCGCCGACCAGCGGTACGTCGGCGTTGAAGTGCCCGGTCGTGTCCACCGGGTTCACCACGGGCAGGTTGTACGCGCGGCCCACCGCGAGGTCGTCCGCACCGAACGCGGGGGACTGGTGGACCAGACCCGTACCGTCCTCGGTGGTCACGTACTCCGCGAGTACGACGTAGTGCGCCGGCTCGTCGAACGGCACCAGCTCGAACGGCCGCTGGTACGTCCAGCGCTCCATGTCGCGGCCGCCGTACTCACCGGTGACCGTCCAGCCCTCGCCGAGCCGGTCCAGCAGTGGCTTGGCCACCACTAGCGACTCGTTACCGTCGGTGGCCACGACGTACTCGACGTCGGGGTGTACGGCGACGGCCGTGTTCGACACCAGCGTCCACGGGGTGGTCGTCCAGACAAGCAGCGACGCCTGGCCGGCCAGCGGGCCGGAGGTCAGCGGGAAGCGGACGTACACCGACGGGTCGACGACCGTCTCGTACCCCTGGGCAAGCTCATGGTCCGACAGGCCGGTGCCGCAGCGCGGGCAGTACGGCGTGATCCGGTAGTCCTCGACCAGCAGTCCCTTCTCGTGGATCTGCTTGAGCGACCACCAGACCGACTGGACGTACTCCGGGTCCATCGTCTTGTACGGGTGTTCGAGGTCGACCCAGTAGCCCATCCGGACCGTCAGTTCGTTGAACGCGTCCACGTGCCGGAGCACCGACTCGCGGCACTTCGCGTTGAACTCGGCGATCCCGTACGCCTCGATGTCCGGCTTGCCGTTGAAGCCGAGCTCCTTCTCCACCGCGACCTCGACCGGGAGGCCGTGGCAGTCCCAGCCGGCCTTGCGCTCGACCCAGAAGCCCTTCATGGTCCGGTAGCGCGGGAACACGTCCTTGAAGACGCGGGCCTCGATGTGGTGGGTGCCGGGCATGCCGTTCGCGGTCGGCGGGCCTTCGTAGAACGTCCACGGCGTACCGCCGGCGGACTGTTCGAGGCTCTTGGCGAAGGTGTCGTGCTCGTCCCAGAGGGTGAGCACCTCCCGCTCGAGCGCGGGGAAGTCGACCTGGGCGGGGACCTGCCGCCAGGGGGTGCCAGGGGTATGCGCTGCCGCCATGTTGTGCGTCCTTCGTCACGTCCTGCTCTGCTGGACGAGGGACGAAGCACCCGGACCGAGCCGGCTACCGCGCGGTACCACCCTCCTTGGTGACCCTGAGTACGGTCACCCACTTCCTTTACGACACGCTGCCGGTTCTAATAGGTCCCTACGGACTGTTCTTCCGGCGGCTCCGGGGTGATGGCCCCATCACTGCCTTGCGGTTCGCGGTTGTCAGTGTACGGCGTTGTACCAGGTGACTACGAATCGTTAATGAGTGGTGCAGTAAGAATTCGGCCATGAGAATTCTGCTGCGGGTCAAGCCGGGGGCTTCCAGGACAGCGGTCGGCGGCCGGTACGACGGGCCGTCCGGACCGGCGCTGGTGGTTGCGGTGGCGGCCCGTGCAGTGGAGGGACAGGCGACGAAGGCTGTCCTGACGGCGGTCGCCGCGGAGTTCGGCGTACGGCGGTCCGCGGTGCGACTGGTGCGTGGTGCGACCAGCAGGGACAAGCTGGTCGAGGTGGAGGGGGAGGAGAGGGACATCCGGGAACGGCTCGAGCGACTACTGGGTTGACCTGGGAAGTGTTACGGACAGTGATGTCTGCAACACGCTTGTGATGTGCGGAACATCGAGCGGACTTGAAGAACCGACTACCTTATGTCCACGGTCTGCGAGTCGGGCTGGCACGGGCTTTACCCGTGTCCTACTGTCTTGCGACCGGTCCGCTCCAGTCTCCGACGAAGGCAGGGGGTAGCTGACCATGGCTACATCGGCACCGAAGAAGTCCGCCCCCCAACGCACGGCCGCGGCCAAGAAGAGTGCCGCCAAGAAGTCAGAGCCGGTTCAGAAGACAGCGGCTCGGAAAAGCCCGGCGAAGACCTCGCCGGCCAAGAAGACCTCCGCGGTGAAGAAGCCGGCACCGGCCACCGCGGCGAAAAGCACAGCGGCTAAGACCCCTGCCAAGAAAGCTCAGACGAAGAGGGTGGCCATGAAGACCAACGAGAACAGGAGCCCGGCGACGGCGCCGGCGAAGTCCGCAGCACACACGGCCGAGACCTTCATGGTGAAGCCGGGCGAAGACCCGTGGACCGCGGCCGAGATCGCCGAGCTGCGCACGGAGCTCGAGGGTGAGGTCGAGCACCTCAAGCAGGAGATTCGCAACGCCGAGCAGGAGATCGTGGGCCTGTTCCGGGACGGCAGCGACGGCGCCGGCAACGACCAGGCGGACGTCGGCTCCACCACCCTCGAGCGGTACCACGAGCTGTCGCTGGCCGACAACGCCCGCGACATGCTGAACCAGATCGAGTTCGCGCTGACCCGCCTCGACGACGGCACGTACGGCGTCTGCGAGAACTGCGGCAACGCGATCGGCAAGGGTCGGCTGCAGGCATTCCCGCGTGCGACACTGTGTGTCTCATGCAAAGAACGCCAGGAACGCCGCTGAACGACCCCACCTCGTCCCCTCAGGTGGAGGACGCAGCCACCCCCGAACCGGCCGACTCCCCGTCGGCCGGTTCTCCGTCGTCCACCCCGGCAGAACCGGCGACGGTGGGAGCCCCGAGCACGACCTCCAACGGCGGGGCAGCGGCCGCAGGCGGAAGCAACTCCGCACCTGAAGGTGCGGACTCCTCCACCAACACCTCTGCGGCCGATGTCGCCGCCACGGGCGGCGAGGCCGGCGGTGGGGAGGACGGCTCCGCGGCCACCTCCTCCTCCAGGGCCGATGTCGCCGGAGGCGGCGAGGCCGGGAAGCGGTCGTGGAAGTGGACTGTGGTCTTTGGTGGTGTGGGGTTGGTGGTGTTGTTCCTGGATCAGTTGACCAAGGCTTTGGCGTTGGCTCATCTGACGCCGGGTGAGCCGGTGAACGTGATCGGCAGCCTGCTCAAGTTCAACCTGATCCGGAACTCCGGCGCCGCCTTCAGCCTCGGCGCCGGTTACACGCCGTACATCAGCGCCGTCCAGATCATCGTCGCGATCGGCGTGATCTACCTCTCCCGCAAGCTCGGCTCCGTCGGCTGGGCGATTGCCTTCGGGCTGCTGTTCGGCGGCGCGGTCGGCAACATCCTGGACCGGATCTTCCGCGAGCCGTCCCCGTTCCACGGGCATGTGGTCGACTTCCTGCAGACCCCGCACTGGGCGATCTTCAACGTCGCGGACATGGCCGTCACCTCGGCCGCCGTACTGCTGGTGATCCAGACCCTGCGCGGCATCAAGCTCGACGGCACCCGGGAGCAGCGCAAGTGAGCGCCAGAACCGTGATCGTGCCCGACGGTCTCGCGGGGGAGCGGCTGGACGCGGCACTGTCGCGGCTGTTCGGCGTCTCCCGGACCAAGGCCGCCGAGCTGATCGAGTCCGGCCTGGTCCACGTCGACGGTTCCCCGGCGCCGAAGTCCTCCCGGGTCGCGGCCGGCGTACTGCTCGACGTCGAGCTTCCCCCGCCGCCGTCCGAGGTCACCGTCGTACCGGAGACCGTCGACAACCTGCGGATCGTGTACGACGACGACGAGATCGTCGTGGTGGACAAACCCGTCGGCGTCGCCGCGCACCCGTCGCCCGGCTGGACCGGCCCGACCGTGATCGGCCACCTCGCCGGCGCGGGCTTCAGCATCTCCACCAGCGGCGCCGCCGAACGCAAGGGCATCGTCCACCGCCTCGACGTGGGTACGTCGGGCCTGATGGTGGTCGCGAAGACGGAGTACGCCTACACCGTCCTCAAGCGCGCCTTCAAGGAGCGCACGGTGAAGAAGATCTACCACGCGCTCGTGCAGGGCCATCCCGACCCGTTCACCGGTACGGTCGACGCCCCGATCGATCGGCATCCGCACCACGACTACAAGTTCGGCGTGGTGGCCGGCGGGAAGCCGAGCGTCACGCACTACGAGACCCTCGAGGCGTTCCGCTACGCGACCCTCCTGGAGATCACCCTGGAGACGGGCCGCACGCACCAGATCCGCGTCCACATGTCCGCGATCGGCCACCCGTGCTGCGGCGACCTCACGTACGGCGCCGACCCGGTCCTCGCCGAACGCCTCGGCCTCTCCCGCCAGTGGCTGCACGCGATGCGCCTGGGCTTCACCCACCCCGGCACCGGCGAGTACGTCGAGTTCACCTCGGAGTACCCCGAAGACCTCGACCACGCCCTTGATCTGCTCGTCGACGGCTAGCTCTCGTTCTTCGTTCCCTGGACGACGAGGTACTCGGCCGGCGCGCCGCTGACATAGATCGAGACGAGCTTCGAGCGCAGCGCGTCCCACTCGCCGCGCTGGTCGAGCAGGCCGCGCAGCATCATCAACGGGCCGAAATGTGTCGCGGTCCAGTCGACGGCCTCTTCCGGCGAGTCGAACGGTGCGAGTGGCACGGTTTCGCGGGCGAACTCGAGGATGACCCCGGCATCGGCGAACAACTCGCGGACATGGGATTCGTCGCCCCACAGCAGCGGTGGCTGGACGAACGGCGGAGCCGGCGGCGCGTAACTCCCGAGCATCCGGAAGAAGGTCCCCTGGAGTCCCTCCGGCGTCCAGCTCGTGCAACCGAAGCGGCCGCCGGGCCGTAGCACCCGGACCAGTTCGCGGGCGGCGACCGCGTGCCGCGGAGCGAACATCACGCCGAACGTCGACAGCACCACGTCGAAGCTCTCGTCCGCCCACGGGAGCTCCTCCGCATCTCCTTCGACCCACTCCACCTCGACCCCGGCCTCGGCGGCGAGCGCCCGGCCGGCCGGGAACAACTCGGGCGTCAGGTCCACACCGACGACCTTGCCGCCGGCCTCGGCTGCCCGCAGCGCGGCGTTCCCCGTGCCACACGCGACGTCCAGCACCTCCTCGCCCCGTCCGATCCCGACGCGGCGCACGAGTCGCTCACCGACGTCCCACAGCTGCATCCTCGCCACCGCGGGGAAGTCACCGGCAGCCCAGCTCGCTCGCGCGTGCTGCTTCAGCTCGGCAAGCATCGGTAGTTCTTGGGTCGTCATGGTCGTTTCCTTCCGGTTGGTTGGTGTCCCCACAACGTAGGAAGTCCGGCCGGACCCGCACATGAGGCGAACGCCTCATGACAGCAGCGGTACGGCGCACGACTCTGGCGGCATGAACGACGTACGGAGAAGTCTCGCGGCGGGCGTGATCGCCGCACAGTTGCTGTTCGCCGGGGGCTGGCTGGTCCTCGGCGCAACGGAAGGCCACGGCTATTCGGCCACGCGGCACGACATCAGCGACCTCGGCGCACTGACCGCACAGCATGCGACGGCGTACCGGCTCACCGTAGGGATCGCGGGCCTCGTGACGATCGCCTTCGCGCTCCTCGCACTGCGTCCGAGCCTGCGATCCGCGGGCCGGGCGGGTGTCGCCGGCGCCTGGCTGGTCGCGCTGTCGCTGCCAGGTCTCGACACGATGAGCGACGCGTTCTTCCAGCTCGACTGCCGCGCCGCCGACGCCGGATGTACGCCGTCGGACGCGTTCGGGTCGTGGCACGGCAAGGCGCACCTGATCTCGTTCGTGATCTCGGCGCTGGCCACTGTCGCAGCACCCTTCGTGCTGTCCCGAGCCATGCGCCGCGTCGACGGCTGGCGTGAACTGGCCGTACCGGCCCGGGCGTTCGGGATCTTGACGTTCCTCCTGCTGGCGGTGACCGGCGCGACCTCGGGTACGACGGTGCAAGGCCTGACGCAACGTGTGGCCGCGGTCGTGATCACGGCGGCCGTCGCCTTCCTGGGTTGGCGTGTGCTCCGCCTGACCAGCCGGTCGCCCCGGACGGCGACGCTGATGGCCGGGCGTTAGGTCCTGCGGACCGGGTCCGGTTCGAAGCTGCCGACCAGGCCGTGGCTGGTCGCGAAGAGGGTCGCCGCGGCGCGGCTGCTCACGCCGAGCTTCGCGTAGACGTGTTCGACATGGTTCGAGACAGTCTTTGGTGTGACGCCGAGTTCCCGGGCGATCTGCTTGTTCGGCCGGCCGCGGGCGAGCAGCGTGAGCACCTCCACCTCGCGGCCGGTGAGCCCCGCCGGGCCTTCCCGGCGGGCGGTGGCCCGGTGACCGGCGGCTCGCAGTACCGCCTCGGACGCGTTGGGGTCGAGGCGTCCCGCGCGTACCTCGGAGCGGAGTTGGGTGGCGGCGGCGTCGCCGATCAGGGGCACCCGGTGCGGGCGCGGCTCGGTCATCGCGTGGTACGCGTCCGCGGCGGCCAGGATCCGGTCGGCGGCTGTCAGCGAGGCCGCCGTCAGGCCGCGTGGGTAGCCCGAACCGTCGAGTCGCTCGTGATGGCGTTCGGCGATCGTCCGGCTCGGTGCGATCGCCGGGATGCCGAGCAGCATCTTGCCGGTCAGGTAGGGATGCAGGTCCACGCGGTCCCGTTCGAGGGCGGTGAGCGGTCCCGGCTTGTCCCAGATCGTGTTGGAGACGCCGAGCCGCCCGAGGTCGTGCAGCAGGCCGGCGCGGTACAGCCGCGTCCGCTCCGCCTCCGGCAGGCCAGTGAACCTGGCCGCTTCGGCGGCGAGGTTGGCAACGCCTCGCGAGTGACCCGCGTGGTACGGCGACTTGAGGTCGACCAGATCGGCCATTGCTTCGAGGACCTCGTCGAGCTCGGTCCCCGACACGCGCCGCGACAGCCGGGGCTCGGCCTCGAGCACCGTGGTCCAGTCCGTCGTCTCCAGTCCGGTCAGCACTTCGTCGGCCCACCGGACGAACAGGTCGGCGAGGCCGGGATCGAAGAGCGACCCGGCGTGCCTGCGTGCGGTCTCGGTCGCCGCGGGTACGCCGTGCCGCCGGGCCATCACCTCGATCGGGCCCGCGAACTGGACACACCGCGACGGCAGACTGATGTCCGTACCCCGCAGATGCATCGGGACGCCCTTCCCGTCCCACTGCTCGTAGGCCTGCCGCAGTGCCGCCACGGCTGCCGGACCGAGCCCGATCCGCGCAGCGAACTCCGAGCCGAGCGTGGCGTGGGTGGTGAGCCACGACTCGACCGTTCGCTTGCCGGTGACCGGGAAGGCGGCGAGACGCTTGACCCGAGCCAGCGCGCTGCCGTGCGCTCCGAGCCGGCTCAGGATGAAGGCGGCCGTCTGGACGGTGTTCATCGCGAGCATCTCGTAGCTGTCGCCTTTGAAGGAGATGTCGTCGCCGAACCACTCGGCCTGCTCCGCGGCGTCGGCATGGCAGTAGGCGTTCATCAGGAGACCGAGGTAGTACGTCGCCTCCCGCTCGGTGTCGGCGGCACCGGCCAGGTCGGCCAGTCGCAGCGCGATCACGGTCTGCCGCAGGCAATGCTCCATCGGCTGGCCCAGTCCCAGGTCGGCGGCGTACGACAGGGTCGCCACCAGCTCGGCGATCCTGACACTTCCCTCCGCGCCCGCCATGTCCCGAGTGTGCGCCGCCACGCCCCGAGTCCGGAACAGCCGCCGCCGCTCTCCGGATAGCGGGCGGGTGAGGGGCGCGCCGGTGAGGTGATTCCTGGACTGTCGGTGGCGCCACATAGGCTGTAGCGGTTCATCTGAATCGCGCCCTGGGAGGTCTGCGTCGATATGGCGTCCAGCGACAGTTTCGTGCATCTTCATGTGCACACGGAGTACTCGATGCTGGACGGCGCGGCGCGGATCGACGAGTTGTTCAAGACCGCCCAGGAGATGGGGCAGCCGGCGATCGCGACCACCGACCACGGGTTCGTGTTCGGCGCCTACGAGTTCTGGAAGACCGCGAAGAAGTACGACGTCAAGCCGATCATCGGCGTCGAGGCGTACCTGACGCCGCACACCCACCGGACCGAGCGCAAGCGGGTCAAGTGGGGCGACGCGAACTCGGGCCGCGACGACGTCTCCGGCTCCGGTGCGTACACGCACATGACGCTGCTGGCGAAGAACACGTCCGGCATGCACAACCTGTTCAAGATGAGCTCGCTGGCCAGCCTCGAGGGGTATTACTTCAAGCCCCGGATGGACCGCGAGTTGCTGAACACCTACGGCCAGGGCCTGATCGCGACCACCGGCTGCCCGTCCGGCGAGGTGCAGACCCGGCTCCGGCTCGGGCAGTACAAGGAGGCCATCGAGGCGGCCGCGGAGTTCCGCGACATCTTCGGCAAGGAGAACTTCTACTGCGAGCTGATGGACCACGGCCTCGGCATCGAGCGGGACATCCAGAAGGACCTGCTGAAGCTGGCCAAGGAACTCAACCTGCCGCTGGTCGCGACCAACGACCTGCACTACACCAAGCCCGAGGACTCCACCTCGCACGCCGCGCTGCTCTGCGTCCAGTCCGGCTCGACGCTCTCGGACCCGAACCGCTTCAAGTTCGACGCGAACGAGTTCTACGTGAAGACCGCCGCGGAGATGCGCGAGGTCTGGAAGGAGTTCCCGGAGGCGTGTGACAACACGCTGCTGATCGCGGAGCAGTGCGACGTCGGCTTCACCGAGGGCGAGGGCCGGTTCATGCCGCGCTTCCCCTGCCCCGACGGCCACAACGAGGAGTCGTGGTTCGTCTCCGAGGTCGAGACCGGGCTGCTCCAGCGGTATCCGGGCGGCGTGCCGGACGACGTCCGCAAGCGCACCGACTACGAGATCGAGATCATCGTCTCGAAGGGGTACGCCGGCTACTTCCTGGTGGTCGCCGACTTCATCAACTGGGCCAAGGCGAACGGGATCCGGGTCGGCCCGGGCCGTGGTTCCGGTGCGGGCTCGATGTGCGCGTACGCGATGAAGATCACCGACCTGGACCCGCTGCTGCACGGTCTGTTCTTCGAGCGCTTCCTGAACCCGGAACGTATGTCGATGCCCGACTTCGACATCGACTTCGACGACCGTCGCCGCCCCGAGGTGATCCGGTACGTCACCGAGAAGTACGGCGACGACCGGGTCGCGATGATCGTCACGTACGGAACGATCAAGGCGAAGCAGGCGATCAAGGACGCCGGCCGGGTGCTGGACTACCCGTTCGCGATGGGCGACCGGATCACCAAGGCGATGCCGCCCGCGGTGATGGGCAAGGACGTGCCGCTGTCCGGGATCTTCGACCCCTCGCACAAGCGGTACTCCGAGGCCGGCGAGTTCCGCCAGCTGTACGAGGGCGACCAGGACGTCCGCAAGATCGTCGACACCGCCCGCGGCCTGGAGAACCTGAAGCGCCAGTGGGGTGTGCACGCGGCCGGCGTGATCATGTCCAGCGAGCCGCTGATCGAGCTGATCCCGATCATGCGCCGCGACCAGGACGGTCAGATCATCACCCAGTTCGACTACCCGAGCTGCGAGACGCTCGGCCTGGTCAAGATGGACTTCCTGGGCCTGCGGAACCTGACGATCATGGACGACGCGGTCAAGAACATCGAGGCCGCGCACGGGATCCAGATCGACCTGGACAAGCTCAGCAAGGACCTCGACGACCAGCCGACGTACGACCTGCTCGCCCGCGGCGACACGCTCGGCGTGTTCCAGTTCGACGGCGGCCCGATGCGGGCGCTGCTGCGGCTGATGAAGCCGGACAACTTCGAGGACATCTCCGCGAGTACGGCGCTGTACCGGCCGGGCCCGATGGGCGCGAACAGCCACACCAACTACGCCCTCCGGAAGAACGGGCAGCAGGAGATCAGCTACCCGCACCCGGAGCTGGCCGAGGCGCTCGAGCCGGTGCTCGGCATCACCTACGGCCTGATCGTGTACCAGGAGCAGGTGATGGAGATCGCCCAGCGCCTGGCCGGCTACTCGCTCGGCAAGGCGGACCTGCTCCGCCGCGCGATGGGCAAGAAGAAGCGCGAGGTCCTGGACGCGGAGTACGTCGGCTTCTCCGAGGGCATGAAGGCGAACGGGTACTCCGAGGCGTCGATCAAGGCGCTCTGGGACATCCTGCTGCCGTTCTCCGACTACGCGTTCAACAAGGCGCACTCCGCGGCGTACGGGCTGGTCTCGTACTGGACCGCGTACATGAAGGCGAACTACCCGGCGGAGTACATGGCCGCGGTCCTGACGTCGGTGAAGGACGACAAGGACAAGATGGCGATCTACCTGAACGAGTGCCGCCGGATGGGCATCAAGGTGCTGCCGCCGGACGTCAACGAGTCCGACTCGAACTTCACCCCGGTCGGCACCGACATCCGCTTCGGGCTGTCCGCGATCCGCAACGTCGGCGTGAACGTGGTCGCCGAGATCGTCGCGGCCCGCGAGGAGAAGGGCCGGTTCACCGACTTCGTCGACTTCATCGACAAGGTGTCGCTGCCGGTCTGCAACAAGCGCGTGATCGAGTCGCTGTCCAAGGCCGGCTCGTTCGACTCGATGGGGCACGCGCGGCGCGCGGTCGTCGCGGTGCACGAGCAGGCCGTCGACGAGGCCATCGACCTGAAGCGGAACGAGGCGCACGGCCAGTTCGACCTGTTCTCGATGGGCGACGACGACGCGGACGAGGGCGAGGGCAACAGCCGGCTCACCGTCACCGTGCCGGAGATCGAGGAGTGGGACAAGGCCACCAAGCTGGCGCACGAGCGCGACATGCTCGGACTGTACGTGTCCGACCACCCGCTGTTCGGCGTCGAGCACGTGCTGACCAACGGCTCGGACTGCACGATCGGTCAGTTGCTCGCCGACGAGGATCGTCCGGACGGCAGCCGGGTGACGATCGGCGGCCTGGTCACCGCGGTCCAGCGGAAGGTGAACAAGCGCGGCGACATCTACGCGATCGTGACGATCGAGGACCTCGAAGGTTCGATCGAGGTGATGATGTTCTCCTCGGCGTACCAGTTGCACGCGCACCTGCTCAGCAACGACGCGATCATCCTGATGAAGGGCCGGATCCGCCGCCGCGAGGACCGGGTCGAGCTGAGCGGCGACGAGGTCGTCGTACCGGACCTGACCGAAGGCCCGAGCGGCCCGGTCGTCCTGACCATGCCGGTGAACCGCTGCACCCCTCCGGTCGTCGACTCGCTCCGCGACATCCTCCAGTCCCACCCCGGCATGACCGAGGTCCACCTCCGCCTCCAGGCCCGCCAGAAAACCACCGTCATGCGCATTGGCGACCGCTTCCGCGTAACCCCCACCTCCTCCCTGATGGCCGACCTCAAAGCCCTCCTCGGCCCCTCCTGCCTGGCCAGTTGACGGCTATGCGTCACACTGGCGTCGTGAGTCAACCGGAGTCGTTTCAGTCTGCGCCGTACGGGGCGCCGTCGTCGGTCGGTCCTTTGGGAGGGGCGGCGGTGGGGGAGTCGCGGATGCCGTGGGCCAAGGCTGTGGTGGTGACGGTGGTGGTGTTCCTGGTGGCCGGGGTGGTGGCCGGGTGGGCTTGGCAGCAGTTCTCGCCGTTGGCGCAGTACACGGTGGACGACCGGGGCGGGGAGCTCGGCGAGGAGCAGATGACGCGGATCTTCGGTCCGGACGGGACGTTCACCGCGATCGGGTTCGTGGTCGCCGTGGTGCTCGGCGGTGCGTTGTTCTGGTGGTTGCGTAACCACGGTCCGTGGTCGGTCGCGATCGTTGCGCTCGGCGCCTGTCTCGGCTCGGGCGTCTCGTGGGGCGTCGGCATGCTGCTCGGGCACGACCCGCTCGACCCGCGGTTGCGGGCGGCGCACGTCGGCGATCTGGTGAATGCGCCGCTGGAGCTGCACACCTGGACGCCACTGGTGTCGTGGCTGGTCGGGGCGGCGTTGGTGTGTGCGGTGATCGCGGCCGCGACCTGGCGCGCGGAGCCTGTTGCAACCACTTCGCAACCTCCTGCGTCAGAGCCTGCACCGCCGGTCCACTAACCTTTGCAGGTCCGGCGGTGAGGCCACCGGAGCCAGCGAGGGAGCATATGTCCGACCAGAACCAGCCACCGAACTACCCAGGTGCCGGCGGCCAGCAGCCGCAGTACGGTCCGCCGCAGGGCCAGAACGTCCCGCCGCAGCAGGGCCGTCCGGGTCCGCAGCAGCCGGGCCAGCAGGGCTACCCGCAGCAGGGCCAGCAGTACGGCGGCCCGCAGCAGGGTGGCCAGCAGTACGGCGGGCCGCAGCACGGGGGTCCGCAGCCGGGTGGTCCGCAGTACGGCCAGCAGTACGGCCAGCAGTACGCGCAGCAAGGCGCCTCGCAGTACGGGCAGTCGGCGCAGGGGTCGTACGAGCAGCTGCACATCGGCGGGCAACCGCCGCAGGGACCCGGGTACGGCGGTCCGCAGCAGTGGCAGCCGGAGCCGAAGAAGAAGCGCGGCAAGCTGATCCCGATCGTCGCGGCGCTCGCGATGGTGCTGGTGGTCGCCGGCGGCGGCATCTTCGCCTACGGCAAGCTCGGTGGCGGCGGCAAGCAGCCGGCCGATGTACTGCCGGGCACCGCGGTCGGGTACGCCCGCATCGACCTGAACCCGTCGGCCGGCCAGAAGGTCAACGCGATCCGGTTCATGATGAAGTTCCCGTCGGTGAAGGACAACCTCGGGCTCACGGGTGAGCAGGACGACCTGCGGCAGAAGCTGTTCGAGCAGATCAAGAAGTCGGCCGGCAGCGATCTCGCGGACGTCGACTACGACAAGGACATCAAGCCGTGGCTGGGCGACCGCGCCGGGTTCGCCGCGCTGCCGCCCGCCGAGGGCAAGAGCTCGCCGGTCCCGGTGGTCGCCGTCCAGGTGAAGGACCAGGACGCGGCGAACAAGGGCATGGACAAGCTGCTCGCGCACGAGGACAAGAAGCCGGGCCGGGCGTTCACCGACGGCTACATGATCCTCGGCGAGGACCAGGCGACCGTCGACTCGGCCGTCGCCGCCGCGAAGGACAACCCGCTGAGCAAGAACGCCAAGTACAAGGCGGACATGGACAAGCTCGGCGAGCAGGGCTTCGTCTCCGGCTGGGCGGACATGAAGGCGATCGCGTCGATGAGCGGCAAGGTCGAGTCCAGCCAGCTGGCCGGTCTCGGTGACGCGACCGCGGCCGTGGCGCTGCGGTTCGACCCGTCGTACGTCGAGCTGAAGGCGATCGGGCACGGCGACAAGAGCGTCAAGGTCGGGTCCGCGAACGCCGGGGACGTGATCAGCAAGCTGCCGGACACCACGGCGGGCGCGATCGCGGTCTCCGGTGGCGAGTCGCTGATCGACACCGCCTGGCAGCAGATCCAGAAGTCCGGCGGCGAGAACCTGCAGCCGATGATCGACCAGATCACCGAGGAGACCGGCCTGAAGCTGCCGGACGACCTGAAGACGCTGGCCGGCAAGAACCTCGCGGTCGCGATGGACAAGGACACCGCGAACGGCCCGAAGGTCGCGATCCGGATGGAGACCGACCCGTCGAAGGCCGAGCCGGTGGTGCAGAAGCTGACCACGCTGCTCCGCGAGCGGTCGTCGGCGAACATCCCGATCGAGACCGCGAAGGACGACAAGACGCTGGTGGCGGCGACCAGCAAGGAGTATGCCGACGAGGTGCTGAAGGGCGGCAACCTCGGCTCGACGGACGGCTTCAAGCAGGCGGTGCCGGACACCAAGAACGCGGTGATGATCGGGTACGTCGATTTCGCCGCCCTCGGCTCGCTGAGCCCGCGGGTCTCCGACAACAAGGACCTGGCCGCGCTGAAGTCGGCGGGCATCGTCTCCCGCTCGACCGGTGACGGCGAGGGCGAGTTCACACTGCGGGTCGTTGCCAAGTAGTCAGTAGTTGCCGAAGAAGCCCCGGACCATTTTTTTGGCATCCGGGGCTTCTTCGTATGTCGAAAAGCCCGGGACGGCTTCTACCTCTGAGTGAAAGCGCCACTTCACACCACGAGGAGAACCACGATGAACCACATCACCGAGATCCGGACCGTCGGCGTACCAGTGCGCGACCAGGACCGGGCGCTGGCGTTCTACACCGAGACGCTGGGCTTCGAGGTCCGGCTGGACGTACCGCTGCCGCAGTTCGGCGGCCGCTGGCTCGTCGTCGCCCCCGCCGGGTCGGTCGCGAGCATCGCGCTGGTCCCGGAGAGCGAAGGCAACCCGGCCGGCGTCGACACCGGCATCCGGATGGGCAGCCCGGACGCGAAGACCGCGCACCAGCACTTCCTGGACGCCGGCGTCGACACCGACGAGCTCCTCGAATGGCCGGGCACCCCGCCGATGTTCAGCCTCCGCGACCCCGACGGCAACCGCCTCTACATCTCGCAGGTCTGAACGGTGCCATCATCGGAGGATGAGGTGGAGCGCAACCGCCCTGCTGGTGATTGCGTTGGTGGGGTGCTCTGGTGGGGGAGAGGTACCGGTACCCGCGCCGGAGACGCCTGCCGCCTTTCCGGCGCCGGGGACTCAGGTCCTTGCGCCGGGTAAGGCGAAGGCGCTGCAGGACGAGCTGGCGCAGATCGTCCAGTTCCCCGACAGCCCGTCCGGTTCGCGCGGTGCCACGGCCGCGGTCGTCACCGACCGCTGGACCTGGTCGGGCGCCGCCGGAACGGACAGTCGCGGTACGCCGTTGCGCGCCGACACGAGCATGGCCGTCGCCAGCATCACGAAGACGTTCATCGCGGCCGAGGTACTGCTGCTCGCGAGCAAGGGCAGCCCCAACCTGGAGCTGCCGCTCTCGCGGTACGTCCCACACCGGCTGACCGCGAACTACGCGACCGTGCGGCAACACCTGGCGATGACGGCCGCCGTACCGGACTATCAGCCGGGCGACTTCGCCCGGCTCGACCGGGCTGCCGCGGCGGCGCCGGAGAAGCACTGGACGCTCGCGGAGTCGCTGAACTTCGTCGGCGACGGCCGGCTCGGTGAGCCCGGACAGGCCTTCATCTACAGCAATCCGAGCTACGTACTGCTCGGCATGCTGATCGAGAAGCTCACCGGGCTGCCGCTGGCCGCGGCGCTGCGCCGCGACCTGGCCGCGCCGGCGGGGCTGCGGCACGCCGCGTTCCAGGACGGGGAGAAGCCCCAGCCGCCCGCGGCCGTCGACGACGATCCGGCGTGCGGCGTGCCGGACGGCTACCTGCCGTGCCGTGCGTTCGCCAGCCTGGCCGCGGCCCCGGGCGGGCTGGCGGCCGACGCGCCGACCGTCGCTCGTTGGGGCTACCAACTGTACGGCGGGCGGGTGATCCCGGCCGAGCTGGTCAGCCAGATGACCGACGGCGACGGCCAGTACGGCCTCGGAACGATGCTGTTCACCCGTCAGTTCGGCCTCGGCGACGCGTACGGGCACCGCGGCGACATGCCCGACCACACCAGCCTGCTGGTCGTCGTTCCCGCGAAGCGCGTCTCGATCGCGCTGATCCTCGCCGACGGCGGACGCAGCATCGACCGCCGGATGGCCGAGCTGGCCAAGGCCGTCGAACCCTTGCTCAGCTGACCCGGTAGCGGATGTGGGTCGCCTGCGGAGTGTCGATCACGCGGGCGATCTCCAGCTCGATGCGGTGCGGAAGTACGTCGAACAGTCGCAGACCGCTGCCGAACAGCACCGGCACCTGGCTCAGCTGCAACTCGTCGAGGACCCCGGCCGCCAACGCGGTCCGCGCCGTCATCGCACCGTGCACCAGCACGTCGCGATCACCGGCGGCTTCCTTCGCCCGCGCCATCGCGGTCTCGATGTCACCGACGAAGTGCACCTGCTCGTACGGCACCGCCGGCGGGTCGTGACTCACCACGAACAGCGGTACGCCGTGGTGGTCGCCGCCGTAGTAGTCGACCTGTTCCGCCGTACGCCGACCGACGACGACCGCCCCGGTCGCCTGCATCGCGTCCCAGATCGACCCGGCCTCGCCCGCGGGACGGCCGACCGACCCGTCGGGCTGCAGGTACCAGTCGTGCAGCCGCATGAAGTCGTCACCGCCGGGGTTGCCCGGCCGGTCGTGCGGCCCGGCGACGTACCCGTCGACGGACATCGACATCAACAGCACCGATGCGGACATAACGTTCCTCCAGACCGGGCGCGGCGCGCCCTCTGGCTACGCGTCGAACACCCGGCGCCGGTTTCGACATCACTCCGCGGCGAGTGCCTCCAGTACGCCGTCGCCGTACTTGGCGAGCTTGTTCTCGCCGACGCCGCTGATCGTGCCGAGCTCCGTCAGCGAGGACGGCAGCTCGGTCGCGATCTGGCGCAGCGTCGCGTCGTGGAAGATGACGTACGCCGGGACGCCCTGCTCCTTGGCGACCGCGCCCCGCCATGCGCGCAACCGCTCGAACACCGGCGCGGCCTCCGGCGGCAGGTCCACGGCCACCTTCTTCGAACCGGACGACGACCGGGACTTCGACCGGAGCCGCTCGGGCTCGCGGCGCATCATCACCTCGCGCCGCCGGCCGAGCACCTCGCCGCTGTCCTCGGTCAGCACGAGCGTGCCGTAGTCGCCCTCGACCGCGAGCAGCTGCGACGCGAGCAGCTGCCGGACCACGCCCCGCCACTCGGTGTCCTTCAGCTCGGTGCCGATCCCGAACACGGTGAGCTGGTCGTGCCGGAACTGTTTGACCTTGTCGGTCTCCTTGCCGAGCAGGATGTCGATCAGCTGCCCGGCGCCGAACTTCTGCCCTCGCTCGTGCTGCAACCGGTACACCGTCGACAGTAGTTTCTGCGCCGCGATCGTGCCGTCCCAGGACTCGGGCGGTGTCAGGCAGGTGTCGCAGTTCCCGCAGGCCTCGCCCTGCTGGCCGAAGTACGCCAGGAGTTGCGAACGGCGGCACTCGACGGTCTCGCACAACGCGAGCATCGCGTCCAGATGCGCGCCCAGCCGGCGCCGGTGCGCGAGGTCGCCCTCGGAGGTGTCGATCATCTTCCGCTGCTGCACGACGTCCTGCAGACCGTACGCCAGCCAGGCCGTCGACGGCTGCCCGTCGCGGCCCGCGCGACCGGTCTCCTGGTAGTAGCCCTCGACGGACTTCGGCAGGTCGAGATGCGCGACGAACCGGACGTCCGGCTTGTCGATGCCCATCCCGAACGCGATCGTCGCGACCACGACGAGCCCGTCCTCACGGAGGAAGCGGGCCTGGTTCTGCGCGCGGGTCCGGCTGTCCAGGCCGGCGTGGTACGGCACCGCCTCGATCCCGTTCTGGGTGAGGAACGCCGCGGTCTTCTCGACGCTGTTCCGGGACAGGCAGTACACGATGCCGGCATCGCCCGCGTGCTCGGTGCGCAGCAGCTCGAGCAGCTGCCGCTGCGGGCTGTCCTTCGCGACGATCCGGTACTGGATGTTCGGCCGGTCGAAGCTCGCGACGAAGTGCTTCGCCTCGTCCAGCTTCAGCCGGGTCGCGATCTCCTGGTGGGTCGCCTCGGTCGCCGTCGCGGTCAAGGCGATCCGCGGCACGTCGGGCCAGCGCTCGTGCAGCTCGGACAGCATCAGGTAGTCGGGCCGGAAGTCGTGGCCCCACTGCGACACACAGTGCGCCTCGTCGATCGCGAACAGCGCGATCTTGCCCTGGTCGAGCAGCCGCACCGTGCCCTCGACCCGCAACCGCTCGGGCGCCAGGTACAGCAGGTCGAGCTCGCCGGTCAGGAACGCCTGCTCCACCTCACGGCGCTGCTCGAAGTCCTGCGTGGAGTTCAGGAATCCCGCCCGGACGCCGAGGGCCGTCAGCGCGTCGACCTGGTCCTGCATCAGCGCGATCAGCGGCGAGATCACCACCCCCACCCCGGACCGCACCAGCGACGGGATCTGGTAGCACAGCGACTTGCCGCCGCCGGTCGGCATCAGCACCAGCGCGTCGCCGCCCGCCACCACCGTGTCGATGATGGCGGCCTGCTCGCCGCGGAAGGCGTCGTACCCGAACACCCGCCGGAGGACCTGAAGGGCTTCGGAGTCGGGAAGTTCGGTCGTGTCACTCACCCCGGCGAGTTTAGTGAGTCCCGGCGGCCGATGCCGACACGATCGCCGCAGCCTGTGGATTACTCGGCAAGTTCGGCAGTTCCTCGGCCATCCACTGCCGTGGCGAGCAGCCCGCGATCGACTGGAACTCGCGGGTCAGGTGCGACTGGTCGGCGAACCCGGCGGCGGCCGCGACGTCGACGAGCCGCGTCCGGGGCCGGCGACGCAGGTACGCCGTGGCGCGCTCGAACCGCAGCACCCGGGACGCGACCTTCGGCGCCAGCCCGAACTCGGTGGTGAAACAGTCCGTCAGATGCCGCCGGCTCCACCCGACCTCGGCTGCCAGCTCCTGTACGCCGATGGCGCCCGCGGACTCGCACAACCGCAACCAGGCCCATCCGAGCTCGGGACGCGCCTCGACGGGCCGGCGCTCCCCGAGCCGCCGCAGCAGCAGGCCCTCGAGCAGGTCGAAGCGCAGGTCCCACGTCGGAGCCTCGCGGAGTTGCTCGGTCAGCTCGCGACCGCGCCGGCCGAGGAACTCGTCGAGATCAAGGACCACGGACCCGAGCTCACCGGGCGGCACCCCGAGGAGCGTCCGCGCGGCCGCGGGGGTGAGGGACAGTTGCACGCCGGCGCGGCTCGCCGTACCGGCGATCACGACCGCGGTGGAGTGCAGCCCGCCGATCAACGCGTCGTGCTTCTGCAGCCGGCCGCCCGGCCACGAGACGCCCAACGGCTCGTCGAGCGTGACCACGATCGTGAGATGGCGCGACGGCAGCCCACGGTGCACCTCCGGCGGCGGCGCGTCGGACGCGTAGCCGACCACGTCTCCGACGTACGGCCGCAGCGCCGGGTGCACCGCGCGGGTCGCGTATCCCATGTGAGCAGGCTAGAACCGGCCGCCGACAGAAATCAGTACTCCAGAATCCGGGACCGCCGTACCGGCATCCGGACGGGCGTGGCAGTATCGGAAGGTACGCACACCTAAGGAGAGATCGTCGTGCCTGCTCTGAGGTCCCGCACTGTCACCCACGGCCGCAACATGGCGGGCGCCCGCGCGCTCATGCAGGCCTCGGGGGTAGCCCGGGAGGACTTCGGGAAGCCGATCATCGCGGTGGCGAACAGCTTCACCGAGTTCGTCCCCGGCCACACCCACCTGGCCCCGGTCGGCCGGATCGTGTCCGAGGCGATCCACGCGGCCGGCGGGATCGCCCGCGAGTTCAACACGATCGCCGTCGACGACGGGATCGCGATGGGCCACGGCGGCATGCTCTACAGCCTGCCGTCCCGGGACCTGATCGCCGACTCGGTCGAGTACATGGTCGAGGCGCACTGCGCGGACGCGCTGGTCTGCATCTCGAACTGCGACAAGATCACCCCCGGCATGCTGAACGCCGCGCTCCGGCTGAACATCCCGACCGTGTTCGTCTCCGGCGGCCCGATGGAGGCCGGCCGGGCGACGCTGGTCGACGGCACGGTCCGCAAGCTCGACCTGATCGACGCGATGTCCGAGGCCGTGAACGAGAACGTCTCCGACGCCGACATCCTGCGGATCGAGGAGAACGCCTGCCCGACCTGCGGCTCCTGTTCCGGCATGTTCACCGCGAACTCGATGAACTGCCTGACCGAGGCGATCGGCCTGTCGCTGCCCGGCAACGGGTCCGTCCTGGCCACCCACACCGCTCGTCGCGCCCTGTACGAGAAGGCCGGCGAAACCGTCGTGGAGATCACGAAGCGGTACTACGACAACGACGACGCCACGGTGCTGCCGCGGAACATCGCGTCCAAGGAGGCCTTCGGCAACGCGATGGCCCTGGACATCGCGATGGGCGGCTCGACGAACACGATCCTGCACCTGCTGGCCGCCGCGCAGGAGGCCGAGGTCGGGTTCGACCTGGACGACATCAACGCCGTCTCCCGCCGGGTCCCGTGCCTGGCGAAGGTCGCGCCGAACGTCGCCCCGGGCGGTACGTACTACATGGAGGACGTGCACCGGGCCGGGGGCATCCCCGCGATCCTGGGCGAGCTGCACCGCGCCGGCCTGCTGAACGAGAACGTGCACACCGTGCACAGCGACTCGATCGACGACTGGCTGAAGACCTGGGACGTGCGCGGCGGATCGCCGTCGCCGGAGGCCGTCGAGCTGTGGCACGCGGCGCCGGGCTGCAAGCGGTCCGCGACGGCGTTCTCGCAGTCGGAGCGGTGGGAGACGCTGGACACCGACGCGGCCGGCGGCTGCATCCGCGACCGCGAGCACGCGTACTCCAAGGACGGCGGTCTCGGCGTACTGAAGGGCAACCTGGCCGTCGACGGCTGCGTCGTGAAGACGGCCGGCGTGGACGAGTCGATCTGGACCTTCGAAGGCCCCGCGGTGGTGTGCGAGTCGCAGGAGGAGGCCGTCGAGAAGATCCTCGCCAAGCAGGTCACGCCCGGCGACGTCGTGGTGATCCGCTACGAGGGCCCGAAGGGCGGCCCGGGCATGCAGGAGATGCTGTACCCGACCTCGTACCTGAAGGGCCGCGGACTCGGCAAGGTCTGCGCGCTGATCACCGACGGCCGCTTCTCCGGCGGTACGTCGGGACTCTCGATCGGGCACGCGTCGCCCGAGGCGGCCGCCGGCGGGACGATCGCCCTGGTCCAGGACGGCGACCGGATCCGGATCGACATCCCGAACCGCTCGATCGAGCTGCTCGTCTCCGACGAGGAGCTGGCCACCCGCGAGGCGGCTCTCGGCGGCGTGTACGCGCCGAAGAACCGCGACCGCAAGGTGTCCAACGCCCTGAAGACCTACGCCGCGATGGCCACCAGCGCGGACAAGGGCGCCGTACGGGACATCTCGAAGCTCGGTTAGAGCTCCAGGTCGAACGCGATGTTGATGGCCTCGGCCAGGGCGGGTTCCTGGTCGGGGTGCAGGTAGCCGATCAGCCGGCCGAGCTGCGACTTCGGGATGGTCTGGATGTTGTCGCAGGAGATCGCGCTGGCGTGGTCCAGGCCGTTGTCGACCCCGACCAGTACCTCGGTGGACAGGCCGCGGATCGTGCTGGTGATCGGGGCGACCGTGACGTTGGTCAGCCGCGGGCGGATGAGTTCGCGGGTCAGCACCACCACCGGCCGCGGTTTGTCGAGCCGGGCGATGTGCAGCGGACGCATCAGTCGAGTTCGAGTACTGTGCCGGCGGCCGCCGGGGCCAGGCCTTCGAGGTCGGGGTACCCGCCGTGCTGACTCAGCACGGCCAGGTCGCGGGCCGCGAGCTCGCGGCGGCGTTCGCGTTCCATCGCCCGGGCGACCACGGACGCCCGGCTGGTCGCCTTGTCGGTGGCGACCAGCTCGTCCATGAAGTCGACCAGGTCATCCGGCAACCGGACGGTGATCTGTTTGCTCATACCACGACCATACCGGGATGGGATTCATTTCGGTAGCGTCTGCTCGATCAGGGTTGACCAGAGCTGCTCGGCCGCCTCCCGGTCCTGTGCCGCGGGGGAGGGCTCGGTACGGCGTTCGCGGGAGTAGTACAGGCCCGTCTCGTCCGCGACGTCCGGCGACGTGGCCAGCCAGACGAGCGTGGCGGCGCCCTGCTCCGGCGTCCGCGCGAACGGCTTGGTCATCGCCATCATCAGCTTCATCAGCCGGCCGTTGTTCGTGTTGAACCCGGTCGCGACCAGCCCCGGCTCGAACGTGTACGTGTGGATCGTCGGCATCCGCCGGGCCAGCTCGCCACTCAGCAGGATCAGCGCGAGCTTGGTCTCGCCGTACCGCCGCAGCGAACCGCCCGCCAGCCGGGACGGCCCGGAGAAGTACCGGTCGCCGCCGAGGTCGCCGAAGTCGATCCGCTTCGCCTTCGCGTGCTCGTCCGACGCGGTCCCGATCACCCGGGCGCCCGGCGCGAGGTGGGTGGCGAGCTGGGTGGTGATCAGGTACGGCGCGACCACGTTCAGCGCCCAGGTCAGCTCGATCCCCTCCGGCGAGACCTGGTGCGTGCCGAAGATCGCGCCCGCGTTGTTGACCAGTACGTCGATCGCCGGCGCCCGCCCCGTGACGTCGCCGATCATCTTCCGGATCGACGCCTGCGACGTCAGGTCCGCCTCGAACACGTCCGCCTCGTCGAGCTCGGCCGCGACCCGCTCGGCCTTGTCCCGGTCCCGCGCCACCAGACCGACCCGGGCCCCGCGCGCGACCAGTTCCCGCGCACCCGCCAGCCCGATCCCGTTCGTTCCACCCGTGATCAGTACGTACATCGCCCCGACTCCTCCCCAGATCACCCCAGACTAGGAACCGAAGCGCGACCCCACCAGGTCTGAGGTCAGTTGGGGGAGAGGGCCGACCAGGTGATCAGGTCGGTGGCGGGCAGCGACGGGAGGGCCGCGATGGCGGCGAGTTCGCTGTCCAGGAGGCCGACCAGTTGGGCGAGGCGGGTGGTGGCGTCGGCGGCCTCGAGGAGCTTCTGCCGGTCGGGTGTCATCAGCTTCATCGCGGCGGACATCAGGTACGACAGCGTGCTCGGGTTGTCGGGCAGCTCGCCGAGGTGCAGGCCGGGGCGGCTGATCTCGCTGACCGCGTCGGCGTACTTGCGGAACCGCTCCAGCGCGATCGTTGCCGTGCCCAACGGGTCGTCGCCGAGGTCGTCGTCCAGCCACTCGACGTCCGCGACCAGGTAGTCGCCGCTGCCGTCCAGCTCGGACACCTTGAACCGCCGGTTGCCGGTCAGCGTGACCTCGATCGGCCCGTCCTCGTCCGCGTCCACCGCGATCTCGGAGATCGTTGCCGCGCACCCGGTCCCGTACAGCGACCGGAACACCCGCTCGCCGAGCTCGTACCCGTCCCGCACCGCGAGCGCCCCGCAGACCAGCTCCCCGCCGTTCTCGACCAGGTCGCGGACCACCGCACGCCCCTGCACGTCGGTGACCGGAATCGCCACCACCAGCCCGGGAAAGATCACCGTGTCGACAGTGAGCAACGGCAGGCGGGAGTCCATGCCGACGAGCCTAGTGGACAACCAGCGTGCTCACGTGCCGTGACCGGCCGGCCTGTGGATAGCCGGTCGGCGGCGGGGGTGGCGACCACTAGACTGACGGCATGATTCGCCGCGTCGACCTGCGGGGCCGAGTGGCGGCTGGTGAGGTGCTGAACCTCCAGGCCCTGGTCCCCCGAGCTGTGTTCGACGTCGAGGCTGCCCTCGACGTCGTCCGTCCGATCTGCCTGGACGTCCGCCATCGCGGACTCGCGGCGATCAGGGAGTACGGCGAGAAGTTCGACCATGTGCGGGTCGAGGACGTCCGGGTCCCGGCGGAGGCGCTGAAGACCGCGCTGGAGGAGCTCGACCCGGTGGTGCGGAGTGCCTTCGAGGAGTCGATCCGCCGGGTGCGCGAGGTCAGCGAGGACGAGCTGACCGCGGACGTCGCGTCGGAGCCCGCACCGGGCGGCCGGGTCACGCAGCGGTTCGTGCCGGTGCAGCGCGTCGGGCTGTACGTGCCGGGTGGTCGGGCGCCGTTGGCGTCGAGCGTCGTCATGAACGTCGTACCGGCACAGGTCGCCGGGGTGCCGTCGCTCGCCGTGGCATCCCCGCCACAGAAGGAGTTCGGCGGACTGCCGCACCCGACGGTGCTGGCGGTGTGTGCGCTTCTCGGGATCGAGGAGGTGTACGCGATGGGCGGCGCGCAGGCGATCGCCGGGTTCGCGTACGGCTTCGAGGGCTGCCCGAAGGTCAATCTGATCACAGGTCCCGGCAACATCTACGTGGTCGCCGCCAAGCGGTTCCTGCTGGGCGACGTCGGCATCGACTCCGAGGCCGGGCCCACCGAGATCGCGATCCTCGCCGACGACACCGCGGACCCGGCGCACGTCGCCGCGGACCTGATCAGCCAGGCCGAGCACGACCCGATGGCCGCCAGCGTGCTGGTCACACCGTCCGAGACCCTCGCCGCCGCCGTGGAGGCAGAGCTCCCGGGCCAGGTGACGCGGACCAAGCACGTCGAGCGCGTCACCGAAGCGCTGTCAGGGCAGCAGTCCGCCGTCGTGCTGGTCGACGACCTGGACCAGGGCACGGCCGTCGTGGACGCGTACGCCGCCGAGCACCTTGAGATCCAGACCGTGGACGCCGAGGAGCGTGCCGGGCAGATCACCAATGCCGGCGCGATTTTCGTCGGTGCCTGGTCGCCGGTCTCGCTCGGCGACTACTGCGCCGGCTCCAACCACGTGCTGCCGACCGCCGGCTGCGCGTGCCACTCGTCCGGCCTGTCCGTGCGCAGCTTCCTGAAAGCCGTGCACGTCATCAACTACTCCCGCGACGCGCTGCACGAGGTCGCCGGCCACGTGCTCGCGCTGGCGCACGCCGAGGACCTGCCCGCCCACGGCGCCGCGGTGTCGGCGCGGTTCCCAGGGGAGCGGTGATGGGCCGCTTCGACGGGCTGCCGATTCGCGAGGAGCTGAAGAGCTTCGAGCCGTACGGCGCCCCGCAGCTCGACGTCCCGATCCTCCTGAACGTCAACGAGAATCCGTACCCGCCGAGCGAGGACACCGTCCAGGACGTCGCCGCCTCGGTGGCGGAGGCGGCGCGCGGGATGAACCGCTACCCGGACCGCGAGTTCCTCGGCCTGCGCGCGGACCTCGCGGCGTACCTGGCCCATGAGTCCGGCGCGCAACTGGAGCCCGAGCAGCTGTGGGCGGCGAACGGGTCCAACGAGGTGATGCTGCACATCCTGCAGGCCTTCGGCGGCCCGGGCCGTACGGCACTGTCGTTCGCGCCGACGTACTCGATGTATCCGGAGTACGCGCGGGACACGAACACGGCCTGGGTCACCGGCCGCCGTGCCGAGGACTTCACGCTCGACCGGAGCAAGGCGATCGCCGCGATCTCCCGGCACCGCCCGTCGGTCGTGCTGCTCGCCTCGCCGAACAACCCGACCGGTACGGCGCTGCCGATCGACGTGACCGAGGCGATCGTCGCGCAGGCCGCGGCGCTCGGCTCGGTCGTGGTGGTCGACGAGGCGTACGCCGAGTTCCGCCGGGCCGGGACGCCCAGTGCGGTGTCGCTGCTGCCGTCGTACCCGAACCTGGCCGTCTCGCGCACGATGTCGAAGGCGTTCGCGATGGCCGGCGGGCGGGTCGGATACCTTGCCGCGAGCAAGCAGTTCGTGGACGCGCTGCGGATCGTCCGGCTGCCGTACCACCTGTCCGCGGTGACGCAGGCGACCGCCCGCGCGGCGCTGCGGCACGCCGGCGAACTGCTCGGCCGGGTCGAGCAGCTGCGGATCGAGCGCGACGAGACCGTCGACTGGCTGCGTTCGCTGGGCCTCCGCGCGGTCGACTCGGACGCGAACTTCGTGCTGTTCGGGACGTTCGCGGACCGGCACGCGGTCTGGCGGGCGTTGCTCGACGACGGCGTACTGATCCGCGAGACCGGGCCGGACGGCTGGCTCCGGGTCTCGATCGGCACCGGCGAGGAGATGGCGGCGTTCCGCGCCTCGCTGGAGCGCATCCTCAAGACCGACACGGGAAGGCAATCATGACCCGCAGCGCGCGGATCGACCGCGAAACGAGCGAGTCCAAGGTCCTGGTGGAGCTCGACCTGGACGGCACCGGCCGGGCCGACATCTCCACCGGTGTGGGCTTCTACGACCACATGCTCAACGCGCTGGCCAAGCACGCGCTGCTCGACCTGCACGTGAACACGGTCGGCGACCTGGAGATCGACGCGCACCACACGGTCGAGGACACCGCGATCGGTATCGGCCAGGCGCTGCGCGAGGCGCTGGGTGACAAGCGCGGCATCCGCCGGTTCGGTGACGCGACGGTCCCGCTGGACGAGGCGCTCGTGCACTGCACGGTCGACCTGTCCGGCCGGCCGTACTGTGTGCACACCGGCGAGCCGGAGGGTCAGGTGTACGCGATCATCGGCGGCGACTACGCCGGATCGCTGACCCAGCACGTGTTCGAGACGCTGGCGTTCAACGCGGCGATCTGCGTCCACATCCGGGTGTTGTCGGGCCGCGACCCGCACCACATCGTCGAGGCGCAGTTCAAGGCGTTCGCGCGGGCGCTGCGGGCCGCCGCCGAGCACGACCCGCGGCAGCCGGGCATCCCGTCCACCAAGGGTGCTCTGTGAGCAAGAAGGTCGTCCTGCTCGACTACGGCAGCGGCAACATCCGGTCGGGAGAGCGTGCC
The DNA here is from genome assembly GCF_042730855.1 of Kribbella sp. NPDC059898. Lineage (NCBI taxonomy): Bacteria > Bacillati > Actinomycetota > Actinomycetes > Propionibacteriales > Kribbellaceae > Kribbella > Kribbella sp. NPDC059898. The sequence continues at coordinate 84,190 of NZ_JBHWKR010000006.1, forward strand.
CTGCAACGGGTCGGGGCCGACGTCACGGTGACCGCGGACTTCGACGAGGCCAGTAACGCCGACGGCCTGCTGGTGCCGGGCGTCGGCGCGTTCGAGGCCTGCATGACCGGGTTGAAGGCGGTCCGTGGCGACGTCGTGGTCGATCGCCGGCTGACCGGCGGCCGCCCGGTGCTGGGGATCTGCGTCGGCATGCAGATCCTGTTCGCCCGCGGGATCGAGCACGGCGTCGAGACCGACGGCTGCGAGCAGTGGCCCGGTACCGTCGAGCGCCTGCGGCCCGAGGACGCCCAGCCGGTGCCGCACATGGGCTGGAACACGGTCGACGTACCGTCCGGGACGACGCTGTTCGACGGCGTGGAGAAGGAGCGCTTCTACTTCGTGCACTCGTACGGCGTCCGCACCTGGGAGCTCGACGACGCCCGCGCCTCGGTGGCCCCGCTGGTCACCTGGACGACGTACGGCGGGGACAAGTTCGTCGCCGCGGTCGAGAACGGGCCGCTGACGGCGACGCAGTTCCACCCGGAGAAGTCCGGCGACGCCGGCGCGACCCTCCTGGAGAACTGGGTCCGCTCGCTCTAGGACACCGCGCCGGGGAACGCGATCGGCGCGCCGCCCCAGGCCAGTTGGTTGCCGGCCGCGGTCTGCAGGGCGTCGATCGCGAACAGCCGGACCGGTGCCTGCTCGGCGGCCTCGACGAGGTCGCCGTACACGGCGGCGATCCGGCGTTCGACGTACAGGATCAGGGCGGTCGCCGTCGCGGCGTTCGTGACCGGCTGCGGGAGCTGGTACGCCGGCTGGGCCGCGACCGGGGTCTGGCCGGCGGCGACGATCAACGCGCTCAGGTGGTCGCGGTTGTCGCGATGCGCCCCGAACAGGTCGGTCGCCGCGCGGAACCGGGCGCCGTTCAGCTTCCCACCGGCCACGCCGACGCCGTACACCGCCGCATGCTCACCGGCGAGCGCGGCCTGGAGGGCGTCGACCTCGTTCACGATGCGGCTGCTTTCTTCTTGGCGGGGGCCAGAGTGATGCTGAGCTGGGACTCGGAGGCGGCGATCTCGGCGAGCAGCCTGGCCGGAGCGCCGGACAGCTTCGCGGCGGCCGCCACCTGCGCGGTGGCCGCGGCCTTCTCCTGCTTGGCGATCGCGGACAGCGCGGCAGCCTGCGAACTCGCCGGAGCGGCGGCCTTCGCCGGCTGGGCGGTCACACCTGCCGTCTCCTTGAGCTTCGCCAGGTGGCTGACGTGGTACTTCGCGCCCGCCGCCAGCTGCGCCCGGAGCGCGGGGAACTTCTGCGCCGCGGTTGTGTAGAGCTGGGACAATTGAGTCACCTGGGTCGCCGCGGCGCTGAGTGCGGCCACGACAGCCGGGTCGGCCGTCGGCGTCTCCGCGGTCGGTCCGGGTGACGTCGTACCGTTCACGGCGCCATTGGTGCCCTGCGTACCGGACGCGGCCGGGTCGTCCTTGCAGCCGGTCAGGGCGGCCGCGCCGGGAACCAGGGCAGCGGTCACCACGACCGTACGTCGTCTCAGGTGGCGTTCAGGCACGCCGGAACGATACCTGGTGACACGCCCACGACCCGGCCCGGGGACGGCCCGATGAGCGCGATCCGGGCACCGGGCGGATAGGGTGGGCTACTGCTCTCGGCGGAACCGCCGCGGGCACAACGGGTGCACAACTGGAGAGAGGCAGGTCAACCTGTGAGCCGAAAGCCGGACCACAAGGGTCACACGGACACCACGAGCCTCGAGAACTTCCTGCGGCCGATCGTCGAGCAGTTCGGCTGCGACTTGGAGGCCGCCGACATCGCGCCGGCCGGCCGCCGCCGGTTGCTGCGCGTGCTGGTCGACTCCGACGGCGGCATCAGCCTCGACGACGTCGCCGAGGTCACCCGGGCGATCTCCAAGGCGCTCGACGCCGACGACATCATGGGCGAGGGCGCGTACACGCTGGAGGTCTCCAGCCCCGGCGTGGACCGGCCGCTCACCCTGCCCCGGCACTGGCGGCGCAACCTCGACCGGCTGGTCAAGGTCGAGCTGGCCGCGGGTGAGACGCTCACCGGCCGGATCAAGTCCGCCTCCGACGAGGCGGCCGAACTGGACGTCGACGGCACGCGGCAGAGCGTCGCGTACGCCGACGTCGCAAAAGCGAAGGTCCAGATCGAGTTCAACCGGGCTGCCGGCAACGACACTGAGACATTTGACGGCGTAGAAACACCTGCCGACGGCACGGTGGAGGAGAACTGACATGGACATCGACATGGCCGTGCTGCGGTCGCTGGAACGGGAGAAGGACATCTCCCTGGACGTGGTCGTGGAGGCGATCGAGCAGGCGCTGCTGGTCGCGTACCACCGCACCGAGGGCGCGCAGCAGCACGCCCGCGCCGAGCTCGACCGGCGGACCGGGCACGTGACCATCTTCGCGCGGGAGCTCGCCGAGGACGGCACCGTGGCCCGCGAGTACGACGACACCCCGGACGACTTCGGCCGGATCGCGGCCACCACCGCCAAGCAGATCATCCTGCAGCGGCTCCGCGACGCCGAGGACGAGGTCCGGTACGGCGAGTTCTCCGGCAAGGAGGGCGACATCGTGTCCGGCGTCGTCCAGCAGGGCCGCGACCCGCGGTCGGTGATGGTCGACCTGGGCAAGATCGAGGCCGTCCTGCCGGCGCCCGAGCAGGTGCCGGGGGAGCAGTACGAGCACGGCTCCCGGCTGCGGGTGTACGTCGTCGGCGTCCGGAAGGGTTTCAAGGGCCCGCAGATCACGGTCAGCCGGACCCACCCGAACCTGGTGAAGAAGCTGTTCGCGCTGGAGGTCCCGGAGATCGCCGACGGCACGGTCGAGATCACCGCGATCGCGCGTGAGGCCGGTCACCGGACGAAGATCGCCGTACGGACCCTGAATCCGTCGGTGAACGGCAAGGGCGCCTGCATCGGGCCCATGGGGCAGCGGGTGCGGAACATCATGCACGAGCTGCACGGCGAGAAGATCGACATCATCGACCACAGCGACGACCCGGCGACGTTCGTCGGGAATGCGCTGTCGCCGGCGCAGGTTACGTCTGTCGAGGTGGTGGACGCCGCGGCCCGTGCGGCGCGCGTCGTCGTCCCCGACTACCAGCTCTCGCTCGCGATCGGCAAGGAAGGGCAGAACGCCCGCCTCGCGGCCCGGCTCACCGGCTGGCGGATCGACATCCGGCCGGATACCGATGTGACGCCTGAGCCGGAGAAGGTAGACTGATCTCTCGGTCGGTCGACTGAGTCGCAACCACACCCTGAGGAACAAGTGACAGACGCGCGTCCTGGCAACATTCGGGAGCGCACCTGCATCGGGTGCCGGAAGCGGTCCAGTCCGACTGATCTGCTGCGGATGACGGTGTCCGGAGGACTTGTCCTCCCGGATCCCGGGCGTCGGGCACCTGGTCGTGGAGCGCACCTGCACCCCACGACGGAGTGCTTCGAGCTGGCTGTCCGGCGCAAGGCGTTTCCACGGGCCTTCCGGGTCCTGGGCCCGCTCGACGTCACCGGGCTGCACGCCTACCTCGCGCAGCGTGATAATCAAGATGTACGCACGGTCTGACCGGACCGTGTGACCGACATGAAGGCGGGTCATCGACTCATGACCACTCGATGAGTGTCTACCGATGAGTGCAATGCGATGAGCATGTACGCCAGCTAACGGTCCGCGCCCAGGCTCGGACCAGAGGGAGAGTAGTGGCAAAGGTCCGGGTCTACGAGCTCGCGAAGGAGCTCGGAGTTACCAGCAAGGTCGTTCTGACCAGACTGAACGACATGGGCGAGTTCGTCCGATCGGCATCCTCGACGATCGAGGCACCAGTCGTTCGGCGGCTGGCGGAGGAGTTCGAGAAGAACCCGCCGAAGAAGCGCACGGCCAAGAAGGCCGCCGCGAGCACGTCTGCCGCGCCGCAGGCGACCGCACCGGTCGCCCCCGCGGCTCCGAGGCCGGCCCAGCCGGCCACCCCGAAGGCTCCGGCCGAGCGCCCCGCGCCGGCCGACCGTCCGGTGCCGGCCGAGCGGCCTGCACCGGCTGAGGCACGCACCGAGGCCCCGGCCCCGGTCGAGTCCGCACCGGCCGCCGAGGCGCCGGTGAAGTCCGCTCCGGCTCCGGGCGCCCGCCCGGGTCCGCGGCCAGGCCCGAAGCCGGGTCCGCGACAGGAGACCGCTCCGGCCGAGTCCGCTCCGGCGGCCCAGGTCCAGGCTCCGGCCGAGACCCCGGCCGCTCCGGTGACGCCGGCCTTCGAGGCACCTGCCGCCAGGCCGGCCGACAGCGTGGCCCCGGCTGCGCCGGCGGCCCGTGGTACCGGCGACAACACCTCGGCTGCGCGCCCAGGTGGTCCGGGTGCCGGCCCGCGTCCGGGTGGTCAAGGCCCGCGTCCGGGTGCGGCCCCGCGTCCGGGTGGCCAGGGCTCCGGCCCGCGTCCCGGTGCTCCGCGTCCGGGCGGCGAAGGTGCCCGCTCCGGCGGTTCGGCACGTTCCGACAGCCCGCGTCCGGGTGCGCCCCGTCCGGGTGCCCCGCGTCCCGGCGCTCCGCGTCCGGGTGGCGCTCCGGGCGGTGCGCCGCGGCCGGGCAACAACCCGTTCAGCTCGACCCAGGGCATGGGCCGCGGACCGCGTCCCGGCCCGGGTGGCGGCGGTTCCGACCGGCGGGGCCCGAGCCCGGCCGGTGCGACGCCGCGCCCGCCGCAGGGCCGCTCCGGCGGACCTGGTGGTCCGGGTGGCGGCGGTGACCGGCCGCGTCCGGCCGGCGGCGGCGTTCCGGGTGCTCCGCGCCCGAACCCGGCGATGATGCCGAAGTCCTCGGCCGGTACGTTCACCGGCCGCCCAGGTGGCGGCTCCGGTGGTCCCGGTGGCGGCCGTGGTGGTGGCGGCGGTGGCCGTCCGGGCGGTGCCCCGGGTGCCGGTCCGCGCGGTGGCGGCGGTGGCGGCGGCGGCTTCCGTCCCGGTGGCGGCGGCCCGAGCGGCCCGCCCGGTGGCGGCGGTGGCCGTCCGGGTCCGGGCAACCGGGGCCGTGGCGGGACGCAGGGTGCCTTCGGGCGTCCGGGCGGTCCGGCGCGCCGTGGCCGTAAGTCGAAGCGGGCCAAGCGCCAGGAATTCGACAACATGCAGGCCCCGGCGGTCGGTGGCGTCCGCGTCAAGCACGGTGACGGCGAGGTCGTGAAGCTGCCTCGTGGTGCCTCGCTGACGGACTTCGCCGAGAAGGTCGGAGTCGACCCGGCGTCGCTGGTCCAGGTGCTGTTCCACCTCGGTGAGATGGTCACCGCGACCCAGTCGGTGAACGAGGAGACGCTCGAGCTGCTCGGTACCGAGCTGAACTACGACGTCCAGATCGTCTCGCCGGAGGACGAGGACCGCGAGCTGCTGCAGTCGTTCGACATCGACTTCGGCAACGACGAGGGCGACGAGAGCGACCTGGCACCGCGGCCGCCGGTGGTGACCGTGATGGGTCACGTCGACCACGGTAAGACGAAGCTGCTGGACGCGATCCGGATGGCGAACGTCCAGGCCAAGGAAGCCGGCGGTATCACCCAGCACATCGGTGCGTATCAGGTGACCACCGAGGTCGACGGCCAGGAGCGGGCGATCACGTTCGTCGACACCCCGGGTCACGAGGCGTTCACCGCCATGCGTGCCCGTGGTGCGCAGGCCACCGACATCGTCATCCTGGTGGTCGCGGCCGACGACGGCGTGATGCCGCAGACGATCGAGGCGCTGAACCACGCCCGCGCGGCGGGTGTCCCGATCGTGGTCGCGGTGAACAAGATCGACGTCCCGGCGGCGGACCCGACCAAGGTGCGCGGTCAGCTGACCGAGTACGGCCTGGTGCCCGAGGAGTACGGCGGCGACACGATGTTCGTCGACGTCTCGGCCAAGTCCCGGATCAACATCGACGGCCTGCTCGAGGGCGTCGTACTGACCGCTGACGCGGCGCTGGATCTGCGGGCGAACCCGAAGATGCACGCCGAGGGCATCGCGATCGAGGCGAACCTGGACAAGGGCCGTGGTCCGGTGGCGACCGTGCTGGTGCAGCGCGGAACGCTGCGGGTCGGCGACTCGATGGTGGTCGGTCCGGCGTACGGCCGGGTCCGGGCCATGCTCGACGAGCACGGCGACCCGGTCGAGGAGGCGACGCCGTCGCGTCCGGTGCTGGTCCTCGGTCTGACCGCGGTTCCGGGTGCCGGTGACAAGTTCCTGGTCGTCGACGACGACCGCCAGGCCCGGCAGATCGCCGAGAAGCGCGAAGCCCGCGCCCGTGCGGCGGCCAACGCCAAGCGGCGCGTCCGCCGGACCCTCGAGGACTTCATGGCCTCGATGGAGAAGGGCGAGGCCCAGGAGCTGCTGCTGATCCTCAAGGGCGACGTGTCCGGTTCGGTCGAGGCGCTGGAAGACGCCCTGGTCCGGATCGAGGTCGGCGACGAGGTCAACCTGCGGATCATCGATCGCGGTGTCGGTGCGATCAACGAGAACGACGTCAACCTGGCCATCGCGTCGAACGCCGTCATCATCGGCTTCAACGTGCGGCCGGCGGGCAAGGCCGGTGACCTGGCCGAGCGCGAGGGCGTGGATGTCCGGTACTACTCGGTCATCTACTCGGCGATCGACGACATCGAGGCGGCCCTGAAGGGCATGCTGAAGCCGATCTACGAGGAGGTCACCCTCGGCCAGGCCGAGATCCGGGAGATCTTCCGCTCCTCGAAGGTGGGCAACATCGCCGGTTGCTGGGTGACCAGCGGCCTGCTCAAGCGGAACGCCAAGGTCCGGTTGATCCGGGACGGCGCCGTGGTCGTCGACAACTCCGAGCTGTCGTCGCTGAAGAGGTTCAAGGACGACGCGTCCGAGGTCCGCGAGGGCTTCGAGTGCGGTCTGACGATCAACAACTTCAACGACATCAAGATCGGCGACGTCGTCGAGGCGTTCGAACTGCGCGAGAAGCCGCGCAGCTGACGTAGGCGGTGACCCGGTCCGGGTCACCGGAGAGTAGCGTCCGGAGAGACTGCGGTCTCTCCGGACGTTGTTCATGAATGAGGGAGTGAGCCCTGATGGGTGAAGCAAGGGCGAAGCAGCTGGCCGACCGGATCCAGGTGCTCGTCGCGGAGCTGCTGGAGCGCCGCGTGAAGGACCCGCGGCTCGGGTTCGTCACGGTCACCGACGCCCGGCTGACCGGTGACCTGCGCGAGGCCAGCGTCTTCTACACGGTGTACGGCGACGAGCAGGCGCGGGCGAACACGGCCGCCGCCCTGGAGTCGGCGAAGGGCCTGATCCGCAGCGAGGTCGGCAAGGCGCTGGGTCTGCGGCACACGCCGAGCGTGGCGTTCTTCCTGGACGCCGTACCGGAGAACGCGGGCCAGATCGAGGAGCTGCTGGCCAAGGCCCGCGAGGCCGACGCCGAGGTGGCCAAGGCCGCCGCGGGCGCGAAGCCGGCCGGTGACGCCGACCCGTACAAGCGGCCGCACGACGAAGACGACGACGAGGACTGAGTACTGCGTTGAGCCTCGACTTCACGGCCACGTCCGACGGGATCGTGGTCGTCGACAAGCCGGGCGGTATGACGTCGCACACGGTCGTCGCCCGGATCCGCAAGCTGGCCGGCACCCGCAAGGTCGGGCATGCCGGCACGCTGGACCCGATGGCGACCGGGGTGCTGATCGTCGGGATCAACCGGGCGACCCGGCTGCTCGGCCACCTGCAGCTGGCGGACAAGTCGTACGACGCGACGATCCGGCTGGGCGCGACCACGACCACGGACGACGCCGAGGGCGAGGTGCTGGCCACGGCGCCGGTCGACGGGGTGACCGCGGACGCGATCGCGGCGGCGGTCGACGGGTTCCGCGGGGAGATCTCGCAGGTCCCGTCGAAGGTGTCCGCGATCAAGGTCGACGGCCGCCGGGCGTACGACCGGGTCCGGGCCGGCGAGGAGGTCGAGCTCAAGGCCCGCGCGGTGACGATCTCCCGGTACGACGTCCTCGACGTACGGCCGGACGCCGACGGCATCTCGGTCGACGTCTCGGTGGACTGTTCCAGCGGCACGTACATCCGGGCGCTGGCCCGCGACCTGGGCGCCCAGCTGGGAGTGGGCGGTCACCTGACCGCGCTCCGGCGTACCCGGGTCGGCTCGTTCGAGCTGTCGGTGGCGCATTCGCTGGAGGCGCTGGCGACGTCGTTCGACTGGCTGCCGATCGCGGACGTTGCCGCCGGCACCTTCCCGCGGTACGACGCGGACGACGCGCAGGCGGCGGCGATCCGTACCGGGCGGCCGCTGCCGGGGCTGGAGCTGGCGGCCGGGCAGACCGCGATGTTCGCGCCGGACGGCACGTTCCTGGCGCTCTACGAGCCGCGTGGACCGGTCGCGAAACCCACCGCGGTGTTCGTCGGCTGAAAACTGTCGGTGCCGCCCGTTAGCGTGCGGTGGCATGAAATACGGGTTCGTGATGGCGTACGGCGATGCCCGCGACGCGGCCGAGCTGGCCCCGATCGCAGAGGAGCACGGCTGGGACGGGTTCTTCGTCTGGGAGTCGATCTGGGGGATCGACGCCTGGGTGCTGCTCGGCGCGGCCGCGATGACGACCGGGCGGATTCGGCTGGGCACCATGCTCACGCCGCTGCCGCGGCGAAAACCCTGGGACGTCGCCGGGCAGGTCTCGACCGTCGACAACCTCAGCGACGGGCGGGTGATCCTGTCCGTCGGGCTCGGGGTGACGGGGGAGGACCGGTTCTGGCTGTTCGAGGAGGACCCGGGCCGCAAGGTGCGCGCCGAGCTGATGGACGAGTCGCTCGCGATGCTGCCGTACCTGTGGCGTGACGAGGCGTTCGACTTCTCCGGGAAGCACTACAGCGCCCGCAAGATCGCCGACCTGGTGCCGCCCGCGCCGCCACCACCGGTGCAGCAGCCGGGCGTCCCGATCTGGGTGGCGGGCGGCTGGCCGCGACCGAAGTCGATGCGGCGGGCCGCGCTCCAGGCCGGCTGGCTGCCGAACTATGCGCCGATCGTCCAGCCCGGAGCCGAGCCGGGCGAGCTGACCCCGGAGCACCTGGCCGAGGGCGTCGCGTGGATCCGCCGGGAGCGGTCGGCGCACGGGTTGACGATGGACGGGTATGACGTCGTTGCCGAAGGCGTGACCCAGGCCGAGGACGCCAACGCCGCCGAGACGGTCCGCCCGTGGGCGGAGGCGGGCGCCACCTGGTGGATCGACGCCGACTGGTCCTCGCTCGACCAGGCGGTTGTCCGCGAGAACGCCGAGCGCCGTTTACGCGCCGGTCCGCCCCGGGTCGGCTGATCGCGCTCGACGCCGCAAACGACCGTGGCCCGAACCGGCCTGGTCTTCGCGGGTGTCAGGCTGTGGCATGTCTTCCGCTGAACAGGTGGCCGCCCGCCTCGGCCTGTCCGTCGACGACCTGCGCCCGTTTGAGGCTCTCGGGATGCCGGTCGACCTCGATCTGCCGCTCGCAGACCTCGCCCGCCTTGGACTGAGCGCCGAGGACCAGCAGGACACACTCGCCAACCGTCCAGACCCTGAGCGCGACTCCGATCTCTGGTGGCTGCTGGAGCGCTGCCACCACCAACTCGTCCAGCAACTGGGGACCACCGGCCCGCTCCCACCGTGGCCGGACCTCCCAGCGGCAGCAGGATCGGTCGGCCGCTTCCTCTACGTCTGGGCGTTCCTGGCCACCCTCCCCGCCGTACGCCGCTACCACGCGGCCCACGGCATCTCCGACGCCGACTCCTGGCCGATCCTCGCGGTCCTCGGCGCCCAGATGGCCAACCGCCGCGAGCTGTACGGCGAAGGCGGCCTGCACACCCAGAACTGGGTGACCCACCACTTCCGCGGCGCCATCTACGCCCTCGACCGCCTGCACTTCGAACGCCAACGCTGCTGGTACGACGCTGCCAACGGCCCCGCACAAGGCGAACCTGTCCTCGGACTGCACATCCCGGAAGGCCGCCTCACCCCCGACTCGGTCGACGCCGCCCTGGACCGCGCCCGCAGCTTCTTCCGCGCGCACTACCCGGACGAGCAGTACCGTTTCGCCACCTGCGTCTCCTGGGTGCTCGACCCGCAACTGACGGAGTACCTCGCCGCCGACAGCAACATCATCCGCTTCCAGCAACGCTTCACACTGCTGGAAGCCGACGCCAAGGACGAGCGCGCCACGGTGGTCGAGTTCCTTTTCAAACGACCGCTTTCCGAGCTCGATTCGTTGCCGCGCACAACGACCCTGCAGCGGGCGGTCGCCGACCACATCCGCGCCGGCCGCCCGTGGCACTTCCGTACCGGCTGGTTTCGCCTCTAGGTACGCTGGAGCGGTGCGTTCTCGTCCGACCTTGCAGTGGGCTCCAGGCCCCGACGTACTGGCGTTGCAGCCCGGGGCGACGGACGTCGGGCCGGTTGCCGAGGTCGTCGCGGGTGGGGGAATCGTCGTACTGAGTGGTGCGGGGCTGTCGACCGAGTCCGGTATCCCCGACTATCGCGGTGAGACCGGGAGCCTGCGGACCCATACGCCGATGACGTTCGGCGACTTCACCGGCAGCGAGGCGGCGCGGCAGCGGTATTGGGCGCGGAGTCACCTCGGCTGGCGGACGATCGCCCGCGCGCACCCGAACGACGGCCATCGCGCCGTCGCGACACTCCAGGCGCGCGGCAGGCTGAGCGGGATCATCACCCAGAACGTCGACGGCCTGCACCAGGCGGCCGGTGCCCGCGACGTGATCGAGCTGCACGGCAACCTCGACCGGATCATCTGCCTGGACTGCGGTACGACGTCGGCCCGGGAGGTCCTGGACCGCCGGCTGCGGGCGGCGAACCAGGCGTTCACGGCCGAGGCGACCCGGATCAACCCGGATGGCGACGTGGAGCTGCCGGACGAGGTTGTCGGCGAGTTCACCGTCGTACCGTGCACGGTCTGCGGCGGGGTGCTCAAGCCCGACGTGGTGTTCTTCGGCGAGAACGTCCCGCGCGGCCGCGTGCAGCGCTGCTACGACCTGATCGACGACGCGAGCGCCGTCCTGGTCCTCGGCTCGTCGTTGACCGTGATGTCCGGGTTCCGCTTCGTCCGGCACGCCGCCAAGGCCGGTACGCCGGTGCTGATCATCAACCAGGGCCTGACCCGCGGCGACCCGTACGCGACGTACCGGGTGAACCTGCCGCTCGGGCAGGCGCTGACCGAACTGCTGACAGAAACCACCGGGCCGAGCCACGCGTGAGGTGGCCCGGCCCGGAGTCCGCAGTACGGATTGGAAAGGGTCAGCGTTGCGCGCTGGTCCGTACGCGGTTCAGGGAGGCCACATAGGCCTGTTGGGGTGAGACAGCCGCCTGCTTGGCGAGCGCCGCCGCCTGGCGGGACCAGGTGGCCTGCTCCGCACCGGTGACGACCGCCGGCTGGCCGGTCAGCGTCTTGTAGGTCAGCGAGGCCATCCCGGCCTCGCCCTCGTACCGAGGGTGGTAGTTCCAGGCGCGGAGGATGTTGACGTCCTTGCCCTGGATCCACGCCTGCCCGTCCGGCGCGCAGGCGTCGTGCCCGGTCGACGGCCCGAAGGTGTCGACGTACGTCGCCCCGCCGGCGGCGGCCGCGTTCGAGACGGCGGTGTTCAGCGCCTGCTCGATCGAGTACAGGTAGGTGTAGTCGCCGTCGGCGAACGGCAGCGTCGCCGGGCAGGTGCCGTGCTCCGGGGCGATCTTCGGGTAGCCGAGCAGCACGATCTCGGCCTTCGGCGACCGCGCCCGGATGCCTTGGACGACGATCGCGATCCGGGTCTGCGTCTGGGCGATCTTCTGCCGCAGCGTGTCGACGCCGTTGACCGTGAAGTGCGCCTTGCACGGCGCACCGGCCGGGTCCGAGGCGCGCAGCCCCGGGCAGGTGTCGATGATGCTGCCGAACACCCCGAAGTCGTTGCCGCCGATCCCGACCGTGACCAGGTCCGTGTCCGGCGCCAGCGCGTCGAACTGCGGCGCCGCGGTCCCGAGCAGGGTGCTCTGCGGCTGCGTCATGTTCGTGGTGTCGGCGCCGCCGCAGCTCACGTCGGTCAGGTGCCGGACGTGCAGCTTCGCGGCGAGCTGCTTGGGATAGTTGTTGTACGAGCGGAAGCAGCCGAGCGACAGCACGTCCGGCAGCGGGACGAACGGCGCGGCCGTGTACGAGTCGCCGAGGGCGACGTACCGCTCGAAGCGTGGCGCCGCGGCCGCCTGAGCGACCGGAAGGCCACCCAGCAGCGCGAGTGCCGCACAGGCCGCGATCAGACGGCGTAGCTTCACAGGACCTCCCCAGGCTCGGCAGTGCGCGGCCCACCATAAGTTGAGTCACTGCCCGATTACAAGGGGTGATCGGCGACCTGGTTGAAGCAATCGCCTCCCGGCATGGAATCCTGCTGCCATGCGTGTCTGGCACGGATTGGACCAGGTGAGCCCGGATCTCGGGCCGACGGTGGTCACCATCGGCAACTTCGACGGCGTGCACCGCGGTCACCAGGAGGTGCTCGCGCACGCCCGCGCGCGGGCCGCGGAGCTGGGCGGACTGCCGGTGGTCGCGATGACGTTCGACCCGCACCCGATGCGGGTGCTGCGCCCGGACCACGCGCCGCTGATGCTCAGCGACCCGGAGCAGCGCGCCGAGCTGCTCGGCGCCGCCGGGGCGGACGCGGTGCTGATCCTCCCGTTCACCAAGGAGGTGTCGAACTGGTCGCCCGAGGAGTTCATCGAGCGCACGCTGGTGAACGCGCTGCACGCGAAGGCGATCGTCGTCGGCGAGAACTTCCGCTTCGGGCACAAGGCCGCCGGGCACGTCGACACCCTCGTCCAGGCGGGAACGCAGTACGGCTTCCAGGTCGAGGGGCTCGGCCTGGCGGGGGACCGGCAGCCCTGGTCGTCGACGTACGTCCGGCAGCAGCTCGCCGACGGTGACGTCGAGGCCGCCGCGCAGGCGCTCGGCCGGCCGCTGCGGGTGACCGGCGTGGTCGTCGAGGGTGACAAGCGCGGCCGCGAGCTCGGGTATCCGACCGCGAACATCCCCGCGGACCCGGGCGCCGCGGTCCCGCAGGACGGCGTGTACGCCGGCTGGCTCACCGTGCTCACGCCCGCGCCCGGCGCCCCGGCGTACCCGGATCCGCTGCCGGCCGCGATCAGCGTCGGCACGAACCCGACGTTCGACGGCCTGGACCGGCGGGTGGAGTCGTACGTGCTGGACCGCGACGATCTCGAGCTGTACGGCGCCAAGGTCGCGATCGACTTCGTGGCCCGGCTGCGCGGCACCCAGATCCGGTTCGGCAGCATCGACGAGCTGCTGGTCCAGATGAAGGCCGACGTCGACGGCGCCCGCCGCCTGCTGCGGGCTGATCAGGGCTGATCAGGGCTGATTAGGGTGGGCCGTCCACGGACTGATACGCTGGCTGCTGCCGTCTGAACGGCCGCGGATCGAGAGTGCTCGGGTGGAGAATGCCCCGGTGCGCCGCGCAACGGAAATCGAGAGGACACCTGTGTCAGCTGTTGACGCTGCTACGAAGAAGAAGATCATGGGCGAGTACGCCCTGACCGAGGGCGACACCGGGTCCCCCGAGGTCCAGGTCGCGCTGCTGACCCACCGGATCAGCCACCTGACCGAGCACCTCAAGGAGCACAAGCACGACCACCACAGCCGTCGTGGCCTGCTGCTGCTCGTCGGTCAGCGCCGCCGGCTGCTGAACTACCTGGCGAAGAAGGACATCAACCGCTACCGGTCCCTGATCGAGCGGCTCGGCCTCCGCCGATGACGTCGCGAGGAGCGGCCTCCCGATTCCGGGTGGCCGCTCTTGGCGTATCCGCGCTCCGGCGCGGATCAAACTGAATACAGAGAGACGTAACGAGGCGACGCGAAGCGCGTGGCGGGAGGACGACCGGTCCTCGGTAGTGGCTTTCGGATGCAGGGTCATCCGCGGGCCTCGATCGAAGACCGGCACCCCGGAAGCTCGCGCCTCGCAGTCGTCACACTGTGAGAGAGGGGTATCCCGTGTCGGGATCCACAAGTGCGCCGATGGACGGCGCCGACTTCGCTGAGGCCGTCATCGACAACGGCAGCTTCGGCACCCGCACCATCCGCTTCGAGACGGGCCGTCTGGCCCAGCAGGCCGCCGGCTCCGCCGCCGCCTACCTCGACGGCGACACGATGGTGCTTTCGGCCACCACGGCCAGCAAGAAGCCCAAGGACCAGTTCGACTTCTTCCCGTTGACGGTGGACGTCGAGGAGCGGATGTACGCCGCGGGCCGGATCCCCGGCTCGTTCTTCCGCCGTGAGGGCCGGCCGTCCGAAGAGGCCATCCTGACCTGCCGGCTGATCGACCGCCCGCTGCGGCCGTCGTTCGTCTCCGGCCTGCGGAACGAGATCCAGGTCGTCATCACGGTCCTGGCGCTGAACCCGGACAAGCTGTACGACGTGCTCGCGATCAACGCCGCGTCGATGTCCACCCAGATCGCCGGGCTGCCGTTCTCGGGCCCGATCGGCGCCACCCGCGTCGCGCTGATCGGCACCCAGTGGGTCGCCTTCCCGACGCACACCGAGCTCGAGGACGCCGTCTTCGACATGGTGGTCGCCGGTCGTGTCACCGAGTCCGGTGACGTCGCGATCATGATGGTCGAGGCCGAGTCGACCCCGACCACCTTCGACAAGGTCGCCGGTGGCGCGCAGGCGCCGACCGAGGAGATCGTCGCCGAGGGCCTCGAGGCCTCCAAGGCGTTCATCAAGATCCTGGTCGACGCGCAGTCCGAGCTGGCGGCCAAGGCCGCGAAGCCGACCGGTGAGTTCCCGGTCTTCCCGGACTACGCCGACGACGCGTTCGCCGCGGTCGAGGCCAGTGCGAGCGAGGAGCTGGCGCAGGCGCTGACCATCGCCGGCAAGCACGAGCGCGAGGACGCCACCGACGCGGTCAAGGCCGCCACCGTGGACAAGCTCGCCGCCGACTTCGAGGGCCGGGAGAAGGAGCTGTCCGCGGCCTTCCGCTCGCTGACCAAGAAGCTCGTCCGGCAGCGCGTGCTCAAGGAGAAGGTCCGGATCGACGGCCGTGGGCTGACCGACATCCGGCCGCTGAAGGCGCAGATCGGCGTGCTCCCGCGGGTGCACGGCTCGGCGCTGTTCGAGCGCGGCGAGACCCAGATCCTGGGTGTCACCACGCTGAACATGCTCCGGATGGAGCAGCAGCTGGACACGCTCTCCCCGGAGACCCGCAAGCGGTACATGCACAACTACAACTTCCCGCCGTACTCGACCGGTGAGACCGGCCGGGTGGGTTCGCCGAAGCGCCGCGAGATCGGTCACGGCGCGCTGGCCGAGCGGGCCCTGGTGCCGGTGCTGCCGTCCCGCGAGGACTTCCCGTACGCGCTGCGTCAGGTGTCCGAGGCGCTCGGCTCGAACGGTTCCACCTCGATGGGTTCGGTCTGCGCCTCGACGCTGTCGCTGCTGAACGCCGGTGTGCCGCTGAAGGCCCCGGTCGCCGGTATCGCGATGGGCCTGATCTCCGGTGAGATCGACGGCAAGGAGGAGTTCGTCGCGCTGACCGACATCCTCGGCGCCGAGGACGCGTTCGGCGACATGGACTTCAAGGTCGCCGGTACGAAGGACTTCGTCACCGCCCTGCAGCTGGACACCAAGCTGGACGGCATCCCGGCCAGCGTGCTCGCGGGTGCGCTGACCCAGGCCAAGGACGCCCGCCTGACGATCCTGGACGTGATGGCCAAGGCCATCGACGCGCCGGGTGAGATGAGCGAGTTCGCGCCGCGGGTCATCTCGGTGAAGGTCCCGGTCGACAAGATCGGCGAGGTCATCGGCCCGAAGGGCAAGATGATCAACCAGATCACCGAGGACACCGGCGCCGACATCTCGATCGAGGACGACGGCACGGTGTACATCGGCGCCACCGACGGTCCGTCGGCGGAGGCCGCCCGGGCCGCGATCAACGCGATCGCGAACCCGACCATGCCGGAGAAGGGCGAGCGCTACCTGGGCACGGTCGTGAAGACGACCAACTTCGGTGCGTTCATCAGCCTGCTGCCGGGCAAGGACGGCCTGCTGCACATCAGCAAGCTGCGTCCGCTGGCCGGTGGCAAGCGGGTCGAGACCGTCGAGGACGTGCTGTCGGTCGGCCAGAAGCTGCAGGTCGAGATCGCCGAGATCGACGACCGGGGCAAGCTGTCGCTGATCCCGGTGATCGAGGGCTCGGACGACAAGAAGCCTGAGGCCGAAGCGGCCGAGTGACTCGCGCGATCACGAGTACCTTACTGAGCCCGGAGGCGGGCGGTCCGGTGAAACGGACCGTCCTGCCCTCCGGGCTCCGGGTTCTCTCCCAGTCGGTACCGGGCTTCCGCTCGGTCACATTCGGCCTCTGGGTCGGCGTCGGCTCCCGCGACGAGCCCGCCCAGCTGGCAGGTGCGACGCACTTCCTCGAACACCTGTTGTTCAAGGGCACCGAGCGTCGCGACGCGCTGGAGATCTCCGCCGCGATCGACGCGGTCGGCGGCGAGATGAACGCGTTCACCGGCAAGGAGTACACCTGCTACTACGCGCGGGTGCTGGACACCGACCTGCCGCTCGCGGTCGACGTCATCTGCGACATGATCACCTCCGCGACGCTCACCGACACCGACGTGGAGAGTGAGCGGGACGTCATCGACGAAGAGATCGCGATGCACGCCGACGAGACGTCGGACCACATCCACGACCTGTTCGCCGAGCAACTGTGGGGCAGGTCCCCGCTCGGCCGCTCGATCACCGGTACGCCGGAATCGGTCGCCGGGCTGACCCGCCGGCAGGTGGTGGGCTGGTACCGCCGCCGCTACAAGCCGTCGGACATCGTCGTCTCGGTGGCCGGGAACGTCGACCACACGGACGTCGTCCGCCTGGTACGCAAGGCGTTCGAGCGCCACTGGGTGACGGCGGAGGCCGAGCCGATCGAGGTACGGCGTGGCGCCGCCCGGCGGGTGCCGACGTACGGCGGGGTGCGGGTGCACCACCGCGACGTCGAGCAGGCGCATCTGGTGCTGGGGATGCCCGGGCTGGTGCGCAGCGACGAGCGGCGGTACACGGCCGGCGTACTGCACGGGATCGTCGGCGGCGGGATGTCGTCGCGGCTGTTCCAGGAGGTGCGGGAGAAGCGCGGGCTGGCGTACTCGGTGTTCACGTTCGGCTCGGCGTACGCCGACTCCGGGATGGTCGGCGTGTACGCGGGCTGTCTGCCGAAGAAGGCCCCCGAGGTGCTGGACGTGATCCGCGCCGAGCTCGAAGCGATTGCCTCCGGCAACATCACGCCCGACGAGCTGCTCCGCGGCAAGGGCCAGATGCGCGGCTCGGTGGTGATGGGCCTGGAGGACACCGGCGCCAAGATGACCCGGATCGCGAAGGCCGAGCTCGTGTACGGCGAACTCCCGACCGTCGACGAGATCCTGCACCGCATCGACGCGGTCACCCTCGACGACGTCACCAACCTGGCCGCCGAACTGTACGCCGGCACCCCCGCCCTGACCGTCATGGGCCCCTTCGAAGAGAACACCACCGCCTTCATCGTGTGACCGCTGGTGACGCGGCTCCCATCGAGGTAGGGTTCGGGCCGAACACGTCATCGTGATCTGCCACTGGATCCCTGGATGCACGGGCGGGGCCTGTTTGCTGGGATGGCACGCAATTTGCGGCCGACGTGAGCTGGACCGGGTCCCCGGTGCCAGCTCCGGCCTGCGTGCAAAGGGATCATCGTGCTCGACGCGTTTCGTGCTGTCCGTGAGTCATTGGTCGACGCCGTCCGCATCACCCCGGGACGGTTGGCGACGTACTCCGCTCTCCAGCTGCTGCTGGCGATCCTGCCCGGCGCCCAGGTGGTGCTGATCCGGGAGCTGGTCGAGGGCCGTGATCGCTGGGGTCCGCTGCTCGGGCTGACCGTGGTGGTCGGGGCGATGTATCCGCTGACCCAGGTCGCGAACGTCGTGGGCCAGCGGATGATGTTGCGCCTTCGGCTGGCGCTGCGGGTCGAGCTCGCGGAGGTGGCGGCCAGGCTGAGTCCGAGCCGGCTGGCGACGCCCGAGGTGGTGCGGGATCTGGAGGCGAGTCAGGCGGCGACGCATCCGATGAGTGATGTCGCGGGCAAGCCGGTGCAGGTCCTCAGCGCCGCGGCGACGGCCGTCGTCCTGTGCGTGGCGATCGCGTCGATCAACGTGGTGTCCGGCCTGCTGGTGCTGGCCGCGCTGGTGCCGACGGTGCTCGCGTTCACGTTGATCTCGCGGATGGAGGCGAAGGGCTGGCCGCGGGTCGCGGAGCACGAGCGGAAGGCGGCGTACGCGACCGAGCAGTTGATCCAGCAGCGGCCGGGGACCGAGCTGGCGGTGCTCGGGTCCGGGTGGAAGGTGGCCGGGTTGGTCGCGGAGAGCCGGACGGCGGCGACCGGGGTGCTCGACCGGATGGTGCGGGCGGCGATGTTCTACGAGCTGGGGGCGGCATTCGTGACGGTGCTGTTGTTCGGCGGGGCTCTGATGGCGCTGGGCGGTTCGAGTGCGGGGGCGGTGGCGGCGGTCGCGGGGACGATCTCCGGGTTGAACGCGATCCGGCAGTGCGGGTACGCGTTCGGCAGCATCGTGACGGCGGCTCCGCAGGCGGCGATCTACCGGCGGTTCGTGCGCAGCGTGCCGCCGGCGGAGCGGCGGACGGTGGTGCGGCGGGTGGATTCTGTTGCCCTGGACAACGTTAGCTTCAGGTACCCGGGTGCCGAGAAACCGACGTTGCGCGGGGTGAGTGTCGAGGCGCGGCGGGGTGAGCTGGTGGCGCTGGTCGGCGTCAACGGGGCGGGGAAGTCGACCGCGATCAACCTGCTGGTCGGGAGTCTGTGTCCCGACGGCGGCCGGGTGTTGATCGACGGAGTGGATGCGGCCGGGACGGGCGAGGAGGAGCGGCTCGCGCATTTCGGGCTGCTGGTGCAGGAGTTCGGGCGCTTCGAGTTCACGCTCCGGGACGCGGTTGCCCTCGGCGCGCCCGCGGAGGTTGCGGATCGGGAGGTGCGTACGGCGCTGGGCGGTACGTTCGCGGCGGAGCTGCCGTTGGACACGCAGCTCGGTCAGCAATGGGGTGGTACCGGGATCTCCGGCGGGCAGTGGCAGCGGCTGGCGCTCGCGCGGATCCGGCTGCGCGACGCCGGCATCTGGATCCTCGACGAGCCGACGTCGGCGATCGACGCGGAGGCGGAGCAGGCCATCTTCGCCGAACTCCGCCGTACCAGCGCTTCCCGGATCACGATCGTGGTCTCGCACCGGGCGTGGACGCTGCGGGAGATGGATCGCATCTACGTCGTGGACGACGGGCGAGTGGTCCAGCAAGGTACCTACCAGGAGTTGATCGCTCAGCCCGAGGGCCGCTTCGCTCGGTTGTTCGCAGCACAAAAGGAGTGAGCGGTCCGAATGGGAGGATCGACAGGTAGAGCACCTGTGAGACACCGTACGCGGAGCCAAGATCACGCTCAGGTGCACTAGCCGGCGACCCGACACCTCCTGTCGAAACGCACACCACCCGCCCGCGAACCTGAAGTACAAGAGCCGATTGGTTGGTACGTTGGCACGTCCGTGCGGAAGGGCGGGGAGATGCCGGCCAACTCCGGGATGCTGAGGTTCGCCGGGGTGGCCTGGCGGGCTGGGCGTGGGCTGTTCTTGGTGAGCGCGATGACGGTCGTGCTGTCGGCTGCCGCGCCGGTCGGGGCCGCGCTCGCGATCGGGCAGGTCGTCGCCGGGGTTGTGCGCGGTGATTCGGCGCGGGCCGTGGTGTGGGCTGTGGTTGCGGCCGGGTGCCTGCTGTTGCAGTGGATGGCTGGGGCCTTGCAGCGGGCGGCGGGTACTGCGTTGGGGGAGCGGGTCGACGCGGTGCTGCAGCACGACCTGATGCGGGCGGTGTCGGCGCCGCGTGGTGTGCAGCAGTTGGAGGATCCGGCGACGGCGCAGCTGGTGGAGGTCGGGCGGGACACCTTACGGGCGGACTGGGCGCGGCCGGGGCGGTTGGCGAGTACCGTCGGCGGGCTGGCGACCGGGCGGGTGGTGCTGGTTGCGTCCGGCATCATCCTCGGCGGCTTCCACTGGTGGCTCGGCGCGGGTCTGCTGGTCGCCGGTGTGTGGGCGGCGTACGAGGACAAGGTCGCCTCCCGGACCGAGGCCGGCCACCACTACGGCGCCAGCGAATCCGCCCGCCGGATGCGGTACTTCGACGACCTCGGCACCACCCCGCCGGCCGCGAAGGAGATCCGCCTGTTCGGCCTCCCGGAGTACGTGGTCGCGCGGCACGGCGAGACCTGGACGCAAACGATGGAACGCGTGCTGAGCCGTCCAGGTCGTCGTCCGCTCGTCGCCACCGCGGCGCTCGGCGTGGTCGTCCTGACCGGGATCGTGCTCGTGGTCCGCGAGGCGACCGCGGGACGCCTGTCCGCCGGCGCGACCGCGACGTACGTGCAGACCTTCCTGATCGCGCTCGGCGGCATCCAGCAGTCGTCGTGGACCGGCCTCCAGACCGAGCTCGCCCTCGCCACCCTCCGCCGGTACGACGATGCGCTCCAGGCGCTCGCCACCACCTCGAGCGACCGGGGGACCGCCCCGGCGACCGGACTGCCGACGCGCGCGATTGCCTTCCACACCGTGTCTTTCGCCTATCCTGCCGGTGATCGGCAGGTGCTGCGCAACCTCGACCTTGTCATCCACGCCGGACAGTCGCTCGCGATCGTCGGCGCGAACGGCGCCGGCAAGACCAGCCTGGTCAAGCTCCTCTGCGGCCTGTACGAGCCGACCCACGGCACGATCACCGTCGACGACGCCGACCTCGCGGACCTGGACCTCGACGACTGGCGGCGTCGACTCGCCGTCGTCTTCCAGCAGCCGCTCCGCCTCCCGATGTCGGCGTACGACAATGTCCGCTTCGGCCGCGCCGACGGCGTACCGGACGCCGCGGTCGAACGGGCCGGCGCGACGGGCGTGATCGACGCGCTGCCGAACGGGTGGGACACGATCCTGTCCACCGAGTTCGACGGCGGTGTCGAGCTGTCCGGCGGCGAGTGGCAGCGGCTCGGTCTCGCACGAGCGCTGTACGCCGTACAGCAAGGGGCCTCCGTACTGATCCTGGACGAACCCGCCGCGCACCTCGACGCCCGCTCGGAAGCCGAGCTGTACCGGCGTTTCCTCGAACTGACCGCGGGACTGTCGACGATCCTCATCTCGCACCGGTTCTCGACGGTTCGGCAGGCGTCGTCGATCGTGGTCCTCGACGAGGGCCAGGTGATCGAGCAGGGTACGCACGACGAACTGCTGGTACTCGACGGCAGCTACGCCCGGATGTTCCGCCTGCAGGCCGCACGTTTCGAGGAGCCGGCATGAAGTCGTGGATCAACACGGCCCGGCTGCTGATCGGGCTCGGCTGGGAGATCGGCCCGGGCCTGTTCCTGCTCTACACGGTCGTCACCATGTCGAGCTTCGTCAGTCCGCTGCTGTTCGCGCTCGCGGTCCGGCCGCTGGTCGACGGCGTGGTCTCCGGCGAGCGGCACCGAATCGTTGCCGGCGGGATCGGGGTCGCGATCGCGCTGACCCTCGTCCTGGTCGCGCCGATCGGCTACCGGTGGGCCACGATCCGGATGCGCGAGCGGTCCGGGTTCGTGTCCGAGCGGCGGGTCCTGCGGCTGGCCGCGGGCGCGCCGCGGATCGAGCACTTCGAGCGGCCGGACTTCCTCGACCGCCTGCAGTCGCTGCGCCGCGAGGCGTCCGAACTCGGCGACAGCGTGACACTGCCGTTCATCGCGCCGCTGGTCCTCGCCCAACTCGTGATCAGCACGGTCCTGCTCGCGAACCTCGAACCCGTCCTCGCGCTGCTCCCGCTCGTCGCGCTTCCCGCGCTCTGGCTCAGCCGCCGCGCCGAGCAACTCCGCCGCCAGTCCGAGCTGGACGCCGCCCCGCGCCGCCGGCTCGCCCAGCAACTGTTCATGGTCTCGGTCGACCCGTCCTCGGCCCAGGAGATCCATGTCGCGTCGCTCGGCGACGAACTGCTCGGCGAACACCGCCGCGCGACCGACGACGCGAACCGGATAGCCCACACAGCGCTCTTCCGGTCGGTGCTGATCGGCTCGGCCGGCTGGGCGCTGTTCCCGATCGCGTACGTCGGCGCCTTGCTGATTATCCTCCGCGAGGCCGCAGCCGGACGGGTGACCGCCGGCGACGTGGCGCTGGCGATCGCGCTCGCCGGTGCCGTGGTGAGCGCCGCGAACCGGATCCTCGACCTGGCCGGTTCCGTACTGCGCATCCGGACGACCGCCGAGCACTACTTCTGGCTCGCGGACCAAGCGCGGTACCAACCGGGCCGGACTCCGGCGCCGGACCGTCTCAGCCACGGTATCGAGCTGAAGAACGTGACCTTCGGGTACGGCGGCGAGGACCGGCTCGCACTCCCCGGCACGGACCTGTTCCTGCCGGCCGGGCAGACGATCGCGATCGTCGGCGAGAACGGCGCCGGCAAGTCAACCCTGGTCAAGCTCCTCACCGGCATGTACCGCCCGCGCTCCGGCGAGGTCCTCATCGACGGCGTCGACCTCGCCGCACTGGACCTCAGGCAGTACCGGCGTAAGGTCAGCGCCGGCTTCCAGGACTTCGTCAGGTACCAGCTGACCGTGGAGGAAGCGGTCGGGGTCGGCGGCCTGGACGAGCCGCCGGACCGCGTCCGGACCGCGCTCGGCAAGGCCGGCGCCACCTTCGTCGACGAACTGCCGCACGGCGCCGGGACCCAGCTCGGTACGTCGTGGGCGGGCGGCGTCGAGCTGTCCGGCGGGCAGTGGCAGAAGCTCGCGATCGCCCGGGCGCTCGTCCGGCCGGCGCCGCTGCTGATGATCCTCGACGAGCCGAGTGCCTCGCTGGATCCGCAGACCGAGGCGGCGCTGTTCGACCGGCTGGCCGCCGAGGCCCGGGCCGGCCGGGCCGACGGCCGGATCACGCTGCTGATCTCGCACCGGTTCTCGACCGTCCGGTCCGCGGACCTGATCGTCGTCCTCGAGAACGGCCGCGTGACCGAACGCGGCACGCACGCCGAACTGCTGGCCGACGGTGGAACGTACGCCGAACTCTACAGTCTGCAAGCGGCCGGTTACCGCTGATAATGCGCAGCTGTGCGCAATGGCGAGTTTTGCCACAAACTGACCTGTCATCTGATGACTCTGGCGCACTGATCTGATTAAGTGAGGCTTCGCTTCGCAACCAGGGGCTGGTCATCTGAGGTCTTGGCAAAGTAACGCTCACGTTACGCGCCGCCGCTTTGCGCCTGACAACGTTGACATGCGCAGTTTCGACCAGACACCATGACGCTTGTTCCGCCCGCCTAGCGGCCCTCCCGCCGAGGAAGTTGGTTTGACCGTGCGACGTCTGACTGGGGTTGTGGGGGTGGCACTCGGCCTTGCGCTGGTGCTCGCCTCCTGTGGAGACGGCAAGAGCAGCAGCGGAGGCGGCTCCGGTGCCAAGAGCGAGACCATCGCGGTCATCGCCGACCCGCTGGAGTACATCAACCCGCTGAACGACAACGGCAGCCCGGGGATCGGGGTCGCGATGGCGATCTTCGCTCCGCTGGTGCAGACCGATCCGGAAACGGGCAAGCTGCAGAACGTGATGGCCGATTCGGTCACGCCGGACAAGACCAGCCAGACCTGGACGATCAAGCTGAAGGCCGGCAACACCTTCCAGAACGGCCAGCCGCTGACCGCGAAGGACTACGTGGACAGCTGGAACATGACCGCCGAGGGCTCGAACGGCTGGAAGAACAACGGCTTCTTCTCCAAGGTCGAGGGGTACGACGCGCTGAACCCGCCGACGCCGGACGGCGCCACGCCGAAGCCGACCGCGGTGAAGACGCTCAGCGGCCTCAAGCAGATCGACGACCTGACCTTCTCGGTGAAGCTCAAGGTCCCGTTCTCGCAGTTCGGCCTGACGCTGCAGTACCTCGGGCTCGCGCCGCTGCCGGAGGAGGTCCGGAAGAACCCGGACGCCTACAAGCGCAAGCCGATCGGCAACGGCCCGTTCAAGATGGCGGGCGACTGGAACGCCGGTGACGACATCAAGCTCGTCAAGTGGGACGGCTACAAGGGCCCGCAGATCCCGCAGGCGGACAACATCACCTACAAGTTCATCGCGAACGGCGACACGGCGTACAACGAGTTCCTGGCCGGCAACCTGGACTTCGTCGACGTACCGCCGACCAAGGTGAAGAGCTTCAAGACCGACGCCCCGGACCAGTGGGTGACCAGCATCAGCTCCGGTGCGAACTACCTGGTGATCCCGGCCTGGGACGCCCGGTTCAAGAACCCGAAGCTGCGGCACGCGATCTCGGAGGCGATCGACCGGAAGGCGTTCGCGGACCTGGTCGGGCTGTCCGAGCCGGCCAAGGGCCTGGTCGCGCCGGACATGGCCGGCTACCGCGACGACGCCTGCAAGTACTGCGACTTCGACGCGAGCAAGGCGAAGGCGGACCTGGCCGCGGCCGGGGGCTTCTCCGGGGTGCTGAACATCAACTACAACACCTCGTCGGCGACCGGCCAGATCTTCGCCGAGGCGATCGGCAACATGCTCCGGCAGAACCTCGGCCTGCAGGTGAAGTACACCGGCAAGCAGAGCTCCGAGATCGGCGCGCTGGCCGACAGCCGCAAGCTGGACGGCCTGCGGTTCTCCGGCTGGGGCCACGACTACCCGTCGATCGAGGACTACCTGACCCCGATGTTCAAGTCCAACGGCGACGCGAACTTCGCCGGGTACTCGAACCCGGCGCTGGACGCGGTGCTGGCCAAGGGCGACGCCGAGCCGGACCCGGAGAAGGCGATCAAGCTGTACCAGCAGGCCGAGGACATCGCGCTCGAGGACATGCCGCTGATCCCGCTGTACACCAAGTCGAACGCGTACCTGCACTCGGCGAAGGTCCAGCCCCGGGTCTCGAAGTACGTCGGCGTCTCGGCACTCTGGGCGACCTTCAAGTGATCCGTTTCGTCCTCCGCCGCGTCCTCGCGGCGATCCCGATCGGCCTGATCGTCACGCTGGGGGTCTTCGCGCTCGTGTTCGCGATGCCCGGGGACCCCCTGCGCGAGCTGGCCGGCGACAAACCGATCCCGGCCGCGGTGCTGGCCGCGAAGCGGGCGCAGTACCACCTGGACGACCCGTTCATCGTCCAGTACCTGCTGAGCATGAAGGACATCCTGACCGGCCACTTCGGCACCACGTTCGCCGGCGCCGACATCGGCGACCAGCTCCGGCTGCGGATCCCCGTGACGCTGAAGCTGGCCACGATGAGCATGGTGTTCCAGTGGGTGCTCGGCCTGATCTTCGGGATCTACGCGGGCTTCAAGCGGAACGGCTGGGTCGACCGGTCGTTGCTGCTGGCAACACTCGTGCTGCTCGCGATCCCGGGCCTGGTGGCGTACTTCGCCGCCCAGTACCTGTTCGCGGTGGAGCTGAAGTGGTTCCCGGTGTCCGGCGTACTGGAAGGCTATCCACGGGCGTACCTGCTGCCCGCGCTGGTGATCGGCGTGCTCGGCTTCGCCGGGCTCGGCCGGTTGATGCGAACGTCGATCGTGGAGACCGTGAACGCGGACTTCGTGAAGACCGCGCGGGCCAAGGGCCTCGGCGAGCAGCGCGTGCTCTGGCGGCACATCCTGCCGAACGCGCTGCTGCCGGTGGTCACGTTCATCGGTCTCGACCTGGCCGGCCTGTTCGGCGGCGCGATCATCACCGAGAGCATCTTCAACCTGCCCGGGCTCGGCCAGTTCATGTTCCAGGCGGTCAAGCTGAAGGAGGGCGGCGTGGTGGTGCTGCTGTGCACGCTCGCGTTCATCTCGTTCATCCTGATCAACCTGCTGGTCGACGTGCTGTACGGCGTCCTGGACCCGAGGGTGCGCAATGTCTGAACAGATCTCCGCGGCCGTCGGCGCCGAGGCGCAGGAGCTCGGCGACGGCCGGACACTGTCGAACCGCGAACTGCTGCGGGCGCTGCTGCGCAAGCCGCAGTTCATCGTGTGCAGCCTGCTGCTCCTGCTGTTCTTCGCGATGGCGGCGGTGCCGAAGCTGTTCACGTCCGCGGACCCGCGGTTCTGCGACCTCGCCAAGAGCCGGCAGAGCAGCGGTCCGGGGCACCCGTTCGGGTTCGACATCCAGGGCTGCGACTACTTCGCGAACGTCGTGTACGGCGCGCGGCCGTCGGTGCTGGTCAGTATCTGCGCGAGCTTCGGGGCGTTCCTGCTGGCCGGCACGCTCGGGCTGCTGGCCGGGTACTTCCCGGGCGCGGTCGACGCGCTGATCTCGCGGACCGCCGACGTCCTGTTCTCGATCCCCGGCATCGTGGTGCTGATCGTGATCCTGAACTCGGTGCAGGACCGGAGCATCTGGATCATCGTCGGCGTCATCCTGGTGATCAGCTGGCCGGGCGGGATGCGGTTGATGCGGGCCACGGTGTTCTCGGTGCGGAACCGCGAGTACGTGCTGGCGGCCCGGTCGATCGGGGTGCCGCCGCTGCGGATCCTGCGCAAACACGTGTTCCCGAACTCGATGGCCCCGCTGCTGGCGATGACCACGCTCGGCATCGGCGGCATGGTCGGCCTGGAGGCGGCGCTCACCTTCCTCGGTGTCGGCCTGCAACCGCCGTCGATCTCGTGGGGCTCGCAGTTCGGCGTCGCGGCGTCGTACCGGGACACCCCGCACCTGTTCATCTGGCCGGCGATCTT
Source organism: Kribbella sp. NPDC059898 (assembly GCF_042730855.1). NCBI lineage: Bacteria > Bacillati > Actinomycetota > Actinomycetes > Propionibacteriales > Kribbellaceae > Kribbella > Kribbella sp. NPDC059898. Next base: position 110,904 of record NZ_JBHWKR010000006.1, read on the forward strand.
CATCTCGACGATGACGATCTCGTTCATGATCATCGGCGACTCGATCCGGGACGCCCTCGACCCGAAACTTCTGCGATGACTGCTACTGGCGAAGTACTACTGAAGGTCGACAACCTGACCGTCGACTTCGAGACTCCGCGTGGACCTGTGCGGGCGGTGGACGGGGTGTCCTGGCAGGTGCGGGCCGGGGAGACGCTGGCAATCCTGGGGGAGTCCGGGTCGGGCAAGAGCGTCTCGACCCAGGCGCTGACCGGTATCCTCGAGATGCCGCCGGGCCGGATCGTGTCCGGGACCGCGGAGTACCGCGGCGAGGACCTGATCGCGATGACCACCAAGGAACGCCGCAAGATCGTCGGGAACCGGATCACGATGGTGTTCCAGGACTCGCTGTCCGCGCTGAACCCGGTGCAGTCGGTCGGCACCCAGATCGCCGAGTGCTACCGGGTGCACCGCGGGATGTCGAAGCGGGAGGCGATGGCGAAGGCCGCGGAGATGCTCGACCGGGTCCGGATCCCGGCCGCGTCGAAGCGGGTCCGGGACTACCCGCACGAGTTCTCCGGCGGCATGCGGCAGCGCGTGATGCTGGCGATGGCGCTCGCCCTCGACCCCGACGTACTGATCGCCGACGAGCCGACGACGGCCCTCGACGTGACTGTGCAGGCGCAGATCCTCGAGCTGATCGCGGAGCTGCAGGCCGAGCGGGACATGGGCGTCGTACTGATCACCCACGACCTCGGCGTGGTCTCGGACGTCGCCGACAACGTGGTGGTGATGTACGCCGGGCACGTCGTCGAACGGGCCGCGACCGCGGCGGCACTCGCGCACCCCGTGCACCCGTACACCGAGGGCCTGCTCGGGTCGATGCCGTCGGCCGATCTGAAGGGCCAGGAGCTGCCGACGATTCCCGGTACGCCGCCGTCGCTGCTGGCGATCCCGTCCGGCTGCGCGTTCCGGCCCCGCTGCCCGATCGCGATCGACGACTGCGCGCTCGACGTACCGCCGTTGCTGACAGTCGCGCCGGGCCGGGATGCGGCGTGCATCCGCCGTACGACGCTCGCCGAGAAGGAGGCGGTCTAGATGGCCGACGAGTTGCTGGTGGCAACCAATGTCGTGAAGTACTACGACATCAGCCCGGCGCTGAGCTTCGGGTCCAAGACCGTCGTACGGGCCGTCGACGGCGTCGACCTGACGCTGCGCAAGGGCGAGTCGCTCGGCATCGTCGGCGAGTCCGGCTGCGGCAAGTCGACGCTGGTCCGGCTGCTCGCGGCGCTGGAGAAGCCGACCGAGGGCCGGATCGAGTACGGCGGCGTCGACGTCAGCAAGCTCCGCGGCCGCGAGCTGCGGCAGTGGCGGCGGAACGTCCAGGTGGTGTTCCAGGACCCGTACTCCGCCCTGAACCCGCGGATGCGGGTCGGCGAGATCGTCGCCGAGCCGCTGCAGGTGCACCCGGACGTCTCGAAGGGCGTCGACATCCGGGCCCGGGTCCGGGAGCTGCTCGACCTGGTCGGGCTGCGGCCCGAGGACGAGACGAAGTTCCCGCACCAGTTCTCCGGCGGCCAGCGGCAGCGGATCGGGATCGCCCGCGCGATCGCGCTCAATCCCGACGTACTGCTGTGCGACGAGCCGGTGTCGGCGCTCGACCTGTCGGTGCAGGCGCAGGTGGTGAACCTGCTGATGCGGCTGCAGCGTGAGCTCGGCCTGAGCATCATCTTCGTGGCGCACGACCTGTCCGTCGTCCGGCACGTCTCGGACCGGGTCGCGGTCATGTACCTCGGCAAGGTCGCGGAACTCGGCGAGCACCAGCAGGTGTACGACGCTCCCGCGCACCCGTACACGCAGGCCCTGCTCTCGGCCGAGCCCGGCCTCGCCCGCCAGGGCCGGCAACGGATCGTCCTGGCCGGTGACCCGCCGTCACCGGTGTCCCCGCCGTCCGGCTGCCGCTTCCACACCCGCTGCCTGCGCGCGGCGGACAGATGCAGCACCGACGTCCCGGAACTCCGCGAGCTCAGCTCCGGCCAGACGGTCTCCTGCCACTTCGCCGAGGAGTCACAAGCGGAGTACTCGGCGGGAGTAGCTGCGAGATAGCTCAGGCATGATGGCCTAGGGTTGCGGCCGTGAAGACGGTTTCCTCGGCAAGCAGACGGTTCATGCTGCTCGCCGGGGTGACCGCGGTCGCGACCGGGCTCGCGCTCTGGTGGATCGTGGCGGCGGCAGTGGCTGCCGGCAAGGGCTTCGACATCACCGACGAGGGCTATTACCTGCTCTCGTACCGCTGGTGGCACAACAATCCACTCGCGCTGACCGGCGTGCAGTACCTGTACGGACCGGTCTTCCAGCTCCTCGGGTACAGCATCCCGGGGCTCCGGGTGTTCCGGCTGTGCACGGTGGTCGCCGTACATCTGCTCTTCGGCTACAGCTTCATGCGCTGGCTCCGCGGGCGGCGCCCGGCGATGCCCCCGACCCGGTGGTTCGAGGCGGCCGGTACGGCGGTGATCCTTGCGGCGGGCGGGATGTGCTACGCGTGGCTGCCGTTGTCGCCCGGGTACAACGACGTCGTACTGCTGGGCGCGCTGTTGCTGATCGCGTGCGTGCTGTGCATGGCGACGGCGGTGGACCGCGGTACGCCGGTGCCGTTCTGGGTACCGGTCGTGGCCGGGCTGGTGATCGGCGCGATGGTGCTGGCGAAGTGGACGTCGGTCGCGCTGATCGGGCTGATCGTCCTCGCCGCGATCGTCGTACTGGCCGCCCAGGGCCGGCGGGCCGTTGCTCGCGGCATCCTTTTCGCGCTCGCCGGGCTCGCGGTCGCGGTGCTGTTCGTCCAGCTGTTCGTGATCCGGCTGAACGTCGCGGTGCCGGGGATCCTGACCGTCAACCGGTTCATCGCCGGTACGTCGTACTCGCCGACCGAGCTCCTGCACCACTACTGGACGACCGGCCTCACGCTCCTCGGCCGCACGCTCTGGTACCACGGCCTGCTGCTGGTCGCCACCGCCGTCGCGGTCGTCGGCCGCCCGCGCGTCCTCCGCCGTGTCGCGGCTGCCCTCGCCATCCTCGGGCTCGCCGTCTCGGCCTGGCGCATCATCGGGTACGGCGGTGCGCTCGGCGGCACCATCCACGTGGGGACGTACCCGTCGACGCTGCTCGCCGCGGTGCTCGTCACCGTCGTGGCCGCGGCGGGTGCGGTGATCGGGTGGCGGACCGGCGTCACGGAATGCTCGCGGCTGTGCCGGGAGAACACCAGGACGTGGGTGGTGCTCGTACTGCTCCTGCTGCTCCCGCTCGTCCAGGCTTTCGGTACGAACACCCCGCTGTACGTGATCGGCTTCAACGCGTTCGCCGCCTGGGCCGCGCTGATGATCGCCGTACTCACCGGGATCTGGGCGACGCCGGTCGCGACCCGGGCGATCGTGGGCGCCGTACTCGCGGGTTCGCTGCTCGCAACGACGACGATCGCGTTCACCGGGCTGACGAAGTACCCGTACCGCTCGCCGCCGACGTCGGAGCTGACCGTGGCCGCGACCCAGCCGGCGCTGAAAGGCCTGCACCTGACCCCCAAGAACGCGCAGGCGTACACCAGGCTCGCCGAGGACCTCCGCCCGTATCTCAAGCCCGGCCGTCCGATGCTCGCGCTCGACAAAATGGCCGGACTGGTGCTGATGCTCGACGGCCGCCCGCTCGGCGAGGCGTGGATCGCCCCGGCCGAACGCGCGCGCACCGTGGCCGGCATCGAGGAGGTCTGCCGGACGAAGCGCCCGTCTCCGGCGCCGCTGATCATCCTGAACCGCGCGATCACCGACCAGGACATCACCGCGCTCCGGTCGTGCGGGCTGGATTTCCGCGCCGGCTACCGGCAGTTGGCGCCGCCGCGGCAGACGATGGACCTGCAGGTCTGGGTGCCGAAGGCCGGATGAGATCCTGTAGTCCTCTACTGGACTGGAGGACTGGTGCGGATGATCAAGGTCGGTGTGCTGGGGGCCAAGGGCAGGATGGGCGCTCAGACGTGCCTCGCGGTGGAGGAGGCGGCCGACTGCGAGCTGGTCGCGCAGCTCGACCAGGGTGACTCGCTGGACGCGCTGACCGCGGCGGGTGCCGAGGTCGTGGTCGACTTCACCCGGCCCGAGGTCGTGATGGACAACCTGGCCTGGTGCATCGCGCACGGCATCCACGCGGTCGTCGGGACCACCGGCTTCGACGACGCCCGGCTCGCGACGCTGCGCGACCAGCTGGCGAAGTCGCCGGCGACCGGCGTGCTGATCGCGCCGAACTTCTCGATCGGCGCGGTGCTGATGATGCGGTTCGCCGCCCAGGCCGCGCGGTACTACGAGTCCGTCGAGATCATCGAGCTGCACCACCCGGACAAGGTGGACGCCCCGTCCGGTACGGCGCGCCGTACCGCCGAGCTGGTCGCGGACGCGCGCCGCGCGGCCGGCTGCGGTCCGATCCCGGACGCGACCACGACGGCGCTGGACGGCGCCCGTGGCGCGGACGTGGAGGGGATCCGGGTGCACGGCGTCCGGCTGCGCGGGCTGATCGCGCACCAGGAGGTGCTGTTCGGCGACGAGGGCGAGACGCTGACGATCCGGCACGACTCGATGGCGCGGGTGTCGTTCATGGCCGGCGTACTGCTCGGCGTCCGGACGGTCGGCGCCGCGCCGGGTCTCACCGTCGGCCTCGAGCACTTCATGGACCTGTCCTGACATGAAGGCCAAGCAGACCGCGTTCCTGCTGGCGGTCGTGTTCGTGGTGTACGCCGGGCTGATCGGCTGGCGGGGGGTGCTGCTGATCGGGACCGGTGAGCCGGTCGCGATCGTGCTCGGGGTCGCGGTACTGGTGATCCCGCTGCTCGGTGCGTACCTGGTGTGGCGGGAGATCCAGTTCGGGCGGCGTACCGAAGTACTGGCGCGCGAGCTGGAGGCGGCCGGCGGGCTGCCGGTGGACGACCTGCCGCGGCGGCCGTCCGGGCGGATCGACCGGGCCGCCGCAGATGCGGCGTTCGGTCAGTACCGGGCGGAAGCAGAAGCGGCACCGGACGACTGGCGGGTGTGGTTCCGGCTGTCCACGGCGTACGACGCGGCCGGCGATCGGCGGCGGGCGCGCGAGACGATGCGGAAGGCGATCGGGCAGCACGACGCCGGGAGCTGAGACGAATGCCTGACAAGCCGGTGTGGTTCGGGCTATTTTCGGGAGAGTACGTGGCAGCCGCCACGTAGAGGTCGGAGACTGGGTGGGGCCGTCCTGTGGCGTCAGAAGGGTCTCGCCGCGGCTCGGACGACGTGCAGGAGGCTGGGTTCGGTGGCCTGCTGCGCCGGCATCGGCGGGAGGCCGGGCTGTCGCAGGAGGGGCTGGCGGAGCTTGCCGGTCTGAGCGTCGACGCGATCGCGGCACTGGAGCGAGGACGCCGGCGTGCGCCGCGGGCGCAGACGCTGCGGCTGCTCGCGGACGCCTTGCGGCTGGGCGACCAGGACCGGTTGCTGTTCGCCGCGGCGGCCCGCCGGGACGCGGACACGGCCCGGATGCCGCTGCGTCAGCCGCCGGTGCCGACCAGTGAGCTGATCGGCCGCAGCACGGAGCTGACCACGACGACCCGCTTGCTGACCAAGCGCGTCACTCGCCTGCTGACGCTGACCGGGCCTGGCGGGGTCGGCAAGACCAGGCTCATGCAGGCTGTCACCGGAGAGGTCGGCGACGCCTTTCAGGACGGCGTCTGCTGGGTACCGCTCGCGCCGCTCACCGATCCCGAGACTGTCGTACCGGCCGTTGCCGAGGCCATCGGTCTGCAGAGCCGGCTCGCCGTCGACATCGCGGAACAGATCGGCCGCAGCGCCATCCTGCTGGCCCTCGACAACTGCTCGCACGTACTCGCGCCGGTCGAGGACCTGTGCGGCACGCTCCTCGAGCACTGCCCGAACCTGTCGATCCTCGTGTCGAGCCGCGAACTGCTCCGGCTGTCCGGCGAGAGCGTGTACGTCGTCCCGTCGCTGAGCCTGCCGTACGACGAGGACCACCTGGAGTCGTCCGAGGCGGTCCGGCTGTTCGTCGAGCGTGCGACCGCCCGCGGGTACGACCCGGCCGGGCAGCTCGACCAGGTCGCCCGCGTCGTCCGCCGCCTGGAAGGCATGCCGCTCGCGATCGAACTGGCCGCGGCGCGGACGTCCGTGATGACGATCGAGGAGCTCGCGGCGGAACTGGAGACGTCGTTCGGGATCCTGGCCGGCGGGTCGCGGACGCTGTCGCCGCGGCAGCAGTCGATGTACGGCGCGATCGAGTGGAGTCACGCGCTGCTCACCCCGGCCGAGCGGGAGATGTTCGCGCAGCTGTCGGTGTTCAAGGGCGGCTGGACGCTCGGCGCGACGGCGGCGGTGCTGTCCGGCGTACGCACGCGGGTCGAGGCGCTCGACCTGATCGGGCGGCTGGCGGACAAGTCGCTGATCAAGGTGGTCCGGCGCGGCGGGGTCGCGCGGTACTACATGCTCATGGTGATCCGCGAGTTCGCCGCCGATCACCTGGACGCGGCGGGCGGTGTGGAGGCGACGGCCGAGCGGCACGCGCGGTACTACCTGAGCCTGGCCGAGGAAGCCGACAGCCGGCTGCGCGGACCGGAGCAGGGGGAGTGGCTGGATCGGCTGGAGGCCGAGCTGGCGAACCTTCGGGCCGCGATGGCGTGGGCGGTGCGGACCAACTCCGTCGCCGAGGCATTGCGGTTGGCTGGTGGGTTGTGGCTGTTCTGCTGCCTCCGTGGTCACTACTCCGAGGGCAGTCAGTGGTTGGAGCGGGCGTTGGACCTCGGCGATGCGCCTGGTCTTGAGGCAGCCCGGGCGAAGGCGAACCTCGGAGCGGGGACACTGGCGTTCCTGCGGTGCGAGTACGACGCGGCGACGGCGCGGCTGCAGACGGCGCGGACGCAGTACAAGGAGCTCGGCGACAAGGCCGGTACGGCGATGGTGCTGCAGCGGCTCGGAGGAGTGGCGCGCGAGCGTGGGGACTACGTTGCGGCCGAGGACCTGCACTGCGAGAGCTACGACCTGTACGAGAGCCTCGGCGATCGGGCCGGAATGGCGTGGGCGCACAACCACCTCGGGTTCGTGGCGTGGTTGCGTGGCGATCTCGAGATCGGGGCGCGGCGGTGCCGGCGGGCACGCGACAGCTTCCGGGTCGTTGGCGACGGCGAGGGGCTGGCCTGGTCGTTGATCAGCCTCGGGACGATCGCGCAGTACAGCGGGGAGCTCGTCGAGGCGGAGGAGCTGCTGCAGGAGAGCTTGGCGCTGTCGCAGCGGCTCGGGTACCGCGAGGGCGTGGCGTGGTCCCTGAACCAGCTCGGCATCGTCGAGCGGCGGCGCGGGCTGACCGAGCGGGCCGTGCATCTGCTCGACGAAAGCCTTGCGGAGCACCGGGATCTGGGCGATCGGTGGCGGTCGGCCAGTGTGCTCGAGGAGCTGGCCGCTGTCGCGCAGCATCGTGGGCGGAGCGAGTACGCCGCGTTCCTGCTCGGGGCCGCGGCGGAGGTCCGGGAAGTGATCCGTGCACCCGTGCCCCGCATCGAACAGCCCGACTACGAGGCCACCCGCATCGCCGTCGAGTCGTCCCTCGACCGCCGAACTCTCCGCACCGCCTGGTCGGCCGGCCGAGCCGCCCCCCTGGCAGCAGTAGTCGACGGCTACCCACCGGGTCCACGACCACACGATCGGACCCGGGACACGCTGTGAACGTGGTGGAGCCTCGCGAGGCACCACGACCTGGGGGATCGACGGTACCCCGCGAGGGATCTGGAGATGCGTGACCCGACCGGCTGTGTTCTGTCCGGGCTCCCCAAGCCCTCGGCAGTCCCCCCACCCGCACAGCCGGCCGAAGCCACGTCCGGCGTAGGCCGTCGTCGAGCCCTCCCAGTCGACGCTCGGTCCTCCGCGTTGACTCCAGGTTGCCGCGATCACGCTCTGTCGCACAGGGACGTAACCCTGACATCGCCCTGACAACTATGTCCTGACAACGAAGTCATTCCGCGGAATTCGCCCACCGTGACCATCCGGTGCCGAATTCCGGAGAATGTCAAACGCTCGCTACCGAAGATATCCGGAAACGGCTTTCGTGAATCCGGCGATCTTTTGTAACGGAGCACCCTCGACGGCGTCCATGCCCGGCACCTCCGGCCCCGGCGCCGGGATCCCCTCGCCCTGGCAACTCACGTCCGCGGCCGGCGCGACGCCAGTGGTGAGGAACGTGTTCACGATCCGGTCCGCGCACTTGTTCACGCCGCCGTACACGCCGTGGTCGCCTTCGCCGGTGACGGTCAGCAGGCGCGATCCGGCGTACCGCTCGTGGGCCGCGACCGCGAGCCCGTAGTTCGTCGCCGGGTCGTGGACCGACTGCACCATCAGCGTTGTGGGCAAGCCTTTGCCGGTCGGCGTGGGCATCGTCAGGTTCGGACGCTTCCAGGAGAAGCACGGGTTCTCGTTCATCGTCCAGCCGACCAACGGGTAGTGCGGACCGAGCCGGGCGGCGAGCTGTTCGCCGTACTCCGATCCCTGTGGCCAGGGTGTGTCGTTGCAGGTGATCGCGGCGAAGGTGGCACCCTCGGAATCGACCTCGCCGGCCATCCGCAGGCCGATCGGTGCCCGGTGCGCGCGCCGTACGAGCTGCTGCTGACGGGCCGCCGGAAGGGCGTCGACCTGCCGTTGCGCGGCCCGCGGGCCTCCTTTTGCCTGGGCCGCGGAAAGGTCGGTCAGAAAGCGCAGATCCGACGCCAGGGAATGGAAGTCGAGCTTCGAGTACAAATCCCCGGTGATCATCAGGTCGAGGGTGTTCTCGTCGTACGTGATCTTGACCGCGCCGTCCAGGAACTCCTCGGTCGCGGGCGCCGCCTTCAGTGCTCGCCGTAACCGTTCGTACAACCGGATCACCGCTCCGGGTGACGACCCGAGGTGCAGGTCGGCGTCGTACTTCGCCGCCCACGGCGCGAAGTCCTCGCGGAAGCGGCGCTCGAACGACTGGGGCTGGCCGCTGAACGTGTCCAGCCAGGTGCCGGTGAAGTCGGTGTTCGAGTCCAGCACGAACCGGCCGACGTGCTCGGGGAAGTAGGTCTGGTAGTACGCGCCGAGCCAGGTGCCGCCGGAGTACCCGACGTAGTCCACCTTGTCGAAGCCCAGCAGCTGCCGGATCAGGTCCATGTCCTGCACGGTCTGCGCGGTCGTGATGTACGGCATCAGTCCGCGCGACTGGCTGTCGCAGTACGGCTGCGTCAACTCGGACGCCTCGGTGATCAGGCGCCGGGTCCCGGGATCGCGGTCGCGGGCGTCCATCGTGTAGCCAGGGGCGCCGTCGCAGCTGACGTTCGAGCTGCCGCCGGTGCCGCGTGGGTCGAAGCCGACCGCGAGGAAGTCCTTGGCCAGCGGCGCCTGGCTCGCGAGGTACGGCGCCATCCCGAGCCCGGCGCCGCCCGGCCCGCCCGGGTTGCCGAACACCACCCGGGTCGGCTTGCCCTTCGCGGGCGCGACCTTGCTGACCGCGATCTGCAGATCGTTGCCGGCGTACTGGTTCGCCCAGTCGCGCGGGACGGTGATCTTCGCGCAGTACGTCCGAAGCTCTTCGTCACCGCACTTGGTCCACGCCGGTCTCTGCTTCAGGTACTTGGACGCCACCGGATGCGGCCGGTCGACGACCGTCGCCGCATTCATCGACGCCGTCGCCCCCGATCCCGGGACGACGAGCACAGCAACAGCGGAAAGGCCCAGGCCGACGGCCAGGGTGAGGTACTTCATGCAGACTCCAACAGATGGCCACGCGTAATCGGTCCGTGACAATCTGTCATGCCTGCCGGAGCTACTCCGTGCCGGGGTCGGCGTGCAGCCGGATCTGCTTGATCCGCACGGACTCGTCGCCGTACAGGTCGAGCTCGCGGTGCGCCCCGTCCGGCGCCCAGCCCGCCTCGGTGTAGAAGGCGCGGAGTACGTCGTCGGTCGAGTTCACCCAGGCGGTCACCCGGCGGAAGCCGTCGGCGCGGGCGGTGTCGACGACCGCGTTCAGCAGCCGCGATCCGTGGCCGGCGCGGGTGGCCTCGGGGCTGACCGCCAGCTCCGCGATCAGCGCGTCGTGCTGCTGGTCGGCGTCCGGGTCGTCGGACGGGGTGACGGCCGCGAAGCCGACCAGGGTGCGGCCGGCCAGCGCGACCAGGACCCGGTTCCGCGCCTCGCCCGGGGCGAGCAGCGCGGCCCGCCACTGGGCCGCGAACTGCGCGGGGTTGAGATCGGCGAGGACGTCGGCCGGCAGCAGCCCGGCGTACGACGCCCGCCAGGCCGCCACCTGGATCTCGCCGATCTCTCCTGCCTCCGCGGGCAGCGCGAGCCGGACGCTGGTCTCGGCGATCGGCGCGGCAGCGGACAGGTCCGAGAGGTTGGCGGGTTCCGGAACCCCGAAGTCGCTCATGGTCGCAATCCTCGCAAGTCAGTACACGAGCCGGCGCAGCAGGGTCTCGGCCGGGCCGCGGTACGACCGGCGGCTCATCGCGTACGCCGCGACGACCGAGATGATCCAGACGCCGATCGCGACCAGCGCCGCGGTGTACGCCGTGCTCCCGAAGCGCAGGTCCAGCGTGAACGGGGCCAGCAGGATCATCCACGACACCGACTGGAACAGGTACCCCGACAGCGACCGCTGACCGAGCGCGGAGATCGCCCGTACCGGAAGCGACTGCGTGCGGATCCGCGCGACGATCAGACCGAACAGGGCGACGTACCCCGGACCGCCGAACATGCCGGACACGTGCGAGAGCAGGCTCGCCGAATCCACCGCGGCCTGGTCGACGTGCATCCAGCCGGCCCCGATCAGCGCGAGCGGAAGACCACCGAGGAACGTGATGCCGAGGCAGCCGACGGCGACGCGGGTCAGCAGGGTCTTGTGGGCGGTGGGGTTCTCCAGCAGCTGCTTGCGGGCGGCCCAGACACCCAGCCAGACGATCACGATGAAGCCGAAGACGCTGGCCATGTGCAGCGGGTACTCTTGCAGCCGGTGGACGAGGCTGCTCAGGTACGACGTGGCCGCCAGCGACGGGTTGGGGGAGTTGGTGAGCGTGTGCGCCGGGCCGGAGCTGGTGACGATCGAGGCGACGGCCTTGGCGGCGACGAACAGCGTCTCCAGAGTCATGAACGCCCAGAGGGCCAGCACGATCCGGTGGAACTTGTCGCCGCGGTTGAGCAGTAGCAGCGCGCAGGCGATCCCGACGACGCCGTACGCGCCGAGGAAGTCGCCGAAGTACAGCAAGGTCGCGTGTACGAGGCCGAAGGCGATCAGCCAGGCGTTCCGCTTGACGAGGATCCGGCGTACGGCGGAGTTGGTGGCGCCGGACGCCTGCTGCCGGCGGGCCAGCTGGACCAGGCCGTAGCCGAACATCACCGCGAACACCGGGTACGCGCGGGCGTCGACGAAGGTCAGCTTGAGGAAGTTCAGGATGCGCTCGAAGCCGTGCGGCGTGCTCTCCACGCCGGGCTGGCCGGCGAAAGCGAAGTTCGCGCTGTTCGCGAGGCCGATCAGCAGCAGCATCGCGCCGCGGATCAGGTCCGGGGCAAGCGCGCGCTCGCGGCCGGTGACCGGGCCTCTGTGGTCGGTCGTCGGGTTCAGAGTGGTGGTGGTCACGGGGTCCTCCGGGGAAACTGTGCAGCCCTTGAACGGATGACTCCATCCTGGGTCCGCGCGACCGGGCTCCCCAGTACGGCAAGCCCACTCCCGGGGGTGGGTTCAGCACCACCTTTGTGACACCTGTTGTTGATTCTGGCAAAAAGTGTCACATATGCTGGAGGCATGGACAGCTTCCAGGCGACGATCGACGCCGACGGCCGGATCGAGCCGCGGGACGCGATGCCCGACGGGTACCGCAAGACCCTGATCCGGCAGATCGCGCAGCACGCGCACTCCGAGATCATCGGGATGCAGCCGGAAGGCAACTGGATCAGCCGCGCGCCCTCGCTGCGCCGCAAGGCGATCCTGATGGCCAAGGTGCAGGACGAGGCCGGCCACGGTCTCTATCTGTACGCCGCCGCGGAAACGCTCGGCGTCGACCGCGCGGACCTGCTCGACCTGCTGCACAGCGGGAAGCAGAAGTACTCCAGCATCTTCAACTACCCGACGCTGACCTGGGCCGACATTGGCGCGATCGGCTGGCTGGTGGACGGCGCTGCGATCGTCAACCAGGTGCCGCTGTGCCGCTGCTCGTACGGTCCGTACGCGCGGGCGATGGTGCGGGTCTGCAAGGAGGAGTCGTTCCACCAGCGGCAGGGGTTCGAGATCCTGTACACGCTGTGCAACGGGACGCCTGAGCAGAAGGCGATGGCACAGGACGCGCTGGACCGGTGGTGGTGGCCGTCGCTGATGATGTTCGGCCCGCCGGACTCGGCGTCCACGCATTCGGAGCAGTCGATGGCGTGGGGGATCAAGCGGCACAGCAACGACGAGCTGCGGCAGCGGTTCGTGGACATGACCGTGCCGCAGGCCGACGTACTGGGTCTTCGGGTGCCTGACGACGGGCTGGTGTACTCCGACGGGCACTACCGGTTCACCGAGCCGGACTCTGCGGAGCTGTACGAAGTTGTCAAGGGCAACGGTCCGTGCAACCAGCAGCGGCTGTCGCGGCGGGTGAAGGCGCATGAGGACGGTGCCTGGGTTCGCGAGGCGGCTGCAGCTTATGCAGCCAAGAAGGAGGCTCGCGCCGCATGATCGAGCCACTGTGGGAGGTCTTCGTCCGCTCGCGCCGCGGGTTGTCGCACACGCATGTCGGCAGCCTGCACGCGCCGGACGCGACGATGGCGTTGCGCAATGCGCGTGACGTGTACACACGTCGACAAGAGGGTGTGTCGATCTGGGTGGTACGGGCGTCCGACATCACCGCGTCCTCGCCGGACGAGAAGGACGAGTTCTTCGACCCCGCGGGGGACAAGGTGTACCGGCATCCGACGTTCTACCAGGTTCCGGAAGGTGTCGAGCACCTGTGAACGACCTGTACGAGTACGCCCTCCGGCTCGGTGACGACGCGCTGATCGCGGCGCAGCGGACCGGCGAGTGGATTGCGGCCGCCCCGCAGCTCGAGGAGGACGTTGCCCTCGGCAACATCGGGCTGGACCAGCTGGGGCAGGCGCGGTCGCTGTTGCAGTACGCCGGGTCGCTGACCGGGTCCACCGAAGACGAGCTGGCGTACTTCCGGGACGAGCGCGAGTTCCGGAACCTGCTGCTGTGCGAGCTGCCGAACGGGGATTTCGCGTTCGCGATGGCGCGGTTGCTGTACTTCGCGACGTACCAGCAGCTGCTGTACGACGAGCTGCGAGCATGCGCCGACGAGACGCTGGCGGGGGTGGCGGGGAAGGCGGTGAAGGAGACCGCGTACCACGTGGACCACGCGACCCAGTGGGTGCTGCGACTGGGCGACGGAACTGCCGAGAGTCATCGACGGATGCAGGACGCGCTGGATGCGTTGTGGCCGTACACCGGCGAGCTGTTCGAGTCGGACGCTCTGGTGGAGCGCCTGCCCGTCGCCGTCGACCCTGCGCGGTTGCAGGACGAATGGAACCGTCGAGTTCTGGGAGTCGTCGAGGAGTCGACCTGCACGCGGCCTTCGTCGTCGTATCAGCACAGCGGCGGCCGCGAGGGGCGTCATACCGAACACCTGGGCTACCTGCTGGCGGAGCTGCAGCACATCGCCCGGTCCCACCCAGGTGCGACATGGTGACCGACGCCGCCGTCCTCGAGGCCGTGGGTGAGGTCACCGACCCCGAGATCCCGGTCCTCACCATCGCCGACCTGGGAGTCCTCCGCGGCCTCCACCACGACGGCGACCAGATCGTCGTGACCATCACCCCCACCTACTCCGGCTGCCCGGCGATGGACCTCATCCGCCACGAGGTAGAACTCACCCTCCAGTCCCTGCACGTCGTCGGCCGGGTAGAAACAGTCCTCTCACCCGCCTGGACCACCGACTGGATGACAGACGCCGGCCGCACCAAACTCCACGAGTACGGCATCGCCCCACCATCAAGCGGACCGGTCCTGCTGCAGTTGAGCATTCGGTGCCCTTTGTGTGGCTCCCCGAACACGACCGAGCTCAGCCGCTTCGCCTCCACCTCCTGCAAGAGCCTGTGGCGCTGCAACACCTGCAAAGAACCCTTCGACCACTTCAAGGCGATCTGATGACGACCATCGCCCCGAGACGCCGCGCCACCTTCCACAGCCTGAAGGTCGCCGCGATCGAGCCCATCACCGACGACGCGGTCGCGATCACCTTCGCCGTACCACCGGAGCTGGCAGCCGCGTACGACTTCACCGCCGGCCAGCACCTCACGATCCGCCGTACCGGAGAAGAGGTCCGCCGCAGCTACTCGATCTGCTCACCCGCCGGCTCCGGCGTACTGAGGATCGGCGTCAAGCGGATCCCCGGCGGCGAGTTCTCGGCGTACGCCGCCCGCGATCTGAAGGTCGGCGACGAGCTCGAGGTGATGACCCCGCTCGGCCGCTTCGGCACCACCCTCGACGCCGCCAACGCCAAGCACTACGCGTTCGTGGCGGCAGGCAGCGGCATCACGCCCGTACTGTCCCTCGTCGCGACGATCCTCTCCGTCGAACCGTCGAGCCGCGTCACGCTGCTGTACGGCAACCGCACCGCAGGCTCGGTGATGTTCTCCGACGAGCTGGCCGACTTAAAGGACAGGTACGCCGAGCGTTTCCACCTCGTCCACGTACTGTCCCGCGAGTCGACCGAGGTGGAGCTGTTCAGCGGCCGGATCGACACCGACCGGCTGCGGCGGATGTTCGCGACGATCCTGCCGCTGGACTCCGTCGACGAATGGTTCCTGTGCGGCCCGTACGCGATGGTCGTCGGCGCCCAGGACCTCCTCCTGTCCGAGGGCGTAGCCCGCGAACACGTCCACGCCGAACTCTTCCACGTCGGCGACGAAGCCCCCCAGGCCCCGGTCGAGGAAACTGTCACCGACGAGGACGCCGCCCAGGTCACGGTGATCCTCGACGGCCGCCGCTCCACCTTCTCCCTGGGCCAACACTCCAAAGCAGTCCTCGACGCAACCCTCGCCGTACGCTCCGACGCCCCCTTCGCCTGCAAGGGCGGCGTCTGCGGCACCTGCCGAGCCAAGGTCCTCGAAGGCAAGGTCCGCATGGACACCAACTGGGCGCTGGAGCCCGACGAGATCCGCGCCGGCTACGTCCTGACCTGCCAGTCCCACCCCACCACCGCCGCCGTAACCCTCGACTACGACGCGTAGCTGGCCGGTGTAGAGACCGACAGGACGTAGTCGTCCACCGGCAAGGCGGGCCTCAGTCGGTGCCGGACTCCATCGCGGCGCGGTCGAGGAGTTCGTCTTGCTGGGTGGCTTCGCCGCGGGAGGCGATGGCTTCGGCGCCGCCCTTGGGGAGTTCGCCGATCAGGTCGGTCGAGGAGGCGAGGGCCGCGTTCGACTGGCCGAACATGCCGAGGCCGGCGTACTGCTCCAGCTTCGACCGCGAGTCCGCGATGTCCAGGTTCCGCATGGTCAGCTGGCCGATCCGATCGACCGGGCCGAAGGCCGAGTCCTCGATCCGCTCCATCGACAGCTTGTCCGGGTGGTAGCTCAGCGCCGGGCCGGTGGTGTCGAGGATCGAGTAGTCCTCACCGCGCCGCAGCCGGAGCGTGACGGTTCCGGTGACCGCCGTACCGACCCACCGCTGCAGCGACTCCCGGAGCATCAGCGACTGTGGGTCGAGCCAACGACCCTCGTACATCAGCCGGCCGAGCTTCCGCCCCTCGTTGTGGTAGCTGGCGAGCGTGTCCTCGTTGTGGATCGCGTTCACCAGCCGTTCGTACGCCGCGTGCAGCAGCGCCATGCCCGGCGCCTCGTAGATGCCCCGCGACTTGGCCTCGATGACCCGGTTCTCGATCTGGTCGGACATGCCGAGCCCGTGCCGGCCGCCGATCGCGTTCGCCTCCAGGACGAGGTCGACCGCCGTACCGAACTCCTTGCCGTTGATCGTCACCGGCCGGCCCTGCTCGAAGCCGATCGTGACGTCCTCGGTCTCGATCACCACCGTGGGATCCCAGTGCGCGACGCCCATGATCGGGTCGACGGTCTCGACCCCGGTGTCGAGGTGCTCGAGGGTCTTCGCCTCGTGGGTGGCGCCCCAGATGTTCGCGTCGGTGGAGTACGCCTTCTCGGTGGAGTCGCGGTACGGCAGGCCGTGCGCGACCAGCCATTCCGACATCTCCTTCCGGCCGCCGAGCTCGTGCACGAACTGCGCGTCCAGCCACGGCTTGTAGATCCGCAGCTGCGGGTTCGCGAGCAGGCCGTACCGGTAGAACCGTTCGATGTCGTTGCCCTTGAACGTCGACCCGTCGCCCCAGATCTGTACGTCGTCGCCGAGCATCGCCTTGACCAGCAGCGTGCCGGTCACCGCCCGGCCGATCGGGGTGGTGTTGAAGTACGTCCGGCCGCCGGAGCGGATGTGGAACGCCCCGCAGGCGAGCGCCGCGAGCCCTTCCTCGACGAGCGCCGCGCGGCAGTCGACCAGGCGCGTGATCTCCGCGCCGTACGCCGTGGCGCGCGTGGGCACCGAGGCGATGTCGGGCTCGTCGTACTGCCCGATATCAGCCGTGTACGTGCACGGGACGGCTCCCTTGTCCCGCATCCACGCAACCGCAACCGACGTGTCGAGACCACCTGAGAAGGCAATCCCGACCCGCTCACCGACCGGCAAAGAAGTAAGCACCTTGGACACAGGAAGAGTATGCACCACCCTGAATGATTATGCAAAGCCGGAGCTGCTCTGCGTGGCTGGTGGGGTTGGTGGGGTTTGTGGGGGAGGATGGACGGGAGTGTGAGGGGAGTGAGGCGCGGGATGATGGGGCGGTCGCATGCCTTGTCGGGGTGGTGTGCCGGGCTGGCGGTGGCGCCGTTGGTCGGGTTGACGACGGTGGCGGAGGTGGTGCCGTTCGCCGCGGCCACAGCCGGGTACGCCTTGCTGCCCGACCTGGATCACCCCGGCGCCAGCGCCTCCCGCCTCCTGGGTCCGGTCACGCGCCTGGTCTCAGGCGCCGTACGGGCGTTCTCCGGCGTCCTCTACAACCTCACGAAGGGGCCTCGTGACGAGGAGGGCACCGGCAAGCACCGGCATGCGACGCACACGCTCGTGGCGGCCGTGCTGCTCGGTTTTCTCGCGGCAACCCTGGGCGACCGCGGCAAGTGGGCCGTGCTGGCGGTCGCCGTAACAGGTCTGGTGCTAGCCGCCGACGCCCTAGGTGACTGGATCGTCATCGCGGTCCTGGCAGCTGCCGGCTGGTCGGTAATAGGAGCAGGACCTGCTGACGCGGTACAAACGGGCCTCACTCAGATCGGCGGCTGGATCGGCGCCGCGGTAGCCGTCGGCATGTTCGTCCACTGCCTCGGCGACAGCCTCACCCGGTCGGGCTGCCCGTGGCTCTGGCCGCTCCCGATCCGCGGCGAGACCTGGTACGAGATCCGCCTCCCGAAGCCGTTCCGCTTCAGCACCGGCCACTGGTTCGAGCACGCGATCATCGTCCCGATCCTCACGATCGCCGGCGTACTGCTGCTCCCCGGCGGCATCCAGGTAGTGCAGCGCCTCTTCGACGCGACCTCGGTCTGGCTCGCCGGTCAGTCCTGAAGCCGGCCGCCGACCAGGTACGACGGGATCCCGCGGGACTCCAGCGCCGCCGCGAATCGGCGCTGGTTCCGCTCGCCCGGCCATGCCTCGAGGAGGAAAAGTGGCAGCGCGGCCACCGCCCCGATCAGCACCACCCAGAAGCTCTGCACGACGAACGCGAGCGCGACCGACACCATGAACGGCGCCTCGCACAGCGCGATCCGGGTGAACGTCGACGCGGTGAACCGCGCCCACGACGCGCGCTCGACGTCGGCGGCCGACCGGTCGGAGTACTCGAGCGCCGGAGTCCGGAACCCGGCCAGCTCACAGAACGCGTACGCCGCGCCCGCGACGGCCAGTACGGCGATCGGCGCCCACACGACGGGGAAGTCCCCGATCCCGTCGGCGGCGAGGACGAACCAGAGCACGAGGGTCATCATCGGGATCGCGCCGGCGATCGCGGCGCAGACCGTCGTCAGGGTCTGCCGGGCGGCGGGAGGGGCAGCAGGTGTCGACACGCGGAAGAGCGTAGCGGTCCCGGATGCCATCGGAATATCGACGGAGAGCGATCGTGATTACACGCAGAGTATTCGCAGAAGTTTTTCCGGACTTTTTCGCCGGAAGCTGTAACGACTACGGGGGTGGGCCCGATAGGACGAGTGAGCCTGGTGGCTGCCCGGACCCCCGAGCGGACAGCCACCAGGCCTACCCATTTCTTCAGGGGTCGGGAGCGGTAATCTGAGGCTCATGTCCTCGCCAGTAACCACGCCCTCGCAGGCGCTGCCCTTCGGCCGCCTGACGACCGCGATGATCACCCCGTTCCGGCCTGACGGCTCCCTCGACCTGGCAGCTGTCCAGAAGGTCGCGACGTACCTCGTCGACGGCGGCAACGACGCCCTGGTGCTGAACGGGACCACCGGGGAGGCGCCGACCACGTCGGACCAGGAGAAGGTCCAGATCATCGAGGCGGTCCGCGAGGCCGTCGGTGACCGGGCGAAGCTCGTCGCCGGTGTCGGCACCAACGACACCGCGCACACCGTCGAGTGTGCCAAGCAGGCAGAGGCTGCGGGCGCCGACGGTCTGCTGGTCGTCACGCCGTACTACAACAAGCCTCCGCAGGCCGGGCTGCGCGCGCACTTCACCGCGGTCGCCGACGCCACCGGCCTGCCGAACATGCTCTACGACATCCCGGCCCGCGCCGGCGTGGAGATCAAGAGCGAGACGCTGATCGAGCTCGCCGCGCACCCGCGGATCGTCGCGGTGAAGGACGCCAAGGGCGACATCGCCGGGACCACCAAGGTGCTGGCGAACACCGATCTGATCTACTACTGCGGTGCGGACGAGCTGAATCTCGCCTCCCTGGCGATCGGCGAGGCCGGGATCGCGAGCGTGGTGGCCCACGTGGCGAGCCGTGAGTACCGGCAGCTGATCGACGCCGTGGTGGCCGGCGATCTCGCCACCGCACAGGACATTGATCGACGGCTGGTGCCCGCCGTCGAGACGATCATGACCATGACCCAGGGCGCCATCATGGTGAAGGCCGCACTCAAGCTGGCCGGCGTCATCGAGCACGCGACCCTCCGGTTGCCGCTGGTCGAGGCGACGGCCGAGCAGCTCGACCGGCTCACCACCGACCTCAAGACGGCAGGACTGATTGCATGAGCCATCCCCATCCAGATCTCGACGCGCCCGGACCTCTCGCTCCGGGCGCTTTGCGGGTCATCCCGCTCGGCGGCCTCGGCGAGGTCGGCCGGAATATGACCGTGTTCGAGTACGACGGCAAGCTGCTGATCGTGGACTGCGGCGTACTCTTCCCGGACGAGAACCAGCCCGGTGTGGACCTGATCCTGCCGGACTTCGAGCCGATCCGGGACCGCCTCGACGACGTCGTCGCGGTCGTCCTGACGCACGGCCACGAGGACCACATCGGCGGGTTGCCCTACCTGCTGCGTGAGCGGGGCGACATCCCGGTCGTCGGGTCGCAGCTCACGCTCGCGCTGCTCGAGGGCAAGCTGAAGGAGCACCGGCACCGCAACGTGCCGCAGCAGACCGTGGTCGAGGGCGAGAAGCTCCAGATCGGGCCGTTCGTCTGCGAGTTCGTCGCGGTGAACCACTCGATCCCGGACGCGCTCGCGGTCGCGATCAAGACGCCGGCCGGCGTCGTGCTGCACACCGGCGACTTCAAGATGGACCAGTTGCCGCTGGACAACCGGATCACCGACCTGCGCGCGTTCGCGCGGCTCGGCGAGGAGGGCGTCGACCTGTTCATGGTCGACTCCACGAACTCCGAGGTGCCCGGCTTCACCACCCACGAGCGCGACATCGCGCCGGTGCTGGACCGGGTCTTCACGAAGGCGAAGAACCAGCGCATCATCGTCGCCTGCTTCGCCTCGCACGTGCACCGCGTGCAGCAGGTGATGGACGCCGCGGTGAAGCACAAGCGCAAGGTCGCCTACGTCGGCCGCTCGATGGTCCGGAACATGGGTGTCGCCCGCGACCTGGGCTTCCTGAACGTGCCCGGCGACACGCTGATCGACATGCGCGAGCTGGACGACTACCCGCCGGAGCAGGTGGTGCTGGTGTCGACCGGGTCGCAGGGCGAGCCGATGTCGGCGCTGTCCCGGATCGCCGCGAACGACCACAACGTCGTGCACCTGCAGCGCGGCGACACCGTCGTACTGGCGTCCTCGCTGATTCCCGGCAACGAGAACTCGGTGTACCGGGTGATCAACGGGCTGATCCGGCACGGCGCGAACGTGATCCACAAGGGCAACGCGCTCGTGCACGTGTCCGGGCACGCGAGCGCGGGCGAGCTGCTGTACTGCTACAACATCGTCAAGCCGCGGAACGTGATGCCGGTGCACGGCGAGATCCGGCACCTGCACGCGAACGCGGACCTCGCGATCCAGACCGGCGTACCGCGGGAGAACGTGGTCGTGGTCGAGGACGGCGTGGTGGTCGACCTGATCGACCGGAAGGCCGTGGTGGCCGGCAAGGTCGAGTGCGGGTACGTGTTCGTGGACGGCTCGACCGTCGGCGACATCACCGAGACCTCGCTGAAGGACCGCCGGATCCTCGGCGACGAGGGCTTCATCTCGGTGATCGCGGTGATGGACTCGGTGACCGGCAAGCTGACCGCCGGTCCGGAGATCCACGCCCGCGGGTTCGCCGAGGACGACGCGGTGTTCGACGACCTGAAGCCGCGGATCGAGGCGGAGATCGAGAAGGCGATCGGCACCGGGGTCGACGACATGTACCAGCTGCAGCAGGTGATCCGCCGGGTGGTCGGCAAGTGGGTCAGCGACACCCACCGCCGCCGCCCGATGATCATTCCGGTCGTGGTGGAAAGCTAGTACCCTCGGCGCGACGAGACGAAGGGTGGGCCGGCGATGAGTGGCAACGGGGTGAACGGGACGGGCCAGCGCCGGCCCACGATGAAGGAGGTCGCCGCCCGGGCCGGGGTCGCGTTGAAGACCGTGTCCCGGGTGGTGAACGAGGAGCCCAACGTCAGCCCGGAGCTGACCGCCAAGGTGCAGGCGGCGATCAAGGAGCTGAACTACACCCCGAACGAGTCGGCCCGGATGCTGCGCCGCGGCAAGACCGGCACGATCGCGGTGGTGATCCGCGACATCGGCGACCCGTTCTTCGCCTCGCTCGGCCGTGCGGTCGAGCTGTGGGCGCGGTCGTCCGGTTCGGTGGTGATGATCGGGCTGACCGACGAGGACCCGGAGCGGGAGCGGGACGTCTGCCTGGAGTTCGTTGCCCGCCGCCCCGATGCGCTGATCATGGCGCCGATCGGGGAGACCCAGGAGTACCTGGCGCCGCACGTGGACGCGGGGATGGCGGTCGTCACGATCGACCGGCCCGCGCACGGGATCGAGGCGGACGCCGTACTCGCGGACAACGCGGGCGGGATCGACCAGGCGATCGACCACCTGGTCCGCCAGGGGCACCGGCGGATCGCGTACCTCGGTGACGACGAGCGGATCTTCACCGCCCGCGAGCGGGTGGTGGCGTACCGGGCGGCGATGGCCCGGCACGGGATCGGCGTCGACGAGGACCTGGTGCACCTGTCCGAGCCGACCACCGAGGGCATCGGCATCACGCTGTCGGCGGTCCTGGACCGGGCCGAGCCCGCGACGGCGTTGCTGTCGGCAAACAACATGACCACCGCGGAGGTACTGCGCGGTCTCGCGGGCCGGCGGGACCGGGTCGCGCTGGTGTCCTTCGACGACCTCGCGCTCGGCGACCTGCTGAGCCCGGGACTGACCGCGGTCGCGCAGTCGGCCGACGTGATGGCCCGGACCGCGATCCAGCTGATGACCGAGCGGCTGCCCGAGCCGCACCGTCCCGGCCGGACGGTCCGGGTGCCGGTCAAGCTGACGATTCGCGGCTCGGGGGAGATCCCGCCGGCGCGCTGACCGCCTGTCCGGGCTCGCCGAAGCGCGCCAGCATGAGCGCCGCGGCGACGGCGACGACGAATCCGCACCCGGCGACGACGGCGTACCCGTGCCGCGCGCGATCGCCCAGCAGCAGGAGCCCGACGAGGGCGGGAAAGACGGTCTCGCCGACGACCAGCATCGCGGTGGCCGTCGTGACGCCGCCGCGTTGCAGCGCCGAGGCGTAGCAGAGCATCGCGAGCGCACCGCCTGCGACCGCGGTGTACGCCGCCGGCTCGGTGATCAGGTGGAGCGGCGCCAGGCTGGGGATGATCCGGGCCGAGATCGCGACGATGCCGAAGCCGAGACCGGCGATCAGGCCGAGCCCCGGACCGTGCAGCCGTCGAGGCGCCAACCGGATCAACACCCACGCCAGCGCGAGCACCGCGACGGCAACAGCCAGGACGATCCGGAAACCGTGCCCGACAGTCGGCGTACCCTCGCTGCCCGCCGACAACCCCAGCAGGCCGAGTCCGACGCAGACGCCGCCGACCGCGAGCCACTCGCGCCGGCCGAGCCGGACGCCCAGGACCCGCGCCGCCACCGCGGTGACCGCCAGGCTGGCAGCCAGCGCCGACTGGACCACGAACAGCGGCAACACCTGCAGGGCGGCGACCTGTACGCCGAAGCCGACCGCGTCGAGGCTCATCCCGAGCACGAACCGCGGCTTGAGGACCACGTTCGCCGCGCTGGCGTCCCGCGAACTGTCCGCGGCGGAGGCCTGCAGGATCGATGCCAACCCGTACGCAACCGCTGCCGCCAACGCGCCGGCCAGACCCCAAACCATGCCCGCCACACTAGTTCACGGCTACCTCCGGTACTGCGTCACCAACGGGCACTGGAACGGGTCGCGTGCCCCGAGCCCGACGTCGTTCAGGTGCCGGACGACGATCCGGTACGACGTGAACAGGCCGACCTCGGCGTACGAGACCCCGTGCAGCTCGCAGTACTCCCGGACGATCGGCCGCACGCGCCGCAGCGTCGGCCGCGGCATGCTCGGGAACAGGTGGTGCTCGATCTGGTAGTTCAGCCCGCCCATCGCGAGGTCGGTGAACACGCCGCCGCGGATGTTGCGCGACATCAGCACCTGCCGGCGGAGGAAGTCGAGCTTGGTCCCGGCCGGCACGATCGGCATGCCCTTGTGGTTCGGGGCGAACGCCGCGCCGAGGCAGACCCCGAACACCGCGAGCTGCAGCCCGAGGAACGCCGTCGCCTTCCCGGCCGGCAGCAGCAGGTAGAGCGCCGCGACGTACGCCGTGATCCGGGCCACGACGATGCCCGCGTCGATCCGGTCGCTGCGGGTCGCGCCGGGACGTAGCAGGTGCTTGAGGCTCGACGCGTGCAGGCCGATGCCCTCGAGCGTGAGCAGCGGGAAGAACAGCCAGCCCTGCCGCCCCGCGAACCAGCGGCCGAGCGGTCCGCGTCCCTCGAGGGCCTCCGGGGTGAACGCCAGCACCTTGAGCTGTACGTCGGGGTCGCGGTCGGCCTGGTTAGGCGCCGCGTGGTGCTTGTTGTGCTTGGTCCGCCACCAGCCGACGCTCATCCCGAGGACGCCACCGGACAGGATCCGCGCTGTCCAGTCGTTGCGCGCGTTCGACCGGAAGATCTGCCGGTGCGCGCTGTCGTGGCTGAGGAACGCGACCTGGACCAGGACGAGCGCGAGGGCGCCGGCGAGCCAGAGCTGGTGCCAGGAGTTCCCGAGCAGCACCATCCCCGCGACGATCAGGAGCAACGCGCCGAGCACGATGCTCATCCGGGTGACGTAGTAGCCCTGCCGCCGCCGGAACAGACCGAGGTCCCGAACCGTCTGGAGGAGGTCCGTGTAGAGGCTGACGTACTGCTCCTGTGCGCTCATGAGGCCCAGGGTGATGACATGGTGTGGCGCTCGGCAAGCGGCCGGATGGCCCGATGAGGTCGGCTTGGCAAAGTGCTATCCCCGGTACTGCGCGACGAGCGGGCAGGCGAACGGATCCCGCGCCCGCAGGCCGACGTTGTTCAGGTAGTCGACGACGATCCGGTACGACGTGAACAGGCCGACCTCGGTGTACTTCACGCCGTGCAGCTCGCAGTACTCACGGACGATCGGCTGGACCCGCCGCAGCGCCGGACTCGGCATGTTCGGGAACAGGTGGTGCTCGATCTGGTAGTTGAGGCCGCCCATCGCGAAGTCGGTGAACACGCCGCCGCGGATGTTCCGCGACATCAGCACCTGGCGGCGGAGGAAGTCCAGCTTCATCGTCTTCGGGACCAGCGGCATGCCCTTGTGGTTCGGCGCGAACGAACCGCCGAGCAGGATCCCGAAGAGGGCGAGCTCGACACCGAGGAACGCCCCGGCCTTGCCGATCGGCAGCAGCAGGAGCAGAACGGTCAGGTGCGCGGCGAGGCGGCACACGACGATCGCGGCCTCGATGCGCTCGACCTTGCTCGTGCCCCGCCGGAACAGGTGCTGCATGCTGGCGACGTACAGGCTCAGGCCCTCCAGCGTCAGCAGCGGGAAGAACAGCCAGCCCTGGCGGGCGGTCAGCCAGGCCTTGAAGCCGGTGCGCCGGGCGGCGTGCTCCGGGGTGAACGCGATCACACCGATGTCGATGTCCGGGTCCTTGGTCAGCTGGTTCGGCGCCTGGTGGTGCCGGCTGTGCTTCGAGCGCCACCAGCTCGCACTGATCCCGACCAGCCCGCCGGCGAGCAGCCGCGCGGTCCAGTCGTTCCAGCCGGCGGAGGTGAAGATCTGCCGGTGCGCGCTGTCGTGGCTCAGGAACGCGACCTGGGTGAGCACGAGCGCCAGCGCGCCCGCCATCAGCAGCTGGAACCAGGAGTTCCCGAGCAGTCCGACGCCGACCCACACGGCCGCGAAGGCGGCGAGCACCAGGCCGATGCGGGTGAAGTAGTACCCGCGGCGGCGGCGCAGCAGCCCGAGCTCGCGGACAGTCCGGAGCAGGTCGGTGTAGAGGTTCGTGTGCCGGTGTTGAGCCCGTAACGGGTCGTGGTCTTCGGCAAGCAGCTGTGACATGAGACGGCCCCGGTTCCAGTAGTGCATCGGTCGATGCGCCACCAGGTTCAGGGCAGCGTCACGAGAAGGTGCTGAGGCCCCAACAGAACCATGTCCGATGCCGGCACACAAGGCCGGCGAAGTGGCCCCGGCTGAATTGACGCCCAGTTCGCCGCCGTGTCACCTGGCCGTCATCAGCGCAGCGCACCTTCGGGTC
Source organism: Kribbella sp. NPDC059898 (assembly GCF_042730855.1). NCBI lineage: Bacteria > Bacillati > Actinomycetota > Actinomycetes > Propionibacteriales > Kribbellaceae > Kribbella > Kribbella sp. NPDC059898. Next base: position 136,165 of record NZ_JBHWKR010000006.1, read on the forward strand.
ATGAAACTGAGTCGCCGCCAACTTCTCGCCGCCACCACTGCCGCCGGCGCGTCCCTCGCCGTGCCGGGTGTGGCGTCTGCTGCCCCCAATCTCGTCCGCCGTGACCGCGCCGCCCTGCCCTCGGGGATCGCGAGCGCCGACGTCACGCCGAACTCGGCCGTCGTCTGGTCGCGCACCGACCGCCCCGGCCGGCTGGTCGTCGAGCTCACCAGCCACGGGCGGTTCGACCGGGCGATCAGCCTCCGCGGGCCGAAGACGGACGCGAACGACGACTTCACCGCGCGGCTGCCGTTGCGCGGCCTGCGCCCCGGGCAGCGGTACGACTACCGGATCGGGTTCGAGGACGCGTACGGCCGGATCGGCGAGACGCTCGACGGCTCGTTCCACACCCCGGGCCGCAACCGCGAGGTGTCGTTCGTGTTCACCGGCGACACCGCGGGCCAGGGGTACGGCATCAACCCCGAGCTCGGCGGGATGGTCGCGTACAAGGCGATGCACGACACCCGGCCGGACTTCTTCCTGCACTCCGGCGACAACATCTACGCCGACGGCCCGATCCAGGCCGAGCTGAAGGTTGCCGACGGCACCGTGTGGAAGAACGTGGTGACCGAGGAGGTCTCGAAGGTCGCCGAGACGCTGGCCGAGTACCGCGGCCGGTACAAGTACAACCTGCTCGACGAGAACGTTCGCGGGCTCTATGCCGACGTACCGCTGGTCGCGCAGTGGGACGACCACGAGACGCTGAACAACTGGTACCCCGGTGAGATCCTCGACGACGCGCGGTACGTCGAGCGGCGTGTCGACGTACTGGCGGCGCGGGCGAAGAAGGCGTTCCTGGAGTACCTGCCGATGGAGCACGCCGCGGGCCGGGACCGGATCTACCGCAAGGTGAGCTACGGGCCGCTGCTCGACGTGTTCTGCCTGGACATGCGCACGTACCGCGGCGCGAACCCGGTGCCGTCGACGGCCGGGCCGGTCGCGATGCTCGGCGCCGAGCAGGCCGCCTGGCTGGTCCGCGAGGTGGCGGCGTCGCGGGCGACCTGGAAGGTGATCGCCAGCGACATGCCGCTCGGCCTGCTGGTGCCGGACGGCGACCTGATCGAAGCGGTCGCGAACGGTCTGCCGGGCGCGCCGGGCGGCCGCGAGCACGAGATCGCCTGGGTGCTGAGCCAGTTCAAGAAGCGCAAGGTGCGGAACGCGATCTGGCTGACCGCGGACGTGCACTACGCGGCCGCGCACCACTACGACCCGGCGCGGGCGGCGTTCACCGACTTCGACCCGTTCTGGGAGATCGTGGCCGGGCCGATCAACGCGGGCGCGTTCGGTCCCAACCAGCTCGACCCGACGTTCGGCCCGGAGGCGGTCTTCGTCAAGGCGGCCGACTTCCCGAGCCAGTCGCCGGCCAGCGGGAACCAGTTCTTCGGCCACACCCGGATCGACCCGCGGACCGGTGTCTTCTCGGTGTCGCTGCGGAACCTGTTCGGCACGGTGATCTGGAGCAAGGACATCAATCCGGCCTGACACGAGGCCCGTCGTACTCACCGTGCTCCGGCGCCTGTGCGGGATGCCGCCCACCGGAGCCGGTGGGTACGACGTCAGATCCCGGTGAGCTGGGGTACCACCACGGTCCGCCCGGTCATCCAGAGCAGCAGCGAGAGGACCGGGCCGCGGACCTCCGGCCCGGCGCCGACGCTCCAGTCGGCGTCGTCCGCGATCAGCCGGTGGCCGTCGTACGGCGTGGGCTTGAAGACCTTCGACAACCTGGTGCCGCGGCTGTCCCAGACCCGGGTCGCGGCGGCCGCGGCCACCTCCGGCGGTACGGGGAGCGAACGGCCGATCGGTACGGCGATGTCCTGGCCGTGGACGACGATGTCGATCAGGGTCTCGCGGGGCGTGACGCCGAGGTTGTGCCGGCGGGAGCCGACCATCGCGCGGATCTCCGCGATCAGGTGCTCGGTCGGCTGCGCGGCCTTGCCGTGGCCCGCGGCGTGGATCATCCGGTTCAGGCTGCCCGGGTACTTGAGGGCCAATCGGAGTGCGCCGCCGAGGGTCATCTGCTGCAGGGTGAGGTGGGCGGCGACGTCCCGTACGGTCCAGCCGTCGCAGAGCGAGCGGTGGGTCCAGTCGCCGGGCGTCAGCGTCGCCAGCAGGTCGGCCGTGCGTACCCGCTGTGTGTCGATCGCGGCCCAGAGTTCGTCGTCGTTCATCTCGACCCCTTCTTGTCCGGACGGTAGCGCACGTCGGGCGGTGTGGACCGCGTGCGTTTGAGCTCGAAGAAGTCCGGCGACCCGGCGAGCAGCCGTACCCCGTCGAACAGCCGCAGCGCGTCGTCGCCGCGCGGGACCGCGTTCAGCACCGGCCCGAAGAACGCCACGCCGTCGACGTGGACGACTGGTGTGCCGCCGTCGACGCCGACCGGGGCCGTCCCTTCGGCGTGGCTGCGCCGGAGCGCGTCGTCGTACTCGGTGCTGCCGGCCGCGGTCAGGAGCGCCTCCGGCAGACCGGTCTCGTGCAGTGCGTACCGGCAGGCCTCGCGGTACTCCGTCGGGGTCGGATACCGCCACTCGTCGAAGATCAGGTCGCCGAACGCGGCGTGCCACCGGCGGAAGGCGTCACGTCCGTGGGTCTCGACGATCGCGGTGGCCACTCGGGACGGCCCGGCGTGCTGGTCGTCCCTGCCCGGGTTGAGCATGCCGAGGCTCATCACGTGGTACCTGACGTCCAGGTCGCGGTGCTCCTCGACCTCGCGCAGCCAGCAGGCGACGATCCAGGTGTACGGGCAGATCGGGTCGATGTACAGGTCGACTCCGGGTGCCGTGGCGCCATCGGTGCGCGCTCGTTGTGTACGCCGGTTGAAGCCGGCCGCCGGCGTGCCGCCGGTCCGGTCGGCGAAGTAGGTCGAGGTGACCCGCTCCCAGAGGTCGTCCGTCATGCTCACACGGTCCACCTGCCGGGCGGCACGGCGCATCGTGCGAATTGCTCATTGTCTACTCATCCAGGCGGCGATCTGGGCCCGGTTGACGAACCCGAGCTTGGTCAGGATGTGCTGGACGTGGTTCTGCGCGGTCCGCTCGGAGATGACGAGGGCCGTCGCGATCTCCCGGTTGCTCATCCCGTCCGCGACCAGTCGCGCTACCTCGTCCTCGCGGCGGCTCAGCCTCGAGGGCTTCAGCCGCTCGACCCACGGCGTCATCCCCAGGGTCCTTGCCAACGGCAACGTCTCGGCGGCCAGCGCTCGAGCTCGTGCCGGGTCGCCGGCCCGTTCGTACACCTCGGCGAGCAGGCAGGCGGCCTCGACCGCGAAGCCGGGCGCCCCGACCGCGCGGCACATCCGGCCCGCCTCGGTCAGGTCCGCGACGGCGGCGTCCCAGTCCTCCAGGGCGGCCGCACAGATCCCGAGTGACAGCTCGACCGGTCCGAGAAAGTTCGTCCCGCCCGCGCCGCCGACGACGTACCGGCCACGGCGGCGGTCCAGCGCGGCACGCAGCCGGCGGACGTCGCCGGTCGCGCCGACCGCGGTGGCGACCCGCGCGGCGATTGCCTCCAGCAACAGTTCCGCCGCGCGCATCCGGGGCCAGGAGTCCGGCCCGCCGCAGCGCCGGTAGGCAGCGGCGGCCTCGTGGAGGCGCCCCGCGTCGGCGAGCACGAAGGCACGGAGCAGCCGCGCACCCAGGTCCCAGCGGACGTCCGTACCGAAGCGCCAGGCGTCCTGGGCGATCAGCTCGGCGGTGTGACCACGGTGGTGACCGAGAAGCATCTTGGTCGCGATCTCCGCACCGTGGGCGGCCGGATGGCCGATCTGCCGGAAGCCGTGCAGAGCCTCGTCGAGCAGTGCCTCCGCGTCATCGAAGTCCGCCCGCGCCAGGGCTAGCGACGTACGGGTCATCAGCACGTGCCAGCGGCCGTGCGGTTCGTCCAGGCGGGCAGCGCAGCTGTCGAGCCGGGCCGTCTCGGCAGCGATCGCCGACAGGTCACCGGCGTACCAGAGCGCGTCGACCCGCCAGAGGCGGCCGCGGAGCTCAACCTCGGCGCGGCCGGTCGACGTACCGAGGTCGATCATGCGGTCTGCGGCGTCCGTGAGTTCGTCCACGTCGTCGGGGCCGCTGGTGGCGAGCTGACGGGCGGTGAGGGCTTCGATGTCGGTGGGGGCTTCCCGGAGAGCTTCTTCACTGGTTGCGAGGGCCTCTGCTGTGCGGCCCAGGTACGTGGCGGCTTGACTCTGCCGGGCGAGCAACCGGACGGACCTGCCTCCGGCCAGCGCCTCAGTGCACCACTGGTGGATGTCGCCGTCCCAGGTGGATTGTCCGATCGGTTCCAGCGTCACTGCGGCTTCAGCCAGCAGCTCGAGGTCTTGCGACGTGCGGGCGTGCGCTACGGCGGCTGTGGTTGCCTCATGTGCTGTCTTGAGGTCACCTGACCGCACAGCTGCTCTGGCCAGCCGCAGCTGCAGTCGCGCACGCTTCGCTGGGTCCGTGGTGACAGCAACGGCTGCCGACCAGTGATGTACGTCGTCCAAGGCGTGTGCTGCCCGGCAGTACAGGTCAGCGCGGGTTACGAGGGGCAGTGCGGCCTCGGCTTCACGCCGTACGGCCTCGGTGGCGAACCAGGCCTCACCGGACTCCGGAGCGAGGACCAGGGCGCCAGACCGGACCTGTGCGTCGACCGCGGCGAGGAACTCGTCCGCGGGCAGGTCGACGAGTTGCCGGAGTACGTCGAGACGCACCCGCTCGCCGACCACCGCAGCCGCTCCCAGCAGGTCGTTGATCACACTCGCAGTGTGAGCGGCGATTGCATAGGTTGTCAGCATGAGCTACCCGGAGAGCCGCCGCGACGACGTGGTCGAGACGTTGCACGGGCACCAGATTGCCGACCCGTACCGCTGGCTGGAAGACCCTGACGCGCCCGAGACCCAGGACTGGGTGACCCGGCAGAACACCTACACCGAAGCCGAGCTGTCCGGCTACCCGGAGCGCCCGTGGTTCCAACGCACGATGGCCGCGATTCTTGCGCGCCCACGGGCCGGCGTACCGGCTAAGAAGGCCGGCTGGTACTTCGTCGGCCGCAACGACGGCACGCAGGCGCAGGACGTGATCTACGTGGCCGAGTCGCTCGACGAGCTGCTGTCCGGCGGCCGGGTGCTCATCGACCCGAACACACTGTCCGCGGACGGTACCGACTCGCTGGGGACGTTCACGGTCAGCCCGGACGGCAAGTACTTCGCGTACGGCATCAACGAGAGCGGCAGCGACTGGACGACGTTCCGGCTGCTCGACATCGCCACCGGCGCACAGGTGGACGACCTGGTGTCGGAGGCCAAGTTCAGCGAGGCGACCTGGCTCCCGGACAGTTCGGCGTACCTGTATCTGCACTACCCGACGAGCGGGCGCAGCGAGGGTACGGAGACCACGTCGCTGTCCGGCGGGCGGCTGATGATGCACCGGGTCGGTACGGCGCAGTCGGACGACGAGCTGGTGCTGAGCTTCCCGGGCCACGACCAGTACTTCCTGATGCCCGAGGTGTCCGACGACGACAAGTCCCTCGTCGTCCACATCACCGAGGGCACGGACCCCAGCACGCGGCTGTGGGTGTACCCGATCACCGGTGACGGGCTGGGCGAGCCGGCGAAGGTCGTGGACGAGTTCGCCGACGAGATCGCGTTCGTCCGGATGTCCGGCGACCGCCTGGTACTGCGGACCGACCGTGACGCGCCCCGTGGCCGGGTGGTGCTGTCGGACCTGGCCGGTACGTTCACCGACCTCATCCCGGAGAGCGACTCCACCCTCCAGGCAGTGCGTCCTACCGCGGACGGGCTCGCCACGCTGGCCTTGGTCGACGCCCAGTCGGTGCTGACGCTTTACGCGCTGGACGGTTCGGCCGCGCGCGTCGTCGACGTACCTGGTGGGGGAGTGGTCGGGTTCAACGCAGGACCGAAGTACGACGAGCTGTTCATCGGCCTGTCCACGACGACCGACCCCACGTTGTCGTACGTCGTGTCCACCGGTTCAGGCGCCGTACGCGCGCTGCCGGAGCTGGTCCGTGGTGCTGACGGCTTCACCCCGCCCGAGGTCACCGTGACGCGCCGCAACGGGCCCGTGCCGTACTTCTTGATCAGCCGGTCCGACCTGGGCTTCGACGAGCCGCGGCCGACCCTCATGTGGGGGTACGGCGGGTTCCGCATCCCCATCCAGGCCGACTACCGCCCAGGCTGGCCCGCATGGCTCGCGGCCGGGGGCGTACTGGTGATCGCGAACCTACGTGGCGGTGGTGAGTACGGGAGCGAGTGGCACGACGCAGGGCGGCTCAAGAACAAGCAGAACGTGTTCGACGACTTCATCGCTGTCGCCGAGGACCTGCAAGCCACCGGTGTGACCACACCAGCCCAGCTTGCTATCCACGGTCGTAGCAACGGTGGCCTGCTCGTCGGAGCTGTCATGACGCAGCGGCCGGACCTGTTCGCAGTCGCACTGCCCGGTGTGGGCGTGCTGGACATGCTGCGGTTCCACCTGTTCACAGTGGGAGCGGCCTGGGCGTCCGACTACGGCCTGCCCAGTGACCCGGAGCAGTTCGAGGACTTGCTGGCCTACTCGCCACTGCATCGCGTCAGCGACGGTACGGCGTACCCGGCGACTCTTGTGGTCACGGGCGATCACGACGACCGCGTCGTACCGCTGCACAGTCACAAGTTCATCGCTGCGCTGCAGCACGCCCAGTCCGGTCCGCGGCCGGTCTTGACCCGGGTGGAGGTCAACACCGGCCATGGCTTCGGCAAACCTGCCGCGATGGTCGCGTCGGAGTGGGCGGACCTACTGGCGTTCGCTGCTCACCATGTAGGTCTCGTACCTCCTGAGCAGTAGGAGGGCTCCTTCACCAGATCCGCGGTGCGTGGAGATCGCGGGGATCGTCGGCGGGCTGACAGCCGTGGGCGCTCTCCGTGTACTCCGTGCGCGGCCCGGACGTGGCCAGCGTGCGTACGGCGTTGACGAGCCGGTCCACGTGCTCCCGGGTCGTCCCGAGGCCGAGGCTGGCGCGGACCGCCGTACCGTGCTCCGGGCTGTTCGCGAGTAGGTGACCGACCAGGGGGTGCGCGCAGAACTTCCCGTCCCGGACGCCGATGCCGTACTCGGCGCTCAGCGCGGCGGACACCAGCGTCGACGTCAGACCGTCGATCGTGAAGCACACGGTGCCGACCCGGTCCGCGTCCTCGCCGAAGATCGAGTACGTCGTGACGGCGTCGAGCTGGGCGAGACCGGTACGCAGCCGGGCCAGCAGGCTGCGCTCGTGCTGCTCGATCGCGTCGCGGTGCTTGGTGATCGCGGCGCAGGCGCTCGCCAGGGCGATGGCGCCGATGACGTTCGGGGAGCCGCCCTCGTGCCGCGCCGGGCCGGTCGACCAGACCACGGTGTCGCTGGTCACGGCGTGCGTCGCGCCGCCGCCGTACAGGTACGGGTCGGCCGCGTCGAGCCAGTCGGAGCGGCCGATCAGCGCGCCGGCGCCGTACGGGGCGTAGAGCTTGTGGCCGGACAGTGCGACCCAGTCGACGTCCAGGGTGGCGATGTCCACCGGACGGTGCGGGGCGAGTTGCGCCGCGTCCAGGCAGACCCGGGCGCCGTGCGCCTTGGCCACCTTGGCGATCTCGGCGATCGGGAAGATCTCACCGGTCACGTTCGAGGCGCCGGTGATCACCACCAGCCGCGGACCCTCGGGCGCGTTGCGGAGCGCGTCGGCGACCTTCGTGACGGCCTCGCTCTGGCTGGCCGGAGCCTTGAGCCGGACGGTTCGCTCGGCCGGCCAGGGCAGCAGCGCGGCGTGGTGCTCGGACTCGAACACGATCACGGTCGCGTCCTGCGGTACGGCGTTCGCGAGCAGGTTGAGCGCGTCGGTGGTCTGGCGGGTGAAGATCACCTGGTCCGTGCGGCGGGCGCCGACAAAGGCGTGCACCTCGGCGCGGGCTCGCTCGTACCACTGGGTCGTGATCCGGGAGGCGTACCCGTTGCCGCGGTGCACCGAGGCGTACGACGGCAGCGCCGCCTCGACGCTGGCGCGCACGGACTCCAGACACGGGGCGCTCGCGCCGTGGTCGAAGTTCGCGTAGTCGGTGACCCGGCCGTCGGCCAGCGGAACCAGCAGGTCGGAGCCGACGGTCGCGGGGATGTTGCCGGCGAGCTGCCGCTTGCCGGCCGGCCGCGGGGTGGTGGTGCCGGCCGGTTCGAGAATGGACAGGATCGACATGGATCTGCTCCCAGGAAAGTCCGCGCTTGCCGAACGGGGTATCCGCACGGCCTGGTCTTCACCCGGGGCACCCCACCGCGGAGGAGGGTTGCCGGCCAGCGAGCCGGGGCTTGTCGCTGGCACTCATGACCTACCGAGAACGGTAACGAACGGGACACGGACTCCGCCAGTGCGAATCTCATGTGATGAGATGACTGAACACATCGTGGGACGACGTGAGGATGGCAATGACCTGGACTGCCCCTGCGGTCGAGCGGCCGGACGGCTCGCTGACGGCACCGGAACGCGAACTGCTGCAAGGATATCTGGACTTCTACCGCAGCACCTTGCTGGTGAAATGTGCCGGGCTGACCGCGGAACAGCTGGCCGAGCGGCCGTCGCCGCCGTCGAACCTCTCGCTGCTCGGCCTGATCCGGCACCTCACGAAGGTCGAGCGGATCTGGTTCCGGATCCACTTCGCCGACGAGCCGGCCGAGCCGCTGTTCGCGCCCGAGCTCGGCAAGGACGCCGACTTCGAGCGGATCGACCCGGCCGACGCGCAGACGGCGTACGACGGGCTGATCGCCGAGTGGAAGCTGTCCGACGAGGCCGCCGCCGGGCGCTCGCTCGACGACCGGTTCACGTTCGGCGGGACCGAGTCGTCGTTGCGGATGATCTACATCCACCTGATCGGGGAGTACGCGCGGCACTGCGGGCATGCCGACCTGGTTCGCGAGCAACTGGACGGTACGACCGGGGCCTGAAGTGCCTGGAAACCGATTGCCGCGAGCCCTTCCGGCCTCGGACCTGCTGTGATCGACTCATCACATGAAGCGACCAGCCGCCCTCGTGGCCCTTCTGACAGCGATGTTCACCGCCGTGCTGGTGACGCCCGCCGGCGCCGCCTCCGACGTACGGATCGAGGTCCTGTCCACACCCCGCGCCGACATGGTCAGCGACGGCAACGTGCTGCTCGGGATCACCGGGCGGCACCTGGACGACCTGAAGATCCGGCTGAACGGGAAGGACGTCAGTAGCGCGTTCACCCGGCAGCAGGACCGCCTGATCGGCGTCGTCCAAGGCCTCACCGACGGATCCAACACGGTCACGGCCGCCTCGTCGCGGCTCGTGATCACCAACCATCCACGCAGCGGTCCGCTCCTCGCCGGCCCGCACGAGACGCCGTACGTCTGCGGTACGGCGGACTTCGTGACGCTCGCCAAGGTCAAGCTCGGTCCGCCCTCCGACGCGAACTGCACGGTGCCGACCCGCGTCGACTACCTGTACCGCTCGACCGTCGACCGCTCGCTGAAGGTGCTGCCCGCGACGAAGCCGGCCGACCTCGCGACCACGACCACCTCGGACGGCCGCACGGTGCCGTACATCGTCAGGGTCGAGACCGGCGTCATCAACCGGTCGATCTACGAGTACGCCGTACTCAACGATCCCGCGGGCGGTGAGCCGAGCGTCGTGAAGGCGCCGAGTGGGTGGAACGGCCGACTGGTCTACACGTTCGGCGGCGGCTGCCCCGGCGGGTGGTACCAGCAGGGGAGCGGCACGGGCGGCATCAACGACGACGTACTGCTCGGGCAGGGGTACGCCGTCGCGTCGTCGAGCCTGAACGTCTTCGGCATCAACTGCAACGGTGTGCTCGCCGCCGAGACCATGTCGATGACGCGGGAGCACATCCTGGAGACGATCGGCGTTCCGCGGCAGACGATCGGCTGGGGCTGCTCCGGTGGTTCGTACCAGGTCTTCCAGATCGCCGACGACTACCCGGGGCTGCTGGACGGGATCGTGGCGTCCTGCGTGTTCCCGGAGGTCGGGTTCGCGACGCTGCACACGATCACCGACGCGCTGCTGCTCGACCACTACTTCCGGTCCGCGACCGGCTGGACCGACGAACAGAAGCGGGCCGCTGCGGGCTTCGGCAAGGTCGGCACGATCGCCAACCTGGCCGGCGCCGGCCGCCGGATCGACCCGCGGGTCTATTGCCCTGCGCAACTACCGGTCGAGGACCGGTACGACCCGGTGACGAACCCTCAGGGTGCGCGTTGCGACGTGTACGACCACCAGGTCAACATCTGGGGCAAGGATCCGCGCACCGGCGCCGCCCGGCGGCCGCTGGACAACGTCGGGATCCAGTACGGCCTGGACGCCGTGAACGCGGGCAAGATCTCGGTCGCGCAGTTCATCGACCTGAACAAGACGGTCGGCGGCTTCGACACCGACGCGAACTTCGTCCCGGCCCGGACCGTCGCGGACCCGCAGGCGATCAGTACGGCGTACCGCACCGGGCAACTCATCAACGGCGGCGGAGGACTGGCCAGTACGCCGATCATCGACTACCGGCAGTACTGGGACGAGCAGCCGAACGGCGACATCCACCTGATCTTCCACTCGTTCTCGCTCCGGGAGCGGTTGCGTAAGGCAAACGGTGACGCCGGCAACCAGGTCATGCTCGTCCAGGCGGGCGACGTGCCGGGCGGATTCAGTACGGCGAACCCGGTGCTGACCGACGCGCTCGCCTCGCTCGACCGGTGGATGGATGCGGTGGACGCGGACCACGACCCGGGTTCGCCGCACGCGAAGCTGATGCGCAACAAGCCCGGCGCGCTGACCGACGCGTGCTGGAGTCCGACGAACCAGAAGATCGTGGAGACACAGGTGGACGGCATCGGAACGACGCGGTGCAACACGTTCTACCCGGCGTGGCCGGCGCCGCGGCAGGTGGCTGGTGCGTCCGTTGCCAACGACGTCATCAAGTGCCGCTTGCAGCCGCTGAACAAGTCCGACTACAAGGTCAAGCTGACGTCTCTGCAGTGGAAGGCGTTGCGGCAGACGTTCCCGAACGGTGTTTGCAACTGGTCGGTGCCTGGTGTCGGGCAGCAGCCGCCGGCAGGCAGTTGGCCGACGTTCTGAACCAATAGGGTGCGGGGTGTGCCCTTCACTCTGGCTCACCCCGCAGCTGTCCTCCCGCTGGTCCGGCGCCCTTTCGTGGCGTCAGCATTGGTGGCCGGTGCGGTGGCACCTGACCTGCTGTACGTCGGTGCGGTCTACCGGATCGCCACGCAGTACATCAACGGGAACTTCACGCTGACGCTGACGCACAAGTTCACGTCGGCGTTCTGGCTGGACCCGTTGCTGGCGTTGCTGCTCGTGCTGGTCTTCAACCTGCTCCTGAAGCGCCCGCTCATCGCCCTCGCGCCACCTGCCCTGGCAGCCCGGTTGCCCGTTGCCCGCCCGCTTCGCCTGCCGTCTCCGATGGTCCTGCTCTGGACGGCCGTTTCCGCCGTCGTCGGCGCGCTGACCCACGTGATCTGGGACTCCTTCACGCATGGCGACGGGTACTTCGTCCGCCGTTTCCCGGACGTCTTCGACGACATCAACCGCATCCTGCAGTACGTCTCCACGATCGGCGGCTGCCTGATCCTCGCGATCTGGCTGTACCGCTGGTACCGCCGTACCCCTCCGCTGGCCACGCAGCGTGACAGGCTCCAGGCGTGGATCAGGTACGTGGTCTTGGGTGCGCTGGTGCTGTTCGCGGTAGTGGGTGCGGTCGTGGAGCTCAACCGGGTGGACGGTGACCTGGCGGGGGAGACCGTCGTACGGACGGTGCTGTCCGGGCTCGTGTCCGGCGGGCTGGCCGCGCTGGGCTTCTACGTCGTCGTATGGCACCTCGGGCGGCTGCGCCGTACGGCTCGTGCGTCGTGATGCTACGGATGGGACCGTGTGATCGGCGTGTGACACGTGGGACTCGTGGGGTAGTCGGGGTAGCCTGATCAATATGGCGACCCGCACGTCTTCCCCGGCGCGGGCGCAGAAGTCAGCAGCCAAGCGGCCGAGTTCGGCCCGTTCGGCCGCTGGTGGACGCTCCCGTCCGTCAGGCGCCCAGAAGCGTGGGCAGAGCGCGAAACGCGGTGGAACCTCCGCCGCGCGGACCAGCACGCCCAAGAACAGCGGACCAGGACCGTTCGCGGCCGCCATGCTCGCTCTCGGTCGTGGAGTGATCAGGGTCTGGATCGGGATCGCGCACCTGCTCGGCAGCATGGTGCGGGGGATCGGCCACAGCGCCCGTGACCTGGAGCCGGAGCACCGCCGCGACGGTGCCGGCCTGTTCCTGATCGGCCTGGCGATGGTTGTCGCCGCGGCGATCTGGTGGGACCTGCCCGGCTCGGTCGGCAACGGCGTACGGACGGTCGTCGGCGGCAGCATCGGCATGCTCGGCTGGGCGCTGCCGCTGATGCTGGTCGTGATCGCGGTCCGCACCTTGCGGCACCCGGACCGCAACGGCCCGGCGGGCCGGCAGGTGATCGGCTGGACCGCGATCTGCCTCGGCGTCCTCGGCCTGATCCACATCGCCAACGGCCTGCCCCGGCCGAACAACCCCGCCGACGGCCCGCTGCGCGAGGCCGGCGGCGCGATCGGGTACTTCATCTCGTCGTTCCTGTCCGACCTGCTCACGCAGTACGTCGCGGCGCCGCTGCTGGTGCTGCTGTCGATCTTCGGCGCGCTGGTCGTGACCGGTACGCCGGTGTATGCGATCCCGCTGCGGTTCCGCGCGGCGTTCGACGTACTGATGGGCCGGACCGAGCTGCCCGCCGACGCGCCGTCCGTGCAGGGCGCGCCGACCGACGACACCGTCCGGCTGACCCGCAAGCAGCGCCGCGCGAAGGCCGAGCTCGAAGACGACGGCGAGCCGACGGTCAAGCCGTACGACTCGCCGGTGCTGAAGGACGAGCCCAAGCGCGGCCGCAAGACGAAGGCCAAGCCGGCCGACGACGAGGACGACGCGTACGACGTTGACGAGGCCGCCTCCGACGCCGTCGAGCCCTCGTTCGAGCCGCTGGCCGCGGCGAGCAAGCAGCCCGCACCGCCGCCCGAGCCGCCGCCGCACACTCCGCTGCCGCAGCGCGTCGAGCAGCTCAGCCTGTCCGGCGACATCACGTACACGCTTCCCGACGGGCAGATGCTCAAGCCCGGCTCGGTGCACAAGGCCCGCACCAAGGCGTCCGACCAGGTCGTCGACCGGCTGACCGAGGTGTTCGAGCAGTTCGGCATCGACGCCCAGGTCACCGGCTACACCCGCGGCCCGACGGTCACCCGGTACGAGGTCGAGGTCGGCGCCGCGGTCAAGGTCGAGAAGGTCACCGCGCTGTCGAAGAACATCGCCTACGCGGTGGCCTCGGCCGACGTCCGGATCCTGTCCCCGATCCCGGGCAAGTCCGCGATCGGCATCGAGATCCCGAACACCGACAAGGAGACCGTCAGCCTCGGCGACGTGATCCGCTCGGCGACCGCCCGCAACGACCACCACCCGATGGTGGCCGGCCTGGGCAAGGACGTCGAGGGCGGCTTCGTGGTCGCGAACATGGCGAAGATGCCGCACCTGCTGGTCGCCGGCGCGACCGGCTCCGGTAAGTCGTCATTCATCAACTCGCTGATCACCTCGATCCTGATGCGCGCCACGCCCGACGAGGTGCGGATGATCCTGGTCGACCCGAAGCGGGTCGAGCTGAACAACTACGAGGGCATCCCGCACCTGATCACGCCGATCATCACCAACGCCAAGAAGGCCGCCGAGGCGCTGCAATGGGTCGTCCGCGAGATGGACATGCGGTACGACGACCTCGCCGCGTTCGGGTTCCGGCACGTCGACGACTTCAACAAGGCGGTCCGCGGCGGCAAGGTGAAGCCGCCGCCCGGGTCGGAGCGGGTGCTCACGCCGTACCCGTACCTGCTGGTGATCGTCGACGAGCTCGCCGACCTGATGATGGTCGCACCGCGCGACATCGAGGACTCGATCGTCCGGATCACCCAGCTGGCCCGGGCCGCCGGTATCCACCTGGTGCTCGCCACCCAGCGGCCGTCGGTGGACGTCGTCACCGGTCTGATCAAGGCGAACGTGCCGTCCCGGCTGGCGTTCGCGACCTCGTCGCTCGCCGACAGCCGGGTCATCCTGGACCAGCCCGGCGCCGAGAAGCTGGTCGGTCAGGGCGACGGGCTGTTCCTGCCGATGGGCGCGAGCAAGCCGATGCGTATTCAGGGCGCGTGGGTCACCGAGAACGAGATCCACGTCGTCGTCGAGCACTGCAAGGAGCAACTGCAGCCGACGTACCGCGAGGACGTCACCGCGGCGCCGGGCCCGAGCAAGGACCTGGACGACGAGATCGGCGACGACCTCGACCTGGTCGTGCAGGCCGCGGAGCTGATCGTTTCCACCCAGTTCGGCTCCACGTCGATGCTGCAGCGTAAGCTCCGCGTCGGTTTCGCCAAGGCCGGCCGGCTGATGGACATCCTGGAGAGCCGCGGCGTCGTCGGTCCCAGCGAAGGTTCCAAGGCCAGGGACGTCCTGGTCAAACCCGACGATCTAGAGGACTTCATCAGCACCCTCCGAGGAGAGTGAGACCGTGACCGCCGCGAGCGCACTGCCCAGGCAGCAACGATTCGACGGGGACCCCAGGCCGGCACCGTTCACCGTGCGCGCCTCCCAGAAGGTTCACGGCGGCCTCGCCGTCGGCGCCGCACTGGTGGCGCTGGGCTTCGCGGCGTCCGGCTCGACCAGCGCGACCGGCATCCTGCGCTGGATCGTGGCGGCCGCGTTCGCCGTCCTGGCCGTCGTCTGCGCCCGTGCGCTGACGGTCGGGGACATGCTGGTGGCCGACGACGTCGGCATCCGGCTGCGCATCGGGAGCGAGTGGGTGGGTACCCGGTGGGAGGACATCGAAGAGGTGACGGTGCTGCGGCGCCGGCATCCGCTCGACGACGGGCGGATCGCCGTACATCTGCAGGATCCCGGGCCGATCCTCGGCGCACTGCCGAGTTCGACCCGCAAGACAACCGATGCGAACCGCCGTCTGACCGGGTCGTCACTCGCGATACCGTTCGGGTTGACGGCTCGTCCGTCGAACGGGGAAGTGGTGCAGGCGCTGCACATGCTGGCCGACGCCAGGTGTCCGGTGAGGGAACAACTCTGACTCGTCCGTGACCCCGTCGTACCAAGGCCGTTGACATGTTGTTCAGTGGGATGTCGACGGTCCATTTGCCGATGACCTGTAGCGCGGAGTACGAGAGGACGGTGGGGACGTGAGCATCGGCAGCGAGCTCACGGCGGCCCGCGAACGGGCCGACATGACGATCGAGCAGCTGAGCGCCGCGACCCGGATCAGAACCGGGTTGCTGATCGCCATGGAGGCCGACGACTTCTCCCGGTGCGGCGGCAACTTCTACGCCCGCGGGCACATCCGGGCGATCGCCCGGGTGGTGAAGGCCGACCCCGCTCCGCTGCTCGCCACCTTCGACGCCGAACACGGCGCCGAGGACGAGAAGTCGCGCCGCGAGGAACGCGCCGTGGTGAAGAGCCCGACCCTGCGTCCGGCGCGCCCGCGCTGGGCCCTGGTGGTCGGCGCGATCCTGGTGATCCTGATGGGCTGGGGGATGGTGCGGCTGTTCACGCTGCCCAGCGACATCGAGGCGAACGCCTCCAAGACCGCGACCACCTCCGCGACCGTCACCACACCGACCCCGAAGCCGACGGCCCAGCCGACCGTAGCGCCGACGAAGAAGCCGCACACCCCGAAGCCGCCGGTCCTCAGGACCGAGCTGACCATGACGGCCAAGAACGACGGCACCTACCTGACGGTCCGCGACCGGACCGACCGCAAGATCTTCCAGGGCAAACTCAGCCCCGGCATCGCCCAGTCCGTCACCAGCGCCGGCGACATCCGCGTCCAGGTCGGCAACCCGAGCAACCTGATCGTCGTACTCAACGGCAAACGCGTCCCCACCACCCTCACCAAGTTCACCGCCCACCCGAACGGCACTCTCAGCAAAACCAACTGATCCGCGGGTGTAAATGAGTCCAACTGGCTCAATACCCGTCGGCGGGTGTGAGGTAGCTGGCTGAGTTAGGCGCGGACGTACACGGCGCGTCATACTCGTGGGGATGACTACGCCACCCACCACCGTCGCCCTGGTCACGCTGGGCTGTGCCCGCAACGATGTCGACTCCGAGGAGTTGGCCGGCCGGCTCGAAGCCGGCGGTTTCCGCCTCGTCGACGACGCCGCCGAGGCGGACACGGTGGTGGTGAACACCTGCGGCTTCGTCGAGGCCGCGAAGAAGGACTCCGTCGACACCCTCCTGGCCGCCGCCGACTACAAGGACTCCGGCCGCACCCAGGCGGTCGTCGCCGTCGGCTGCCTCGCCGAGCGGTACGGCGAACAACTCGCCGAAGCCCTCCCCGAAACCGACGCCGTCCTCAGCTTCGACGACTACACCGACATCTCCGCCCGCCTCCGCTCCATCCTGGCCGGCACCAAGCACCAACCCCACGTCCCCCACGACCGCCGCAAACTCCTCCCGCTGGCCCCCGCCGACCGCCACGAGGCCCCCGTAGTAGCCCTCCCCGGCCACGGCGACGCAGCCACCACCCCGTCCTCCACAGCCACACCCGGCTCCTCTGCGGGCGCGACCGCCACCTCCACAACCGGCTCCGCCGCAGGTGCGACCGGCTCCGCCGCTGCGAGGGCCGGCGTGGGGGACCACATCCCCGAGGCCCTGCGCCCAGCCGGCTCGCCGGCTCCGTCCGAGTTGAAGGGCCGCTTCGTCACCGGCGCTCCCGAAGAGCTGAAGATCGACGCCCCGGACCTCGCGACCGCCCCCGCCAGCGGCCCGCGGGTGATGCGCCGCCGCCTCGACGGCGGACCGATGGCGCCGCTGAAGCTCGCCTCCGGCTGCGACCGGCGCTGCGCGTTCTGCGCGATCCCGATGTTCCGCGGCGCCTTCATGTCGCGCCGCCCCGCCGAGGTACTCCGCGAAGCCGAGTGGCTCGCCGAGAACGGCGTACGCGAACTCTTCCTGGTCTCCGAGAACTCCACCTCCTACGGCAAGGACCTCGGCGACCTCCGCCTGCTCGAAACCCTGGTCGCCGAGATCGCCAAGGTCCCCGGCATCACCCGCGTCCGCGTCTCGTACCTCCAGCCCGCCGAGATGCGCCCGACCCTGATCAGCGCGATGACCGCCACCCCCGGCGTCGTCCCGTACTTCGACCTGTCGTTCCAGCACGCCTCCGGCCCGCTCCTGCGCCGGATGCGCCGCTTCGGCGACGCCGAACGCTTCCTCGAACTGATCGCCCAGGTCCGCGCCGCCGCCCCGACCGCCGGTATCCGCAGCAACGTCATCGTCGGCTTCCCCGGCGAGACCGAGGAGGACGTCGACGTCCTCTGCGACTTCCTCTCCCGCGCCGGCCTGGACGCGATCGGTGTCTTCGGCTACTCCGACGAGGACGGCACCGAGGCCGAGACGTACGACGGCAAACTCGACGAGGACACCATCGCCTCCCGCCTCGACCGCGTCACCCGCCTCGCCGAAGACCTGACTTCGGCCCGCGCCGAATCCCGCATCGGCGAACTCCTCGAAGTAATCATCGAATCCCTCGACCCGACCGACATCCCAGCCACAGCCTTGCCGGCCGACGCGACAGCGGAAGGCGTCACCTTCGCCGGGGTTGCTGAGGGGCGCGCGGCGCACCAGGGGCCTGAGGTGGACGGTGTGACCACGGTGACGGGACTTCCGGAGGGGATCCGGGCGGGAGATCTGGTGTCCGCGAAGGTGGTGGCGAGCGACGGCGTCGACCTGATCGCCGAGTTCGCGGCCCTCGTGAGCACCCCAGACACCCGCCCGGCAGTTAACCTGACCGCGTGACCAACCCGCCTCCGAACTCGGCGCCGCGCGCAGCCGGCGGACAACTCCACGCGCCCAGCGCCTGGAACGTGCCGAACGCGCTCACCGTACTGCGGCTGGTCCTGGTCCCACTCTTCGTCTGGCTCCTGCTCCGCGACGGCGGCCACGCGACGGGCGACCGCCTGCTCGCCACGGCGGCGTTCGTGGTCGCGATCGTCACCGACCGCTTCGACGGCGACATCGCTCGCCGCTGGAACCTGGTCACGAACTTCGGCAAGATCGCCGACCCGATCGCCGACAAGGCCCTCACCGGCGCCGCCTTCCTAGGCCTCTCGTACCTGGGCGAACTCCCGTGGTGGGTGACCATCCTCGTCATGGTCCGCGAATGGGGCGTCACCGCCCTCCGCTTCTGGGTCATCCGCCACGGCGTCATGCCCGCGAGCCGAGGTGGCAAGCTCAAAACCGTCCTCCAGGCCATCGCCCTAGGCCTGTACCTCCTCCCGTGGCAGCACCTCGCCGTCATCCACTGGCCGGCCGTCGCCATCATGACCGCCGCCGTCCTGGTAACCGTCGCCACCGGCATCGACTACCTCTCCCGAGCCCTCCACCTCCGCGCCGCCGCCAAACGCCCCCTGCCATAACCGGACCGGCACGTCGAACCTCTTCTACAGGCAGGCGCCCCTGCAGTTCGCCTGCTCCGGCCGCACGGTCAACCGCACCTCATCTGGCCCGGCAGGGCACCCAAACCCGCCCGCCGATCCGATGCCCGGCCTGGAGGCACCGCTCGGGGACCAGGTGGTTCGGCGGGTGCGGAGGGGACTAGGCGTCGGCGAACCAAGCGAGCATCTCGCCTCGCAGCCAGCACCGACCAACCCCGGCCGCATGCAGCGACGAATGCTCGAACACGCTCACCCCGAGAACGCTGTGCCCCGAAGCCTTCCGATCGCCGTACGTCGGAACCCCAGGCGCCACCCCGACCCCCTCGACCGACACCCACGCCACCGGCCGTCGCGTCGCCGCCTCGTCGAGCCGCTGCAGGAACCGCAACCGCTCCTCGAGCCCCAAACTCGACAACACCCACGTCGTCATCACCACCGGCAGTACGCCGTCCGGCACCCGCGCGATCGCCTCCGGCAGCACCTCGACGACCCCACCCCGCACCACCTCCGGCGGATCCGCCGCAGCCAACGCCAACTCCGCCTCCAGCCGCGCCGACCGCTCCACCTGGTCCGGCGGCACACACGCCCGCAACCACCGCGCCTCGTCCGCGTCGGTCACGTCCACGAGCTCATCGCCAACCGCAACCCGAGCCACCACCTCCGGCACGGCGGTCGACGGCACCAGCCCGTCCCCAACCACCGAAGCCGAGACCTGTACCGCAGAATCCGCAGCCCCTAACAACTGGCCACTGCCGTACGAGATCCCGACCCGATCCACCACCAAGTTGAGCCCAGCCGCCCGCCCAACTTCAATCAACCCGACCGCTCTCGCGCCAACCCGCCGCGCAACCTCGGCAACCGCCGGATACAGCACCGCGTGCCGCCCGCCCTCGTCTCCCCGAACCTTCCGCCCCATCACCCGCTCCAAGACGAGTCCCCCCGTCTCCACCATCACCTCAACCGCCACCTCCGCGGCCGATCTCGGACCATCACCACTCGCCGCACCGCGGAGAGGAGCGACAGGGGCTGTGACCTCGGAAGCGTTCGAGACACCGAACGCAGCAGTGAGCGCCGGGGACTGCCCCGCGAGCGCGAAGTCATGCAAGGCGGCCAGGACCAGCGTTGGGCTGCGCCGGCGTGATGGAACGGCCTCGATCACACGCAGAGCCTCGTCGGACTCGCTCAGTGCGATCGCGATCTGACCGTACAGCGGCGAGCCCTTCTCGCCCTCGGTTTCACCGAATCGCCGGTACACGTCAGCGAGCGTTCGCCCACGAGCCCGTGCCTTCCCACCACTCGACGCTGGCATTTCAGCGAGTCTAGTCACGCCCGCTCGCCTTGGTCGGTCATGCATGCTGGTCAGCTCCTGGTGTTGAGTACGAGTACAGGTTGCGACGTGGAGGTGGCGAGTGGCTCAGGACAGGATCGGAACGGCGGTCGGCCGGTTGGTCGAGCTGTTGCTCGAGCGTGGCGTGACGCTGGCCACGGCTGAGTCGTTGACCGGTGGGATGGTCGGTGCGGTTCTGACGGATGTGCCGGGGGTGTCGGCTGTGTATCGGGGTGGTGTGGTGGTTTACGCGACCGACCTCAAGGCCAAGCTTGCAGGTGTGCCGGACGAGCTGCTGGCCGCTGTGGGGCCGGTCCACCCGGATACGGCCGCCGCATTGGCCACTGGTGTGCGGGAGCGTTTGGAGGCGGACTACGGCCTCGCCACGACCGGTGTGGCCGGACCGGACCCGCAGGCGGGGATCGAGGCGGGGACGGTGTACGTCGCGGCGGCCGGCCCGCGCTCCGTGCAGGTACGGAAGCTACAGCTGTCCGGGGACCGGTCAGCTGTCCGGCGGGGGAGTGTCCAGGCCGTCCTGGAACTGGGAGCGGAAGTTGTGGCGGAAGAACTCGACTGAACGGCGTGTTAGGACCAGCATGGTGACAGGTAAGGCAGACTTGCACGGCGCACCGAAGGTGGACATTGCGAGGGGTAGTGACCCAGCAACAGGTACCGTTGGTTCCTACGGCCGAGCTACCGTGCGAGTAGACGTGGCCGGACAGGCGGAAGGGAGAAACCTCATGGTGCTGGTTCGTGGCCTGCTGGGCGACGTGCTGCGGCGTAAGCGGCTGCGCCAGGGGCGCACTCTGCGCGAGGTATCCGCCGACGCCCGCGTGAGTCTCGGCTACCTGTCGGAGGTCGAGCGGGGCCAGAAGGAGGCCTCCAGCGAGCTGCTGGCGGCGATCTGCACGGCACTCGACGTGCCGTTGTCGACGGTCTTCGCCGAGGTCAGCGAGGATCTGGCCCGCGAAGAGGCGCTCGTGCTGGCCCACCCGGCGATCGAGCCGGAGGTCGTGGCCTCGGCCGCCTGATTCGCGGCTCATCGGACACCTCGGTCGGAAGCCGGCCGGTCGGAGACGGGCTGGACCAGCGTGACGGGCCTCGGCCACACGAGCTGGAGTGCGGGCAGTGGTGGTTGCCCGGGCCGGCGGTACATGCTGTTGGCCAGGTGCAGATGCAGCTCGGAGTCGGGGAACCGGAGCAACTGGGCGGTGTGTGGTGGCGGAAAGAACGCCGTCAGGTCGTCACCCTCGTCGAACTCGGAACCTTCCAGCACCGCCCAGGCCAATGGCTTGAGGCTGAGGAACGCGTAGCAGGGCTCGCTCTCGAAGACGATGATCTCCGGATGCTGGTACTGACTGAGTCCCACCGTGTATCCGAACCCAGGGTTCCTACCGCCGTCGCCGGCGATGTAGGTCATCGTCCAGCCGTAGGTCTGGATGTTCTCCTCGATCCACCGCGAGTAGTCCTCGCTGGTCAGGTCACCGCACCTGTTGCACATCGCCTTCTCCTCTCGATCGAACATTTGTTCGATGCGCCAGAGAAGGTATCGGCGTTCTGCCGCTGCGGGGGAGTTGTCCACAGGGCAGTTTCGGCGGGAGGGCGGATCAGTCCTCGGGCTGGCAGGCCGGGCACCAATAGGTGACACGTTCGCGTGTCGGCTCGCCCAGATTTCCGGTGCGAATCGTCGCACCGCATCGTCGACAGGCATTGCCGGCGCGTTCGAACACCCAGGTGCGTTGACCGGGACGGTCCACTCCGGTGCTCACCTGGACGCCGTTCCGGACGTTGGCCTTGAGCAGTTTCCGGCTGAGGTCGACCGCGGCCGGTACGTCGACGTCCGAGACCGGGCGCCACGGGTGCAGGCCGAGCAGGAAGCAGACCTCGGTCCGGTAGAAGTTGCCGATCCCAGCAAGGTTGCGTTGGTCGAGCAGCGCTTCGCTGATCGTGCGCCCGGGGTCGGACTCGACATTGGCGATCGCCGTTGCGCGGTCGAACGACGGCGACAGCAGATCAGGTCCGAGATGCCCGACGACGCTGTCCTCGTTGTCGGTGGCGACGAGGTCGAGCACAGGCAGCCGGTAGCCGACCGCGGTCCAGCTCGACGTCTCCAGCACGGCGCGGATCTCGTGGGTCGGCCCGCCGCGCCAGCGCTCGCCGGGGCGGTACAGATGCCAGCTGCCGTCCATCCGGAAATGGCTGTGCAGCGTCAGCCCGCCGGACAGCCGCATCAGAATGTGCTTGCCGCGCGCAACGACCTCCAGCACGGTTCGCCCGCTCAGGTCGGTGGTCGCCAGCGACGGCACCCGGAAGTCGGTATGTACGATCTCCTGCCCGGCGAGGGACTGGTTCAGCCGCTTGCACGCCCTCCAGACCGTGTCTCCTTCAGGCATCTCGTCACGCCCGGAGCCGCAGACCCCGCGGGGTCGCGTGGAAGCCGGCCTTGGCGAGCGCGTCCCCGAAAGCCGTGTGCCGAACCTGTTCGCCGTCGGCTGTCTCGACGCTCAGCTTGCCCAGCTGACCGTCCCGGATCGCCAGCGCCAACGCGTCGACCGCGGGCTGCAGCAGATCGGATTCCTCGGTGAAACTCAGCACCGTCCGCCCGCCACGTTCGACGTACACGATCAGCTGGCCGTCGACCATCACGACCAGCGCGCCGGCCTTCCGGCCTGGACGGTGCCCGCCTGCGTTCTCCCGCTCGGGCCACGGCAGCGCAGCGCCGTACGGGTTCGCGGGATCGGACGCAGCCAATACCACGGCGCGTACGGTCGGCTCGTCGTCCTTACGGCCCCGACCTCCACGTGGGCCTGGCGGCCCGAGGGTCCGTTCAGGCTCTGCGGCAGGAAGCTCTGCGAGCGCTCGCAGCCGGTCGACCGCGCCGGGCAGCGCGAACTGGGCCGCGCCCAGCCCCGCAACGAAGTATCCGCGCCGGCATCGCCCGGACTCCTCGAACGCGCTCAGCACCTTGTACACCGCCGCGAACCCGCCAGGAGTCCGCTCGGTGATGACCGATCCGCGCGTCACGATGCCGTACCGGTCGAGCAGGGTCTCGGCCGCGGCATGCGCCCGCCGGGTCGTGTCCGAACTACGGGCCGGAAGCAACGACCACCGACCGCCCGCAGTCGGCGGACCGCCGCGTGCCGGCATCGACGGCCGTCCGGGACGCATCGGACGACCAGGCCGGGCGCGGGGCGTCGAACGGCGGGCTCGATGACTGCCACGGCCGCCGCCGACCAGCGAGCGGACCGGCGTCAGCGTGTCGTTGGTGAGGTGACCGGCCCAGACGAGATCCCACAGCACGCTGACCAGCGTCTCGTCGTCGACCACGCCGGAACTCGACCCGATCACATCGCTCAACTGCCGGAAGAAGAACGCGCCACCACCTGACAACGCGTCCAGGACCGCCTGGTGCGTGTCGCCCAGCTCGAACGCGGCATCCGGATCCGGCAACGTCAGATCGCAGTTGTCCGCCAGATGCAGCGACACCCACCCGTCCGTACCGGGCAACGAACCCGAGCCGGCCCACACCACCTCGCCGGTCGCGGTGAGCTCGTCCAGCATCGACGGCTGATACCCCGGCACCCGCGACGGCAGCACGATCGACTCGAGCGCCGAGGCCGGTACGGCGCAGCCGGCGAGCTGCTCGACCGCGCCGAGAAGTACGTCGTACCCGCGCCCGCGACTGCTCGTGACGCCCTGCCACGCGGGCAGGAAACGGGCGAGCGCGGATGGATCGACCGGCTCGACCTCCTTCCGCAGCGCGGCGAGCGAACGTCGCCGGAGCAGCCGGAGCACCTCGCTGTCGCACCATTCGAGCGCGATCCCACCCGGCAGGAACTCGCCCTCGACGACCCGCCCGGCCGCGCCCAGACGACGCAGCGCCTCGCTGACCACCGCGACGCCGATCCCGAGATGCGTCGCGAGATCGATCGCCCGGAACGGCCCGTGCGTCCGCGCGTACCGCGACACCAGATCGCCCAACGGATCCGCGACCGGCTCCGCGTGCGCCTCCGCAACCCCCGGCGGCAGCGGCACGCCGAGCGTGTCACGCAGCCGTGCGACATCCTCGACGACCGCCCATCGGTGCTCGCCCGCGATCCGCACGCGGACGACACGCCGCGCCGCCGCGAGCGACGTCAACCAGGTCTCCGCATCGGACCCGTCGACACACCGCTGGGTCGCTTCCGACAAGGACAGCGGGCCGATAATCCGCAGGACGTCGAACAGACCCTCGGCGTCCCGCGCCCGGCGATCCTCGGCCAGCCGTTGCAGCTCGGCCTCGGTGCGCAGTACTACTTCCGCATCGAGCAGTTCCCGAAGCTCGGTCCGCCCGAGCAACTCCGCCAGCAGGCTCTGGTCCAGCGCGAGCGCGGCCGCACGCTTCTCGGCGAGCGGGCTGTCGCCCTCGTACATGAACGCGCCCACATACCCGAACAGCAAGGACTTCGCGAACGGTGATGCCTCGGGCGTCTCGACCTCGACGACCGAGATCCGGCGCTCGCTGATCCCGGTCAGCAGGTCCTTCAACGCGGGCAGGTCGTACACGTCCTGCAGAACCTCGCGCAGCGTCTCCAGCACGATCGGGAACGACCCGAACTTGCTCGCCACACTCAACAGCTGCGAGGCCCGTTGCCGCTGCTGCCACAACGGTGACCGTCGTCCCGGATTGCGCCGCGGCAGCAGCAACGCGCGTGCCGCGCACTCCCGGAACCGGGCCGCGAACAACGCCGACCCGCCGACCTCGGTGGTCACCAGGTCCTCGATGTCCGCAGGATCGAACAGCACCAGCTCCGCACCCGGCGGCGCCTCGTCGGTCTCCGGCAGCCGCAGCACGATCCCGTCGTCGCCCGAGACCGACTGCGCGTCCATCCCATAGCGATCGCGCAGCCGCGCCGCGATCGCCAGTGCCCACGGGCCGTGCACCTGACCGCCGTACGGCGAATGCACGCAGACCCGCCAGTCGCCGAGCTCGTCGCGGAACCGCTCCACCACGATCGTCACGTCGTCCGGCACCCGGCCGGTCGCCTCTCGTTGCTCGGCCAGGTACGAGACGAGGTTGTTGGCGGCGTACTCGTCGAGGCCCGCGGTGCGCGCCCGCTCGACCGCCTTCCCGCTCGGTAGCGACGCCATCTTGCGGACGAACGCACCGGTCGCGGCACCCAGTTCGGCCGGACGCCCGACCGCGTCGCCCTTCCAGAACGGCAGCCTGCCGGGCTGACCCGGAGCGGGGGAGACCAGCACCCGGTCGTGGGTGATGTCCTCGATCCGCCAGCTCGACGCACCGAGCGTGAACACGTCGCCGACCCGCGACTCGTACACCATCTCCTCGTCGAGCTCGCCCACCCGGTGGTTGGTCGACTCGCCGATCAGGAACACCCCGAACAGGCCGCGGTCCGGAATCGTCCCGCCGCTCGTCACCGCGAGCCGCTGGGCACCCGGCCGCCCCGAGATCTCGCCGCTGACCCGGTCGAACACGATCCGCGGCCGCAGCTCCGCGAACTCGTCCGACGGATATCGCCCGGAGAGCATGTCGAGGACCCCGTCGTACGCCGATCTTGGCAGCGTGGCGAACGGGGCGCAGCGACGGACCAGGGCGAACAACTCGTCCACGTCGACCGCGTCGAGGGACACGATCGACACGATCTGCTGGGCGAGCACGTCCAGCGGATTGGCCGGGATGTGCAGGCTCTCGATCAGCCCGTCGCGCATCCGCTGCACGACGACCGCCGTGTCGATGAGATCGCCACGGAACTTCGGGAAGAGGACGCCCCGGGACACCGCACCGACCTGGTGACCGGCGCGACCCACACGCTGCAGACCGCTCGCGACCGAAGGCGGCGCCTCGACCTGGATCGCCAGATCCACCGCACCCATGTCGATGCCGAGCTCGAGGCTGCTGGTGGCGACCACACACGGCAGCCGGCCCGACTTGAGGTCTGCCTCGATCAGCGCCCGTTGCTCCTTGCTGACCGAGCCGTGATGCGCACGCGCGATCAACGGTGGCGCCGCGAGCGACCCGCCGGACTGCGCCATCAGCTGAGCCGGCGAGCCCAGCTCCGGTAGCTCCAGCTCGGCCCGCTCGGCGGCGATCTCGTTCAGCCGGGCGGTCAGCCGCTCGGCCAGACGGCGCGAGTTCGCGAAGACGATCGTCGAGCTGTGCCGACTGATCAGGTCGAAGACCTGCTCCTCCACATGCGGCCAGATCGAGGCGTGCTGTTGCGGCCCGGCCGCTGACCCGGACGTCTCCACCTCGGTCGCGGCCAGCTCGGCCATGTCCTCGACGGGAACGACGACGCTCAGCTCCCACTGCTTCGTGAACTTCGGCTGCACCACCGTGACCGCCCGCTCACCGCCCAGGAACCGCGCGACCTCCTCGACCGGACGCACGGTCGCGGACAGGCCGATCCGCTGCGCCGGCTTCGGCAGCAGCTCGTCGAGGCGCTCGAGCGTCAGCGCCAGGTGCGCGCCGCGTTTCGTCCCGGCGACGGCGTGCACCTCGTCGACGATGACGGTCTCGACGCCGCGCAGCGACTCGCGACCTTGCGACGTGAGCAGGAGGAACAAGGACTCAGGAGTGGTGATCAGTACGTCGGAAGGCCGCGTCGCGAACCGGCGCCGCTCGGCCGCGGGCGTGTCGCCGGATCGGACGGCGACCTCGACCTCGACCGGTGCCTCACCCAACCGGCGAGCCGTCTCGCGAATGCCGATCAGCGGCGCGCGCAGGTTGCGCTCCACGTCGACGGCGAGGGCCTTCAGCGGTGACACGTACAGCACCCGGCAGCGCAGCTTCGGATCGTCGGGCGGGGGAGTCGTGGCCAGCCGGTCCAGCGCCCAGAGGAAAGCGGCCAGCGTCTTGCCCGAACCGGTCGGTGCGACCACCAGCGCGTCCCGGCCCGCCGTGATCGCGTCCCACGCCTCGAGCTGGGCCGGGGTGGCCGCCTCGAAGACGTCGCCGAACCACGCCCGGGTCGCGGGCGAGAACCGGCTCAACGCGCTGGTCTTCTTCACGCCGACCATCTTGCCGGGTGCCGCCGACAGTTTTCACGCGCCGGCCAGATCGGGCTCCGTCGCCGACCGTGAGCACCCGCTTTCCGTCCGGTGCGCAGATTGTCCCCGTCGTCTGGAATGATCGGCGACATGATGAACCGCGTACGCGCAGCACTCGTCGTCGTGGCGTGCCTGGTCGGGTTGACCGGGTGCGTCAAGATCGACGGCGACCTGAAGGTCGGGTCGAACGAGACGGTGTCGGGCTCGATGCAGATCGGCGTCGACAAGCAGCTGCTGCAGTCCAGCGGCCAGTCCCTGGACAAGATCCGCCAGGAGATCGAGAGCAGCATCAAGTCGTCCGCGACCGAGGGCGTCAGTTGCAAGTCCTACGAGGACAGCAAGTACGTGGGCTCGGACTGCACCTTCTCGAACGTGCCCTTCTCCAAGATGGGCGGCGCGAGCCAGGACGGCATCGGCTTCAGCAAGGACGGCGACAAGGTCAAGGTCTCCGTGAACGGCGGCTCGCTCGGCAACAACCTGCCGTCGGGCAGCAGCCAGCCGGAGGTCAACGTCAAGATCACCATGCCGGGCAAGATCCTCGAGCACGACGACGGTGCGAAGGTCAGCGGCCGGACGGCGACGTACGACAGCCTCGAGAAGCTGGGGAAGATCTCGCTGACCTCCGAGGCCGGCGGCGGGTTCCCGGGCTGGGCGTTGATCCTGATCATCGTGGTCCTCGTGCTGGTGATCGCCGCGGCGGTGTTCTTCATCCTGCGCAGCCGTAAGGGCAAGGGCCAGCAGGGCTACGGTCAGCCGTTCCCTGGGCAGTATCCGGGGCAGCCTGGGCAGTACGGCGGTCCGGGGCAGTACCAGGGACAGCAGCAGTACGGGCAGCCTGGTCCAGGGCAGTATCCGGGCCAGCCGGGGCAGTACGGCGGTCAGCAGGGGCAGCCTGGTCAGTACGGTGGTCAGCCGGGGCAGTACCCGGGTCAGCCGCAGCAGGGCCAGCCCGGGCAGGCGCCGTACGGCGGTCAGTCGGGTTCGCAGCCGCAGTACCCTGGGCAGCCGCAGCAAGGTCAAGGGCAGTGGGGTGCGCCGCAGCAGGGTCAGCAGCCCGGGCAACAGCAAGGTCCTGGTGGCTGGGGGCAGCAGCCGGGGCAGGGGCAGCAGCCCGGCCAGCGGCCGCAAGGTCCGCAGCAAGGACAGCAGTACGGTCAGCAGCCGCCGCAGCAGGGCGGCTGGGGGCAGCAGCAGGGTGGTCAGTCAGGCCCTCAGCAGGGGCAGCAGGGTGGTTGGGGACCGCCGAAGGACGACGACGGGCAGGCATGAGACTGACTGAGTTCTGGGCACGGATGGATCACCATCTCGGACCCGCGTACGCACGGACCTGGGCAGAAACCCAGGTGGTCCAGGAGCTCGGCGGCCGTACGGTGGTCGAGGCCTTGGACGACGGTGAGGCCGCCAAGTTCGTTTGGCGCGCCGTGTGGGCGCACCTCGACCTTCCGCCCAGCGAACGCTGACGGCGCCCGCTAGCCGCCCCATCCGGTGCGGGCGGCCCAGTCCTCGGCCGGCAGATAGACGAGATCGCAGACCGGGTCCTTGAGATCGGTGTAGTCGCCGAGCTCCAGCCCGAGCGTCGAGGCCTGCTGCTTGAACACGCCGTACGCTCGCGCCGTCTCGGGATGCGCGCGCAGATAATCGCGGAACAGGAGCGCGTAGCGCTGGTTGGCACGACCCGCCACGCGGACGTGCAGATTGACTCGGCGCCGGTACATAGGCTCGACCAGCATCCGCTGCACCCATTGACCCTCGTCCGTGGGCAGGCCGGGCACCGGGTGGTCGCGCCGTGGCGGGCGAAGCTCCCAGTCGGCGGCGACCATCCGCTCGGCCACGTCGTCGAGCTCTGCTTCGGTGGCGACCGTGACCTGGATGTCGAGGATGTCCTTGGCGGGCAGGCCGGGCACCGAGGTGGACCCGATGTGGTCGATCCGCTGCGCCAGCTCGCCGAGCGCACCGCCGATCACGTAGGCGGTTTTCTGGTACTGCGCCGGCCAGGTCTCGTCCGGCCTCACGACGACGATCCCAGTCATGCGGAGATCATCTCAGTACGGCGATGCCCCGCCCAGCGGTCAGATCGGTTTGACCCGGAAGGTGCTGTTGGCGAGCAGGTCGCCCGCCTCGTACGCTGCTTTCCGAATGCCCTTGCGCTCGTCGAAGAACCCGCCGACGACCCCGACGCCGGGCAGCTTGCCGATGAACCGGGCGCCGAGGCTTCCGCGCGGCCGCTCCTCGAACACCTCGCTGAGCCCGCCGAACAGCTTGCTGAGCCGCCAGACCAGCCGGACGCCTTTGCGCAGACCCATGTCCGTCGAGACCTCGTCGAGCCCGAGCTGGTCGGCGACGTCGTCGCCCGCGACCACCGGGTCGTCGTACTTGAGCACCTCGTCCGGCGTGATCGGGCGATCGGTCAGGACCCGGATGATGACCGACGTACGGTCGGCATGCGCCTCGACGCCGTACTCGCGGCAGACCGCGCCGATCACCATCGCCTGCACGGCCGCGCCGAGGGTGTCCTTCATCGGCAGCCGGTCCGCTGCCGCGCCGCTGAGCCGGGGGAGTCCGGCGACGATCGCGGCGAATCCGCCGAGGCGCTCGACCCACCAGTCGCAGCGCTTGGCGAGCGGGAGGGCCGGCCACTCCTCGTGCCCCGGGACCTTCATCTGGAGCAGCCGGTCGATCGCGAGGATCAGGCCTTTCTCGGCGAGGTTCGGCTGCTCCTGCTCCGAGTACTCCGTCAGGTAGCTGCGGATGCCGAACGGGTCCTGGGTACGGAGCGCGTCGAGGACGTGGTCGATCCCGAGCTCGACCCGGCTGACCGCCAGGACGACCGCGGAATCGGGGACGTCCGGCCGGTCTGTCACGCCCGCAAGAGTAGAGATCCGGTGGGTCAGCACGGCTGCTGGGTCAGGCTTCGGCGTGTCAGTTGTGATTCGAACACGTGTTCGGGATACTTTGGTCTCCGGAAGGTGCTGGGGCGGCCGAGTTGTCCACAGATCCGAAGTGGCGACGAAAACTGTCCGAGGCAACGAATACCTTCTCTTGCGACAACGAAAGTTCCTTCGGGCGGCAGCCCTGGATTATCAGATGGGTCAGGTGGCAGTCACATGGCGAGTGCAGCGAGCGCGACGAGTGCGGAGCGCGCGGCGGCCGATCGCGAGAAGGCGCTTGCGACCGCGCTCACGCAGATCGAGCGGCAGTGTGGCAAGGGTTCGGTGATGCGTTTGGGGGAGCAGAACAGGCCGCCGATCGAGGTCATCCCGACCGGGTCGATCGCGCTCGACATCGCGCTCGGGATCGGTGGTCTGCCACGCGGCCGCGTGGTGGAGATCTACGGCCCGGAGTCCTCCGGTAAGACGACGGTCGCCCTGCATGCGGTCGCGAACGCGCAGCGGGCCGGCGGGATCGCGGCGTTCATCGACGCCGAGCACGCGCTCGACCCGGAGTACGCGCGGAAGCTGGGCGTCGACACCGACGCGTTGCTGGTCTCGCAGCCGGACTCGGGTGAGCAGGCGCTGGAGATCGCCGACATGCTGGTCCGCTCCGGCGCGATCGACATCGTCGTGATCGACTCGGTGGCCGCACTCGTGCCGCGCGCCGAGATCGAGGGCGAGATGGGCGACAGCCACGTCGGTCTGCAGGCCCGGCTGATGAGCCAGGCGCTGCGGAAGATGACCGGTGCGGTCAGTGGAACGAACACGACCGCGATCTTCATCAACCAGCTGCGCGAGAAGATCGGCGTGATGTTCGGCTCCCCGGAGACGACGACCGGTGGTAAGGCGCTGAAGTTCTACGCGTCGGTGCGGCTGGACGTGCGCAGGATCGAGTCGCTCAAGGACGGCACCGACGTGGTCGGTAACCGGACCCGCGTCAAGGTCGTGAAGAACAAGGTCGCCCCGCCGTTCAAGCAGGCCGAGTTCGACATCATCTACGGCCAGGGCATCAGCCGCGAGGGCAGCCTGCTCGACCTCGGCGTGGAGCAGGGCTTCGTCCGCAAGGCCGGCGCCTGGTTCACGTACGAGAGCGACCAACTCGGTCAGGGCCGGGAGAACGCGCGGAACTTCCTGCGCGACAACCCCGACCTGGCGAACGAGCTGGAGAAGAAGATCATGGAAAAGATGGGCATCGGTCCGACCCTGGACCAGCCGGCCGCCGCGGCCGAGGTCGATGTCGACTTCTGATCGACCCTCCGCGGGCGGCAGCGTCCCTCGGCAGCCCACAGTTGCCGAGGACGCCGCCCCCGCGGCACTGTCCCTGCCCCACGACGAACGCCTGGCCTTGGCCCGCAAACTCCTGGCGCAGGGCGCGTCCGGCGCCGCAACCTCCTCCGCGGGTGAGCCCGCCGAGAACACGTCGTACCGTCGCGCAGCGTCCCGGCGGGTCGCCGAACAACGCAGTACGACGCAACCCGGCGACGGCGCACCCGAAGAATCGCCCCGCCGTGGGCGAAGGAGCCGCTCGCGCGGACGCAGTCCTGCCGCGGACGAGACCCTGGTGGACAACGACGGCTTCGGGGAAGCCAGCGACTGGAGTACGACGCGTCGACGCCCAGGCTCTATCCGCCGGACCGCCGGCACGGTGGATCCATGGGACGAGCCCTCGACGGACGACGCTACCCCGGCCCGGACCGGACGTAAGCCGCGTCGACGGGACGAATCTCCTCAGTCCAACGCCGAGCCGTTCGACGGGGAGCCACCGACCACCCGGCCGGCGAGCCGCCGCAGGACACCGCCTCCAGCCGCGAAGCTGGTCAATCCGTGGGGCGACGACGACCAAGTAAACCGAACCTTCAAGACGCAGGCCGCCAACCGCCTCGCCGAAGCCCGCGCCTTCGCCGACGACAAACCCTTCGAGCCGGCCGCCGACGCGCCGTCCCCACCCACCCGCGACGCATCATCCCCACCCACCGACGACAAGCCCGCCCCACACACCACCGACCGTCCCCACGACACCACCGACCGTTCCCATGACGCCCCTCGCGGCATCAGTTCCCCCGAGCCCGAGCTCAGGACCACGCGCGAGCCGAAGTCCGCGCCCGAGATCGGACGCGAGCCCGCGCCCACCTCCACGCCGGGGACGACACACGAGCCCAGGACCGCGCAGCCGTCGGCCACCCACGAGCCGACGTCCGCGTCCAACACCACGCACGAGTCCGCGCCCACGTCCGAACCAGGGCCGACGCGCCAGCCCAAGACCATGCCCGAGCCCGGCACGGCGCACGAGTCCGAGTCCAGGCGCGAGCCTGCGTCTGGGGCTCCGCTTGGGTCCGGGGCGGCGCATGAGCCCGAGTCCAGGCGCGAGTCCGAGCCTGGGGTGGCGCGTGAGTCTGGGACCACGCCCGAGCTTGAGCCGGGGGCGGCGCTCGAGTCCGAGTCCAGGCGCGAGCCTGCGTCTGGGGCTCTGCTTGGGGCCGGGGCGGCGCATGAGTCCGAGACTCGGCACGAGCGTGAGCGCGGGGTTGCGCTTGGGGCCGGTGCCGGGCGCGAGCTTGGGGCGGCGCGAGAGTCCGAGACCACGCGCGAGCTTGAGCCCGGGGCGGCGCGTGGGTCCGGGGCCGGGCGTGAGCCTGAGGCTGGGGATGCGCTTGGGTCCGGGGTCACGCGCGGCCTCGCGCCTGCGGCGGCGCGTGAGTTCGAGACTGGGCGCGAGCCGGAGTTGGGGACGACGCACCAGTTTGGGGCCACGCGCGAGTCCGGGGCAGCGCGGTGGTCCGGGGCCAGGCGGGATTCTGAGATCGCGGCCGCGGCGGTTGACGACGGGGCACGTCGCTCAGGAGCGTCGCTCGAAGGCGGGTTGTCGCCGACGACCCGCGAGGCCGACCTCACCGGCACCACGCAGTTCGATCCGTGGGCGGATCCGGACGAATCTGCGGAGATTGTCGAGCCATCGGCCGACGGTCGAGTCGAGTCGCCCGACGCTGTGCGGGGCCGTGGCGCGCTGAAGCGATCGGCGACAGCTGCCACGACAGCTGACTCGGCGGTTGACCCGTGGGGGGACTTGAGTGATGCGGTCGGGGCGGGTGGGGGTTCGGCCATCTCGGGCCGCGGTGAGGTGGGCCGTACTCGGGCGGAGACGTCCTCGGCGTCTGGCGGAGCCTCCCGGGGCGAGGGGGACGAGACTTTGGACGGTCCCGCGGCGGCCGCGCGCCCGGAGCGTGTTGATCAGAGCACACCGCGACGTGACGCGGCTTCGGGTGGTTCGGCGGGGAGTGGGGTGGGGGCTCGGCGGCGGCGGACGATGGGTGGGGGGTTTGGGCGGTCCCGGAGGCGGCGAGGGGATGAAGAGCCGGGGGCTGCGGATCCGGGGATGGATCAGGATGCTGATCCGTATTCGGTGGCCCGGACGATCCTGCTGGACAAGTTGACGGGGCAGCCGCGGACGCGAGCCGAGTTGGCGGATGTGCTGGCGGATCGGGAGATTCCGGACGAGGTGGCCGACGAGGTGCTGGATCGGTTCAGCGATGTCGGGTTGATCGACGACGCGGCGTTCGCGAACGCGTGGGTAGAGTCGCGGCATCGTGGGCGGGGGCTGGGGAAGCGTGCGCTGGCGCAGGAGCTTCGCCGGCGTGGGGTGGACGATCAGTTGGCGCGGGACGCGCTCGAGGAGCTCGACCCCGAGCAGGAAGAGCAGACGGCGCGGGAGCTGGTACGGCGGAAGCTGCGGTCGATGCGTTCGCTCGAACGGCAGGTGGCGATGCGGCGCTTGCTCGGACTGCTTGCCCGCAAGGGATATCCGGGCGGCTTGGCGATGACGATCGTGAAGCAGGAACTCGACGCGAGCCACGAGGAGTTCCCGTTGCTCGACTCCTCGGGGCTGGAAGTCGAGTAGTCGCGCGCGTCTGATCCATGCCGGTGTCCTGCCAACGATGGCTGGGCAGCCCAGCGCTCGACCCGGGTGCTGCTTGAGCGCTCTCGATCGTCTGCAGCGCGGCCGCCCACAACCCCCGGCAGTTGTCGGGGGTGTCCGCCCGCTCGCTAGCTGGGACAGGCGCGGGCGGATCTTCGCCGCGCTGTTCGCGACCGCCGGCAAGGGCGTGCGCTGCTGGTCGCTCAGGTTGTTGTGCCGGACGGTCGCGGCGGCCGTGTGCCGGGACACCGGCGAGCGCCCGCCGCTGCGTCATCGTCAGCACCAGGTCTGTCGGCTGATGCTGGACGTTAAGCGGCGGGACGTCGCACCCGCTTGATGCGTTACGGACCCTTAGTCGGTTCCTC
The DNA here is from genome assembly GCF_042730855.1 of Kribbella sp. NPDC059898. Classification (NCBI taxonomy): domain Bacteria; kingdom Bacillati; phylum Actinomycetota; class Actinomycetes; order Propionibacteriales; family Kribbellaceae; genus Kribbella; species Kribbella sp. NPDC059898. The sequence continues at coordinate 170,296 of NZ_JBHWKR010000006.1, forward strand.
CAGCAGGCTGCGGCTCGTGAGCTGGGGTTTGGCTGTGGATCAGCTTGGTTGGTCGCCCACCAGATCGAGCACCACCCAGCGCGGTCTCGCGGGGGAGTGCCAACGAGGGTGAGTGTTGCTCGGCGTGGTGGCGGGGTTCGTTTTGCGGGTACGAGGCGAACGTTCGGTTGGGCGCATGCAGGACGGAGGCCGGGGTGAGCGGTCGAAGTGCGGATGGGTTTGTTGTGCGTGATGGGGAGGCTGCTGATCGGGCGGGGATTCGGCGGTTGTTGCGTGAGTTGCACGGGGTGGGGGCTGACAGGGTGACGGTGCCTGTCGTGCGGCAGGCGGCGCGGACGTTTGTGGCTGTTGGTGGCGATGAGTTGGCGGGGGTGGTTGTCGGGACGTTTGTGGATTATGGGCATGAGCCGTACGGGACCATCGAGGAACTCGTTGTGGCGCCGGGGCGGCGTGGAGCCGGGGTTGGGACTGCTTTGCTGGACGAGTGCCGGGGGTGGCTGGCGGGCGCTGGGGCTGAGGTGGTGTTCGTTTCAGCGGTTGGAGAGGAGGCCGCGGATTTCTACGTACGGGCCGGGTTCGCTCGGTGTGTCGGGCCGTGGTTGTGGGGGCGGACGGGCGAGGGGCGGGGGTAGCTTGGGGGGATGGTGGGATTTGGGGATGTGGAGCGGGTGGTTGCGGGGTTGCCGGAGACGGTTGAGGTGGAGCGGCATGGGACGCAGACGTGGAAGGTTGGCGGGAAGGCGTATGCGTGGGTTCGGCCGTTCAGTAAGGCGGATTTGAAGCGGTTCGGGGATGAGGCGCCGCCGGAGGGGCCGATTTTGGCGTTGACGGTCGAGGATCTGGCGGAGAAGGAAGCTGTGCTTGCGGCGCGGGCGGGGGACGGATTCTTCACGATTCCGCATTTCGACGGGTATGCGGCGGTGCTGGTTCAGCTCGACAAGGTGTCGGAGCGGGTGCTGGAGGAGGCGTTGCTCGACGCGTGGTTGGTGCATGCGCCGGCGGACGTTGCGAAAGCTCACCTTGGGCGGAATTAGCCGTTCGGGTTGAGGCGCTCCGGGCTCAGGTCAGGCGCATGGTGCCGTGGCCGGACCTCCACGGTCGCCTCGTGGTCGCGCAGTGCGTCGGTGGAGACGCTTGAGGAGGCAGTGCGTGCGTTCAGATGGTTCGTGAGCGGGAACCTGGGTAGCCCGTGTGGCGGGGCGATCGGGTGGCGTATGCGGTGCGCGCTCACGTACGCGGTGGGGTGTCTGGTGAGGGGTGAGGTTACGGAGGGTTATGGGGTTGGGGGACTGGGGTGCGGCGAGGGGCGTTGACGGGTGGGGCGTGACGGTGTGTTATCCGAGGTAGGGCCGGTATTTGGGCTGGTCCGTAGGCTGTGATTTTCCGTCGATCCGCCCCAGACACCGCGGAGGGTGCAATGAACGATTTCCAGGAACAGGCGAAGAACTGGCTCCGGAATGTCGTCAAGCAGAACCCGGACAAGATCAAGGCCGGGGTCGAGAAGGCCGGCGACCTGATCGACAAGCAGACCGGCGGGAAATACGCGGACAAGGTCGACGCGGTCCAGCAGAAGGTCGGCAGCTTCGTCGACAAGCAGAACTCCGAAGACGCACCGGCCGCCGCATCTGAGCAGGCCGCAGCTTCCGAGCAGGCCGCGCAGCCGGAAGCCGAGTCCGGGCGCACCGCCGAGGCAGCCGACGCGGCAGGCGCCACCCAGCCCACCGAAGCCGCGAGTGACGCGCAGTCCGCTGAGGGCGGAGGCACCGCCGAAACTGCGGGCGCTGCCGAGTCAGCGACAGGTCCGCAGACGGCATAGACCGCCGAGGCTCCGGTCGCCACCAGCAGCCCCAGGCTCACGCCCTCCAGCGTCAGTCATGGGGAGAGAACAGCCGGCCATGGCGACTGGTCGGCCAGGCTCGGAAGCCGGTGCGCCGGGCGGCGTGCGATCGGCCAACTCGGCCGCACCCCCGCCAGGCGTCGACCGGTCCAGTCCCGGAGCGCCAGAACCCGGCCGAGAAGCCGGTGTCGAGGCGTAGTAGGTACGCGAGACCGGGTGCGGCCCGTGAATTCACCTGTCACGGGCCGCACCGGCTGCACGGGTCGTGCCGGTGGAGGCGGAGTGGACCAGATCACGAGGTGGTCCTGTGGGGAGATCCGAGGGTCGAGGCGTGAGTGTCCGTCTTGACCGGGTGGTAGGGCGCGCTTAGCCTCGGCATCAGGAAGGGATGCATCCACCGGTTCGGTGGCGGACATGAAACGGTGGGCCGGTGAAACGGCCGGCCGGACGAGAACGCAATCACGCTCTCCGGAGCTGAAGGAAGGGCGACGGTGCCGAAGAGTGCCGTCGGATAGGCAGTACCGCTCGTGACGCCCGGCCGGGTCGGCGAGTGGAGTTCCCGACGCGCTGCGGGTGTGCGGGACGAGTCGGCGGGCGGGGGTCCGCGGGCCGTGAGTACCTGTAGCCGATCCGAATCACCGGCGCCGGCACCGGCCGGTTCGCCGTACCCGCGATGCCGCCGTACCTGCGGATTCCCTTCGACCGATGGCCACAGTCCCGCGCTGGGACTCGACGGAGAAGGGAGACGCCGATGACCGCGATGTACGTTGGCCTGGCCCTGATCGGACTGCTGATCGCCGGACTGCTGGCCTGGATCGGCCTCACTCTCTCCCGCCGGAAAGCCGTCGACACCGCCACCGCCCATCATGAGGTCGAGGCCGCGGCCGAGCAGGTGCGCCGGCAGGCCGAGGAAGATGCCGTCGTACTGCGGTCCCGCGCCGAGACCGCGGAGCGTCGCGCCGAGGAGGTCCGGCGTACGGCGGAGGACCGGGCGTCGGAGGTACGGCGGGACGCGGAGCAGCGGGCGTCCGACGTACGGCGGGAAGCCGAGGCGGAGGCGCAGTCGATCCGGGACGACCTGCGCGAGCAGCGCCTGGAGATGGAGCGCCGCGACCACCGGCTGACCGAACGCGAGGAGCGGCTCGACGAGCAGCACCGCGGGATCGAGGAACGGCAGACCGAGCTGACCGCGCAGCTCGCCGAGCTGTCACGGCGCGGCCAGGAGATCAAGGACCTGGAGGACGAGCGCCGGCGGATCCTCGAAGGGGTCGCGAACCTGACCGCCGAGCAGGCGAAGGCCGAGCTGGTGGCGTCGATCGAGGACGAGGCGAAGCGGCACGCCCACGCGACCGTCCGCGAGATCGAACGGCAGGCGCTGGACGAGGGCGAGACGAAGGCGCGCAAGATCATCACCGGCGCCGTGCAGCGGCTGGCGTCGGAGCAGACGAGCGAGTCGGTGGTGTCGGTCGTGCATCTGCCGAGCGACGACATGAAGGGCCGGATCATCGGCCGCGAGGGCCGCAACATCCGCTCGTTCGAGCAGACCACCGGCGTGAACCTGATCATCGACGACACCCCTGAAGCGGTGCTGCTGTCGTGCTTCGACCCGGTACGGCGGGAGACCGCGCGGCTGACGCTGGACTCGCTGGTGCTGGACGGCCGGATCCACCCGAGCCGGATCGAGGAGATCTACGAACGCAGCAAGGGCGAGGTCGCCGAGCTGTGCGAACGGGCCGCGGAGGACGCGATGGCCGAGGTCGGCATCACCGACCTGCACCCGGAGCTGGTGCGCACGATGGGCCTGCTGCGGTACCGGACGTCGTACGGCCAGAACGTTCTCAAGCACCTCGTCGAGTCGGCGCACATCGCCGGGATGATGGCGGCCGAGCTCGGGCTGGATCCGAAGCTGTGCAAGCGTGGCGCGTTCCTGCACGACATCGGGAAGGCCCTCACGCACGAGTCCGAGGGCAGTCACGCGATCGTCGGCGCGGAGCTGGCGAAGAAGTACGGCGAGAACGACGACGTCGTGCACTGCATCGAGGCGCACCACAACGAGGTCGAGGTACGGACCGTCGAGGCGGTGCTGACGCAGGCGGCGGACGCGGTGAGTGGCGGGCGGCCCGGTGCGCGGCGGGAGTCGCTGGAGGCGTACGTGCAGCGGCTCGAACGGCTGGAGGAGATCGCGATGCACCACGAGGGCGTCGAGAAGGTGTTCGCGATGCAGGCCGGTCGCGAGATCCGGGTGATGGTGCTGCCGGACGCGGTCGACGACATCGCGGCGCAGGTGATGGCCCGCGACATCGCGAAGCAGGTCGAGGAGGAGCTCACGTATCCGGGGCAGATCCGCGTGACCGTCGTTCGGGAGTCGCGGGCTACTGAGGTCGCGAAGTAGGACTCACCAGGTCCACTGCGGCATCTCGCGGAGCGGGTGCAGTTCGTCGTCGGTCGTCGCGTTCGAGTTCTGCGTCGCGACCTGCGAGCCGAATTCCGCATGCGAGTTCCAGGCGGCGCGGAAGCGGTCGTCGGTGGGCAGCCCGGCCTCGTCCGCGGCGGCGATCATCAGCACGACGAACCGTTGCCGCTGCGGTTCCGCGATGCCGAGCCCGCGGTGCGTCGCGACGATGTGGTCGAAGCCGCCGAACTCGTCGGTGTACTGCGACGGTCCGCCGAACACCTCGGCCATGAACGCGGTCAGGTGCTCGACATGATCCGGCCGGCCCGCGCCGAACAGCGGCTGCAGCAGCGGATCGGCCAGCACCGACGAGTAGAAGATGTCGACGGCGCGGTGCAGCGCGTCGTGCCCGCCCAAGTGATCGTAGATCGACGTCATGCTTACACGATTACACCGACGCTGAAGGTCGTCTAGGTCGTAGCTACACGGACGAGTGCGACTAGCGGCTCAGCGGAACGCGGACTCGCCGGTCAGGGCCTGGCCGATGACGAGTTGGTGGACCTCGGACGTGCCCTCGTAGGTGAGGACCGACTCGAGGTTGTTGGCGTGCCGCATGATCGGGTACTCGCCGCTGATGCCGTTCGCGGCCAGGATCGTCCGGCACTCGCGGGCGATCGCGATCGCCTCGCGGACGTTGTTCAGCTTGCCGACCGACACCTGCTCGGGGCGCAGCGTGCCCTTCTCCTTCAGCCGGCCGAGGTGGACGGCGAGCAGGATGCCCTTGTTCAGTTCGACGGCCATGTCGGCGAGTTTCGCCTGGGTCAGCTGGTACGCCGTGAGCGGCTTGTCGAACACGATCCGCTCGCCGGCGTACGCGATCGCGGTTTCCAGGCAGTCCCGGGCGGCGCCCATCGCGCCGAAGATGATGCCGAACCTGGCCTCGTTCAGGCAGCCGAGCGGCCCGGACAGACCGCGGGCCTCGGGCAACATCGCGGACGCCGGGAGCCGTACGTCGTCGAGCACCAGCTCGGAGGTGACGGACGCGCGCAGCGACATCTTCTGCTTGATCTCGGGGGCGGAGAAGCCGGGCGTCGACGTCGGTACGACGAAGCCACGGACGCCGTCGTCGGTCCGCGCCCAGACGACCCCGACGTCGGCGACCGAACCGTTGGTGATCCACATCTTCGAGCCGTTGAGGACCCAGTCCGAACCGTCGCGGCGGGCGTTGGTGCGCATGCCGCCCGGGTTCGAGCCGAAGTCGGGTTCGGTGAGGCCGAAGCAGCCGATCGCCTCGCCGGCGGACATCCTGGGGAGCCACTCGTTCTTCTGGTCGTCGCTGCCGTACTTCCAGATGGCATACATCGCGAGCGAGCCCTGCACGGAGACGAGCGAGCGCATGCCGGAGTCGGCGGCCTCGATCTCCAGGCAGGCCAGCCCGTACGCGACCGGGCCGAGGCCGGCGCAGCCGTAGCCGGTCAGGTGCATCCCGAGGAAGCCGAGCGCGCCGAGCTCCTTCGCCAGCTCCCGCGCCGGGATCGAGGCGGACTCGAACCACTCCGGCAGGTTCGGCCGCAACCGCTCATCCGCGAACCGCCGCGCCGCCGCCCGTACGTCGACCTCTTCCGCCGTCAGCAACGAGTCGACGTCCACCAGATCCAAGGAAGCACCCATATGCTCACGCTAGCGGGTGGAACCGGCGTCGCGGTGGTGTGGAAGGCCACACGCCTACTTCAGGATCACGGTCCCGTCGAAGGCGTCCAGATCGGCGAGCGTCTCCTGGTACACCGGCCGAAGCGCGGGCAGCTCGTCGCGAGCGAAGAACCGGGCGTCGCGCGTCTCGTCGGTCTCAACGAGCAGCGAGCCCCTCCAGCGATCCACCCGGAACACCACCGCGAACATCTGATGCTCACCGCCGTAAGCATTGGTGAACCAGTACTGCGGACCTGTGTACAGAGCGATCGGGGTCGCTGCCTCAACCACCAGGCCGGTCTCCTCGCGGACCTCGCGGACCAGTGCGTCCCAGATCGACTCGCCCAGCTCGAGCCCGCCGGCCGGCATCACCCAGGTGTCGTCGTCGGAGCGCCGTACGAGCAGCACGGCGCCTGTGTCGTCACGAATCACAGCACGGGGGCCCGGCGTGATGAGGCGTTGCGTACCGACATGAGTGCGCAGGTTTCCGGCGTACGACTCCTCGTAGCTCACTTGCGGTACCAGGGCCACCACCAGTGGCGTTTGCGGGCGTGGCGGACGACGACGCTGGCGTGGTGGGCTTTGCCGGTGACGTGGAGGCGGACGCCGCCGGGGCGGGAGGCCACGGCGCGGTTCTTGGCGCTGCTGTGGTTGGCCTCCACCTGGTCGATGTCTACGCTCCAGCCCTCCGGTATGACCATCACCACGGAGCTGTGGATGGCCTGGGCGTCGACGTGGATGTCGGACCAGTGGACGACGGCGTCGGTGAAGTCGAGCTTGACCGAGGAGTGCTCGGCGATCGCGGTCAGGCGTTCGGGGACGACCCACGCGCCTTCGCGCTTCTGGGCGCTGTGGCGGGCTCGGAGGGTGAGTTCCTGGGCGCTGCCGTGGGCGACCGGGACCAGGTCGGCGGTCGCGTTGCGCAGTTCGAGTTGGGTCTTGGCGGTGTAGATCTGGGTCAGCCGCTCGTCGAGCTCCTCGAAGTCGAGCCGCCCGTCGGTGTGCGCTTCCTGGACCACGGCGGCGGCACGCTCACGGTCGTTGTCGGATGCCCGGTGACCGGGCGGCGGCTGCTCCAGACTCATGCACCCAAAGGTAGCGCCGCATCAGCCGACGAGGGACAGGAAACGACCCACCACGGTCGACCACGTCTCGTCGAGTTCCGACGCGTACCGGTCTGCGTCGGCCACAACCTGCAAGGGGTCGAATCCGAGCGCACGCAGCCGCTCCGGGCTCCACCGGCGTACCCGTGCTGCCGTGACCTCCGGATGGAACTGCACGCCCCAGCTCTGACCGATCCGCAGCATCTGATGCGGGCAGCGGTCACTGGACATCAGCAGCACCGCTTCCTCCGGCAGCCGCGTGATCTGGTCCTGGTGACTCTCCACGGCCCACACCGAAGTAGGAAGCCCAGCCAGCAGTACGTCGTCAGCAGCGGCAGGGAGCACCGTCAGTGCCGTCACGCCCTTCTCCGGCAGCCCGTACTTACCACGCACCTCTCCACCGAACTCGTGCGCCAGCATCTGCCCGCCGAGGCAGATACCGAGCACGGGCACCCGGCCGTGTGCGTCACGGAGCAACGAACGTTCAGCCGGCAGCCAGGGCGACCGCTCGTCCTCGTCCGGCAGCATCCCGCCGCCTAGCAGAACCAGCGCCGCATGCCCGTCGATGCTCGCGGGTACCGGCTCGCCGTCCCACGCCCGGACGACGACCGGGGTGATTCCACGGGCATCCATCCAGTCGAGCAGTAGCCCAGGTCCACTCTCAGCGTCGTTCTCGATGATCAGCACGGTCGTCACCCGGGCAACGGTACGGCGGCACCAGTTGACACGCAGAGACCGGCGTACCGGAGTTGCTGTTCCTGGATACTGATGCACTGGGGGTGCCGATGGAGCCTGTCAGTGGATTCGTGCGCGCCGTTGTCGGAGACGTGGCCTTCGTCTTCGGCAAGGGCATGGTGAGCGCGTACCTGCTTGCGCGCCGCAACGGGTGGTCGCGCCCGCAACTGGACATCCTGGTGCGCTCGCACGGCCAGTACGTGCCGCTGTCCGTCCCAACCGGCACCGTGCCGGTGATCGGCCGGCTCGTAGGACTGGACGAGATCCGCCCGGCGCCGATGGTCACCGTCGAGTTCACGCCAGGCGACACGGGTGCCGAAGCACACCTCACGGCCAACAACCCGGTGCTCATCACGATCACTGACGTCAGCCACCGCGAGTACGACGCGGTAATACTGACCACGTCGCTCGGTGCAGCGGCGTACGCACAGCTGCCGCCGGGGTATTACCACGTGTCCGCTGTGGTTGTTGATGAGTACGGCGACCTCTTGCAGGGGTACGGCGCTCAGCACAACCTCCATGTGGACAAGGGCGACGACGTGATCGTCTCGCTGTCTATCCGGACCGCGGGCGTCGCCGAGATCGCCGCGGCGCTGGAGACCGGCCCGCAGCCCGCACTGGTCACGCAGACCGGTGACGTCGTACCGCTGCTGGACCTGGTGCGTATCGGCCGCGCACCCGACTGTGACCTCATCCTGGATCGCCAGGAGATCAGTCGGCACCACGCGGAGCTGCTGCGCATCGACGCCGTCAGTTACGAGCTGCGGGACCTCGGGTCGACCAACGGGACACAGGTGAACGGCGTACCGATCCAGACCGCAATGGTGGGTCACGGCGACGAGATCCGGCTCGGGGGCCTCCCGTTCCGCCTGCTGGTGTCCTGACCTGGAACAATGGCGTTGTGAACCCGCGCAGCGTCGTCATCCTCGGCTCGACCGGCTCGATCGGTACTACGGCGCTGGAGCTGATCGGACGCAACCGGGACCGCTTCCACGTGCTGGCGCTGTCCGCCGGCGGCGACAACGTCGGATTGCTGGCGGAGCAGGCGCTCGAGTTCGGCGTCGAGGTCGTGGCTGTCGCGAAGGCCACGGTCGCGCAGGACCTGCAGCTGGCGTTCTACGCGGAGGCGCAGCGCAAGGGGTACGCGCAGGGCGAGTTCCGGATCCCGAAGATCCTCACCGGGCCGGACGCGTCGAGCGAGCTCGCGGCGCTGCCGTGTGACGTCGTACTCAACGGCATCAACGGATCGGTCGGCCTGCACGCGACGCTGGCGGCGCTCGACGCGGGGAACACGCTCGCGCTCGCCAACAAGGAGTCGCTGGTGATCGGCGGGCCGATCGTCACCCGCCGTGCCAAGCCCGGGCAGATCGTCGCGGTGGACTCCGAGCACAGCGCGATCGCCCAATGCCTGCGCGGCGGTTCGCCGGACGAAGTACGCAAGCTGCTACTGACCGCGAGCGGCGGGCCGTTCCTGGGGAAGCCGCGAAGCGAGCTGGCGAACGTCACGGTCGAGCAGGCCCTCGAGCACCCGAACTTCGCGATGGGCCCGGTCGTCACGATCAACTCCGCGACGCTGGTCAACAAGGGCCTGGAGCTGATCGAGGCGCACCTGCTGTTCGGCATCCCGATGGACCGGATCGACGTGGTCGTGCACCGGCAGCAGGCGATCCACTCGATGGTCGAGTTCACCGACGGCGCCACCATCGCGCAGGTCGGGATCCCGACCATGACGGTGCCGATCGCGCTCGCACTCGGCTGGCCCGACCGGATACCGGACGCGACCCGGCCGTGGAGCTTCGCCGAGGCGAGCACCTGGACGTTCCAGCCGGTCGACGACGCCGAGTTCCCGTCGGTCGGGCTGGCCCGCGAGGCCGGGACCCGGGGCGGTACGGCGCCGGCCGTGTTCAACGCCGCCAACGAGGTCTGCGTGCAGGCGTTCCGGGACGGTCTCCTGCCGTTCACCGGGATCGTCGACACGGTGGCCCGGGTGGTGACCGGTCACGACGTACCCTCGTATGAGGAACTGTCCGTCGACGACGTGCTGGCGGCGGACGCGTGGGCCCGAACGCGGGCCCGTGAGATCACCGGAGTACAGGAGACCCACCAGGCATGAGCGTGCTTCTCACCATCCTCGGCATTGTGGTGTTCGTGCTCGGGGTGCTGATCTCCGTGGCGCTGCACGAGCTCGGCCACATGCTCCCGGCGAAGGCCTTCGGGATGAAGGTCACGCAGTTCTTCGCCGGGTTCGGGCGCACCCTGTGGTCGGTGCGGCGCGGCGAGACGGAGTATGGCATCAAGGCGATCCCGGCCGGCGGCTTCGTCCGGATCATCGGCATGATGCCGCCCGCGAAGGGCCAGGACCCGACCAAGGTCCGCAAGGCCAACACCGGCGCGATCCAGTCGATGGTGGAGAACGCGCGGACCGCGGAGTACGAGACGATCGCGCCCGAGGACGACGGCCGGCTGTTCTATCAGAAGGTGTGGTGGAAGAAGCTGATCGTGATGGCGTCCGGGCCGTTGGTGAACGTACTGATCGCGACCGTGCTGTTCACCGGCCTCTACACGCTGTACGGCGACCGGGTGCCGCAGACCACGATCTCCACCGTGACCGACTGCGTGATCCCGGCCAAGCAGGCCACGCCGAACCGGAAGTGTCAGGACGGCGACAAGGAGTCGCCCGCGAAGCTCGCCGGGTTCCACGTCGGCGACAAGATCCTGTCCTTCAACGGCACCCAGATCACCAGCTGGGACCAGCTCACCCCGCTGATCCGGGCGAACACCGACAAGGCCGCCACGATCGTTGTCGAGCGCAACGGTCAGCAGCTCACCCTGAAGACCAGCACGATCGTCAACCAGGTGCTGGACACGCCGGGGTCGGACAAGTACGTGTCGGTCGGGTTCCTCGGCGTCTCGCCGGTGAACAAGCTCGAGCGGCAGAGCGTCGGCTACGCGCTGGACAAGATGGGCACCTACACGGTCAGCACCGTGCAGGCCCTCGGCCGGTTCCCGGAGAAGCTCGTCGGCGTCGCGAAGTCGATCGTCGGCGGCAAGCGCGACCAGGACAGCCCGATGAGCGTCGTCGGTGCGAGCCGGGTCGCCGGCGAGATCGCGGCCAGTGACCTCGGCGTCGGCGACAAGGCCGCCACGCTGGTCCTGCTGCTCGCCTCGCTGAACTTGTTCCTTGCCCTGTTCAACTTCATCCCGCTGCTGCCGCTCGACGGCGGGCACATGGTCGGCGCGATCTGGGAAGGTATCCGGCGCGGCCTGGCCAAGCTGTTCGGTCGGCCGGACCCCGGGTACGTCGACGTCGCCAAGCTGCTGCCGATCGCGTACGTCGCCGCGAGCGTGATCGTGGTGATGGGCGTCCTGCTCGTCATCGCCGACATCGTGAATCCCATCAAGCTGTTCAACGGATAAGGACACATGAGCATCAACCTGGGCATGCCCGCGCTGCCTCCGCCGACCCTGGCCCCGCGCCGCAAGACCCGTCAGATCAAGGTCGGCAGCGTGCTGGTCGGCGGTGACGCACCGGTGTCGGTGCAGTCGATGACGACCACCCCGACGAACGACGTCAACAAGACGCTGCAGCAGATCGCGGAGCTGACCGCGGCCGGCTGCGACATCGTCCGGGTCGCCTGCCCGCGGCAGGAGGACGCCGACGCGCTGGCCGAGATCGCGCAGCACTCGCAGATCCCGGTGATCGCCGACATCCACTTCCAGCCGTCGTACGTGTTCGCGGCGATCGAGGCCGGCTGCGCCGCCGTCCGGGTGAACCCGGGCAACATCCGCAGGTTCGACGACCAGGTCAAGGAGATCGCCCAGGCGGCGAAGGACCACGGTACGTCGCTGCGGATCGGGGTGAACGCCGGTTCGCTGGACAAGCGGCTGCTGGAGAAGTACGGCAAGGCGACACCGGAGGCGCTGGTCGAGTCGGCCGTGTGGGAGGCGTCGCTGTTCGAGGAGCACGACTTCCACGACTTCAAGATCTCGGTCAAGCACAACGACCCGGTCGTGATGGTGCAGGCGTACGAGCAGCTCGCCGAGCGTGGCGACTGGCCGCTGCACCTGGGCGTGACCGAGGCCGGGCCGGCGTTCCAGGGCACGATCAAGTCGTCGGTCGCGTTCGGGGCGCTGCTCTCGAAGGGCATCGGCGACACGATCCGGGTGTCGCTGTCCGCGCCGCCGGTCGAGGAGGTCAAGGTCGGCCTGCAGATCCTGCAGTCGCTGAACCTGCGCGAGCGCAAGCTCGAGATCGTCTCCTGCCCGTCCTGCGGCCGCGCACAGGTGGACGTCTACACGCTCGCCGAGCAGGTGACCGCCGGCCTGGAGGGCATGGAGGTCCCGCTCCGGGTCGCCGTCATGGGCTGCGTCGTGAACGGCCCCGGCGAGGCCCGCGAGGCCGACCTCGGCGTCGCCTCCGGCAACGGCAAGGGCCAGATCTTCGTCAAGGGCGAGGTCATCAAAACGGTCCCCGAGTCCGCCATCGTCGAAACCCTGATCGAAGAGGCAATGCGCATCGCCGAAACAATGGAAGCCACCGGCGAACCCGGCGAACCCACCGTCAGCGTGAGCTGACTGCGGAACGCTTGGCGAGTGATGGACGAGATGCTCCGCGGACCTGATGACGCTGACGAGCCTGCGCCCACGCCCGAGGATGTCGCGCGGGCGCTGATAGCCACGTTCAACGAGGTACCGATGGATTTCACCGGCTCGGCCGACGCGTGGAGGTACGGCGGCGGACGGGACCTGAGTCGGCTGGCGGAGCGCGCTCGGGAGAGCGCGGACTGACGATAGAGCCGGTCAGGGTGCAGCTAGACAGGACGTATACGGCCACAGTCGGTGGGGATACGCCTAGGTGTTCCCAGGTCGGCTGGCAGTGGACGCCTACGTCCTGTTGAAATGCAGAAGAGTGGGCAGCGGCACTAGCCTTCTGGCGTGAGTGAGTATCTGGTGGTCAGTGCGATTGCTGGTGAGGCTCGGTATGTGCCGGAGGGGATTCCGGTGGTGGTCACCGGGGTTGGGAAGACTGCGGCGGCGGTGGCTGTGAGTCGGGCGTTGGCGGGGCATGATGTGACGGATCTGGTGGTTCTGAACGTCGGGACCACTGGGGCGTTGCGGGACGGGCTGTCGGGGTTGTTCCTGCCGAGCAGGGTGATCAATCACGACGTGAACGCGGACGCCGTACGGGCGATCGGGCTCGACCCGCAGGACGAGCTGGCGATCGAGGGTGGCGACGGTACGGTCCTCGCGTCGGGGGACGTGTTCGTGGCCGATCCCGTCGTACGGGCGCGGTTGGCGGAGCGGGCGCAGCTGGTCGACATGGAGGCGTACGGCGTGGTGTACGCGTGCCGCGCGTACGGCGTACCTGTCCGGGTCGTGAAGCACGTCTCGGACTCCGCCGACGAGGCCGCGCTCGACTGGCCCGCTCTCGTCGACGCCAGCGCGAAGGTGCTGGGGGAGTGGGTCAGCCGGCACGCCCGCTGAGCCACTCCAGCACCGCGATCTCCCGCACCAGCCACCGCATCACCCCGACCCCACCCGCGAGCACCCGCCGGTTGGTGGCCAGCGCGTCGGCCACCGTGACCCAGACGGGCGTGAGTTCGAGGTCGGCCTCGTAGGCCTCCAGGTTCTGCGGCCGGCCGGGCTCGCCGCCGGAGCAGGTGAGGTAGTACGACGTCATCGCGAAGACGTCGTACTCCGCGTCGCGGGCGGGGAGCTCCTCGCGGGTGGTGGCGAGCTCGGGGCCGACCAGGATGCCGTCGTACCCGCACTCCTCCTGGAACTCCCGGCGCAGCGCCTGCTCGAACGACTCGCCGGGCTCGACGCCGCCGCCGGGGAACTTGTAGTCGCCGTGCCGGGAGGCGAGCAGCAGGAGTTCGTCGCCCCGGCGCAGGACGCCGCGGACAGCGGTGCGTTCGATCGTCCGGCCGGCGCGGAGGTTCGGTGGGCGGAAGGTCGCGAGGTGCATCGGATTATGCTGGCTTGACCTTGACCTTGGGGGCAAGGTTTAGCGTGGGGTGAAGGAGGCGGGATGCGGATCAGTGATCTGGCGGCCGAGGCCGGGGTGACGGTCAAGGCGGTGCGGTACTACGAGTCGCAGGGGCTGCTCAAGCCGCGCCGGGAGGCCAACGGGTACCGGACGTACGAGGCGGACGACGTGGTCGTGGTGCGTGAGGTGAAGGCGTTGCTGAGCCTCGGGCTGACGGCTGAGCAGACGTATCCGTTCATCGAGTGCCTGCGGGCCGGCAATGCGCGCGCGGACGTCTGCCCGGCGTCGCTGACGGCGTACCGGACCCGGATCGAGGAAGTGGATCGGCGGATCGCCGAGCTCACCGACCTGCGGGCGCGGCTGACCGACCTCCTGTCCGATGCCGAGAGCTGGAGAAAGAAACCATGAGCAAACTTCGCAGTGTCGACCAGAAGACCTTCAGGGACGAGGTACTGCGCTCCGAAAAGCCTGTGCTGGTGGACTTCTGGGCGCAGTGGTGCCCGCCGTGCCACCAGATCGCGCCCGTGCTCGCGCAGATCGCCGACGAGCGCGCGGACAAGCTGACCGTGGTGAAACTCAACTCCGACGAGAACCCGCAGATCGCCGCGAACTACCGGGTGATGGCGCTCCCCACCCTCGCCCTCTTCCACCGCGGCGAGCTGATCTGGTCGGTCGTCGGCGCCCGCCCGAAGCACAAGCTCCTGAAGGAACTCGACGACGCGCTACTGACCGCCGTCTAGTGTCCTGAGCCAGGGGTCCGGGACGGTGTGAAGATCGACAGGACATAGTCACTCGCAACATCTGCCGCGGACCGTCGCTGAGCCTGCACGGACCCGGCCGACGACGGACACGTCCTGTCGAAATTCACGTCGCCACCCCCGGCACCACGTTGAGGGTTGGCAACCCACTTATGCAACGAGTTTCATACGCAGGACACCAACGCCGTCTGCTGGTGGAACGCGACCAGCCACTCACCGGAGGCGTTCGTCCAGACGGTGCTCGCGTACGACGGCGCCTGCACCTCGTTGCCGTCGACAAGCACCGTGACGTCGACGTGGTACGTGACGACCGCCGTGTGCTCGTCCACCACGATCACGCGCTCCCCGGTGCGCACCGTCTTCAGGTACGGGTTGTGGTTCGCGGTGATCCCCGGTACGGCGGTCGCCTTGTCGATGATGCCGAACCGGCTCACCGCGATCGCGTCGTCCCGCAGATACCGCTGGTAGAACGCCCCGTCCCCTTCCCGGTTCGCCTTCCACAACAACTCCTCGAGCCCCGAGAGCTCCTCGTCCACTGACATACCCCCACTCTGACCGCCGCCGAGGACAACCACGGCCCTAGGCGTTGACTGTTAGCCGTCTAGGATGCTAGCAATGTAGCCATGGCGGATGAGGCAGGCAAGAAGGTGCAGTTCAACGTGTATCTGCCGCCGGGGCTGGTGCGGCGGGTGAAGCACAAGGCGATTGACGACGGGGCGAGTTTGTCGGCGTTGGTGGAGCAGGCGCTGGCGGAGTATCTGGACAACCATGGGGAGGCCCGGGGATGAGTGGCGTGATGATCAGGCCGTTGCGGTTCACGGACGACGTGGCGGCGATGCGCGCGTTCCTGGAACGGCTCGGGTTGCGGGCGCGGATCGAGTCGGAGCGTGGTGGGTGGGTCGACATGCTGGCGGGGCGCGGCATGGTGGCGTTGCACGACGCGGCGTCGAGTTCGACCGGTGGGCAGGCGGGGCAGACCTCGTTGACGTTCGAGGCGGAGAAGCTCGACGAACTGGTCGAGCGGCTGGAACAGGCCGGGTTCGGTGATGCGACGGTCTTCGACGAGGCGTACGGCCGGGTGCTGTCGGTGACCGGCCCGGACGGCGCCGTGATCTGGGTCGACGAGCGCGCCGAGGACCTGTACGGCTACAAGCTGCACGCCGCGCGTCCCGACGAGCGCGTCGAGGTCACGCCGTACCTCAGCGGAGCCGACGAGCCCGCCTGGCGCACGTTCCTGGGCGCGATGGGCGTGGACGCGACGGTCCGGTTCGGGCCGGGCGCCGAGTTCGCCGTACGGCTCGATCTGACCACCACCGATGACGACCTGCAGAACCGCGTGCACGGCACCCGCACCGGCGACGGTCTGGAGCTCACGGACCCGGACGGGCAGCTCGTCGTGGTGCACGGATGATCCGCCGGGCCGGGCTCGTCGACGTCGACGCGGTCCGCGCGATCGGACTGCAGACCTGGCCGGTCGCGTACGCCGGCCTGGTCCCGGACGAGTTCATCACCGACGGACTCGCCCAGTGGTGGTCCCGCGAGGCCGTCGAGCGCGGCATCACGAACGGCATCACGCTGGTCGCCACGGACGGCGACGACCTCGTCGGCATGACCGGCCTCGGCCGGCAGGACGACTTCTGGGTGATGTGGAAGCTGTACGTCGTGCCTGGCCACCAAGGGAAGGGGATCGGCAAGGCGCTCCTCGACGCGGCGGTCGCCGCCCTCCCGGACGGTACGCCGGAACTCCTGCTCGACGTGCTCGTGACGAACGCGAAGGCGATCGGCTTCTACCGTGCGCAGGGCTTCGAACCGCCGCGCCGGGTGCCGGACCGCGACCTCGGCGACGACCTGATGTGGATGAGTCTTGACCTCCACCGCACCTGAGGTTGCAGGATGCCCCTCATGACAGCGACGGGGGCGCCTCAACGGCTGCGCGACGATCCGGACTTCCGGCGGTACTGGCTGGCGCGGGCGCTCTCGGTCACCGGCTCGATGGTGACGGCGATCGCCCTGCCGGTGCTGGTCTACCGGTTGAGCGGGTCGACCGTGCTGACGGCCGTGGTGAGCGCGCTCGAGTCGGCGCCGTACCTGCTGGCCGGCCTGTTCGCGGGTGCGCTCGCGGACCGCTGGAACCGGCGGCGCGTGATGGTGACGGCGGACTGCGTGAACGCCGTCCTGGTCGCATCGGTCCCGGTCGCGCATCTGCTCGGCGTACTGACCGTCGTTCAGGTGCTGGTGGTCGCGTTCACCGTGCAGGCTGTCTATACGTTCTTCGACGGTGCGAACTTCGGCGCCCTGCCGGTGCTGGTCGGCCGCGCGCGGGTCGCGCAGGCGAACTCGGCGGTCTGGACGGCGTCCAGCCTGATCGAGCTGTTCGTCCCGCCACTCACCGGCCTGCTGCTCGCCGTACTCGACCCGGCCAGCCTGCTGACGCTGGACGCGATCAGCTTCGCGGCGTCCGCGTTCGCGGTCCGCGGGATCGTCCGGGCGATGTCCGAGCCGCGCGACGGCCGCCCGCCGTTGCGCCCGCGGGTGGTGCTGAACGACATCCGCGACGGGCTCCGGTACCTGATCCGGCACGCCGGTGTCCGGACGATGACGATCGTCGGCAGCATCCAGTCGTTCGCGGGCGGCGGCTTCATGGCGCTGATCGTGGTGTGGTGCGACCGCGTTCTGCACATCGGTACGTCGGGACTCCGGTTCGGGCTGGTCTGGGGCGTGTGGGGGATCGGCGGGCTGATCGCCGCGCTGAGCCTTCCGCGCCTGCTCAAACGGACGTCGCCCGCCGCGATCACGCTCTACGCACTCCCTGGCTCGGCGCTTCTCGGCGTACTCGCGCCGCTGTCGCCGCACTGGGTCGTGGCCGCGCTCGCCCTGCTGGTCTGGGGATCGGCGTACGTGCTCGTGATCGTGAACGCGGTCTCGTACCGGCAGCAGGTGACGCCGGAGAACCTGCTCGGCCGGGTCAACACCGCTGGACGGATGCTGTCCTGGGGCGTCGGCTGGACGCTCGGCTCGGTCCTCGGCGGCGTGCTCGGGAACGCGTTCGGGCCGCGCACCGGGATGGTGCTGATGGGCCTGTTCGGGTGTGCAGGCGTCGTGGTCGCGTGGACCTCGCCGCTGCGCCGGATCGCCGCGGGCCACGAGCCTGAGCCGGCCTGACCCGGCCCCGTTGCATACGAACCTGCTGATGATCCGCTAGGTTCTGCGCGTGGGCGTACGGGTTCTCGGTCCTCGCGACCTCGCGGCGGCGCGCGCGGTCATCGCCCGCGATCCGGTGGTGAACGTGTTCGTGGACAGCCTCGTGCAGGCGTCCGGACTCGATCCGCGGCGCGGCGCCGAGGTGTGGGGGTACGTCGAGAAGGGTGTCCTCGAGGCGCTGTGTCACGCGGGCGGAAACATGGTCCCGGTCGGCGCCGACGACGCGGCGCTGCGGGCGTTCGCGGCGTACGCGCTGCGCCGGGGGCGGAACTGCTTCCAGATCCTCGGGCCGGCCCGCGCGGTCGACCAGCTGTGGACGATCCTGGAGCCGCACTGGGGCCCGGCCCGCGAGGTACGTGACGACCAGCCGTTCATGGTGATCGAGGGGGCGCCGGCGATCGCGCCGGATCCGCTGGTCCGCGCGGTCGAGCCGGTCGAGCTGCCGATCCTGTACCCGGCGTGCGTGGCGATGTACACCGAGGAGGTCGGCGTACCGCCGCAGACCGGGCCGGACGGGACGTTCTACCGGTCCCGGGTCGCGGAGCTGATCCGGGCCGGCCGGGCGTTCGCGCGGATCGAGGACGGGCGGGTGGTGTTCAAGGCCGAGGTCGGCTCGGTCGGCACCGGCGTCTGCCAGATCCAGGGTGTCTGGGTCGACCCGGAGTACCGCGGCCGCGGCCTCGCCGCTCCCGGCATGGCCGCCGTGGTGGAGCTGGCCCGCCAGATTGCGCCGGTGGTGACGCTGTACGTGAACGCCTTCAACCTCCCGGCCCGTGCGGCGTACGAACGCGTCGGCTTCCGCACCATCGAAACGTTCGCGACCATCCTGTTCTAAGCTCCCACGCATGGCATCGCGGAGTACGACGGGTCTGGCCGCTCTGTTCGGCGTGCTCGGGACGCTGCATTTCGTCAAACCCGAGCCGTTCGAGGCGATCGTGCCGAAGGTGCTGCCGCGGAAGAAGGAGCTCGTCTACGCGTCCGGCGTGGCGGAGCTGGCGTGCGCGGCGGGGTTGCTGCACCCGCGGACGCGGCGGCTCGCCGGCCTGGCGAGTGCCGCGCTGCTGGTGGCGGTCTTCCCGGCCAACGTCCAGATGGCCGCCGACCTGCGGCAGGCCTCGCCGAAAGCTCGAACGATCGCTTTCGCCCGGCTGCCGCTGCAGCTGCCGCTGATCCGGTGGGCGCTGAAGGCCGCCCGCGAGTGACCTGTGGATAACCTGGTCCGATCAGTACCGCAGGACCGATATTCTCTCTGTTGTCGTTGGTTCCCGATTTTGCCCGCTTGGAGACTCCCGTGATTTTGCGTATGTCGTCGTTGTTCCTCCGCACCCTTCGCGAGGACCCGGCGGACGCGGAGGTCCCGAGCCACAAGCTGCTCGTCCGCGCCGGCTACATCCGCCGGACGGCGCCCGGCATCTACACCTGGCTGCCGCTCGGCCTGCGGGTGCTGCGCAACGTCGAGCGGATCGTCCGCGAGGAGATGGACGCGATCGGCGCGCAGGAGCTGGTGTTCCCGGCGCTGCTGCCCCGCGAGCCCTACGAGGCGACCGGCCGCTGGACCGAGTACGGGCCGAACCTGTTCCGCCTGAAGGACCGCAAGGGCGCGGACATGCTGCTCGGCCCGACGCACGAGGAGATGTTCACGCTGGTCGTGAAGGACCTCTACTCGTCGTACAAGGACCTGCCGCTGTCGATCTACCAGATCCAGAACAAGTACCGCGACGAGGCGCGGCCGCGGGCCGGCGTGCTGCGCGGGCGCGAGTTCGTGATGAAGGACTCGTACTCGTTCGACATCGACGACGACGGGCTCGCCGCGTCGTACGAGCTGCACCGCAAGGCGTACATCAGGATCTTCGACCGGCTCGGGTTCGACTACGTGATCGTGCAGGCGATGTCCGGCGCGATGGGCGGGTCCCGGTCCGAGGAGTTCCTGGCGATCGCCGAGAACGGTGAGGACACCTTCGTCCGCTCGCCGGGCGGGTACGCCGCGAACGTCGAGGCCGTGGTGGTGCCGCAGTCGGCGCCGGTCGACGCGTCCGCCGTACCGGCCGCCGAGGTCGTCGACACGCCGGACACGCCCACCATCGACACGCTGGTGGACGCGCTGAACGCGAAGCACCCCCGCACCGACGGGCGCGAGTGGACCGCCGCGGACACCCTGAAGAACGTGCTCGTGATGCTGCTCAACCCCGACGGCACCCGCGAGCCGCTGGCGATCGGCGTTCCCGGGGACCGCGCGATCGACGAGAAGCGGCTCGGCGCGCAGGTGGAGCCGGCCGAGGTGGTCGCGTTCGAGGAGGCGGACTTCGAGAAGTACCCGTCGCTGGCGAAGGGGTACATCGGTCCCGGTGTGCTCGGCGCCGACAACACCTCGGGCATCCGGTATCTGCTGGACCCGCGGGTCGGCGAGGGCTCCGCGTGGGTGACCGGGGCGGACCGGTCCGGCTTCCACGTGATCAACCTGGTGCATGGGCGGGACTTCACCGCGGACGGCACGATCCAGGCCGCCGAGGTCCGCGACGGCGACCAGGCGCCGGACGGATCGGGTGCGCTGGAGGCCGCGCGCGGGATCGAGATGGGGCACATCTTCCAGCTCGGCCGGAAGTACGCCGACGCGCTCGATCTGAAGGTCCTCGACCAGAACGGCAAGCTCGTCACGGTGACGATGGGGTCGTACGGCGTGGGTGTGACCCGCGCGGTGGCGGCGGTCGCGGAGGGGAACCACGACGAGCTCGGCCTGATCTGGCCGCGCGAGCTGGCGCCCGCCGACGTCCACCTGGTTGCCACGGGCAAGGACAAGGAGGTCTTCGACAAGGCGGCCGAGATCGCCGCCGAGCTGGAGTCCCGCGGCCTGACCGTGCTGTACGACGACCGCGAGAAGGTGTCGCCGGGCGTGAAGTTCAAGGACGCCGAACTGCTCGGCGTCCCCACGATCGCCGTCGTCGGCAAGGGCCTCGCCGACGGCACCATCGAGGTCAAGGACCGCCGCACCGGCGACCGCACCGACGTCCCACTCGCCGACGTCGTCAACCACCTCGTCACCGCAGTCCGCAGCTGACCCAGCAGCCCCGGCCCCGTTCCCCCCAGGGAACGGGGCCGCTCCACGTCCCGCGCAGCAGGTGGGGCGGCTTTGGAGGGGATATTCGTTGGTGTTGGGGTTAGCTGCTGGTGTGCGAGGGGAGAACCTCCAACTCGCGGGGTTATCCCCTCGAATGTTTCCTGAGGTTTGTGCGGTAGGGATGTCGAGGAGGCTCGGTCGGCTCCGATCCCGGGGTGAGGCGCCAGAGGGGGCGCCTGGGATTGGAGTTGGTGATGAGCGAATCTGTGGTGGCGCAGGGTGGGCTTGGGGAGTTGCGGGGGGTTGTGGCAGGGGAGGTGCTCGTCCACGGCGACGCGGGGTATGCGGACGCCGGGCGGGTGATCATGAACCCGGGGCGGCCGCGGGTGGTGGTGCGGTGTGCGGGTGCGGCGGATGTGGTTGCGGCGCTGCGGTACGCCGAGGGGCAGGACCTGCCGGTCGCGGTACGGAGCGGTGGGCATCACGCGGCCGGGTTCGGGACGAACGACGGGGGCGTGGTGATCGACGTACGTCCGATGGACGAGGTGCGGGTGCTCCCGGACAACGTCGTACGAATCGGCACGGGCGCCACCTGGGGACAGGTGGCGCAGCGGCTCGGCAAGTTGGGTCTCGCGATCTCGTCGGGTGACACGGCGAGCGTCGGCGTCGGCGGGTTGATGGCGGGCGGCGGCATCGGGTGGATGGTGCGCAAGCACGGGCTGGCGATCGACACTGTGGTCGCGGCCGAGGTGGTGACCGCCGACGGCGCCGTACGCCGGGTCGACGCCGCCACCGAGCCCGAACTGTTCTGGGGCGTTCGCGGCGCCGCGGGCGGGATCGGTGTGGTCACGTCGTACGACATCACCGCCGTACGGCAGCCGACCGTCCACTTCGGGAGTTTCCTGTACCCGTGGACCCAGGCGGAGCAGGTGCTCCGTGCGTGGACGGAGTACATGATCGACGCGCCGGAGGAGCTCAGCGCGAGTCTGCAGCTGGCGCCGACGATGATGGCCGACCGGCAGGTCCCGGTCGCGATCCAGGTGTGTGCGACGACCGACGCCGTCCTCGAGCCGCTGCGGCATCTCGGTTCGCTGATCACCGAGAAGGTCGCGGAGGTGTCGTACGCCGACGTGTTCGTCGAAATGGCGATGCCGCCCGAGTGGCGCCCGCGGATCCGCAACGGCTTCTACAACACCTGGTCGAACGACGTGGGGCGGAAGCTGCTCGAGGCCCGCCCCCGGATCCCCGGCCTCGCGATCGAGATCCGCGCCCTCGGCGGCGCGTACGGCGCGATGCCCGCGGACGGTACGGCGTTCGCGCACCGGGACGCGCGGTTCCTGGTGAACTCGGTGCTGATGGGATCACCCGAGCAGCAGGGCGCGCGGCAGCCGAAGGACTTCGACGCGTTGTGGCGGTCGCTGACGCCGGACGGCGCGTACCTGAACTTCCTGTCCGACCCGACCGAGGCCGACCTCGACGCCTGCTTCCCGGAGGCGCACCGCAAGCGGCTGGCCGCGCTCAAGCAGTCCGTCGATCCGGGCCACGTGTTCCGCAGCCCGCTGACGGTCCCGCCGCGACCGGAGTGGACCGGCGGCCGCCGTCACTTGATGAGGTGGGCGATGCGTTCGCGCAGGTAGTTCTGTTCGGCCGTGTTCCGGGTGCGCTCCAGCGCCGCGAGGTAGTTGGCGCGCGCCTGGTCCGGCCGTCCCGCGAGTTCGTGCAGGTGTGCGAGTACGGACAGCCGGCGGTGGTGGTCGCGGAGGTACCGGTCGCCGGCCAGTCCCTCGACGATCGCGATCCCGGCGTCCGGGCCGTCGGTCATCGCGACCGCGACGGCCGCGCCGAGCGTCACCATCGGGCTCGGGTCGACGCGTTCGAGGAGCCGGTACAGCCCGGCGATCTGGATCCAGTCGGTGGTCTCGACCGAGTCGGCCTCGCCGTGGACGGCGGCGATCGCGGCCTCCAGCTGGTACGGGCCGACGGCGCCGGCGCGGAGCGCGTCCTCGACCAGGCGGGTGCCCTCGGCGATCTCGTCGGCGTACCAGCGCGAGCGGTCCTGCCGGTCGGCCGGGATCAGGCTGCCGCCCGGTCCGGTGCGGGCGTCGCGCCGCGCGTGGGTGAGGATCATCAACGCGAGCAGGCCGGTGACCTCGCCCGACCCGCCGGCCGACCGGTGTAGCAGCCGGGTGATCCGGAGCGCCTCGTCGGCGAGATCCACGCGCTGCAACGAGGCGCCCGCGCTGGCGGTGTGACCTTCGTTGAAGATCAGGTACAGCACCTGCAGCACAGCGCGGAGCCGTACGTCGTACTCCTCGGCCGTCGGCAGCTCGAAGCGCGCGCCGGCGATCTGCCGCTTGGCCCGGCTGATCCGCTGCGCCACGGTCGTCTCGCTGACCAGCAACGCGGCCGCGACCTCGGCCGTGGTCAGACCGCCGACCGAGCGCAGCGTGAGCGCGATCTGCGAGGCCGGGCTGAGTGCCGGGTGGCAGCAGAGCACGAGCAGTCGCACGGTGTCGTCGGTGTCCTCGTGATAGTCCTCCGGGTCGGGATCCGCCGCGCGCAGGAAGTCGTTCAGCTCCCGCTGCCGGCGCGCGTTGTCCCGCCGCCAGCCGTCCATCATCCGCCGGGTCGCGACGCTGATCAGCCACCCGATCGGCTGCTCCGGTACGCCGTTGTCCCGCCACCGCACGAACGCCTCCAGCAGCGCCTCCTGGACGGCGTCCTCGCACTGGTCGAACGCGTCGTACCGCCGGACCAGCGCGGCCAGCGCCCGCGGCGCGGCGGCCCGGATCGCGGCCTCGGTGTCGCTCATCGGTCGGTCACGCGCCGTCGAGCTCCGCGAGGAAGTCGTCCTGGTCGAGCCGGATCTCCCGGAACTCGACGCGCCGGAACCGCGCCAGCGGGATCATCGCCGCGATCTCCAGCGCCCGTTCCTGCGACGCGCAGTGCAGCACCATCGCGCCGGCGAGGTACTCCTTGGTCTCCAGCAGCGGCCGGTCCGACACGACCGGCGTGCCGCCGACGAGCTGGACCTTCTCCGTCGGCCGGCCGGGCTCCTCGAGCCCGAGGACCGACACCAGCTCGCCGGTCGCCAGCAGCTTGCGGGCCAGCTCGGCGACGTGTTCGCGGCCGCCGGACATCTCCACCAGCTGCTGCTCGGTGTAGTCCTGGAGCGCCTCGGCGTTGTTGTGGATCAGCAGTAGGAACTTCACCCGGCCATTCTCCCGGATCGGGTGTCATCGCTCTCATCGGCCGGTGTAAAGGTTGAGCGGTACTACGCCCTTACCGGATCATGGTCGCCTGTGCCCGATGTTTCCTTGCTGACGTTGCTGTTCCTGGTGATCGCGGCCTTCGCGGCGGGCTGGATCGACGCGGTGGTGGGCGGCGGCGGTCTGCTGCAGCTGCCCGCGATGCTGCTCGGCCTGCCGAACGCGTCGCCCGCGCAGATCCTGTCCACCAACAAGATCTCGTCGCTGTGCGGTACGACGACCAGCGCGGTCACGTTCGGTGTCAAGGTACGGCCGGATCGTAAAACCGTGCTGCCGTTGGCGATTCTGGCCGGTCTCGGCGCGGCGTCCGGTGCTTTGGTCGCCACGAAGATCCCGATGTCGTGGTTCAAGCCGATCGTACTGGTGCTGCTTGTCGTGGTCGCGATCTACACCGCGATGAAGCCGTCCCTCGGCGCCCGGACGGCGCTGCGCTTCGACGGCCGCGACCACTACCTGGCCGCGGCCGGGGTCGGCGTACTGATCGGGTTCTACGACGGCGCGGTCGGGCCGGGCACCGGGTCGTTCCTGATCTTCGCGCTGGTCGGCCTGCTCGGATACAACTTCCTGCAGGCCAGCGCGAAGGCGAAGATCGCCAACGTGGCCACGAACCTGGGCGCGATCCTGGTCTTCGCCCTGCACGGCGCACCGCTCTGGGGCCTCGGCCTGATCATGGGTGCCGCCAACATGCTCGGCGGCCTCCTCGGTGCCCGCACCGCGGTCGCCCGCGGCAGCCGGTTCGTCCGGGTGATCTTCCTGGTGGTGGTCTCCGCCCTGATCCTCCGGCTCGCGTACGACGTGTTCCTCGGCTGACCGGCGGTAGGTTGGCGGGCATGGTCGACTACGACGGGCGGATGAGCAGCGTGTACGTCGCGGGGCGGCGGATCTCGGCGGGGGAGGTCGCGCGCTGGACGGCGGCGTTCGCGGCGTACGCGCCGGGGCGGCGGCCGTTGGACGTGCTCGATCTCGGGAGTGGCACGGGGCGGTTCACGCCGGGGCTGGCGGCCGAGTTCGGCGGGCAGGTGTACGGCGTGGAGCCCGCGGACCGGATGCGCGAAGCTGCCGGGCCGGCGCCGGGGGTGAGCTACCTGAAGGGCAGCGCCGAGGACATTCCGTTGCCTGAGGCATCGGTCGACGTGGTGCTGATGTTCCTCACGTTCCACCACTGGGCGGACCCGCTGCAGGGCTTGCGCGAGGTACGCCGGGTGGTGCGGCCCGGGGGAGTGGCGCTGCTGCGGACGCAGTTCTCGGACCTGATGCCGGACCTGTTCTGGTACCGGTACTTCCCGTCGGCGCGGGCGGTCGACGCGGCGATGTACTGCTCGGCGGACGAGGCGCGGGCGCTGGCCTTCGAGGCGGGGCTGGTGCCGGGCGAGGACGTCGTACGGATCACGGGGGAGGATCCGCGGACGGTGCGGGCGACGTACGAACGGTTGAGTCTGCGGGCGTTGTCGACGTTCGAGAAGCTGCCGGAGGCGGAGCTGGAGGCCGGGTTCGCGCGGTTCGCGGCGTACGTGGAGCAGGACCCGGACCGGGTGCTGCCGGTGCACGAGGCGACGATGCTGGTGCTCACGCGTCCCAGCTGACGTTCAGCGCGGACGGCTTGCGGAAGACCAGGCCGCTCGGTGGCGGCGAGTCCGGTGCGAGGCGGAGGCCCGGGAGCCGGAGGACGGCTTCGAGGGCGGTGAGCGTCTCCAGGCGAGTCAGGTGCATGCCGAGGCAGATGTGCGGTCCGCTCGCGAAGGCCAGATGGCGGCGGGCGTTGGTACGCCGTACGTCGAAGGCGTCGGGGTTCTCGAACACGTCCGGGTCGCGGCCGGCGCCCGCGAGCGAGACGGTGACCATGTCGCCGCGGCGGATCTGGTGGCCGGCCAGTTCGACGTCGCGGGTCGCGTAGCGGTCGACCACCGCGGCGGCCGGTTCCAGGCGGAGCGATTCCTCGACGGCGTTCGCGAGGAGGGCCGGGTCGGCCAGTACCAGCTCGAGTTGGAACGGGTTGGTCAGTAGGTGCCAGAGCGCGTTGGTGATCATCCCCTCGGTGGTCTCGATGCCGCCGAACATCAGCACGGCCGCGTTCGCCACCACCTCGTCCACCCCGAGCCCGGCGTGGGCGGCGGCCGCCAGCAGCGAGTCGCCGGAGTCGATGCCCGAGGCAACGTGTTTGTGAAGCTCCGCGAACGCGGCGCCACCCGCCTCCGTCACGGGCCGCGCCGCGGACACCCCCGACACGGAGTCGGAGATCGCCGAATACCACCCGAGGACAGTCGGCGCCGAGGCCGGTGGGAGACCCAACGAGTAGGCGACCACGGCCACGGACAACGGCCCCGCCAGCCCGGTCCGTAGGTCGGCCGGTGAACTTGAGGCAGACATCAACTGGTCCACCGTCTGCTGGACTGGCTCCACGAAGCGGCGGCGGGTCTCGGCGAGGCCGAACGGCGACTCGAAGGGGTCGCGGTGCGCTTTGTGAGGGTTGCCGTCGAGGGACAGCATCGACGGGCCGACCACCTGGGCGGTGGAGAAGCGGGGGTCGTCGACCGTGAAGGTCTCAGGGTCGCGCAGAACCTGGACAGCCAGGGTGCGGCCGGTGACGACCCAGGAGTTCAGGGCGCCGATCCAGCCGACCGGGCGGATCGCGGCGAGGGTTGGATGAGGGTCGCGTTCGAGCTGCTCCAGGGTGACCACCGGACCAGCCTAGGCGTAATACCATTGACCCCACTGGTATTACTGAGACAGATCGATTTCAAACGACTCAGGAGGCCTCCGGGTTACGGATCTCTCAGCAACGCCCTCTAGGGTGTGGCCCATGTCTGACCATTTGGTGCTGCTGCCTGCCGTCGATGTGGCGGACGGGCAGGCCGTTCGGCTGGTGCAGGGCGAGGCCGGCAGCGAGACGTCGTACGGCGATCCGCTGGCGGCGGCGATGGCCTGGCAGGAGGCGGGGGCGGAGTGGATCCACCTCGTCGACCTGGACGCGGCGTTCGGCCGGGGCTCGAACCGTGAGCTGCTCGCCGAGGTGACCGGCAAGCTCGACGTACAGGTCGAGCTCTCCGGCGGCATCCGCGACGACGAATCCCTGGAAGCCGCGCTGGCCACCGGTGCCCGCCGGGTGAACATCGGGACCGCGGCGCTCGAGGACCCGGAGTGGTGCGACCGGATCATCCGGCAGTACGGCGACCGGGTCGCGATCGGCCTGGACGTCCGCGGCCGGACGTTGGCGGCCCGCGGCTGGACCAAGGAAGGCGGCGACCTGTACGAGGTGCTCGCCCGGCTGGAAGCGGCCGGCTGCGAGCGGTACGTCGTCACCGACGTCACCAAGGACGGCATGCTCCAAGGCCCGAACCTGGACCTGTACCGCGACCTGTGCGCCCGTACCGACAAGCCGATCGTCGCGTCCGGCGGCGTCTCGAGCCTGGACGACCTGCAAGCCCTCGCCACGCTCGTGCCCCAGGGCGTCGAGGGCGTCATCGTCGGCAAGGCGCTGTACGCCGGCGCGTTCACCCTGACCGAGGCACTCGAGCTCACGCGTGGAGGCGACAAGTGAGTCTGGCCGACAAGCTCCGGGACAAGAAGGTCCTGGTCACCGGCGTCACCGGCTTCGTCGGTGAGGCGCTGCTGCACCGGATCATCGGTGAGCTGCCGGGCACCACGGTGGCCGCGATCATCCGCCCGAAGGGCTCGCTCACCGGCGCTGATCGGATGGCCCAGCTGCTCCGCAAGGACATCTTCAAGCCGTTCTACGGCGAGGGCACGGAATACGCCGACGCCGAGGCGCTGTCCGCGGCGCGGATCCACGTCATCGACGGCGACCTGTCCGACGTACCGGAGTTGCCGAAGGATCTCGACATCGTCGTGCACTGTGCCGGCGACGTGAGCTTCGACCCGCCGATCCACGAGGCGTTCACGACCAACGTGCTCGGTACCAAGAGCCTGCTCGAGCGGATCGTCGAAACCGGGCGGCCGGTGCACTACGTCCACATCTCGACCGCCTACACCGCGGGACGGCGACGCGGTGCGATCCCGGAGGCCCCGGTCGAGCACTTCGTCGACTGGCGGACCGAGGCCGAGGCCGGGATGGCGATGAAGGCCCGGATCGAGGAGCAGTCCCGGTCCGCGCCGATGCTGGCGAAGTTCCGCAAGGAGTCCGAGAAGCTGCACCGCCGCGCCGGCCACCTGACCGCCGCGGCCGACACCGAGCGGCGCCGGACCGAGTGGGTCGCGAAGCGGCTCGTCGAGACCGGCACCGAGCGCGCCCGCAGCCTCGGCTGGACCGACTGCTACACGTTCACCAAGGCGCTCGGTGAGCGCGTGGTGGAGGAGTTCTCCGGCACGCTGCCGACCTCGATCGTCCGGCCGGCCATCATCGAGTCCGCGGTACAGAGCCCGCACCCGGGCTGGATCGAGGGCTTCAAGATGGCCGAGCCGCTGATCCTGGCGTACGGCCGCGGCGAGCTGCCGGAGTTCCCGGCGTCGCCGGACTCGGTGATCGAGATCATCCCGGTCGACCACGTGGTCGGCGCGATCTGCGCGGTGATGGCGACCGAGCCCGAGCTGAACAAGCCGGAGTACTACCACATCGGCTCCGGCGCCCGGAACCCGCTGACCTTCGAGCAGCTGTACGCCGGTGTCCGCGCGTACTTCTCCAAGCACCCGTTCGACCTCGGCGAGCGCGGCGCGGTCCGGCTGCCGGTGTGGAAGTTCCCCGGCGGCGACTCGGTCGAGACGATGCTGCGGTACGGCGAGAAGGCCCACAAGATCGCCGACGCGGTGATCACCCGGGTGCCGCGCGGCGAGCGGACCCGCAAGTACGCCCGCGAACTCGACATCCAGAAGCGGCGGCTGGACTTCCTGCGCCGTTACATGGACCTGTACTCGGAGTACGCGCAGGCCGAACTGCAGTTCATCGACGACAACGTGCTGGCGCTGCACAACGCGCTCGAGGGTGACGACAAGGAGAAGTTCGCCTGCGACACCTCGGTCGTCGACTGGCAGTACTACCTGCAGGAGCTGCACTGCCCGAGCGTCACCGAGTCGATGCGCCGCCTCGACGTCGTCCGGAAGAAGCGGAACAAGGCGCTCGCCGAGTCCGCCGGCGTCCTGAAGAAGGTCGAGCCGTCGGAATCGAAGGTGATCGCCGCGTTCGACATGGACGGCACCCTGCTGTCCTCGAACGTGATCGAGACCTACCTGTGGATGCGGCTGCCCGAGCTCGACGGCCCGCAGCGCGCGAACGAGATCGGCGCGATGCTCCGCAAGCTGCCGAAGCTGATCGCCGCCGAACGCAAGGACCGCGGCACGTTCCTGCGCACCATCTACCGCCGGTACGCCGGTGCGGACCTCGAGGAACTGAACCAGATCGTCGACGAGATCCTCGCCGAGCACGTCCTGGAACGGTTGAGCGGCGCCGCCGTACGGCGGATCCGTGAGCACCGCGCCGCCGGGCACAAGACGATCCTGATCACCGGCGCCGTCCGCCCGCTGACCCGCCCGCTGGAGCCGCTGTTCGACGAGATCGTCGCGGCCGAGCTGGCCGTCGACGACCGCGGCCGCTGCACCGGGTTCCTCTCCGGCCCGCCGCTGGTCGGCGAGTCCCGGGCCGCGTGGATCAAGCACCACGCGCGGCAGACCGGCGTCGACCTGTCCAAGTCCTTCGCGTACGCCGACAGCCACTCGGACCTGCCGATGCTGTCGACCGTCGGCAACCCGGTCGCGGTGTCGCCGGACGTGTCACTGTTCCGGGCCGCCCGGGCCGCGCGCTGGCAGATCGTCGACTGGAAGACCCCGTCCACCACGTCCCGTCTGGAGTTGCCCGGGGTGAACGCCCGATGATGCTCGCACTGGAGATGTACCGGTCGCCGGCCAAGTTCCTGGCGGCCAAGGCCGTCGGCGGCCGGATCCCCGGCATCCTCACCGGCCCGGCCGCGCCGCTGCGGCTGGTCACGATCAACGAGCCCAAGGCCGAACGGGACGGCTGGGCGCGGATCCGCCCGATCCTGTCCGGCATCTGCGGCTCCGACCTCGGCATGGTCACCGGCAGCACCAAGATGTACTTCTCCGCCGTCGTGTCGATGCCGTTCGTCCCGGGCCACGAGATCGTCGGCGAACTGCTCGACGACTGCGAGGACCTGCCCAAGGGCACCCGCGTCGTGATGGACAGCGTCCTGACCTGCGCGACCCGCGGCGTCGAACCCTGCGAGGGCTGCGCGTCCGGCAACACCAACCGGTGCGACCGGATCACCGTCGGCCACCTGAAGCCCGGCCTGCAGACCGGGTTCTGCCAGGACACCGGCGGCGGCTGGGGCAACCTGATGGTCGCCCACCGCAGCCAGCTGTACGCCGTACCCGATGAGCTCAGCGACGAACGCGCCGTACTCGTCGAGCCGCTGGCCGGGGCCGTCCACGCCGCACTCCGGGCCCAGGTCCAGCCGGGCCAGTCCGTGCTGATCAGCGGCGCCGGGGCAGTCGGACTCTTCGCCACGCTCGCGATCCGCGAACTCACCCAGGCCGGCCGGATCACCGTCGTCGCCAAGCACGCCAAGCAGCGCGAGCTCGCCCGGGCCTTCGGCGCCAGCGACGTGGTCGCGCCCGACGAAGTGTTCCGCGGCGTCCGCCGCGCCACCGGCGCGTTCCGGCTCAAGCCCGACCTCGGCGCCAAGGAGTTCCTGCTCGGCGGCGTCGACGTCGCCGTCGACGCGGTCGGCAGCAAGGACTCGATCGACACCGTGCTGCGGGTCACCAAGGCCGGCGGCCGCGTCGTACTGTCCGGCATGCCGTCGACCGGCGTCGACCTGTCCCCGGTCTGGTTCCGCGAACTCGACCTGGCCGGCACCTACGCGTCCGCCCGCGAGGAGCCGAACGGGCGACCCGCGTTCGAGACCGCGCTGGAACTCGCGGGGCGCGCCCCGCTGGACGGCGTCGTCGGCGCCCGCTACCCGCTGTACCGCTGGCGCGAGGCACTGGACCACGCGCATTCGGCCGGCCGGCTCGGCACGGTCAAGGTTGCTTTCGATGTGAGGGCCTCATGAGGGCGCTGAACGTACGACGAGAGGGTTTCTGACATGTCTCGGCCAGGTTTTGTGCTTGAGGTTGACGACCGCACACCGCCGCTGCTCGTGCACAACGGTGAGGGCTTCCTGCTGGAGCGCTTCCCGCAAGGCACTCGGGTGGTGTACCCGCCGGAGGCGCTGCCGCCGGTCCGGGACGTCGACGAGGCGATCCAGAACGCGCTCCTGAACCCGCTCGAGTCCGAGCCGCTGCCGGAGCTGCTGCGTGCGGGGATGCGGCTGACGATCGCGTTCGACGACATCTCGATCCCGCTGCCGCCGATGAAGAAGCCGGACATCCGGCAGCGCATCATCGAGGCCGTGCTCGAGCTGGCCGCGCAGGCCGGCGTCGACGACGTCGAGCTGATCTCCGCGAACGCGCTGCACCGCCGGCTCACCCCGAACGAGCTGCGCGACATCGTCGGTGAGCGGGTGTTCCGGTCGTTCTTCCCCGACGGCAAGCTCTACAACTTCGACGCCGAGGACAGCGCGAACCTGACCCATCTCGGTCAGACCAGGCACGGCGAGGACGTCGAGATCTCCAAGCGGGCGGCCGAGTCGGACCTGCTCGTCTACGTGAACGTGAACCTGGTGGCGATGGACGGCGGCCACAAGTCGACGTCGATCGGCCTGGCGTCGTACAAGTCGCTGAAGCACCACCACAACAGCCACACGATGATCCACTCGCGCTCGTTCATGGACCACAAGCGGTCGAAGATGCACGAGTCGGCCTGGCGGATGGGCGAGATCCTCACCCAGCACGTCAAGGTGTTCCAGATCGAGACCACGCTGAACAACGACATCTTCGGCGGTCCGCTCGAGTTCCTGCAGAAGCGCGAGTGGGAATGGTCGCTGAAGGACCAGGCCTCGATGCTCGGCACCAAGCGCGCGCTCGCCGCGGCGCCGGCCAAGCTGCGGCACAAGATCTTCACCGACGTCCGCTCGAACTACGGACTGACCGGAGTGCACGCCGGCAAGATCGAGCCGGTGCACGACAAGACGCTGGAGAACGTGCACCGCCAGCACATGGTCGAGGTGCAGGGCCAGTCCGACGTCGCGATCATGGGCGTGCCGTTCATCGGCCCGTACAACGTGAACTCGGTGATGAACCCGATCCTGGCCGCCTGCATGGGGCTCGGGTACTACTTCAACTCGTACCGGGGCAACCCGGTCGTCCGCAAGGACGGCGCGGTGATCCTGTACCACCCGGTCGACTACGAGTTCAGCCAGCTGCACCACCCGTCGTACGTCGACTTCTTCGAGGAAGTGCTTGCCGAGAGCACCGATCCGGCCACGATCGAGGCGAAGTTCGAGAAGCAGTACGCCGAGGACCCGTGGTACATCCACCTGTACCGGACGTCGTACGCGTACCACGGCGTGCACCCGTTCTACATGTGGTACTGGATCTCGCACGCGCTGGACCACTGCGGCGACATCGTCTGGGTCGGCGCGAACCGCAAGACCGTCGAGCGGATGGGCTTCCGGTCCGCGTCGACGCTGTCCGACGCGCTCGAGATGGTCAGCCACTCGGTCGGCCGGTCGCCGTCGATCACGTACCTGCACAACCCGCCGCACCTGCTCGCGGACGTGCGCTGATGGGTACCAGCCTGGTGAAGTTCAGCCGCGACACCGCGCGTGACGTTCGTCAGGTCGCCCGTGGCTGGCGCTGGGGACGGCGGCCGCAGGTGCCGCGGTCGGCCGAGCCGTACGTGATCCCGAAGGAGTCCACGGTCTTCCCGACCAAGTGGGCCCGGAAGCCGGCCGCGATCGCGGTCCGCGACCTGATCCAGAAGGGCCCGCTGAACGCGGTGCTGAACTTCGAGGTCAGCCCGCAGGTCAGCGGCCTCGACTCGCTGCTCAAGCTCGACGGCCCCGCGATCATCGTCGCGAACCACTCGTCGCACCTCGACACCCCGCTGCTGCTGCTGTCGCTGCCCGACGCGATGCGTCGCCGTACGGCGTTCGCGGCAGCCGCCGACTACTTCTTCGATACCTGGTGGCGGGCCGCCGGGTCCGCGATCGTGTTCAACACGTTCCCGATCGAACGGCGCGGCGGCAAGATGAGCTCCACGCCCGGCGACCTGCTCGCCGACGGCTGGAACGTCGTCGTCTTCCCCGAAGGCACGCGCTCGCCCGACGGGTGGGTGCAGCGGTTC
This sequence comes from Kribbella sp. NPDC059898, assembly GCF_042730855.1. Lineage (NCBI taxonomy): Bacteria > Bacillati > Actinomycetota > Actinomycetes > Propionibacteriales > Kribbellaceae > Kribbella > Kribbella sp. NPDC059898. The sequence continues at coordinate 203,517 of NZ_JBHWKR010000006.1, forward strand.
CGGATGGGCGCGGCGTACCTCGCCGTCGAACACGACGTACCGATCATCCCCGTCGGCATCAAGGGCTCCTTCGCCGCCATGCCCCGCGGCCGCGGCTGGCCCGTCCCCGGCCGCCCCGCCGTCCACGTCCGGTACGGCGACCCGCTCCGCCCCGCCGCCGGCGAAAGCGCCCGCGACTTCGCCCCCCGCATCGCCGCCGCCGTATCAGCCCTCCTCGACGAGGAATCCACCACCTGGTACGAATCCCGCCGCCGCGCCGCCCTCGGCGCATCCCCCACCCAAACCGGCCCCGACGCCGCCCGCTGGCGCCGAGTCTGGGAATCCACCCGCCCCATGAAATCCACCGACAACCGCCGCCGAGCCTGGAAGTAGGCCCAACCGCGCCCACCCACCCTCCAGAGGGCGGTGGGGCGCGGATGTGCTCGCCGGTGGTGGGATGGTGTGCCGCCCACCCGCCCTTGAAGGTGATGTGGTGCGGGGGTGGTGGCCGGCACGTGTGGGTTGGTGTCCCGCCCGCCGCCCGCCGCCCGCTGAGGGTCTGGGGCGCGGATGTGTTCGCCGGTTGTGGGGGGTGCGGTGCTGCGGCATCGAGGTCGTCGACCCCGACCGGATCGGCCGGCCGACTGCCGCGCACGCGATCCCGGCCGTGGCCGCGGGACCGACGCTCCTCACCCGCCTGCGCACCCGGATCGGCCTCGCGGCACCGCCCGTCCCCGAGCCCGAGCCGCACGGCCCGACCCACCGCCGCGCCGACCTCGTCGTCGAACTCCCGGTCGACACCGAACTCCAGCGCGGCACCCGCGTCCACCTGGCCCTCGACACCACCCGCATCCACGTCTTCGACCACACCGGCCGCCGCGTCGATCGAATCACCCGTTGAACAAGCGGTGGGGTCGCTGAACAAGCTATTGCTTGTCGCCCGACCCCACCGGGTGTTCAAGTCACCCGCCGACGACGGTGCCGTTCGCGATGACGAGGTGGGGCTTCTCGAGTACGGCGGGAGTGTCGAGGGGGCTGCTGTCGACGAGGATCACCCTTGAAGGTGGCGTGGTGCAGGGGTGGCGGCAGGCGGGTGAGGTTGTCGCGCCCGTCCTCCGCTGAGGGTGTGGGGCGCGGAGGTCTTCCGCGTTGTGGGACGTGCTGTCCGGCCCGCCCTTGAAGCTGGTGGCACGCCCGAGCGCTAGCTGGGCGCATCGTGCGCTAGCCCGGCGCCGCTGTGCGGGGCGCTCGCCGGATGAGGGCCCGCGTGTCGGTGTCAGGGAACAAGCTATTGCCTGTTCCCAGACACCACCGCCTGTTCAGGGTTGGGCGACACCCGAGTAGACCCACCCGCAGATACCGTTGCCGAGGTGGATGAGCGGCGGCCGCGGCGGATCTCGCGAATGGTGCGTTATGGGACTGCCACCGGACTGACCCTGGTGGTCGCCGTGACGGTGGCGTTTCTGGTGAGCGTGGGCACGCGGTCCACCATCGCCCTGATCGTGACGACCATCGGCCTGCTCGCGATCTCGTTGTTGATCGGCAACCTGGGATGGCGCCCACGCACCAACGGACCGTACCTCGACGTCGCCACCGTGATCGGCCGCCAGTCGGTCGACGTCGCCCGCCTCACCGCCACCCGGTGGGAACGCAGCAGAGGCGGCGCGATCTGGATCCGCCTGCACGACGACATCACCGACGTGTCGATCCAGATCCCGGTACCGCACCAGGTCCGCCCAGCCATCACCCAAGCGCTCAGCGACGCGATAACCCGCGGCGTCCAGGTCCCGCAACGCATCACCAACCTCTTCAACCTCCCACCCGTCCCAGGCGCCCCGCGCAACGGCGGCAGCAACCTCGCCGTACTCGCGGGTGTCCTCGTCGGCGTCCTGGTCTTCGGCGTCGTCTTCGGCCTGATCGCGTCATCCTGAGGGCGTCCTCAGCACCACCCGGCCGCTAGCCCCCCGCGGCGATACCGTGCGGCCGTGGAGGACACCCGCCCGCGCCGCATCCCGCGGCTGACCCGCCTCGGCCTGTCCGTCGGGCTGGTCCTGGTCATCGCCGCGGCGCTGGCCCTCCTCGCCACCGCCATCGGCCGATCCTGGGTGACCTCGGTCGCCCTCGCGATCGCCGTCGTAGGCCTGATCGTGATCGCACAGGTGATCGGGAACGTCGGAACGAACCCGCAGATCAACGGCCACTACCTCGAAGCCCGCACCCTGATCGGCCGGCAGTCCGTGGACCTGACCCGTGTCACCGGTGTCCGCTGGGACCGGTCCAGGGGCGGCACGGTGTGGATCAGCGTCCACGACGACATCACAGACCTTGCGATCACGATCCCGGTTCCCTCAGCGGTCGAGCCGGTACTGACCGACGCGCTCCGCGCCGCCCTCGCCCGCGGGGTCCGGCTGCCGCCGCGTGTCACCGACCAGTTCGGCCTGCCGCCGGTCCCGGGCGCGCCGCGCGTCGGCGGCAGCAAGCTGACGATCCTCGCCGAGGTCGTCGTCGGCCTCGTCGCCTTCGCCGTGGTACTCGGCCTGATCGTCTCGTTCTGAACGTCAGCGCATGTCTCCTGATCCCGCGCCTACTGCGGGGCACTCGGCGCGGCGAGCTACCGCACCGAGCACCTCCTCGCTACGGCGGGGGATCAGGAGACATGCCCTACGCTTGGCCGCGTGAGCCTTGCCGTACGAGTGATTCCCTGTCTGGACGTCGACGCCGGCCGCGTGGTCAAGGGCGTCAACTTCGCCGACCTGCGCGACGCGGGCGACCCGGTCGAGATGGCGCAGGTGTACGACGCCGAGGGCGCCGACGAGCTCACCTTCCTCGACATCACCGCGTCCTCGGGCTCCCGCGAGACGACGTACGACGTGGTCCGCCGGACCGCCGAGCAGGTCTTCATCCCGCTGACCGTCGGCGGCGGGATCCGGGAGGCGGCCGACGTCGACCGGCTGCTCCGGGCGGGCGCCGACAAGGTCGGGATCAACACCGGCGCGATCGCGCGGCCCGAGGTGATCCGCGAGATCGCGCACCGGTTCGGCAACCAGGTGCTGGTGCTGTCGCTCGACGTACGGCGGTCCGCCGAGCAGCCGAGCGGGTTCGAGGTCACGACCCACGGCGGACGGCGGTCCGCCGGGCTGGACGCGATCGAGTGGGCGCAGCGCGGCTGCGAGCTCGGCGCGGGCGAGATCCTGCTGAACTCGATGGACGCCGACGGCACGAGGCAGGGCTTCGACCTGGAGCTGATCAAGGCGGTCCGCGCGGTGGTCGACGTACCGCTGATCGCCAGCGGGGGAGCGGGGGCGCCGGAGCACTTCCCGCCCGCGGTGCAGGCCGGTGCGGACGCGGTGCTCGCGGCCAGTGTGTTCCACTTCGGCGACTTCCGGATCGCGGCCGTGAAGCAGGCGCTCCGGGACGCCGGGATCGTGGTGCGGTGAGTACGACGGTGGAGCACTCGGAGGAACTGGTCGCGGCGATCGAGCTGGAGCTGTCGGCGCTGTTCCGCCGGTCCCGGTCCGCGTCGCTGCGGCTCGCCCGGCGGGTGCACCCGGAGATGGACGCGGCCGGCTACGCGCTGATCTCCCAGATCGAGCTCGGTGCCGGTACGGGCGTTCGCGCGTCGGACGTGGCGCATGTCCTCGGTCTCGACAAGTCCACGGTCAGCCGCGGCATCACGCAACTGGAGAACCTCGGGCTGATCGAGCGCATCGGCGACCCGGACGACGGCCGCGCCCGCCTGCTCCGGCTGACCACGTCCGGCGCCGAGCGCTACGAGGCGATGCGCACCCAGCGGCAGACCGAGTTCCGCGCGATCCTCGACCGCTGGAACCCCACCGACCTCGCCGACCTCGGCCGCCTCCTCGGCCGGCTCAACACCGACCTCGGCTGAACACCGACCCCGGCTGAGCCGTCGATCTCACCGGTAGTAACCACTGATCCACATCCTGCGCATATGGTTGTGGAAACCAACTATCCGTGTATATAGTTGGGTTATGCAACTAGCTCAGCAACCCCTTGTCCCCGGGGTAGAGCGGGATGCGGCGGCTCAGGAGTTGCTCGAGGGAGTCAGCTCCCTGATCCGGGCCGTCCGCTGTATCGAGCACCGGCACCTCAGCGGCGACGGCGGACTGCGCCGGTCCGACGCGAGCGTGCTCAAGGTGCTGATGAAGGACGGCGAGCAACGTGGCGGCGAGATCGCCGGCAAGCTCGGCGTCGACGCGTCGGTGGTGAGCCGGCAGTTGACCGCGCTGGAGGCCGACGGACTGGTGAGCCGTCGGCCGGATCCCGCCGATGCCCGGGTCGGGCTGGTCAGCCTCTCGGCCGAGGGCAAGGCCCGGCTGGAGGCCATGTACTCCGCCTACACCCGGCAACTCAGAACCGCGTTGGCAGACCTCGACGACGACGCGATGACAGCCGCCGCAGCAACGATGCAGCGCGTGGCGATCGCGATCACCGAGGCCAACAAACTCGTGAGGCAAAGCCCCAAGACTGGAGAGTAATGACTGTCACCGAGACCCGGCAGCAGACGCCCGCTGCGCCGGAACTCACCCACCGCGAGATCCTCGAGATCCTGATCGGCCTGCTCGCCGCGCTGTTCACGGCGATGCTGAGCTCGACCATCGTCAGCAACGCCCTGCCGACGATCATCGCGGACCTCGAAGGCACCCAGACGCAGTACACGTGGGTCCTCACCGCGAGCCTCCTGGCCACCACGGTGTCCACGCCGATCTGGGGCAAGCTGTCGGACCTGGTGAGCAAGAAACTGCTGGTCCAGGTGGCGATCTCGGTCTTCGTGATCGGGTCCGCGCTGGCCGGCCTGTCCCACAACGTGCCGTTCCTGATCGGTGCCCGGGTCCTCCAGGGTCTCGCGATGGGCGGTCTGATGGCGCTCGCCCAGGCCATCATCGGCGCCGCGATCCCACCCCGGTCGCGGGGCCGATACTCCGGTTACATGGGTGCCGTGATGGCGGTCGCGACCGTTAGTGGCCCGCTGATCGGCGGCGTCATCGTCGACACCTCGTGGCTCGGCTGGCGCTGGTGCTTCTACGTCTGCGTCCCGCTGGCCGTGGTCAGCCTGGTGATCCTGCAGAAATACCTGCACCTGCCGGTGCTCAAGCGCAAGGTCCAGATCGACTACCTCGGCGCGGTCCTGATCAGCATCGCGGCCAGCCTGCCGCTGCTCTGGGTCAGCTTCGCCGGGACCGACTTCGCGTGGATGTCCTGGGAGTCGGCGCTCTTCGTCGGCGGAACGCTGCTCGCCGGCTTCCTCGCCGTACTGGTGGAGAACCGGGTCGCCGAGCCGCTCGTCCCGCTGAAGGTGGTGCGGGAGCGCACCACCGCGCTGGCGATCGTGGCCAGCCTGTCGGTCGGTGTCGCGATGTTCGGCAGCGCGCTGTTCCTCGGCCAGTACTTCCAGATCGCCCGCGGGTACAGCCCGACCGAGGCCGGTCTGCTGACGATCCCGATGATGCTCGGCTCGTTCGTCGGCTCGGCCGGCTCGGGTCAGCTGATCACCCGCTACGGCAAGTGGAAGCGATACCTGGTCTCCGGCGGCATCCTGCTGCTCGCCGGCCTGCTGATCCTCGGCACGATCGACCACAGCACCCCCTACTGGTACGTCGGACTCGGCATGCTGGCGATGGGCCTCGGCATGGGGATGACCATGCAGAACCTGGTGCTCGCCGTCCAGAACACCGTCGACGTCACGCAGATCGGCGCCTCGTCCGCGACCGTCGCGTTCTTCCGCAGCCTCGGCGGTGCGGTCGGCGTCTCGGCACTCGGTGCGGTGCTCGCCGCGCGGGTCAAGACCCTGATCGTGGCCGGCGTACTCGCCGGACCGAACGGCCCCGAGGCCGCGCGCAAGCTGCAGGAGAGCGGCTCCGGCAGCACCAGCCTGCTCGACGTGAAGAACCTGCCGCCGCAATTGGCCGCCTTGGTCCGGCACGCGTACGGCGACGCCACCGGGCGGATCTTCCTGATCGCGGCCGCGTGTGCGGTGGTCAGCCTGATCGCGGTCGTGTTCATCAAGGAGGTCCCGCTCCGCAAGACGGTCGCGAAGGTCGCCCCCGTCGAGGAGCTGGTCGAGGACTAGTCGGGCGGCTCCAGGCCGGTCAGTTCGCGGGTGCGGATGATCGGTGAGCCGATCAGCCACACGACGGACAACAGGCCGCCGGCGGCGGAAACGAGGAGGGTTTCGCGGACACCGATCCAGGTGCCGAGGAACCCTCCGGCGACCGCGCCGAGCGGCCTGATGCCGTAGTTGATGCTGCTGAACGCGCCCGCCACCCGGCTGCGCATGTGGTCGTGGCAGACCACGGCCTGCAAAGCGTTCAGCGGTACGTCGAAGCACATGACCGCGAACGCCCCGACGAACTCGGCCGCCGCCAGCGCGACCGCCTTCACCCACAGCGGGCCGTTCGCCAGGGCGGCGATCGCGATCGAGCACGGGAAGACCACAGCGCCGAACGCGATCACCGGGCCGGCGCCGAACCGGCGGCTGAGCGGCGAGGCGCTGACCGCACCGAGCAGGCCGCCCGACGCGCCGATCCCGAACGCCAGGCCGATGACCCCGGCCGACAGCCCGAGGATGCGGCTCGCGAACAGCACGAGCAGCGCCGTACTCATCAGGTTGAAGAAGTTCACCGTGGTCGCGCAGCCCAGGCTGCGGCTGATGTACGGATGCTTCAGCACGTAACGCATCCCGGCCGCTGCCCGGCGCAGGATCGGCTCGCCGGACTCCTCCGCCGGGCCCGGGTCGATCTTCAGCCGGGCGAGCTGCACCGCCGAGAACACGAACGTGAAGGCGTCGACGACGATCGCGAGCGGCGCGCTCAGCCACTGCACCAGCAGGCCCGCGACGGCCGGCCCGCCCATGAACGAGATCGACCGGGTCGCGGACAGCTTGCTGTTCGCCTCCAGGAACTGCTCGCGCTCCACCAGCCGGACGAAGAACGACGCGTTCGCGGTGTTGAACACGACATGCGCCGTACCGGCCAGGACCGCGATCGCGTACAAGTGGCCGAGGGCAAGGAACCCGAACCAGTAGGCGACCGGCAGCGTGAGCAGCAGGACCGTCCGGGTGAGGTCGGCGGCGATCATCAGCGGGCGCTTGTCGCGGCGGTGGTCGACCCAGGTGCCGATGAACAGCGACGCGATGTTCGGCAGCCAGACCGCCGCGGTCAGGAAACCGACCTGGCTGGGGGAGGCGTCCAGCATCGTGACCGCGATCAGCGGCAGCGCCAGCTCGGTGATCCGGTCGCCGAACTCGGACACGCCCTGCGCGGACCAGAATCGGCGGAACCGGGCGTCCCGCCAGAGGCTCGTGGCGGCGAGCGTGGCCATCAGGCGTCCGTTGCTTCAGGCAAGGAGATCCGCAGGTGCCGGACCGGCCGCGCGTCCGGCGGTACGTCGCCGGCGTCGCGGCGCTGGACGTACGGCGCCAGCAGTTGCTCGATCGCGGACTCGAGCGCGTCCGCCTCGGCCGGGGTGACGACCAGCAACGTGTTCGCCGACCCGGCCCGCCGGCTCCACTCCGGGTCGAGGTTCGGCTCGGTCTCGACCAGCCAGTGCTGCGCGGCCTCGAGCGCCTGGTTCATGATCTCGGTCCGCAGCAGCCGGCCGGCCTCGGCGCCTTCCGGGGTGTCCGGCATCTGGTAGCGGAACCCGCGGGACGCGGCGTACCACCACCGTTGCCGTTTGTCCGAGCCGCTCGGCGGCGGGCCGTCCTTCACCAGGCCGAACTGCGCCAGGTGCCGCAGGTGCCAACTCGTCACCGAGGGGGAGGCACCGACGTGTTCGGACAGCTGCGTGGCCGTCGCCGGGCTGTTGCCCTGCAGGTAGCTGAGCGCGGCGAGCCGGACCGGGTGGGCGAGCGCACGCATCGCCTGCGGGTCGGTGATCTCGAAATCGCCGTACGGATTTCTGAGAGACATGTTTCGAGAGTAGTCTCTCAGATCTCCGGCGGCAAGGTTCTACGGCTAACGACAGGAAGTGGTCGCGCTCGCCGTTGCCTGTGACGCTCACCGAAGGTCAGAATCGAGGCCCAAGGGCGACTACCTCCTGTCGTTAGCCCAGGGTCCAGATGTCGCTGATCAGGTCGGGGCGCATGCCCACGGTGGTGTACAGGGCGACCGCGGGGGTGGGGTTGTTGGTGTCGACGTGCAGGATCGTGCCGGAGTGGCCGGCCGCGGCATCGGCGGCGAAGGCGTTGCGCAGCAGATACTTGGCCAGTCCGCGGCCGCGGGCGGACGAGACGACAGCGAGGCGGCCGACGTACCCGCAGTTGTCCGTGCCGACGAAGTTGTCGTTGCACTCGGTCATCGCGACCGCCTGCCCGTCCAGCTCCAGGATCGTCACCTGCGACCAGTCGAACGTCGACCGGCTCTCCCGCGACGCCACCCACTCGTCGTACGGCCGCGGCAGCGTCCCGGGCTGCTCCGCGAACGCCTCCAGCAGTACGGCGTGCGCCGCCCGCCGGCTCGCCTCGTCCGGAGCACCTCGCCGTACGACGATCCCGTCCGGCACCGCGGGTTCCGCCACCGGGCCGTCGAAGGTGATCCGCATCCGGTGGACGGAGGTCCCGATCGCATACCCGCGCGCGGTGAGGACGGCCGGCAACAGCTGGTCCTGTTGAATCGCCCCAACCCGAAGCACGGCCGCTCCGCGGCCGGCGGCGGGGGTGACGGCGGGCGGGGCGGCGGGGGTGACGGCGGGCGGGGCGGCGGGGGTGACGGCGGGCGTGGCGGCGGGGGTGACGGCGAGGGGCGCGGCGGGGGCGAGGGCGGGGGGCGCGGAGGCTGCGGTTGCGCGTTCTTCCGCCTTCTGCAGCAGCCAGTTGAGGACGGGCGGCTCGGTGCTGAGGATGTCGACGACGATGTGCGAGCCGCCGGTGATCGGGACCGCCGTGGCCGACCCGGCGAAACCGTCCGGTCCGAAGACCACCCAGCCGTCGGTGGCCGGATTCGTGCCGGGGTCGCGCAGGTAGTTGGCGACGTCTTCAGGGCTGTGTTTCGCGAAGCCCAGGAGGGCGGACGTGTAGGCGGCGGACCGCTCGGCGATCAGCGGCGCGTCGTCCAGCCGCATCGGCCGCCAGGTGTAGCCGTCGGGCAGGCTCATACCGCGACCTCGAGCCGCCAGACCTCCATGACGAGCACGGCCCGCATCCCGACGGACAGGTACACGCCGAGTGCCGGCGTCGGGTTGTTCGTGTCGACGTGCAGGATCGTCCCGGCCCGCCCGTTCGCCGCGTCCACCGCGAACTGGTCCCGCAGCAGGAACTTCGCCAGCCCTTTCCCGCGCGCCTTCTCCAGTACGGCGAGCCGCCCGACGTACCCGCAGTCCTCGTCCTCGACGAACTGGTCGTTCGCGGACAGCATCGCGACCGCCTCGCCGTCGACCTCCAGCACCGTCAGCTGCGACCAGTCGAACGCCGAGTGGTTCTCCTGCGCCGCCTGCCACTCCTCGAACGACCGCGGCGTGAACCCGAACTGCCCGTCGAAGGCAGCGTTCAACACGGCATGCGCCGCCCGCCGGCTCGCCTCGTCCGGAGCGCCCCGCCGCACCACAACCCCCGCAGGAACCTCCGGGGCGGCAACCGCCCCGTGGTGGTCGATCCGCATCCGATGGAAGGTTGTCCCCGGAGCGAACCCGTAACCGGCCAGACGTGCTGCACGGGCGATGTCGGCCCGGTAATTGACGGCGTCGAGCTGGACCGAAGAATGCCCGTAGCTTCGAGCGAACTCCGCCGTCCGCCGCAGGATCTCCGCGAGGAGGTAGGCCTCCGCAGCGAGGTCGGTGGTGACCACGTCGGCGTCCAGCTGGCGGTGATCGCCCTTGCCGAACACCGCCGCGTACCCGGCCAGGCGATCCCCGTCGAACACCAGCCAGCCGTCGGTCGCGGGTTCGAAGCCGGGCTCGGTGAGCTGGTCCTCCGCATCCTGCAGGGTGTAGTCGGCGAAGCCGACGACCGACGTGTTGTAGTCGGACACCAACTCGAGGAGTGCCCGCGCGTCCGCCTTCGACGGTGGGCGCACGGAGTACCTGTCAGGCAGTACGGCGGTCATTCGCCCATCGTGGTGAATGACCGCCGCACCTGTCGAACGGATTAGCAGGCCTTGTCCCACTCCGACTCACACGCAGGCGAAGCCGCCTTGAACGGCGCGACGACAGCGGCCGGCGGAGGAGCCTGGTCGGACCACGACGCGAGCGTCACGCCGACCGCGTCCTCGATCGAACGCGGACTGACCAGGTAGTTGTTGCTGATCATCGAGAACACGAGCTTCCGGCCGTCCTTGTTCGTGACGTACCCGGACAGCGCGGTGACGCCCGTGAGCGAGCCGGTCTTGCCGTGCAGGTTGTTCGCGGCCGGCGTGTTCTGCATCCGGCTGCGCAGCGTCCCGCCGACGAACCGGTCCGGGTTGCCCGCGATCGGCAGCGCGTCGTACCACTGCTTCCACCACGACTCCTTTTGCGCTCCGATCAGTACGTCGGTGACCGAGTCGGCGGTGACATTCACCTTGCGGGACAGCCCCGAGCCGTCGGACAGCCGGATCCGGCTGGTGTCGACGCCGAGCGTCTTGGCGTACTTCGTCACCACGTCGAGCCCGGACGACCAGCTGCCGTCTGCCTCCGCGACCGCGCCCATCATCTTGACCAGTGTCTCGGCGTGCATGTTGTTGGAGAGCTTGAGGAACGGCGTCATCAGTTCGCCGACCGTCATCGACTCGTCCCGGGCGAGCCGGGTCGCGCCGGCCGGTGTCGCCGCGTTCTCGATCTTCCCCTGCACCGTGATGCCCTGCGCCGCGAGCGCCCGGCGGAACACGTCGGCGGCGTACAGCTCGGGCTCCCAGACGGTCACCCAGTCCTGCTCGACCGCGGACCCGAACGGCATCGACCCGGTGATCCGGACGACGTTCGTGCCGTGGTCGCGGTCGACGCTGATCGTGTTCGCGGAGCCGGCCGCGCCGGTGGTCGCGGTGTTGACCAGCTTCAGTACGCCGTTCGCGGGCACTAGGTCGAGCTTCGCCGGAGCACCGGCGGCGGCACCCGGACGGGTCTCGACGATCGCCGTACCGGAGTCGTAGTCGGTGTTCGGCGCCAGCGTCAGCGCGGAGATCTGGGCGTTGTAGTAGTACGGCTCGTCGTCCCAGGCCCAGCTGTCGCCGAGCCGGACGTGGTCGAAGTACGTGTCGTCCGCGACCAGGTTGCCGAAGACCCGGCGGACACCGGCCGCCTTCAGCTGCTTCGCGAGGCCGGCGTAGTCCGACTCGAGCGCGGTCGGGTCGCCGTACCCCTTGAGGTAGAGGTCACCGAGCAACTGTCCACCGCGGACGGGTGCGGTGGCGAGGACGTCGGTGTGGAAGCGGTACGACGGGCCGAGCGTGTGCATCGCGGCCGTCGAGGTGAACAGCTTGGTGTTCGACGCGGGCAGCAGTCGCTCGGCGCCGTTCTTGTCGTACAGGGTCTCGCCGGTGCTCGCGTCGCGCACCACCAGCGCGACCTGCGAACCGTCGTACCGGCTGTCGTTCAGCAGGCTGTCCAGCCGTTGCTGCAGTGGCGTCGCTTGTACGGCGGCCGGCGTCGCCGCGGACTGCCCGACGAAGCCGCCGGCGACCGCGGCGACCGCGGCCACGGCGGCCACCATCCCGCGCCCCGACACTCTCGGTAAAAGACTCACGAGACACTCCCTTGATCCAGGCGGAAATCAACTAGCGGGAGTCTCCACCTCCGAATCTTCAGGGTCCACCCCTAACTTCCCTTTCTTTCCTTCCTTCATTCCCTGGTGTGTTTCAGGTGAATCGATGTAAAAGTGGGAGTCGCAGGTATCCGCCCCCACCTGAGGAGTCACCCATGCGACGACTTCTGGCGGCCTTGGTGGCCGCCCTGAGCTTGACCACGTTCCTGTCCGTGCCGGCGCAGGCAGACGCCGGAGCCGTCTTCCCGAGCGAGATCATCGGCGAGAACTTCCCCGACCCGGACGTCTTCGAGCAGAACGGCACCTGGTACGCGTACGCCACCAACGGCAGCCGCGGCACCGTCCCGGTCGCCTCCGCACCGAGCGCCGACGGCCCGTGGACGATCCGCGGCGACGCGATGCCCGGCGGCCCGTCCAGCGCCTGGGCGCAGCCCGGCCGCACCTGGGCACCGGACGTCTACCCGAACCCGGACGGCACCTACACGCTCACCTACACCGCCTGGCACAAGGCGTCCGGCCGGCAGTGCATCGGCGTCGCCACTGCCACCAGCCCGCTCGGCCCGTTCCAGCCCGTCGGTACGGCGCCGTTGATCTGCCCGCTCGACATCGGCGGCGCGATCGACCCGAACACGTTCGTCGCGAACGACGGCACCCGGTACCTGGTCTGGAAGAACGACGGCAACGCGGTCAGCCAGCCGTCGACGCTCTGGCTGACCAAGACCGCGAACAACGGCCAGACGCTGGTCGGCGGCAACACCGCGATGCTGACGTCGAGCGGCATCATCGAGGCGCCCGACCTGGTGCAGCGCGGCTCGCAGTACGTGCTCTACTTCTCCGGCGGCGGGTACAACGACTGCAACTACCTCACGTCGTACGCGACCTCGACAAGCCTCAGCGGGCCGTGGACCACGGCGTACCGGCCGTTGATGACGACCGCGACGTTCGACAGCCACGTCTGCGGGCCGGGCGGCGCGGACTTCGTCGGTGACAAGGTGTTCCTGCACGGCTGGGTGAACGGCGCCCGGCACCTGTATGTCGCGGACGTCGGGTACGCGAACGACTACCCGGTGGTCCGCGGCAGCCGGGTCCGGTACGAGGCTGAGCGCGGGACGCTCAACCACTGCACGGTCCGCGCGAACGCGGCCGGCGCGTCGGACGGGAAGGTGGTCGCGTACATCGACTACGCCGACTCGTGGGTGGAGAACACCGTGTTCGCGCCGGTCGCGGGCAGTTACACGCTGTACGTCGGGTACGCCAACGGATCGGCGTCTACCGCCAGCCACGGTCTCGTTGTCAATGGCAACAACGCCGGCTCGGTCAGCTACCCGGTCACCGGGTGGGACAACTGGCACGAGAGCGCCGTCCCCGTGACGCTGAACGCCGGCTGGAACACGATCCGGCTGACCAAAGGCAACTTGTACACGGAGGTCGACTACCTCGAAGTGCAGTAAGGCCTGACCCCGTAGTCTCGTACTGCACAAGTACTACGGGGAAGCAGGCGATGGCGAAACCACCAGAGCAGGTGTCGAAAACCCGGCGACGACGTCCGGTATGGCTGGATCTCCGCCGTACCGGACGTGGCCTGGGCGCCATGCTGTACGGCGGGCTCGCGTCGCTGATCACGCTGACCATCACGTTCTGGCTGCTGCCGCAGATCAGCAGCGACGGGCGGCTGCCGATCTTCCGGCTGGTCGTGCTGCTGGCGGTGTTCTCGGTGCTGATGCGCTGGATCCTGGCCGGGATCGCGGTCCTGATCGGGTCGATCGGCGTGCTGGTCGGCGGGCTGCTGTCGCAGTTCGCGGTGGTGTACCTCGGGATCACCGTCGACCCCGGCGTCGACCTGCACGGCGGCGTCGAGGCGCCGGTGCTGGTGTCGATCGTGATGTCGTCGATCAGCGCCTTCGTCGGCTGGGTCGCGTACGCGGGCAGTGACGACGCGTACGTCGCCGAGGTGATGCGGGTCGTGCACCGCCGCGCCCGGCGGATCCAGCCCGCGCCGAAGACCGGGATGCTGATCGTCCAGATCGACGGCCTGTCCGCGCCGCTGCTGAACTGGATGGTGCTGGCCGGCAACCTGCCGAACCTCGGCGGCTGGATCCGGGACGGCGACCACTCGCTGCAGACCTGGCACACCGGCGTACCGGCGACCACGCCCGCGAGCCAGGCCGGCATCCTGCACGGCGGCTCGCTGCACATCCCGGCGTTCCGGTGGTACGAGAAGGAGACCGGCCGGGTGATGGTGACCAACCGGGCCCGGGACGCGGCGGAGATCGAGAAGCGGATGTCGACCGGGCGCGGGCTGCTCGCGGACGGCGGCGTCAGCATCAGCAACAACTGGTCCGGCGACGCCGAGAAGTGCGAGCTGGTGTTCAGCCGGGCCGCCCTGCCGACCAGCCGCAGCCGCGGCTACATCCGGTTCTTCTCCAGCCCGCAGGGGGCCGCGCGCGGCCTGATCCTGTGCGTGGCGGAGGTGATCAAGGAACTGCACCAGGCCCGCCGGCAGCGCGTCCGGCACCTGGTCCCGCGGGTGAAGCGCGGTGGCGGGTACATCTTCGTGCGCGCGATCACCAACGTCCTGCTCCGCGACCTGAACGTCTCGCTGATCACCGACGAGCTGGTCAAGGGCACGCCGGTGATCTACTGCGACTTCGTCGACTACGACGAGGTCGCGCACCACGCCGGGCCGACCCGCGCCGAGTCGCTGCAGACGCTGGAGGGCCTGGACCGGGTGCTCGGCGCGCTGCGGCGGATCATCGAGATCCTGCCGCACTCGTACGAGATCGTCGTCCTGTCCGACCACGGCCAGAGCCAGGGGTCGACGTTCCTGCAGCGGTACGGGCGCACGCTCGCCGAGGTGGTCGACGACCTGGTCGACACCACCAAGGAGCCGGTCCAGGCGGTCGGCAAGTCCGAAGGCTGGGGCCAGGTGAACGCGTTCCTCACCGAGCTGACGATGCGCCGCAGCGTCGCCGGATCGGTGACCCGGAAGGCGCTGCACGTGAAGACCGGCGAGGTCGAGCTCGGCCCGAAGGACTGCGAGCCGCCGATCGCCCCGGACGAGCAGATGGTCGTCACCGCGTCCGGCAACCTCGCGCTGATCTACCTCGCGACCACCCCCGGCCGGGTGCCGCTGGAGGAGATCGAGCTGCTGCACCCGAAGCTGATCCCGGGCCTCGCGACGCATCCCGGCATCGGGTTCGTGGTGGTCGACTCGCTCGCCGAGGGCCCGGTCGCGATCGGCGCCGCCGGGGTTCACGTGCTGCGCTCCGGGCGGGTCGAGGGCGCGGACCCGTTGACGCCGTACGGCGAACTCGCCGCCGCCTCGATGCTCCGGCAGGCGGGGATGCCGCACAACGGGGACCTCGTCGTGGTCAGCCGGCTCGACGAGTACACCCACGAGGTGGCGGCGTTCGAGGAACTCGTCGGCTGTCACGGCGGCATCGGTGGCTGGCAGACCGAGGCGGTGCTGGTGCACCCGAGCCGCTGGGTGCTCGGCGAGCCTCCCGTAGGCTCGGACGCGGTACACGAGGTGCTGATCGGCTGGCTGGAGAACCTGGGGCAGCGCAAGGACCAGCGAGAACCGGTCGAGTCGAAGGTAGAGGCCTGAATGCGCGTCACCTGGTGGGGTCATGCCACCACGACGATCGAGGCGAACGGTACGCGGCTGCTGACCGACCCGGTGCTGACCGCGCGGATCGCGCACCTGCGGCGCCGCCGCGGCCCGGCCCCGCTGCCCGAGGCGGGTGACTGCGACGCGGTCCTGGTGTCGCACCTGCACGCCGACCACCTGCATCTGACGTCGTTGCCGTTCATCTCGCCGGACGCCGCGCTGGTGGTGCCGCGCGGTGCCGCCAAGCTGATCCACGCCGACAGCGGGCCGCTGTACTCGGACCGCTGCATCGAGGTTGCTCCCGGCAACCAGCTGAAGATCGGGTCGCTGCAGCTCGACGTGGTCACCGCCCACCACGACGGCCGCCGGCTGCCGTGGTCGTCGTACTCGGCGCCCGCGGTCGGGTACCGGGTCGACAGCTCGCCGAGCGTCTGGTTCGCCGGGGACACCGATCTGTACGACGGTCTCGCGGCCGAGGCCGGGCCGGTCGATGTCGCGCTCGTCCCGGTCGGCGGCTGGGGGCCGTCGCTCGGCCCGGGCCACCTGGACCCGGTCCGGGCGGCCGAGGCGGTGCGGCGGGTCGGTGCGGCGACCGCGGTACCGGTACATTTCGGGACGTTCTGGCCGATCGGCTGCGACTGGATCAAGCCGGAGCTGTTCCTGCCACCGGGGGAGAGGTTCAAGACCGCGATGACCGACGTCGACCCCGGAGTGAAGGTCGAGGTCCTGACGCCGGGCGATTCCCTCGAGGTCCCTGCATGAGCGGCGACGCCACGTTCGATCTTTGGTATCTGTTCGCGTTGGCCGGGGCTGTGCTGATCGGTGCGGTGCTGCCTGTGCTGCCGACGGGGGCCGCGGTGTCGGCGGGCGCCGTACTGGCGTCGCACAGCCACCCGATCGGGCTGGTCGGTGTACTGATCGCCGGTGCCGGTGGTGCGTACGTCGGCGACCTGATCGTGTACGCGGGCTGCCGTTTCGGCGGTGAGCGGCTCGCGAAGCGGATCGGGTGGTTGCGCGACAATGCGTCGCTGGACGCGCTGCGGGACCGATTGGCCGAGCACGAGATCGGCGTCCTGCTCACGTCCCGGCTGGTCCCTGGAGGCCGGGTGCCTGTGCTGCTCGCGGCGGGGCTCGCCGGGTACCGCTGGGAGCGGTTCGCGATTGTCGACCTGGCAGCCTCGTCGCTGTGGGCCGCGGTCTACATGGCGATCGGCCTGCTCGGCTACGCGCTCTTCGACGAGCCGTGGCAGGGCGTATTGGCGGCGATCGTGCTGGTCATCCTGACCACGGTCGTCAGCAGCCTGATCCAGCGCGCCCGACGCCGGTCGAAGGCCGCGTCAAAGGCCGAATGACGCGTTCCGGAGCTGCTCGACAGCTTCCGCGTCACCGTCGAGCTGTACGTCGGCGACCGCCTGCCGCCCGCTGCAGAACAGCGTCAGCTCGGCGGGCTCACCGCTCACCGTGATCGAGCCCAGCGCGGTCGGCTGCTTCGCGACGACGCTCGTACCGTCGGGCCGCATGATCACCAGGCCGGTCGGGGACTTCCGGGCCATCGACCGCGCCGCCAGCTTGATCCCCTTCCACAGGCCGTCCTGCTGATCGGCCGGCAGCGCGCGGATCTCGTACGACGGCTGCGCGCGGCGGACGTCCTCGTGGTGGATGAAGTACTCCCCGGTGTTGATCTGCGCACCGAGCTTCGGGACCGCGAACAGCGACGCCCGCGGCGGCCCGCTCCGGACCTTGCCGACCACCTCGGCGAACCCGTACCGCTCCTTCACCCGCTTCATCCGGCGCTCGGTCGTCTCCGCGAACGCCGAGATCACCAGCCCCGGCCCGGCCATCGGATCAGCTTCCCGCACATACAGGTGCACCGCGAGGTCGTAGGCGTCCCAGCCTTCACACAACGTCGGGGCAGCTGGTCCGACCTGGTCGAACAGTTCACACAGAGCGAGTCGTTCTACCCGGCTGTAGTCGGTCACATATCCGATCGTAGTTGTCGGTGGGGAATGGCAGAATGTCAATCGTTGTCATGCCTGTGTCCCACGTTCGCACCTGTCTGCCTGGAGTGAGTCTTGCCTGTCCCGAAAGTCCCCGACAAGGGCAGCGTCACCCGGCGGGGGTTCGGGGTGCTGCGGGTCGCGATCTGGGAGGAGCCGGGCATCTTCGCGCTGTCCGTGCTCGCCAGCATGTTGTACGGCGGGATGACCGTGGCCGGTGGCTGGGCGCTCGGCTGGTCCACCGACCACCTGATCCGCCCGGCCTTCGAGCGCGGTGACGTCAGCGGCGGCACGATCGCGGCGCTGATCTCGCTGTTCATCGGGATCGCGATCCTGAACGCGATCGGCGTCGTCGGCCGCCGGCTCGGCGCGGGCGTGATGCAGTTCCGGCTGCAGGCGACGTACCGGCGCCGGGTCACCCGGCAGTACCTGAGGCTCCCGCTCGAGTGGCACCACCAGCACTCCACCGGCATGTTGCTGTCGAACGCGAACGCCGACGTGGAGTCGACCTGGTTCGTGATCGCGCCGCTGCCGATGGCGATCGGCGTGATCGCGATGCTGGTCTTCGCGACCGTCGCGATGTTCGCCGCGGACGTCTGGCTGGCGCTGGTCGGCTGCCTGGTGTTCCCGCTGGTGTTCGTCGCGAACGTGATCTTCCAGCGGTACCTGCAGCCGCTCGCGACCCGCGCGCAGCAGCTCCGCGCGGACGTGTCCGAGGTGGCGCACGAGTCCTTCGACGGCGCGCTGGTGGTGAAGACGCTGGGCCGGGAGGCGGCGGAGACCGAGCGTTTCCGCGGTCCGACGTACGCGCTCCGGGACGCGAACATCGCGGTGAACAAGGCCCGCGGCATGTTCGACCCGGTGATCGACGGCCTGCCGCGACTCGGCGTACTCGCGGTCCTCCTGGTCGGCGTCGGGCGGGTTCGATCCGGTGGCGCGGACGCGGGTGACGTGGTCCAGGTGGCGTTCCTGTTCACGCTGATCGGGTTCCCGATCCGGGCGCTCGGCTGGGTGCTCGGCGAGCTTCCGCGGTCGGTCGTCGGCTGGGACCGGGTGCAGCGCGTGCTGACCGCCGAGGGCGGGATGGAGTACGGCGAGGCGCGGCTGACGTCGGCGAAGGCGGCCCGGCTGCAGGTGGCCGGCGTCCGGTTCGGGTACCTCCCGGAGCGCGACGTACTCGCCGGTGTGGCCTTCACCGTCGAGCCGGGCAGGACCGTCGCGGTCGTCGGGCCGACCGGGGCCGGGAAGTCGACGATGACCACGCTGCTGACCCGGCTGGTCGACCCGGAGCAGGGCGCGGTGAAGGTCGACGGCATCGACCTGCGCGACCTCGCCCGCGACGAACTGGCCGGATCCGTCGCACTGGTCGCGCAGACCGCGTTCCTGTTCGACGACACGATCCGCGGCAACATCACGCTCGGTGGCGAGTACACCGACGACGACGTGTGGGACGCGCTCCGGATCGCCCAGGGCGACAGCTTCGTGAAGGCGCTGCCGGACGGCCTGGACACCAAGGTCGGCGAGCGCGGTACGACGCTGTCCGGCGGGCAGCGGCAGCGGATCGCGCTGGCCCGCGCACTGGTCCGGCGGCCGCGGCTGCTGATCCTGGACGACGCGACCAGCGCCGTCGACCCGCAGGTCGAGGCGCGGATCCTCGCCGGCCTGCGGTCCGCCGTCCAGGAGGACGCCGCGGCGGCGACGACCGTGCTGGTGATCGCGTACCGGAAGGCGACGATCTCGCTCGCCGACGAGGTGCTGTTCCTGGACGAGGGCCGGATCCAGGCGCACGGCTCGCACACCGAGCTGCAGGCGTCGACCCCGGCGTACCGGGACCTGGTGGACGCGTACGAGAAGGACGCCGAACGGCGCGAGGAAGAGGAAGAGGTGTCGGCGTGAGCGCGGCAGAGGCCAGTCGTCTGGACCACGGCGACAACGCGGGTGGGATGCAGACCCTCAAGGAGGGCCTGAAGGTCTCGCCGGAGCTGGCGCGCGGGTGGTGGCTGACCGGGATCCTCGCGCTGACCATGACGGCCGGGCGGATCGTCGTACCGATCGCCGTCCAGCAGACCATCGACAAGGGCCTGTCCGGCCCGAACGGCCCGAACATGTCGTACGTCGCCTGGATGTGCCTGGTGTGCGCGCTCGGCGTGATCCTCACCGCGGGCGCCTCGTACCTGACCACCGTGCGGCTCGCGGTCAACTCCGAGCACGGGCTCGCGACGATGCGGATCAAGGCGTTCCGGCACGTGCACGACCTGCCGGTGCTGACCCAGAGCACCGAGCGCCGCGGCGCACTGGTCAGCCGGGTCACGTCCGACGTCGACACGGTCTCGCAGTTCCTGCAGTTCGGCGGGTTCATCTTCCTGGTCAGCATCGGGCAGATGTTCCTGGCGACGATCGTGATGTTCTTCTACTCGTGGCAGCTCGCGCTGGTCGTGCTGCTCTGCTTCGTCCCGCTGTTCGGCAGCCTGAAGTACCTGCAGCGCGCGATGTCGGCGGCGTACGGCGTGGTCCGGGCGAAGGTCGGCGAGATGCTGTCCGCGATCGCGGAGCCGGTGGTCGGCGCGCAGGTGGTCCGCTCGTACGCGATCGAGCAGCGCACCCAGGACCGGATCGACGCCTCGATCGAGGACTACCGGAAGACCGCGACCCGGGCGCAGACGATCACCGGTGTGACGTTCTCGATCGGCGGTCTGGCCGCGGGGCTGGCGAACGCCGGCGTACTGACGGTCGGCGTGCTGCTCGGCGTGGACAAGCAGGCGACGCTGGGCGAGCTGCTCGCGTTCATGTTCCTGGTCGCGCTGTTCTCGGACCCGGTGCAGATCGCGACGCAGGTGCTGACCGACGCGCAGAGCGCGTTCGCCGGCTGGCGGCGGGTGCTCGGCGTGATCGCCACGCCCGCCGACGTCGCGGACCCGGGCGAGGACGGCGTCCGGCAGGCACGCGGCCCGATCACGGTGGAGTTCGCCGATGTCGACTTCGCGTACCCGGAGGGCGAGCTGGTGCTGCGGGACGTCGACGTCCGGATCGAGCCGCGGCGGCGGGTCGCGGTCGTCGGCGAGACCGGGTCCGGCAAGACGACGTTCGCGAAGCTGCTCACCCGGCTGATGGACCCGACGTCCGGGGCGGTCCGGCTGGACGGGGTGGACGCGCGGGAGATCTCCTTCGACTCGCTGCGGGAGCGGGTCGTGATGGTGCCGCAGGACGGGTACCTGTTCGACGCGTCGCTGGCCGACAACGTGCGGTTCGGGCGGCCCGAAGTGACGGACGCGGAGCTGCTGGCCGCGTTCGAGTCGCTCGGGCTGACGGACTGGCTGGAGTCGCTGCCGGACGGGCTGGACTCACCGGTCGGTCAGCGCGGCGAGTCGCTGTCCGCGGGGGAGCGGCAGCTGGTCGCGCTGGTCCGCGCGAACATCGCCGACCCGGACCTGCTGGTGCTCGACGAGGCGACCTCGGCGGTGGACCCGGGCACCGAGGTACGGGTGAACGCGGCGCTCGAGCGGCTGATGGCCGGCCGTACGTCGGTCACGATCGCGCACCGGCTGTCGACGGCCGAGGCCGCGGACGAGGTCCTGGTCTTCGACGAGGGCGTCGTCGTGGAGCGCGGGCCGCACGCGCGGCTGGTGTCCGCGGGCGGGGTCTACTCGCGGTTGCATGAGAGTTGGGTGGCGCAGGGCGGCGTACCGAAGAACGGGTAGTCCTCGCCGCCGGCAGCTCGGGTCACGCTCAACGTGAGCCGCCGGCGGCCGAGGACGGCCAGTACTACCCGTTCTTCGGTACCGCGATCACGCCGTCGGTGCGGGCCCCGGCTGCGGAACCAGCAGGAACTCGACACCACCCTTGTCGTCCACCGCCGCATCCAGGATCTTGTCGTCGAGGGCGTTCGCGGCGTTCTGCTCGAGGAAGACCCGGGCACCGGCCTCCTCGACGACCTGGTCTCCCGGCTGCGGAGCCTCGGTCGTGGTCACCGCGAGCGCCGGATCTGCCGGGTTCTCCTGCGAGATCCGCACCCCGGCTCCCGCCGGCGCGCCCTCGACCCCGGTGATGCTCTTGATCACCAGCGTCGCGTTCTCAGTCAGGGTCAGCACAGCCCACTCCATCCGTCGGTTGTCATAGCTCCCGCCCCGTGCCCGCAACCCGGAATCACAAACCTCCGGGCGATGGTGTGTGATCGGGGGATGGCGATCGAGTTGAGTACTGCGGGGACCGGGGAGCTGGGCAGCGTCGTGGCGGTGCTGCGGGAGTGGATCCGGGACGGCGACCCGTCGCAGCTGCATCCAGGGGATCTGGGGTGGTTCTGGCGGTTCGGGATCGAGCGGACGGCCGCGGCGACGCGGATCTGGCGGCGGGACGGGGAGATCGTCGCGGTCGGGATGCTGGACGAGCCGGACTGGCTGCGGACGGGGATCAGGCCGGAGTTGCTGCGCGACGACGAGCTGGCGCGGCGGATCGTCGCGGACGTGTCCGTGCCCGCGACCGGTGTGCTGGTCGAGGGCAAGGCGTACGTCGAGACGCCGACGGGTGCGCTGGTTCAGGACCTGCTGTCCAAGGACGGCTGGAAGGCGGACGCCCCGTGGGTCCCGGTCCACCGCGACCTCAGCGACCCGGTGCCGGATCCGGGTGTGCGGGTCGACGTGATCGGCGCGGCGGAGGCGCACGAGCGCACCGCTGTCCAGCGCGCCTCGTTCGCCGGGTCGACGTTCACGAACGAGCGCTGGTTCGCGATGTCCGACGGCCTGCCGTACGCGGACGCGCAGTGCCTGGTGCTGCGCAACGAGATCGGCGAGTCGGTGGCCGCCGCGACCGTGTGGTCGGCCGGAGCGGGCCGCCCCGGCTACATCGAGCCGATGGGCGTCCACAACCTGCACCGCGGCCGCGGCTACGGCACCGCGATGGTGCTCGCGTGCGCGCGGGCACTGCGGGAGCTCGGCTCGTCCAGCGTCTACACGGTCACGCCGGGCACCAACGTCGGCGCGATCGCGACGTACCAGGCCGCCGGGATGCGGACCCTGGACGAGATCCGTTCGCAGTACCGGGACGCTTAGACAGCCACGTCGTCCGCGGCCCGGAGCACGCGCAGAATGTTGCCTCCGGCAAGCTTGCCGAGGTCCTCGGAGCTCCAGCCGCGGTCGGCCAGGGCCGTGAACAGCACGGGGTACGACGCCACGTCCGGCAGCTCCAGCGGGAAGTCCGGGCAGCCGTCGTAGTCGCCGCCGACCCCGATGTGGTCGATCCCGGCGACCTCCCGGACGTGCTCGACGTGCGCGACCACGTCCGCGAGCGTGGCCCGCGGCCGCGGGCGGCCGACCAGTTCCTCGACCTGCGCGCGGTGCTCCGGGCCGTAGACGTTCAGGCCGGCCTCCTTGGCCTTGGCCTGGGCGTCGTGCACCCACTCGGCGTACGCCGGCGAGACGAACATCGGCACGAACGTCACCATGCAGACGCCGTCGTTGCCGGCCAGCGTCTCGAGGACGTCGTCCGGCGCGTTCCGCGGTACGTCGCAGACCGCGCGGGCCGACGAGTGGCTGAAGATCGCCGGCGCACCGGTCGCCCGGAGCGCGTGCCGCATGGTGTCCGCGGAGACGTGCGACAGGTCGACCAGCATGCCGATCCGGTTCATCTCCCGGACCACCTGCTCGCCGAACTCGTTCAGCCCGCCGAGCACCGGCTCGTCGGTCGCGGAGTCCGCCCAGGACACGTTGTCGTTGTGCGTGAGCGTCATGTACCGGACGCCGAGCGACCGCATCACCCGCAGCACACCGAGCGACTCACCGATCGAGTGACCGCCCTCCATCCCCATCAGCGACGCGACCCGGCCGGCCTTGATCGCGGCGTCCACGTCGTCGGCGGTGTCCGCGAGCTGCAGGTCGTCGGGGAACCGCTCGACCAGTCGCCGGACGAAGTCCAGCTGCTCGAAGGTCCGCCGTACGGCGTGCTCGTCCTGCGGCACCCACAGCGACCAGAACTGCCCGCCGACGTTCCCGGCCCGCAGCCGCGGCAGGTCCGTGTTCAGCTGCGGCACCGATCCGGCGAGATCGTGCGCGTCCAGGTCGTACCCGCACAACTCGTAGAACGCGATCGGCAGGTCGTTGTGCCCGTCGATCACCGGATGGTCCGCCAGCACCGCCTGAACCTGCGCCTCACTCGTCGTCATGCCGGTCATCTTGTCAGCAATCCACCGGCCGGAGTTCGTCGGCACACACCGTTGTCGGGCCCCGGCTTGTGATCAGCGACAATGGACAGGTGAACATCGACGAGTTGACCTTCGACGCGGCCGGGCTGATCCCGGCGGTGGTGCAGCAGTACGACACGCGCGAGGTCCTGATGGTGGGCTGGATGAACGCCGAGGCAGTACGCCGTACCGCCGAGACCGGGCGCAGCACCTTCTGGTCGCGCAGCCGGCAGCAGTACTGGGTCAAGGGCGAGACCAGCGGCCACCGTCAGCACGTCAAGCAGCTCCTCGTCGACTGCGACGCGGACACCCTGCTGGTGCTCGTCGACCAGGAGGGCCCGGCCTGCCACACCGGCACCCGCAGCTGCTTCGAGCACGGGGAGATCAAGGCGTGAACACCCCGGACATCGACACGTTCCGCGAGTACGCGAAGGACCGCCGGGTCATCCCGGTCACCCGCCGGCTGCTGGCCGACGCCGAGACCCCGATCGGGGTGTACGGCAAGCTGGCCGCCGAGCGCGAGGGCACGTTCCTGCTGGAGTCCGCGGAGAACGGCGGCGTCTGGTCGCGGTACTCGTTCATCGGCGTCCGCTCCGCCGCGACGCTGACCGAGCGGAACGGCGAGGCCGTCTGGACCGGGAACCCGCCGGTCGGCCTGCCGCAGACCGGCGACCCGCTGCGGGCGCTCCGGGAGACGCTGGAGATCCTGCACACCCCGCGGCTCCCGGGCCTGCCGCCGCTCACCGGCGGCATGGTCGGCTTCCTCGGGTACGACGCCGTCCGCCGGCTGGAGCGGTTGCCCGACACAACGACCGACGACCTCGGGCTGCCCGAGCTGACGTTCCTGTTCGCGACCGACCTGGCCGCGCTCGACCACGAGACCGGCGAGATCTGGCTGATCGCGAACGCGGTCAACTGGGACGACTCCGACGACCGCGTCGACGAGGCCTACGCGGACGCCGTCCGGCGGCTGGACGCGATGGAGCGGGACCTGGCGCAGCCGACCCCGTCGTACGTCGTCCGCGCCGACCGGCAGGCGCAGCCCGACCCGCACCGGCAGCGGTCGAGCGCGGAGTACCGGCAGGCGGTCGAGCACGCCAAGGAGGAGATCCGCGCGGGCGAGGCGTTCCAGATCGTCGTCTCGCAGCGGTTCGAGCTGCCGAGCACGGCGTCCGCGCTGGACATCTACCGGGTGCTCCGCCGGTCGAACCCGAGCCCGTACATGTACCTGGTCCGCCTGGACGGCTTCGACATCGTCGGGTCCAGCCCGGAGGCCCTGGTCAAGGTCACCGAGAACAAGGTGATCCTGCACCCGATCGCGGGCACCCGCCGCCGCGGCGCGACCCCGGAAGAGGACCACGCGCTGGAGGAGGAGCTGCGCGCGGACGCCAAGGAGCGCGCCGAGCACCTGATGCTCGTCGACCTCGGCCGCAACGACGTCGGAAAGGTCTGCGCCCCGGGCACGGTCGAGGTGGTCGACTTCATGGACGTCCGCCGGTACAGCCACGTCATGCACCTGGAGTCCACTGTCACCGGTCAGCTCAAGGCCGGGATGACGGCGTTCGACGCGCTCGCCGCGGCGTTCCCGGCCGGAACGTTGTCCGGGGCACCGAAACCGCGGGCGATGGAGATCATCGACAAGCTCGAGATCACCCGGCGCGGGGTGTACGGCGGCGTGGTCGGCTACCTGGACTTCGCCGGCGACGCGGACACCGCGATCGCGATCCGGACCGCGGTGCTCCGCGGCGGGACGGCGTACGTGCAGGCCGGTGCCGGGATCGTCGCGGACTCCGACCCGGCCGCCGAGGACGCGGAGTGCCGGACCAAGGCGGCCGCCGTACTGAACGCGATCGCGGTCGCGGGAACGTTCAGCGAAGTATGAGACTCCAACGGATCGTCGACCTGCTCGCCGTCGCGGCGCTCGTCCTGCTCGGGCTGTCGGGCTACCTGACGTGGGTGTCCGCGAACCCCGGTAACGGGCGCAAGGACGTGGTCTTCAACGGCTACACGATCACCAAGGCGCCCGTGACGCTCGCCCTCGCCGCGGTGGTCGCTGTAGTGGTCACGAAGCTCGCCGGCACGCTCCTGCGGAGAGTACTGGGCGGTCTGGTCGTGCTGCTCGGAGTAGCCGCGATCGTCGTCGCTCTGGGCGTGCGCCCCGATGGCCCTGAGCTGAGTAGGTTGCGGCCCGAGTTGAGTGATGTGATCGCCAACCAGGTGACCCAGACGGTGGGGCCGGCGCCGTGGCTGGCGTTGGTGGGTGGGATCGCACTGGTCGCGGCGGGGTTGCTGACCGCGCTGACGGCGGGGCGATGGCGGCGGCCGACGCAGCGGTACGAGCGTGATCCGGCCGCCGCACCGGCCGATCAGTGGAAGGCGATCGACGCCGGGGAGGACCCGACTCTCTGATCGCGGAGGGCTACCGCCACAATAGGACGGGACGACGAGGAGGAGTGGCGCCAACTATGGACAATACGGTGGCGAATCAAGGGGCCGACCGGATCGAGGAGGAGGCTCCGCACGATCTGCACGGCAACAGCCCCGCGGCGTGGACGGCGGTGGCGATCGTGCTGGTCGCGTTCACGGTCGGCGCCATCGCGATGGTGCTCGGGCCGAACTGGGTGCTGTTCTGGATCTCGGTCGCGATCGCGGTGCTCGGCGCGCTGGCCGGCAAGGTGCTGCAGCTGCTCGGCTTCGGGGTACCGACCGACGGCCACCTCTGAAGGGCGGACGGACATGACTGTGCTTGACGACATCCTCGCCGGGGTCCGGGAGGACCTCGCGGAGCGCCAGGCGCGGGTCAGCCTGGACGACCTGAAGCAGGAGGCCCAGCGGAAGCCGGACGCCAAGGACCCGATGCCGGTGTTCCGCGGCGACGGGATCGCGGTGATCGCCGAGGTGAAGCGGTCCAGCCCGTCCAAGGGCGACCTGGCCGAGATCACCGACCCGGCCGCACTGGCCGGGGAGTACGAGCTGGGTGGTGCCGCGGCGATTTCGGTGCTGACCGAAGAGCGCCGGTTCAACGGCAGCCTGGACGACCTGCGCGCGGTCCGCGGCCGGGTGGACGTGCCCGTGCTGCGCAAGGACTTCGTGGTCTCGTCGTACCAGCTGTGGGAGGCCCGGGCGGCCGGCGCCGACATGGTGCTGCTGATCGTGGCCGCGCTCGAGCAGGAGGCGCTGGTCTCGCTGATCGAGCGGGCGCACTCGATCGGCCTGTGCCCGCTGGTCGAGGTGCACGACGAGGAGGAGACCCGGCGTGCGGTGGACGCCGGCGCTCAGCTCATCGGCGTCAACAACCGGAACCTGAAGACCCTCGAGGTCGACCGGGACACCTTCGCCCGGGTCGCGCCGACGATCCCGACCGAGCTGGTCCGGGTGGCCGAGTCCGGCGTCCGCGGCCCGCATGATGTAATCGAGTTCGCGCGCGCCGGGGCCGATGTCGTCCTCGTCGGTGAAACTCTGGTGACCGGCCGCGATCCCCGCGCCTCGGTCGCCGACCTCGTCGCCGCCGGATCGCACCCCGCCATCCAGCAGCGGCACTAGACCTCTCCTCCCGGTCCAAACGGGTAGGGGCAGTAACTCTCCCGAGCCGTCTGGGCCGGGATCGGAAGGTTTTAGTCGGATGAGTACTGTGCTGCCCGACCAGTTCGGGCACTTCGGCCGTTTCGGCGGCAGGTTCATGCCGGAGGCGCTGATCGCGCCGCTCGACGAGCTCACCACGGCGTGGCGCGAGGCGATGGCCGACCCGGAGTTCACCGGCGAGTTCGAGCGGATGCTGCGCGACTACATCGGCGCCCCGAGCCTGCTGTACGACGCGACCCGGCTGTCGGACGTGGCCGGTGCGCGGATCCTGCTGAAGCGCGAGGACCTGAACCACACCGGCGCGCACAAGATCCGGAACGCGATCGGCCAGGCGCTGCTGACCAAGCGGATGGGCAAGCCGCGGGTGATCGCCGAGACCGGCGCCGGCCAGCACGGCGTCGCGACCGCGACCGCCTGCGCGTACCTCGGCCTCGAGTGCGTGGTCTACATGGGCGAGGTCGACACCGAGCGGCAGGCGCTGAACGTGGCCCGGATGCGGCTGCTCGGCGCCGAGGTGATCTCGGTCAAGACCGGCAGCCGGACGCTGAAGGACGCGATCAACGAGGCGCTCCGCGACTGGGTCGCGAGCGTCGACAAGACCCACTACATCCTCGGTACGGCGGCCGGTTCGCACCCGTTCCCGGCGATGGTGCGCGACTTCGTCCGCGGCATCGGCGACGAGGCCCGCGAGCAGACGCTCGCGCTGACCGGCCAGCTGCCGGACGCCGCCGTCGCGGCGGTCGGCGGCGGGTCGAACGCGATCGGCCTGTTCACCGCGTTCATCCCGGACGAGTCCGTGAAGCTGTACGGCATCGAGCCGGGCGGCGACGGGTTCGAGACCGGCCGGCACGCGGCGACGATCACCGCCGGCCAGGTCGGCGTACTGCACGGTGCGCGGTCGTTCCTGCTGCAGGACGAGGACGGGCAGACGATCGAGTCGCACTCGATCTCGGCCGGGCTGGACTACCCGGGCGTCGGCCCGGAGCACGCGTGGCTGGCCGAGACCGGGCGGGCGACGTACCGGCCGATCACCGACGCCGAGGCGATGGACGCGTTCAAGCTGCTGTCGCGGACCGAGGGCATCATCCCGGCGATCGAGTCCGCGCACGCGGTCGCGGGCACGCTCGAGATCGCTCGCGAGTTGGGGCCGGAGGCAACCATCCTGGTGAACCTCTCGGGCCGCGGCGACAAGGACATGGACACGGCCGCGACCTGGTTCGGGCTGGGCGAGAAGGGATCCGGCGCATGAGCGACGTTGCCCTCGGCAAGGCCGGAGCCGCGATCCGGAAGGCGAACGACGCGGGCCGCGGCGCCTTCATCGGCTACCTGCCGGCCGGGTACCCGACGTACGACGGTGCGCTCGACGGGCTGAAGGCGCTCGTCGACGGCGGCGCCGACGTTGTCGAGCTCGGCCTGCCGTACAGCGACCCGGTGATGGACGGCGTCACGATCCAGCGGGCCACCGAGATCGCGCTCGCGGGCGGTCTGCGTACCCGCGACGTACTCAGCACGGTCGAGAAGCTCGCGGCGTACTCCGACGTGCCGGTGCTCGTGATGACGTACTGGAACCCGATCGAGCGGTACGGCGTGGACCGGTTCGCGGCGGACTTCGCCGGCGTCGGGGGAGCGGGGCTGATCACGCCCGACCTGATCCCGGACGAGGCCGCGGAGTGGACCGCGGCGGCCGACAAGCACGACCTGGACAAGGTGTTCCTGGTGTCGCCGTCTTCGACCGACGAGCGGATCGCGATGACCACCGCGGCCTGCCGCGGGTTCGTGTACGCGACCGCCGTGATGGGTGTCACCGGTGCCCGGGACAAGCCGTCGGAGCTGGCGGCGCCGCTGGTGGCCCGGACGCACGCGGCGACCGGCCTTCCGGTCGGTGTCGGTCTCGGCATCTCGAACGGCGACCAGGCGGCCGGTGTGACCGCGTTCGCGGACGCCGCGATCGTCGGTGCGGCACTCGTCCGGGCGCTCGGCGACGGCGGCCCGGCCGCCGTCCGAACGCTCGCCGAGGACCTGTCGGCAGGCGTCCGCAGGGAACCTCGCACACCCGCCGATCGTTAGTAGAGCCGTGAGTCGAACCAGGGCTGTGTCGTCAGGCAGAAGTGGCGCGCTGCTGTTGGCGGCGGTGGCTCTGCTCGCCCTCGCGGGCTGCAGCGGCAATCAGCAGAAGGCGGACAACCCCGGCGGAGCGATCATCCGCAGCAGCCAGGACCCGAACGGGATGCGCGGCGCCACGCTGGACCGGCCGTACTCGATGCCCGCGGCCACCTTGACCGACACGAACGGCGACCCGTTCAACCTGGTCACGTCGACGAAGAAGCCGGTCACGCTGGTGTTCTTCGGGTACACGAACTGCCCGGACGTGTGCCCGACCGTGATGGCCGACGTCGCGTCCGCACTGACCAAGCTGGACAAGCCGGTGCAGGACCAGATCCAGATGCTGTTCATCACCACCGACCCGGCCCGCGACACCGGGCCGGTGATGCGCAAGTACCTGGACCGCTTCGACCCGTCGTTCGTCGGGCTGACCGGTTCGCTGACGTC
This sequence comes from Kribbella sp. NPDC059898, assembly GCF_042730855.1. NCBI lineage: Bacteria > Bacillati > Actinomycetota > Actinomycetes > Propionibacteriales > Kribbellaceae > Kribbella > Kribbella sp. NPDC059898. The sequence continues at coordinate 233,099 of NZ_JBHWKR010000006.1, forward strand.
GATCAAGGACATCGCGAAGGCGGTCGGCGTACCGGTCGAGGGCATGCAGAAGCTGCCGTCCGGCGGGTACGAGGTCGGTCACGGAGCGCAGGTGATCGGCTTCGGGAAGAACGACAAGGCGAACGTGATCTGGCTGTCGAACGCCGCGATCGGCGACCTGGCGCACGACTTCGGGAAGCTGGTCGAGGACAACCAGTGAAGCGGCGGGGCTGGTTCGGCTGGGTCTCGCTCGGGGCGCGGTTGCTGCTCGGTGGCGTGATGCTGGTGGCCGGCGCGATGAAGGTCACCGATCCGGAGACGGCGGCGCAGGCGGTCCGCGCGTACGAACTGCTGCCGTCGTGGCTGGTGCAGCCGGTCGGCTGGGGGCTGCCGTTCCTGGAGATCGCGATCGGGCTGTTGCTGGTCGTCGGCTTCGGCGTCCGCGCCTCCGCCGTGGCCGCGGGTGTGTTCCTGCTCGTGTTCGTCGTCGCGGTGGCGTCGGCCTGGGCGCGCGGGTTGTCGATCGACTGCGGCTGTTTCGGCGGCGGCGGGCAGGTCGCGCCGGGAGAAACGAAGTACCTGCAGGAGATCCTGCGGGACGTCGGCCTGCTGGTGCTGGCCGGCTGGCTGTGGCTGTACCCGTCCAGTAAGTTCGCCGTCGTGTCCGAAACACCACAAGGAGTCACCGCGTCGTGAGCAATCCCGTGAATCCGTTGGCGCCGCAGCCGAAGCGCCGGATCTCACCCGGCATCGTCGTCGCGGTCGTCCTGGTGCTGGCGCTCGCCGCCGGGGTCGGCGTGCAGTACTACCGCGGTCACTCCAAGGTCGAGGTGGCGATGACCGACCGGGACGAGCCGGCCGTCATCACCGGCCCGGGCACCTCCGGGAAGGGCGTCACGGTCGGCAAGGCCGGCGCGAAGGTGACCATCGACCTGTACCTCGACTTCCGCTGCCCGCACTGCGCGGACTTCGAGAAGGAGAGCGGCGCGACCATCGACAAGCTGGTCGCGGACGGTACGGCGACGCTCACGTACTGGCCGCTGCAGTTCGTGAACCCGAGCGCCTCGCCCCGGCTGGCGAACGCGTTCGCCGCGGCCGCCGCGAACGGCAAGGCGCTGAGCTTCGCCGACGAGCTGTACGGCGACTTCGCGAAGTCCTGGACCACGGACCAGCTGCTCGAGCTCGGCAAGCAGCTCGACATCGACGACGCGAAGTACCAGCAGGCGCTGCAGGACACCACGTACGCGGGCTGGCTCGACTCGGTCGGGAAGGCCGCCGACGACCGCGGCGTGACCGGGACGCCGACCGTGTACCTGAACGGCAAGCAGCTCCCGACCGACCAGTTGACCGCCGAAGGCCTGCAGAAGGCCGTGGATGCGACCGCATCGTGACCGTGCGTTTGTGGCCGTGCCCGGACGGGTCGAGTAGCGTTCCCACTTGCCATGTCTAGTCTGAGTCTTGCCGTGACGGTTCCGGCGTTCATCCCCAGCCCGAGCCAGGGCGTCTGGCACCTTCTCGGCCTGCCGATCCGCGCGTACGCGCTGTGCATCCTGGCCGGCATCTTCGCCGGGTACTGGCTCGGCCGCCGCCGCTGGGTCGCCCGCGGCGGGTCCGCGCCGGTGCTCGCCGACATCATGTTCTGGGCGATCCCGTTCGGCCTGGTCGGTGCCCGGATCTACCACGTGATCACCGATGCCGAGCTGTACTTCGGCCCCGGCAAGCACCCGATCGACGCGCTGAAGATCTGGCACGGCGGACTGGGCATCTGGGGCGCCGTCGGGTTCGGCGCGCTCGGCGCCTGGATCGCCTGCCGGCGCGCGAAGGTGCCGTTCCTGGCGGTCGCGGACGCGATGGCGCCCGGGATCGCGCTGGCGCAGATCTTCGGCCGCTTCGGCAACTACTTCAACCAGGAGTTGTTCGGCCGTCCGACCACCAAGCCGTGGGGCCTGGAGATCTCTCCCGAACACCGCCCACCGGGCTTCGCCGACTTCGCGACGTTCCACCCGACGTTCCTCTACGAGGCGATCTGGAACCTCGGCGTCGTCGCACTGGTCCTCCTCGTCGACCGCCGCTTCAAACTCGGCCACGGCCGCGCGTTCTTCCTGTACGCCGCCGCCTACACCGCGGGCCGCGCCTGGATCGAGAACCTGCGCATCGACACCGTCAACCACATCTTCGGCCTCCGCCTGAACGTGTGGACCGCCCTCATCATGTTCGTCCTCGCCGTCATCGCCTTCATCCTCAGCGCCCGCCTCCGCCCCGGCCAGGAAAACCTCACCACCGGCCCCGCCGCCGGCACCCCCACCCCCGAAACCACGGCAGCGAACGGCGAGCCCGCGACCGCCGACGACCAGACCGCCGACGTACAGACCGCGACCACCCAGACCGCCGACGGCCAGACCGCCGACGGCCAGATCGCCGACGTACAGACCGCGACCGGCCAGACCGCGACCGGCCAGACCGCGGCCGGCACGGCGGACGCCGCCGACAGCGCCAACCCCACAACCACGACCGCCGCCAAAGACCAAGCCTCCTCGGCGAAGCCGGCCGGCGGGCCGGCTGCCGAGGAGACCCCCGGCCCGACCCACCACACCGGCGGCCGCCTCAAGTAGCGATCGGTTGGCTCTGGGTGAAGAGGCCGCTGTAGGCGTTCAGGGCGGGTTGGCCGCCGAGGTGGGCGTAGAGGACCGTTGAGGTCGGCGAGATGTCGCCGGTGCGGATCAGGTCGATCAATCCGGCCATCGACTTTCCTTCGTAGACCGGGTCGATGATCATGCCCTCGAGCTGCCCGGTCAGCCGGATCGCGTCGAGCGTCGACTGCACCGGTACGCCGTACTCGTCGCCCGCCCAGCCCTCCAGGACCGTGATCTCGTCGGCGCGCAGGTCGCGCCGCAGTCCGATCAAGGCGGCCGTCGCCCGGGCGATCCGTTCGACCTGGTCGCGGGTCTCCTGCAGCTTCGCGCTCGCGTCGATCCCGATCACCCGCCGCGGCCGGTCCTGCCCGGCGAACCCGGCGATCATCCCGGCATGTGTCGACCCGGTCACCGAGCAGACCACGATCGTGTCGAAGAAGACGCCGAGCTCCTGCTCCTGCTGCTGGACTTCGTACGCCCACTGAGCGAACCCGAGCCCGCCGAGGCGGTGGTCGGAGGCGCCGGCCGGGATCGCGTACGGCGTACCGCCGCGAGACCGCACGTCCTCGAGCGCCTGCTTCCAGCTGTCCTTGAACCCGATCCCGAACCCGGCCGGGTCGAGCCGCACCTCGGCGCCCATGATCCGGCTGAGCAGGATGTTGCCGACCCGGTCGTTCAGCGCGTCCGGCCAGTCGACCCAGTTCTCCTGCACCAGCACGGCCTTCAGCCCCACCTTCGCGGCGACAGCGGCGACCTGGCGGGTGTGGTTCGACTGGTACCCGCCGATCGACACAAGCGTGTCCGCACCCTGCGCGAGCGCGTCCGGGATCAGGTACTCCAGCTTCCGCGTCTTGTTCCCGCCGTACGCAAGCCCCGAGTTGCAGTCCTCCCGCTTGACCCACACCTTCGCACCCCCGAGGTACGCCGACAACCGCTCCAGCGGATGCACCGGGCTCGGCCCGAACAGCAGGGGGTACCGCGGAAAATCGCTGAGAGCCATTGGTGTTCCTCCACTAGGGTCGGCGGGATGTTCCCAGGTGCGATCGAAGTCGTCCCGGCCACGTACCTCGACCAGCTAGGCACCATCTTCGCCCGCTTCGCCCCGAAGGACTCGGGCAACATTTCGTACGGACTGCAGACCGCCACCGACCGGTACTTCGTGAAGACCGCCGGTGACGCGACCGACGCGTACGTGAATTTCCCCGATCGTGTCGCTCTGCTCCGCAACGCGATCGAACTGGCGGAGTCTGTCCCACACCCGGTATTACCTGCTCTGCACGCGGTGATCGAGTCCCCGTCCGGCCCGCTGCTCGTGTACGAGTGGCGCGACGGCGAACTGTTCGGCGACTCCACCAGCCGCGAGCGCTTCCACGCGCTCCCCACCGCGGAGATCCTCGCCGCCGTCAACGCCCTGTACGACCTGCACGCCGCACTGGACGCAGCCGGCTGGGTCGAGTGCGACTTCTACAACTCGTCGATGCTCTACGACTTCCCGGCGCATCGCCTGACGGTCTTCGACCTGGACCTGTATCACCGCGGTCCGACCCGCAACACCATGGGCCGGATGTTCGGCTCCAGCAGCTACATGGCGCCGGAGCAGCACGTCCTCGGCGCGCCGATCGACACCCGTACCACCGCGTACGTGATGGCTCGAGCCGGTCAGCTCCTGTTACCTGACCCGCCGCAACCCGTGGCCGACGTGCTCATCGAAGCCACCACGACCCGGTTCCCCAGCTACCAGGCGTTCTACGCAGCGTGGCTGACCGCCTCGTCAACGATCGACGCCAGCCGCCCCAACCGCTCCACGTGATCGCCGGCGCCGGTTCGCCCCAGCGCCCAGGCGGCTCGAGAAACCCCGGTGTACGCCGCGACCAGCGCCGCCCCACCGCGCACATCGCCGCTGGGCGGCGCCGACGGGAGGTGGTGCGTGCGGCTCGCGCCAGCCTCGTGGGCGGCGACGAGGTCGTCCAGCGGGACATCCGTGCCGAGCAGCAGGTAACCCAGGTCGAAGCCGGCCGGGCCCAGGCCGAACTGTTCCCAGTCGATCGCGATCACGTCGTCGCCGTCCCGGCCTAGGAGGTTTGCCGGGTGGGCGTCACCGTGCGTGGGCACCCGGGGGAGCGCGTCCAGAACCTCCAGCGCGGTCTCGCGGCGTGCCCACAAGGCCTGGATCGCCGGCGTCGACAAACCACCCAGCGCCGCCCAGCCGCCGCGGCGCTCCACGGTCCTCAGACGGTCCCGGAGTACGTTGCGAGCACCCCAGTCGGGCTCGGGCACGGAACAGGCCGAGAACCGCCCCAGAGCCTCAGCCAGTGCCTCCGGAGCCCACTCGTACGGCGCGACGTGCGCCATCCGGAGCGTGATGCCGTCCGCGTCCCGTTCCAGGCCCCTACACACCGGCGCCCGGAGACCCGCCGTACGGGCAACAACACCCGACTCGGCGACCAGCGCCTGCCGCTCCCAGTAGGCGTGGTGACGCGGTTCGGTCACGCCGCTGACCAGGCGTTTCACCACTTCGCCACCTGGCGTCCGCCACACGCCGCCGGTCGCCTGGCCGATGCCGGCGGTGAGCGGTTGCCAGTCGGGGGAGGGCTGCCAGGACATGGTTCCGGCCTATCAGTCCCGGCAAGTGAATTTCCGGTGCTGTGGGTGGTTGCGGAGGCGGTCGGCTGGGAAGATAGGAGGCTACTAGTGAGCGCTTGCTTACTGAGGGTCATCAAGGCGTTGCGCGGTGGACAGGAAGTCCATTTGGCGGGCGTCATGAGGTAGTCTCGGGACTCCCGGCTTGGGCCAGTGTTGTCCCGCGGCCAGTTGTTTTTGACCGTAGGACGACGGGAGCTCCTGAATGTTCGGTGTCCCCCCATTCCCGAGCGAGGGTCTGTACGACGGCAAGCACGAGCACGACGCGTGCGGTGTGGCCTTCGTCGCGACCCTGACCGGTGAACCGAGCCACGACATCGTGGCCAAGGCCTTGACCGCCCTGCGGAACCTCGAGCACCGTGGCGCGTCCGGTGCCGAGCCCGACTCCGGTGACGGTGCCGGCATCCTGATCCAGGTGCCGGACGCCTTCTACCGGAAGGCGTGTGACTTCGAGCTGCCGGCGCCGCACAGCTATGCGACCGGTATCGCGTTCCTGCCGGCGGACCCGGACGACGCCGCGAAGGCGGTCGACCGGATCGAGGAGCTGGCGGCGGAGGAGCAGCTGACGGTCGTCGGCTGGCGGGACATCCCGACCACGCCGGACCTGCTCGGTGCGACCGCGCGCTCGGTGATGCCGACGTTCAAGCAGCTGTTCGTGACCGCGAAGGCGGGCCGCGTGCTCGGCCTGGCGCTGGAGCGGATGGCCTTCCGGCTGCGCAAGCGCGCCGAGAAGGAGACCACGACGTACTTCCCGTCGTTGTCCGGCCGGACCATCACCTACAAGGGGATGCTGACCACCGACCAGCTCGACAAGTTCTTCCCGGAGCTGACCGACCCGGACCTGGCGTCCGCGATCGGCGTCGTGCACAGCCGGTTCTCGACGAACACGTTCCCGTCCTGGCCGCTGGCCCACCCGTACCGGTACATCGCCCACAACGGCGAGATCAACACCGTCCAGGGCAACCGGAACTGGATGCGCGCCCGCGAGGCCCTGCTCTCGAGCGACTTGATTCCTGGTGACCTCGAGCAGCTCTACCCGATCTGTACGCCGGAGGCGTCCGACTCCGCGTCGTTCGACGAGGTCCTGGAGCTCCTGCACCTCGGTGGCCGCTCGTTGCCGCACGCGATGCTGATGATGATCCCGGAGGCGTGGGAGAACGCCACCACGATGGACGCGAAGCGGCGCGCGTTCTACGAGTTCCACTCGACGCTGATGGAGCCGTGGGACGGCCCGGCGTCGGTGGTCTTCTCCGACGGTACGAAGGTCGGCGCGGTGCTGGACCGCAACGGTCTGCGCCCTTCGCGGTACTGGGTCACCGACGACGGTCTCGTCGTGCTCGCGTCCGAGGCCGGTGTACTGGACATCGACCCGGCGACCGTGACCGAGAAGGGCCGGCTCGAGCCGGGCCGGATCTTCCTGGTCGACGTCGACGCGCACCGGATCATCACCGACACCGAGGTGAAGAACGCCCTCGCGACCGAGCACCCGTACGACGAGTGGCTGCACGCCGGACTGATCCGGTTCGAGGACCTGCACGAGCGCGAGCACGTCGTCCACAGCCACGCGTCGGTGGCCCGCCGCCAGCAGGTGTTCGGGTACACCGAAGAGGAGCTGCGGCTCATCCTCACCCCGATGGCGCGGACCGGTGCCGAGCCGATCGGCTCGATGGGGACCGACACCCCGATCGCGGTGCTGAGCGACCGGCCGCGGCTGCTGTTCGACTACTTCGCGCAGCTGTTCGCGCAGGTCACGAACCCGCCGCTGGACGCGATCCGCGAGGAGCTGGTGACCTCGCTGTCGTCCAGCCTCGGCCCGGAGGCCAACCTGCTCAACCCGAGCCCGGCGTCCTGCCGGCAGGTGGTGATCCCGTTCCCGGTGATCACCAACGACGAGCTGGCCAAGCTCCGGCACATCAACCTCGACGGCGACATGCCCGGCCTGGCCACCACGGTGCTGCGCGGCGTGTACGACGTGGAGGGCGGCGGCGAGGCGCTCCGGACCCGGCTCGACGAGCTGTGCGCCGAGGCGAGCGCCGCGATCACCGACGGCGCCCGGATCCTGGTGCTGTCCGACCGGCACTCGAACGCGGACAGCGCGCCGATCCCGTCGCTGCTGCTGACGTCGGCGATCCACCACCACCTGGTCCGGGAGAAGACCCGTACCCAGGTCGGCCTGGTCGTCGAGGCCGGTGACGTCCGCGAGGTCCACCACGTCGCGCTCCTGATGGGGTACGGCGCGGCCGCGATCAACCCGTACCTGGCGCTGGAGTCCGTCGAGGACCTGTGCCGCCAGGGCACCTACCTGCCGGGCATCGAGCCGGAGCAGGCGGTCCGCAACGTGGTGAAGTCGCTCGGCAAGGGCGTCCTCAAGGTGATGTCGAAGATGGGTGTCTCGACCGTTGCGTCGTACACGGGTGCCCAGATCTTCGAGGCGAACGGGCTGTCCCCGTTCCTGGTCGACATCTACTTCACCGGTACGTCGTCGCGGATCGGCGGCGTCGGCCTGGACACGATCGCCGAGGAGGTCCGCCGCCGGCACCTGCGCGCGTACCCGGCGGACGGGATCCTGCCCGCGCACCGCAAGCTCGAGATCGGCGGCGAGTACCAGTGGCGCCGCGAGGGCGAGCCGCACCTGTTCGACCCGGACACGGTGTTCCGGCTGCAGCACAGCACTCGCACCGGGCGGTACGACATCTTCAAGCAGTACACGTCCCGGGTGAACGAGCAGTCCGAGCGGCTGATGACGCTGCGCGGCCTGTTCGGGTTCACGTCGGACCGGCAGCCGATCCCGATCGACGAGGTCGAGCCGATCAGCGAGATCGTCAAGCGGTTCTCCACCGGCGCGATGAGCTACGGCTCGATCAGCATGGAGGCGCACCAGACGCTCGCGATCGCGATGAACCAGTTGGGTGGCAAGTCGAACACCGGTGAGGGCGGCGAGGACGCCGACCGGCTGTACGACCCGGCCCGGCGGAGCTCGATCAAGCAGGTGGCGTCCGGCCGGTTCGGTGTGACCGCGGAGTACCTGACGAACTCCGACGACATCCAGATCAAGATGGCGCAGGGCGCGAAGCCCGGCGAGGGCGGGCAGCTGCCCGGCCCGAAGGTGTACCCGTGGGTGGCCAGCACCCGGCACTCGACGCCCGGCGTCGGCCTGATCTCGCCGCCGCCGCACCACGACATCTACTCGATCGAGGACCTGGCGCAGCTGATCCACGACCTGAAGAACGCGAACCCGCGGGCGCGGATCCACGTGAAGCTGGTCTCCGAGGTCGGCGTCGGCACGATCGCGGCCGGTGTCTCCAAGGCGCACGCGGACGTCGTACTGATCTCCGGCCACGACGGCGGTACCGGTGCGGCGCCGCTGACCTCGCTGAAGCACGCGGGCGGTCCGTGGGAGCTCGGCCTCGCCGAGACCCAGCAGACCCTGCTGCTGAACGGGTTGCGGGACCGGATCGTGGTCCAGACCGACGGCCAGCTGAAGACCGGGCGGGACGTCGTGATCGCGGCGCTCCTCGGCGCCGAGGAGTACGGTTTCGCGACCGCTCCGCTGGTCGTGTCGGGCTGCATCATGATGCGCGTCTGCCACCTGGACACTTGCCCGGTCGGCGTCGCGACGCAGAACCCGGTGCTGCGCGAGCGGTTCTCCGGCAAGCCGGAGTTCGTGGTGAACTTCTTCGAGTTCATCGCCGAGGAGGTCCGCGAGTACCTGGCGGAGCTCGGCTTCCGGACGCTGGACGAGGCGATCGGGCACGCCGAAGTCCTCGACATCGAGCGCGCGGTCGACCACTGGAAGGCCGACGGGCTCGACCTGTCGCCGATCCTGCACGTGCCGGCCCTGCCGGAGGGCGCGGCCCTGCACCAGACCGTCGAGCAGAACCACGGGCTGGACAAGGCACTCGACAACGAGCTGATCCGGATCTGCCGGCCCGCGCTCGAGAACGGCGAACCGGTCCGGGCGCAGGTCGCGATCCGGAACGTGAACCGGACCGTCGGCACGATGCTCGGCCACGAGATCACCAAGCGGTACCAGGCCGCCGGTCTCGCGGACGGGACGATCGACCTGACCTTCACCGGGTCGGCCGGCAACTCGTTCGCCGCGTTCGTGCCGCGCGGGGTCACCCTGCGGCTCGAGGGTGACGCCAACGACTACGTCGGCAAGGGACTGTCCGGCGGCCGGGTGGTCATCCGGCCGGACCGCAAGGCCCGGTTCGACGCCGCCGACCAGATCATCGCCGGCAACGTGATCGCGTACGGCGCGACGTCCGGCGAGCTGTTCATCAGCGGCGGCGCGGGGCAGCGGTTCTGCGTCCGGAACTCCGGTGCCACCGCGGTCGTCGAGGCGGTCGGCGACCACGCCTGCGAGTACATGACCGGCGGACGGGTCGTCGTCCTGGGCGCCGTCGGCCGGAACTTCGCGGCGGGTATGTCGGGCGGCGTGGCCCACGTACTCGACCTGGACCCCGCGCTGGTCAACCCGGAGCTGGTCGACCTGCGGCCGGCCGACGAGGCCGAGTCCGAGCTGCTGCGGGACCTGGTCCGGCGGCACCACGAGGAGACCGGCTCGGAACGGGCGGCGAAACTGCTCGCCGACTGGGCCGCCGCCGGTCCGCGTTTCACCACAGTGATGCCGCGCGACTACGCCCGGGTGCTGGCGGCCAAGGCGGCCGCCGAGCGCGACGGGCTGGACGAGGACGCGACCACGCGAGCGATGATGGAGGCCATCTGATGGCTGACCCCAAGGGATTCCTGACCACCGGCCGCGAGGTCGCCGACCGGCGGCCGGTCGCGGAGCGGGTGCAGGACTGGAAAGAGGTCTACCCCGGCGGGCCCGGCAAGGCGTTGCTGCCGATCATCACCAAGCAGGCCGGCCGCTGCATGGACTGCGGCATCCCGTTCTGCCACAACGGCTGCCCGCTGGGCAACCTGATCCCGGAGTGGAACGACCTGGTCTGGCGGGACGACTGGTCGTCGGCGATCGAGCGGTTGCACGCCACCAACAACTTCCCGGAGTTCACCGGGCGGCTGTGCCCGGCGCCGTGCGAGACCGCCTGCGTGCTCGGCATCAACCAGGACCCGGTGACGATCAAGAACGTCGAGGTCGCGATCATCGACAAGGCCTGGGAGACCGGCGACGTCAAGCCGCAGCCGCCCGAATGGCTGACCGGTAAGACGATCGCGGTCGTCGGGTCCGGCCCGGCCGGCCTGGCCGCGGCCCAGCAGCTGACCCGCGCGGGGCACACGGTCGCGGTGTACGAACGCGCCGACAAGCCCGGCGGCCTGCTGCGGTACGGCATCCCCGAGTTCAAGATGGAGAAGGAACAGGTCGACCGCCGCATCCAGCAGATGAAGGACGAGGGCACGGTCTTCCGCTCCGGCGTCAACGTCGGCGTGGACGTCACCGGGACCCAGCTCAAGCAGCGGTACGACGCGGTCGTGATAGCGACCGGCTCCACCGCCGCGCGCGACCTGCCGGTACCGGGCCGCGAGTACGGCGGGATCCACCAGGCGATGGAGTACCTGCCGCAGTCGAACCGAGTCGCGCTCGGGCAGACCGTCGAGGACCAGATCGTTGCCACCGGCAAGGACGTGGTGATCATCGGCGGCGGCGACACCGGCGCCGACTGCCTCGGTACGGCGCACCGTCAGGGCGCCCGGTCCGTGACCCAGCTGGAGATCATGCCGCGGCCCTCCGAGGAGCGCCCGGGCAACCAGCCGTGGCCGACGTACCCGATGATCTACCGGGTCGCGTCCGCGCACGAGGAGGGCGGCGACCGGGTGTACGCCGTCTCCACGGTGAACTTCGAAGCCGATGCCGACGGCAACGTGTCGGGGCTGAACCTGGTCGAGGTCGAGTTCAAGGACGGTCGCTTCACCCCGGTCGAGGGCTCGGAGCGGACCATCCCGGCGCAGCTCGTGCTGCTGGCCATGGGATTCCTCGGCCCGGAGCGCGAGGGCTTCCTCGAGCAGCTCGGCGTCGAGCTCGACGAGCGCGGCAACGTCAAGCGGGACAAGCAGTACCAGACCTCGGTCAAAGGGGTGTTCGCCTGCGGCGACGCCGGCCGCGGTCAGTCGCTGATCGTCTGGGCAATCGCCGAGGGCCGGTCCTGCGCCGGCGGCGTGGACGCGCACCTCACCGGCTCGTCGACCCTGCCGACCCCGATCCCTCCGACGGCACGCCCCCTGGCCGTCTGACCCAAGTCCTCCCACCGAGAGCCATTTCAGTGGTTAACCCGGCAAAGTGCCCGTTCCCGCACCGCATGCGCGAGGTGAACGGGCACGGCGACGGGTTAACCACTGAAATGGGCCGGATGGGCGGGGGATGAGCCGGGTGGCCGTGGCGGTGGGGGCGTGGGATAGAGCAGGCCGCTAGGTTGGGGACCGTGGTCAAGCGGCTGGTGACGAAGGCGCGGCTCCGGGCGATGGCGCCCTGGGCCGCGTTGAGCGTGCTGTTCGTGGCGACCTCGGTCGTGGTCGGGCTGTTCGCGTTTGTGAACGACTCCGAGCGGGTCACGATCGGTGCGCACGCGGCGGTCGTGTCGCCGACGTTCGACGGGCATGCGACCGTCGACCTCGGCGCGGTGCTGCCGCGGTTCCGGCTCGCCAGTAGCGACCCACTCGGGATCGGTGTCTACATCGACGTCCAGGAGACCGACGCCGCGAACCTCACCGACCTGATCAACAGGGACGCGCTGATCGCCGCCCAGCCCGAAGGTGAGATCGCGCGGATCCAGCAGACCGTCCAGGAAATGGCGGTCGACGACGCGCTCGCCGGAGCGGGAACCGGGTTCCTGGTCGTCGTACTCGTCGCCACGCTGTGGACGATGATCGGCGTACGGCGCCGCCGCGAGCTGTGGCACCTCGTACATCGGCACGAACGGCGGGTCGAGCACCGGGCGATCGTCGTACTCGTCGCGATGCTGATCACGATCGCCTCGATCTTCGGGCCGGGCCGGATGCGCCGGGTGGAGGCGCCCGCGACCCAGTGGATCTCGCTGGCGCAACTGCTGCCGCAGCTCGACCTGGATGACCAGCTCAAGGGGGTCGAGGTGGCGGCCGGGTTCTCCACCACCGGCGGGGTCGGGGTGATCAAGACCGCCGTCGAGACGTACCAGCGGTCGACCCAGTTCTACGGCCAGCTGAAGGACAAGGTCAACGGGGTCAAGCGGCAGATCCACCAGCCGGGCAAGGACGAGAAGGTCGCGATCCAGGTCAACGACCGGCACGACAACATCGGGATGGACCCGGTCGCTGCCGAGATCGCCAAGGCGGCCGGGGCGAAACTGCTGATCGACGCCGGCGACGACACCTCGTCAGGGCAGGAATGGGAGATGTTCAGCGTCAACTCGCTGCGTCAGCACTTCAAGGACTTCAAGGTGGTCGCGGTGGCCGGCAACCACGACGCCGGCGGGCACGTCGAGGCGGCGTACCGCAAGAGCGGCTTCACCGTGCTGGACAGCAAGCCGGTCGAGGTCGACGGGATCCGGTTCCTCGGCGACAGCGACCCGACCAAGACCGGGCTCGGCAGCGCGGACCAGCCGGGCGACGAGACCGTCGACCACCAGTCCAAGCGGCTCGCCGACATCGCCTGCGACCAGCCATCCGACAAACGGATCGCCACATTCGTCGTCCATGATCCGTCGTCGTTCGCGGACACCGCTTCCCGGGGCTGCGCGACGCTGCTGCTCTCGGGGCACCTGCATCACCAGGTCGGGCCGGAGACCAAAGTCGTCGACGGGCGGCCGGTCACGACGTACACGAACGGGACGACCGGGGGAGCGGCGTACGCCTTCGCCCTCGGCTACACGCTGCGGCGGCCGGGTGAGGTCACCCTGATCACGTACCTGAAGGGCGAGCCGGTCGGCCTCCAGACGGTCACCGCCGAGCTGACCGGCGACATCACCGTCGGGGCCTACACCCCCTTGTCCTCTTGACGATTCAGCGATCCGCCGAGGAGTTCCCCGGTTGTTAACTGTCCAGTAAGGGGGGCGGACCAGCGGGGGCAGTGGTTTGCAGGAGTAGGGTTTTGTGACGTGCGTCGCGCAAAGATCGTTTGTACGCTCGGCCCGGCTACGGCCGCCCCGGAGCGCATCACGGAACTCGTCCAAGCCGGTATGGACGTCGCAAGGCTGAACCTGAGCCACGGCGCCCATGCCGAGCACGAACGGATCTATCAACGGATCCGCACCGCCGCCGCGGAGACCGGGAGCAACGTCGGCATCCTCGTCGACCTCCAGGGCCCGAAGATCCGGCTGGCCGAGTTCGCCGAGGGCAAGGCGACCCTGACCTACGGTGAGCGCTTCACGATCACCACCCGGGAGGTGCCGGGCGACCAGACCATCTGCGGAACGACGTACGACGGCCTGCCGGGCGACGTGAACCCCGGTGACCAGCTGCTGATCGACGACGGCCGGATCGGGCTCGTCGCCGAGGAGGTCACCGAGACCGACGTGATCTGCCGGGTCACCGTCGGCGGACCGGTCTCGAACCACAAGGGCATCAACCTGCCGGGCGTGTCGGTGAGCGTGCCGGCGCTGTCCGAGAAGGACGCCGAGGACCTGCGCTGGGCGCTGCACCTGCCGGCCGACATGATCGCGCTGTCGTTCGTGCGCGACGCCGCCGACATCCAGCTCGTGCACAAGATCATGGACGAGGAGGGGCTGCGGCTCCCGGTCGTCGCCAAGATCGAGAAGCCGCAGGCGGTCGCGAACCTGGACGAGATCATCGAGGCCTTCGACGGGTTCATGGTCGCGCGCGGTGACCTCGGCGTGGAGCTCCCGCTCGAGGAGGTCCCGCTGGTCCAGAAGCTGATCATCGACCAGGCCCGGCTGAACGCGAAGCCGGTGATCGTCGCCACCCAGATGCTGGAGTCGATGATCTCCGCGCCGCGGCCGACCCGGGCGGAGGCCTCCGACGTCGCGAACGCCGTACTCGACGGCGCCGACGCGGTGATGCTGTCCGGCGAGACCAGCGTCGGCCGGTTCCCGATCGAGACCGTCAGGACGATGGCCCGGATCGTGGAGTCCACCGAGGAGCACGGCCTCAGCCGGGTCCAGGAGATCGAGTGGGAGCCGAAGACCAAGGGCGGCGTGATCGCCCGCGCGGCCGCGGACGTGGCCGAGCGGCTGGACGCGAAGTACCTGATCGCCTTCACCCAGTCCGGTGACACGGCACTGCGCCTGGCCCGCTACCGCACCGAGGTCCCGCTGCTCGCGTTCACCCCGGTCCCGTCCGTCAGCTCCTGGCTGAGCGTCGTCTGGGGCATCACCACCCACATCGTCCCCACCGTCGAACACACCGACGAAATGGTCCGCCAGGTAGACCAGCGCCTCCTCGAACTCGGCATCCTCCAAAAGGGCGACCTGGTGGTAATCGTCGCCGGCTCCCCACCCAGCATCCCCGGCTCCACCAACGCCCTCCGAGTCCACCGCATGGGCGACGCCATCGAAGGCATCGCCCCCGCCTACCGCAGCCCCAACCCGTAAGAACAGCTGACAGCAGAAGTACTACTCGAGGCGAACGGTCACCCGACCGTTCGCCTCGAACACGTCCACGGCGGACGAGCAACACCAAGCAGGTCGGGCGACAGGTGAATTTCGACAGGACGTGTCCGTCCGCGGCCCGCTCCGTCCACCCTCAGGGACCGTCTGTGGCAGGTGCCGCGGGTGTCTACGTCCTGTCGGTCTTTACACCGACCAGTCGCGGTTGTGCGCACCTCAACCACATGTGGGGTGGCCGGCGACTGTTCGCGTGGTCCAGTTCGCGACGCGGGAGCCTTCGGAGTTGAAGAGGCCGCGGAGCAACAGTTCGGGGTACTCGGCAACGATCTCGTGTTGATGCGCGTACTGCGCGGCGTCGAGCGGCGCGTCGGCACAGCGGGGACACGCGCTCGCATAGGTAGCGCGGTCAGTGCGATCGCGCCAGTCCCGAAGCGCCGCCCGGCTGATCCCGAGCCGCTTGCTGATCGAGTTCAGGCTATCGCCGGAGAAGATTGCATCGAGTGCGACCGCCCGCGTCTGCTCGTCCTACACCAACCGAGCTTCGCAGGCTGTACCGACAGATTTCGGTGCCCTGGGTGGGACTCGAACCCACACTGTACGGGTTTTGAATCCGCGTTCTCTGCCAATTGGAATACCAGGGCATGTGGCCAGACAGATGTTAGCGCATCGGTGCTACCAACCGAAAACTGTCCGTGCCGTGCCCGACGATGAGGCATGGGGCACATCAGGTCGCAGGAGACGGTGGACTCTGCACTGCGGATGTCGGACGACGGCGTGCCGGATCGTGCCAACGCTGAGATCCACGGTGTGGCGATCAAGACGATCAGGCGGTGGCGGCGGCTGTATCAGCGGCGCGGGTTGCCGCGGGGGACCGGGTTTCAGGGGACGCCGTGTCCGCGGTGCGATGGGGCCGAGTTGGATGAGGCGGCGTACGCGTTGTTGCTGGGGTGGTATCTCGGCGACGGGCACATCGCGAAGGCGCGGCGGGGCGTGTTCACGCTGCAGATAGCCAACGACGAGAAGTACCCGGATCTCAATCGCGAGATCTTCGAGACCATGAAGCTGGTCAAGCCGACCGCGAGTCCGTGTCCGCGTCGCGGCGTCGGCTACGTGCGGACGGAGGCTCGATGGAAGCACTGGCCGTGCCTGTTTCCGCAGCATGGGCCGGGGCTGAAACATCGGCGGAAGATCGAGTTAGCGGACTGGCAGCGGGAGATTGTTGCCAAGTACCCCGAACAGCTGTTGCGCGGGCTCTTCCACTCCGACGGGTGCCGGTTCATGAACTGGGCGAGTAAGCCGGACGGGAAGCAGTACTACTACGTGCGCTACATGTTCTCCAACGAGTCTGAGGACATCCGCAACATACTGACGGATGCGCTGGATCAGCTGGGTATCAAGTGGCGGCGGCCGCGGCCGAACGTGGTTGCGGTCAGTCGGAAGGAAGGTGTGGCGGTGTTGGACGGGTTTGTCGGGCCTAAGTCGTGACGTGGGGTCGATAAGGTGTCGGGTGTGACTGCTAAGCGTGTGGTGATCGCTGAGGACGAGGCTCTGATTCGGATGGATCTGGCTGAGATGCTCGCGGAAGAGGGGTATGACGTCGTCGGGCAGGCGGGGGACGGGGAGGAGGCGATCCGGCTGGCGATCGAGCAGCGGCCGGATCTGGTGATTCTCGATGTGAAGATGCCGAAGCTGGACGGGTTGAGTGCGGCGGAGAAGATCGCGGGGGAGCGGATCGCGCCGGTGCTGATGCTGACCGCGTTCTCGCAGCGGGAGCTGGTCGAGCGGGCCCGGGACGCGGGCGCGATGGCGTACCTGGTGAAGCCGTTCTCGAAGGCCGACCTGTTGCCCGCGATCGAGATCGCCGCCTCCCGGTACGTCGAGCTCGCCGAGCTGGAGCGGGAGGTCGCGGACCTGGCCGAGCGGCTGGAGACGCGGAAGCTGGTGGACCGGGCGAAGTCGATCCTGCAGACCAAGTTCGGGCTGTCCGAGCCGGACTCGTTCCGGTGGATCCAGAAGACCGCGATGGACAAGCGGGTCTCGATGCGGCAGGTCGCCGAACTGGTGGTGAACGAGGCCGGCGACTCCTGAGCGCTACCTGTGTACGGCGTGAGCACGACCTGGCCGTGATCCGCCTGCAATACCGGCGTGTCGTGACCGTGAGGTGAACCCGGCGGCGCAATCGTGACGAACCGTGGCGGTCCGGCCGATTGACCGGCACCGAATCTCACCGAGGTAGTTCGCGTGCTGACCCTATGTCACTGCCACACCTGCGGGGTCAGCATCCAGATGCTAAGACGATGCTTACCGGGGTAACGACCTCACAACACAGGCAGTGCGCTGTTCGCTTGGGACCATCGCCGGGTCTAACCTGCGGATGCTCGCGGCAAATGCGCGAGAGTCCCGGTCTCGCTGGGACTATCCAGACATTGGAGGAACAGTGCACCAGCGTTCCGTAGTACGGGTCGGCGCGACGCTGATCGTTGCGTCGTTGGCCCTGACTGCCTGCGGTTCACGCAGTGGCAACAACTCTGGCGGGGGCTCCGGAGGCTCGACCAAGACCGCGAAGATCGGCGTCATCGCGCCGCTGTCCGGAGACTTGTCGGCCCTGGGTCTGGGTATCCAGCACTCTGTCGAACTCGCTGTGAAGCAGGCCAACGACTCCAACGCCATCCCGGGCTGGAAGCTCGAGGTCGTGCCGAAGGACGACGAGGCCAAGCCGGACCCCGGCAAGAACGCGGCCACCGCGCTCTCCAGCGACAAGGACGTCATCGGCGTCGTCGGCACGCTGAACACCAGCGTCAGCCAGCAGGTCCAGCCGGTCCTCGCCGCGGCGAAGATCGTCCAGGTCTCGCCGGCCAACACCGGCCCGGGCCTGACCCAGGGCGCCAACTGGCAGACCGACCCGAAGCGGCCGTACCCGACGTACTTCCGGACCTGCACCACGGACGCGGTCCAGGGCCCGTTCGCGGCGCGGTACCTGTACGAGACCGCGAAGATCACCAAGGTCGCCACGATCCACGACAAGAAGGCGTACGGCCAGGGCCTGGTCGGCACCTTCACCGAGGAGTTCAAGAAGCTGGGCGGCACGATCACCGCGGCCCAGACGATCAACCCGGACGACTCGAACTACCAGGCGGCGCTGACGGCGATCAAGCCGTCGAACCCGCAGGCCATCTACTACGGTGGTGAGTACCCGCAGGCCGGCCCGCTGTCGCAGCAGGCGAAGGCCGCCGGCCTGAACGTCCCGCTGATGGGCGGCGACGGTATCTACGACCCGAAGTACATCACCCTGGCCGGTAAGACCGCCGACAACGACCTGGCCACCTCGGTCGGTGCGCCGGTGGACTCGCTGGACTCGGCGAAGAAGTTCGTCTCGGACTACAACGCGGCCGGCTTCAAGGAGCCGTACGCGGCGTACGGCGGCTACTCCTACGACGCGGCGAACGCGATCATCGACGCCCTGAAGGTGTCGCTGAAGGACGCCAAGGACGTGGAGTCCGCGCGTCAGGCGACGGTCGATGCCATGAGCAAGGTCTCCTTCGACGGCGTGACCGGGAAGGTGGCCTTCGACCAGTACGGCGACACCACCTCCAAGGTGCTCACCGTCTACAAGGTTGCCGCCGGCAAGTGGGCGACGGTCGAGACCAAGGCGTTCGAGAACAAGTAGGCAGGGTCGACCTCATGTCTCGGGGGTGGGAGTGATCCTCCCACCCCCCTGGCATGTCACAACCGAGGCAGATGGGAGGTCGACGTGGACCAGTTCTTCCAGCAGCTCGTCAACGGGTTGACCTTGGGCTCGCTGTACGCCCTGATCGCGGTCGGGTACACCGTCGTGTACGGCATCGTGCAGCTCATCAACTTCGCCCACGGCGAGGTGTTCATGATCGGCGCGTTCGGTGCGCTGACGACGTACCTGTTGTTCTTCAACGGTCAGACCAGCGTGTGGATCCTGCCGGTGATGATCGTCGGCGCGATGATCGCGTCGGTCAGTACCGCGGTGCTGATGGAACGTATCGCGTACCGTCCCCTGCGGAACGCGCCACGTCTCGCACCGCTGATCACGGCGATCGGCATCTCCGTGTTCCTGCAGGAGTTCATCCGGCTGTTCTACGAACGTCCGGGCTGGACCGTGGTGGTGTTCGCCGGGCTCGCGATCGCGGCCGGCTACGCGGTCAGCCGCCGGCAGTCCGGCGCGAACCTCGACAACCCGGTCACCAAGTGGTTCGACCGGGCCCCGCTGCTCGGCGGCGCGGCCGGTGCGGTGGCGCTGTGGATCGTGGTGCTGCTGATCAGCACCGACGTCTCCGCGGTGTACGTCGTGATCGCGATCGTCGGCGGCGCGGTCGTCGGCACCCTGGTCGGCATGGCCGTCGGCCAGGCCGTGAAGGAGCAGGCCCGGGTCAGCATCGACGTCCGCTCGGTGGCGGTCGCCGCCGCGGTGGCAGCGGTCGCCGCGGAGCTCGGCTGGGTGCTGTTCAAGGAGCTCATCAACAAGGTCGCGTGGCCGAGCGCGAAGGCGCGGATCCCGTTCCCGCAGCTCGACGGCGTGACCGGCAAGGCGCTGCAGGTCGGCGGTGTGACGATCCAGCGGTCCGCGATCTTCACGGTCGCCGCGCTGGTGGTCTGCGCCGTGGTGCTGTGGTTCTTCATCAACCGGACCCGGCTCGGCCGCGGTATGCAGGCCGTGTCGCAGGACCCGGACACCGCGCGGCTGATGGGTATCAACGTCGACCGGATCATCGTGGTCGCGTTCGCCCTCGGTGCGGTGCTCGCCGCGATCGCGGGGGTCTCGCAGGGTCTGCAGAACAACAACATCGACTTCCGGATGGGCTTCCTGGCCGGCCTGAAGGCGTTCACCGCCGCGGTCCTGGGCGGTATCGGCAACGTGTACGGCGCGGTCGTCGGCGGTCTGGTGCTCGGTGTGGTCGAGGCGATGGCCACGCAGTACATCCCGGGCCAGTTCGGTGGTAGCACCTGGAAGGACGTCTGGGCGTTCGTGATCCTGATTCTGGTTCTGGTCTTCAGGCCGCAGGGCCTGCTCGGCGCGAGGGTGGTGGACCGGGCATGACCGACGTCAAGACCCCTGTGGGTGAGGCCGCCGAGGCGCCGGCGGCGAGGCCGGGCAAGCCGTTCGCGTGGCCGCTCGGCCTCGCCGGCGCGGCGCTGCTCATCGTGGGCTCGTTCCTGTCCTGGAGCTACAACAGCGAGATCCTGAACGACCTGTCGATCAACTTCTATCCGGGCGGCCTGCAGATCCTCGCGATCCTCGGCGCGGTGCTGTCGCTCGTCCTGCTGCTGGCCGAGAAGGGCCCGTTGGTCAAGCTCGGTTCCTGGCTGGACGCGACGCTCGGGCTGCAGGTGCTCGGTACCGGACTGGCGCTCTACATGGTGCTGATCGTGATCGCGATCACCACCCAGGCCGGCGGCCTGATCAACGTGAACCCGGGCGGGTACGTGTCGCTCGTGGGCGCCGTACTGCTCGCGGTGTCGGCGTGGATGCTGCCGTTGCGGCAACTGCGGGACCTGAGCGCGGCCCGGCTGCCGGGCTGGTTCGAGATCCTGGCGATCGCCGTACTGATGGGCTCGATCCTGTACGCCGCGGCGTACGCGCTCGGTCTGCAGGACGCGTGGTCGTTCATCCTCTGCCTGCTGTTCATCGGCGTGGTCGCGACGACGCTGTTCCGGACCGGTGCGCTGTCGTGGATCGGTCACGTCGCGCAGCGCCGCAAGCGGGTGCTGACGCTGGCCGCGTTCGTGGTCGCGTTCCTGTTCCCGTTCACCCAGAACGGGTCGGACGCGAACATGTCGATCGCGAACCAGGTGCTGATCTTCAGTGCCACCGCGATGGGCCTGAACATCGTGGTCGGCCTGGCCGGCCTGCTGGACCTCGGGTACATCGCGTTCCTCGGTGCCGGTTCGTACACGGCCGCGGTGCTGTCGCAGTCGGCGTTCGCGACGGTGCACTGGAAGCCGCCGTTCCTGGTCGTGGTGCTGCTCGGCGCCTGTGTCTCGATGGTGCTGGGCCTGATCATCGGTACGCCGACGCTGCGGGTCTCCGGCGACTACCTGGCGATCGTCACGCTCGGCTTCGGCGAGATCTTCCGGTTCACGATGGGCAACCTGGACGGCAACAACGGCCCGAACCTGACCAACGGGCCGAACGGCGTACCGGGCATCCCGGACCTGAAACTCGGCGGCTTCAACTTCGGTGACAGTCACACCCTGGGCCCGATCGACCTGGGCAGGTTCTCGAACTACTACTTCCTGCTGCTGGTGCTGATCGGGTTCGTGATTCTGGTCTTCGCCCGGCTGAACAACAGCCGGATCGGCCGCGGCTGGGTTGCGATCCGGGAGGACGAGAAGGCCGCCGAGGCGATGGGCGTGAACGTCTTCGGGCTGAAGCTGCTCGCGTTCGCGGTCGGCGCCTTCCTGGCCGGTCTGGCCGGCACCATCAAGGCCCACCAGGACGCCGCGGTGAGCCCGGACCAGTACCAGTTCATCGAGTCGGCGTTCCTCCTGGCCGCGATCGTGCTCGGCGGTATGGGCACCATCGCCGGCGTGTTGCTGGGTGCGACGATCCTGAAGCTGCTGCCGGAGAAGCTGCGGTTCTTCCAGGAGTACCGGCTGCTGATGTTCGGTCTGCTGCTGGTGCTGATGATGCGATTCCGGCCCGAGGGGCTGGTCGCGAGCAGACGAAGGCAGCTGGAGTTCCACGAGGAGGACGAGGAACTGGCCGACGTGGTCGAAGAGGAACAACTCGTCACCGGGGAGGCGAAATGACCACCGTGCAGGACGTGGACCGGCCGGCGGCGACCGGCGAAACGGTGCTCGAGGCAACCGGTGTGACGATGCGGTTCGGCGGTCTGCTGGCCGTGAACGACGTCAGCCTGACTGTCCGGCAGGGCGAGATCGTCGGTCTGATCGGCCCGAACGGTGCCGGCAAGACGACGTTCTTCAACTGCCTGACCGGCCTCTACAAGCCGACCAGCGGCCAGGTACGGTTCGCCGCCTCGCCGGCGCAGAAGCGGGCGCCGATGTTCTTCCTGCCGCAGCGGATGCGCGGCGGAGGCATGAAGGACACACCGCTGCTGCAGGCGAACCCGGGCCTGACTCCGCCGATGCCGGGCGTGCTGGCGCCGTTGCCGCCCAAGCCGCGGGCCGTGGTCCGGGCCGGGATGGCGCGGACGTTCCAGAACATCCGGCTGTTCGCGAACATGACCGCGCTGGAGAACGTGATGGTCGGCCGGTACTGCCGGACCAGCGCGGGCGCGTTCACGTCGGTGATCCACGGGCCGAAGTTCCGGCACGAGGAGGCGGCCACCCGGCTGCGGGCCCAGGAGTTGCTGGACTTCGTCGGTCTGGGCAAGTCTGCCGAGCACCTGGCCCGGAACATGCCGTACGGCGACCAGCGCCGGCTCGAGATCGCCCGGGCGCTGGCCACCGACCCGAAGCTCATCCTGCTGGACGAGCCGACGGCCGGTATGAACCCGCAGGAGACCCGGCAGGCCAGTGACCTGATCTTCAAGATCCGGGACGCCGGCCTCGCGGTGGTGGTGATCGAGCACGACATGCGATTCATCTTCAACCTCTGCGACCGGGTGCTCTGCCTGGTCCAGGGCCAGGCCCTGATCGAGGGCTCGCCCGCCGAGGTGCAGTCCGACCCGCGGGTGATCGAGGCCTACATCGGCACCGGCGAGGACGACGAGGACGACGGTGACATCAGGCCGCAGGACGGCGTACCCGGAGGTGAGGTCTGATGACGGCCATGCTCGAGGTCAAGGACCTGGAAGTTGCCTACGGCAAGATCGTCGCGGTGAAGAAGATCAGCTTCAGCGTGGAGCAGGGGCAGGTGGTGTCGCTGATCGGCACCAACGGCGCCGGCAAGACCACCACGCTGAAGACGATCTCGGGTCTGCTCCGGCCGACGTCCGGCGAGGTCTGGTTCCAGGGCGAGCGGATCGACCACGTGGCGGCGCACGATATCGTCGCCCGGGGGCTGGCGCACTCGCCCGAGGGGCGGCGGATCTTCCCGCGGCTCTCGGTCGAGGAGAACCTGATGCTGGGCGCGTTCTCCCGCAAGGATCCGACGGGGGTGCGCACCGATCTGCAGGCGGCGTACGACCTGTTCCCGATCCTGGGGGAGCGGCGCAAGCAGCCGGCCGGTACGTTCTCGGGCGGTGAGCAGCAGATGCTGGCGATGGGCCGGGCGATGATGAGCCGGCCGAAGCTGCTGATGCTGGACGAGCCGTCGATGGGCCTGTCGCCGCTGATGATGAAGCGGATCATGTCCACCGTGACCGAGCTGCAGAAGCAGGGTACGACGATCCTGCTGGTCGAGCAGAACGCGCAGGCGGCGCTGAAGCGCGCCGACTTCGGGTACGTGCTCGAGGTCGGGAAGATCGTGCTGTCCGGCACCGGTCGCGACCTGCTGGTGAACGACTCGGTCCGGAAGGCCTATCTGGGCGAGGACTGACGCCTTCGCTGCTGGTTCAGTTGCGGATCACGACGAGCAACTGGACCAGCAGCGGGGCGACGATCAGTGCGGGCAGCAGGTCGGCGACCGCTACCTGCTTGAGTTTCAGCAACCTGAGCGCCACTCCGATGAGCATCACGCCGCCGGTGGCGCCGAGTGCGGTGACATGGGCATCAGGCAGTACGTCGCCCAGTACTGCTCCTACTGCGGTCATCGAACCCTGCACCACGAGTACGACGACGGCCGAGGCTGCTACGCCCCAGCCGAACGAGGCGGCGAAGGCGATGCTGGTGAAGCCGTCGAGGACCGCCTTCAGGAACAGCTGGTCCGCGCCGCGGCCGAGGCCGTCGGAGAGCGCGCCAAGGAACGTCAGCGGGCCGACGCAGAACACCATCGACGCGGACACGAACCCCTCGACGAACTTGCCCTCGCCCTCGCCGCGGTCGAACCGGTGCTGCATCCAGGCGCCGAAGCCCTCCAGCCGCTGCTCGATCCGCAGCAGCGAGCCGATGATGCCGCCGATCAGCATCGCGCCGAGCACGATCAGCACCGGGGCGCTGCTGCCGACCGCGTCGCTGAGTGCCTTGTCACCGACGGTGAGTGCCGAGGAGATCGCGATCAGCAGCGTGACCAGGCCGATCGCGTCCGTGACGAGGTCCCTGGTCCGGTGACTGAGCCGGTGGCCGACGAGCACGCCGAGTACCGAACCGACGAGCACCGTCGCGACGTTCACGGCGGTCCCGATTCCGATGAACAAACTGGTCTCCAACTCGACTTTGCAGGTGACCCCCGAGGGCCTACTGTTGCGCGAGGACGAGCGTATCGGCCCGTCTGTTCACCTCGGGGGTGGACCGGACCGGGAGGTCGCTGTGGTGGCAGCCGTCGAGGTGAGGGACGCGCAGCCGGGGGACGCGGACGCCCTGGTCACGCTGTGGCGCGAGCTCAGCACCGCCGCCGGGCTGCCGTCCCGGTTGCCGGCGCCGCCGTCCGTCGCCGCCGCGGAGGTTGCTGTCGGCAAACATCTCGACGACCCGGACGGCCGGCTGCTGGTGGTCGAGCTGGACGGCGCGGTGCACGGGATGGCGTACCTGCGCCGGACCGCGATCAGCCCGCTGCACGACGACAACACGGTCACCGTCGAGTACCTGCACGTCACCGACGCGGCCCGCCGGCACGGCCTCGGCAAGGCGCTGATCGCGGAGGCGGTCGCGTGGGCGGAGTACGAGAGCTGCGCGCACCTCGCCGTGGTCGCGCCCGCGATCGCCCGCGAGGCGAACCGGTTCCTGGCCCGCCTCGGTCTCGGCCAGGCCGGCGTACTGCGGTTCGCGAACACGCTGACCGTCCGCCGCCGGCTCGCCGCCGAGCACGCCCCGAACCTGCTCGCCCTGCTCTCCTCGCGGCGGTCGGCCTTCGCCCGCCGCGCGGTCAGCTCCCGGGTGGAGCCTGAATCAGCTGGCAAGTGATCCGCGCCGTACACACCCGCTTGTCCCGGTCGTCGGTGATGACCACCTCGTACGACGTCGTCGTACGGCCGAGGTAGACGGGCGTCGCCACGCCGGTGACCACACCGTCACGGACCGCGCGGTGGTGGGTGGCGTTGATGTCGACGCCGACCGCGACCTTCCCGTACGTCGCCGCGTGCAGCGCGGAGCCGATCGAGCCGAGGCTCTCGGCGAGGACGCAGGACGCGCCGCCGTGCAGCAGGCCGTACGGCTGCGTGTTGCCCTTGACCGGCATGGTGGCGACCACCCGGTCCGCCGTCGCCTCGCTGACAACGATTCCCATCGTCTGCAGGAGCGTGCCCTCGAGGCTCATGCCTGGTCCGAGGTTCGATTCATCTGTCACGGAAGCAGTGTGTCAGAACTGTCCGTGGGACCCATTAGAGTCGGTACGTGGCTCCAGAAACGAACACCATGACCAAGGACTCCGCGACCCCGGGCACCGGGCGACCGCGGATCCTGCTGCTGGACGGGCACTCGCTGGCGTACCGGGCGTTCTACGCGCTCCCGGTGGAGAACTTCTCCACCACCACCGGTCAGCACACCAACGCGGTGTACGGGTTCACCTCGATGCTGATCAACATGCTCCGCGACGAGCAGCCCACCCACATCTGCGTCGCGTTCGACGTGTCCCGCAAGACCTTCCGCTCCGAGCAGTACACGGAGTACAAGGCCGGCCGGTCGAAGTCGCCGGACGAGTTCAAGGGGCAGATCTCGCTGGTCAAGGAGGTGCTGGAGGCGCTCCGGATCCCGACCACGGAGATCGACGGGTGGGAGGCCGACGACATCCTCGCGACGCTCGCCACGCAGGCCGACGAGCAGGGCTTCGAGGTGCTGATCAGCAGCGGCGACCGGGACTCGTTCCAGCTGATCAACGAGAACATCACCGTGCTGTACCCGAAGCGCGGCGTCTCCGAGATCGCCCGGATGGACCCGGCCGCGATCGAGGAGAAGTACGGCGTCGGACCCCGGATGTACTCCGACCTCGCCGCGCTGGTGGGCGAGCAGAGCGACAACCTGCCCGGCGTCCCGGGCGTCGGCCCGAAGACCGCCGCGAAGTGGCTGAACCAGTTCGGTTCGCTGAACGACCTGATCGACCGGGTGAACGAGATCAAGGGCAAGGCCGGTGAGTCGCTGCGCGAGCACCTCGCCGACGTGATCCGGAACCGGCAGATCAACGAGCTGGTCCGCGACCTGACCCTCGACGTGTCGGTCGACGACCTGGCCCGGGTCGCCTGGGACCGGGACAAGGTGCACACGCTGTTCGACAGCCTGGAGTTCCGGGTGCTGCGCGAGCGGCTGGTGGCCGAGCACGAGGAGGTCGACGCGACCGTCGACCACGGCTTCGACCTGGACGGCGTGCAGCTGAAGCCGGGCGAGCTGGCGGCCTGGCTGAAGGAGCATGTCAGCGGCGGCGACCGGGTCGGCGTCGCCGTCCAGGGCAGCTGGGGCGGCGGGACCGGGCAGATCACCGGGCTCGCGCTGGCGAACCCCACCGGCGCGGCGGCCTGGTTCGACCCGGAGGTCCTGACCCCGGACGACGAGGAGGCCTGGAAGGTCTGGCTCGCCGACCCGGCCCTGCCGAAGGCGCTGCACGACGTGAACGGCCCGCTGCTCGGGTTCCTCGAGCGTGGCTGGACGCTGGGCGGGCTGAGCTCCGACACGCAGCTGAGCGCGTACCTCGTCCGCCCGGACCAGCGCGCGTACGACCTCGCCGACCTGACCGTGCGGTACCTCAAGCGCGAGCTGCGCAACGAGGAGGCCGACAACGGGCAGCTGAGCTTCGACGACGTCGAGGGCGGCCCGGCGGCGGACCACACGATGCTGCGCGCCCGGGCGATCGCGGACCTCGCGGACACGCTCGACGCCGAGCTCGAGAAGCAGGCCGGTACGGCGCTGCTCGCGGACGTCGAGCTGCCACTGATCCAGGTGATCGCGGCGATGGAGCGGGACGGGATCGCGGTCGACCGGCCGTACCTGGAGCAGCTCGAGGAGCGGTTCGCGACCGGCGTGCGGGAGGCGGCGACGTCGGCGTACGAGGTGATCGGCAAGGAGATCAACCTCGGGTCGCCGAAGCAGCTGCAGGTGGTGCTGTTCGACGAGCTGCAGATGCCGAAGACCAAGCGCACCAAGACCGGGTACACCACGGACGCGGACTCGCTGCAGGCGCTGTTCGAGAAGACCGAGCACCCGTTCCTGGCGTACCTGCTGGCGCATCGGGACGCGACCCGGTTGCGGCAGACCGTCGAGGGTCTGTTGAAGACGATCAGCCCGCGCGACGGCCGGATCCACACGACGTTCAACCAGACGATCGCGGCGACCGGCCGGCTCAGCTCCACCGAGCCGAACCTGCAGAACATCCCGATCCGCACCGAGGAGGGCCGCCGGATCCGGCAGGCGTTCGTGGTGGGCGAGGGCAACGAGTCGCTGATGTCGGCGGACTACAGCCAGATCGAGATGCGGATCATGGCGCACGTGTCGCAGGACCAGGGCCTGATCGACGCGTTCAACTCCGGGATGGACTTCCACTCGGTGACCGCGTCCCGGGTGTTCTCGGTCGAGCCCGGTGACGTCACGCAGGAGCAGCGCGCGAAGATCAAGGCGATGAACTACGGCCTCGCCTACGGGTTGTCGGCGTACGGGCTGAGCCAGCAGCTGAAGATCGGCGTCGACGAGGCCAAGGGCCTGATGGACGAGTACTTCGAGGGCTTCGGCGGGGTCCGGGACTACCTGCGGTCGATCGTGATCGACGCCGGCAAGACCGGGTACACCGAGACCATCCTGGGCCGCCGGCGCTACCTGCCGGACCTGACCAGCGACAACCGCCAGCGCCGCGAGATGGCCGAGCGGATGGCGCTGAACGCCCCGATCCAGGGCTCGGCCGCGGACGTCATCAAGATGGCGATGCTCAAGGTCGACGCGTCCCTGCGCGCCTCGGGCCTGAAGTCCCGGATGCTCCTCCAGGTCCACGACGAACTCGTCTTCGAGATCGCCCCGGGCGAACGCGAAGCCCTCGAAGAACTGGTCCGGCACGACATGGGCCACGCCGTCGACATGGCCGTCCCGCTGGACGTCTCAGTCGGCATCGGCCGCACCTGGCACGAGGCCGCGCACTGACCCGATGGAAGCGAACCGGCCGTTCCGCTGGGACCTGATCCGGCCGGACAACCTCGGCTCGCTGCTGGACGACGTACAGAGCTGGGAGCCGTTCTTCCTCGACGACCTGGTCCGCTGCGCCGCGCGGGTGCTGGGGCAGAGCGGCGACGGCGTGCTGTACTTCGTCGGGCGGTCGGTGGACAGTCTGTTCGACCTGCTGAGCGGGGCGCTGGCGGACACGGAGTGGAGTTCGCGGCTGCGTCCGCTGCCGTTGTCGTTGTTCCAGCGGGACGGGCGGGCGTTCACCGACGACGAGCTCCGGCAGCTGCGGACCAACCTGGCTGCGGACGGTCTCGCGCCGGCCGAGCTGATGCGTGGGCGCCCGAGCGTGTTCGTCGACCTGGTGCACGAGGGCTCGACGTTCGAGAACCTGTACGGCGTACTGCGCCGCTGGGTCGCCGACGAGCATGCCCAGTGGGACGTGATTCGCCGGCAGTTGCGGTTCGTCGGGATCACGGCCCGGACGAAGACCAGCCCGAACACCTGGCGCTGGCAGCAGCACGCCGGGTTCGCGGCGGAGCTGCCGGCGTCGGCGATCCGGAACGTGTCCCTGGACGCGCGGCTCTGGTCGTACTTCGGCGACTACCAGTACAAGACCGCCGCCTCGTTCCGCCGGACCCGCTGGGCCGACCCGGAGGTGGCCGACCCGCGGCGAGACGAGAAGACGCGGATGGCGCTGGCCGAGGCGGTCACGCTGGTCGCGGCGGCACGGACGCCGAAGGTACGCCGGCAGCTCGCGGAGTTGCTGACCCGCGAGCCGGCGATCGGCGAGCGGTGGCTGCGCGACCTGCAGCTCAGTCTGCGGCGGTGATGTAGACCGGCTGGTCCGTGGGGGAGAGGGCTCGCTGGATGCGGAGGTGTTCGCGGGCGGTGAGCTCGGCGGGGAGGGCGGTGAGGGGCCACCAGGCGACGGCCGTGGACTCGTCGTCGTTGACTCGGGGCTCGCCGGCGAGGGGCCGGCAGCTGAAGCAGAGGTCGAGGAACTGGACCCGGTCGCCGTTGGGGTAGGCGGCCGGGGGTATGGCCTCGATGCTGAGCAGGCGGTCGACCTGTGCCTCGACCGCGGTCTCCTCCTGGATCTCACGGACCACCGCGACGGCCGGCTCCTCGCCCGGCTCCAGGATCCCGCCGATCAGGCTCCAGCGGCCGTTGTCGGCGCGCTGGACCAGTAGCACCTCGCCGTCGTCGTTGAGCACCACCGCGCTCAGCCCGGTCAGCCAGAGCAGGTCGTGCCCGATCTTCTCGCGCAGGTCGAGGATGAACTTCGGTGTCGGCATGCCCCGACCCTAACCGGTTCGTTGACGCAAGAAAGGCAGGTGCGGAACGGCAAGCAGTAAACGCTTACACGCAAGATGCTGACAGTGATCAGTCGATCCCGTTCAGTGCTCGGCGACCTCTTCCGTCAACTCGCTTTCTATGTCATTCTCCCGGGCAAGATCCGAGATCCTATTGGATATTTCGTCTTTTGTTCCGACCCAGCCGCCTTGGAGGAACCATGTCGAACGATCACGCACGCCCGGGAGTCAGCCGCCGGTCACTGCTGTCCGGCGCCCTCGGACTCACCGCGGCGACCGCCGCCGGCGGCCTGCTCAGCGCCTGCAGCGGCGGTGGCAACGCAGGCAGTGCGGTCGCGGGCGCGGGTGAGGTGGTCCCGAGCGTCACGCTCGGCCCGAAGCTCGCCACGGTGCAGTACCCGGAGGGGTACGTCGGCCCGGTGGCCCGCGCGCTGAAGCCGCTCACCAGCGAGAAGGTGACGTTCAAGATCGTCGTACCGCAGGACGTGACGATCGGGGACTGGAAGACCAATGCCTTCACCAAGTGGCTGGAACAGAAGACGAACGTCCACATCGAGTGGAACCAGATCGGCGGGACCGACGACGACATCATGACCAAGGTGAACGCGATGATCGCGGCCGGCGACATCCCGGACGCGTTCATGGGCGTGAAGTTCACCCGCTCGCAGCTGTTCCTGTACGGCCAGCAGGGCCTGTTCACCGACGTCGGCCAGCACATCGGCGGGTACGCGCTGAACCTGCAGCAGGCGATGAAGGACTACCCGGACACCCGCAAGCTGGTGCAGGCGCCGGACAAGAAGATCTACTCGTTCCCGAGCATCAACGACTGCTACCACTGCCGGGCCAGCAACGGCCGGACGTTCCTGAACACCGACTGGCTGCAGCAGGTCGGCCTGGACGTCCCGAAGACCACCGACGAGTTCCGCGAGGTACTGCGGGCGTTCAAGAAGGCCGACCTCGGCGGCAACGGCAAGACGATCCCGTTCGCGGGCTACAAGGACGCGGCGCTGGACTCGTACTTCATGAACGCGTTCCTCTACAACCCGGGTGACCCGTGGCTGGTCGTCAACGACGGCAAGGCCGACGTCACGTTCGACAAGGACGAGTGGCGCGAGGGCCTCAAGTACCTGCACGGCCTGTACGGCGAGGGGCTGATCAACAAGGACGTGTTCACCGCCGACCAGGACCAGATGGACCGCTACGGGAACTCCCCGGGCAAACCGATCATCGGCGGCGCGCGGTCGTACTACTGGGGCGGCTTCGTCGACATCGACCAGAAGGACCCGAACGCGCGCTGGCGCAAGTACCAGGCGATCCCGCCGCTCGAAGGCCCGAACAAGGTCCGGTACGCCGCCTGGAACTACCTCGGCGTCGGCGTCGACGTGGCCAAGCTGGTGATCACCAAGAAGTGCGCGAAGCCGGAGCTGATGGTGATGTGGGCGGACGCGCAGATGGAGCTCGAGGCGATCCTGCGCGGGTACGGCGGCCCGAAGTTCGCATGGGCGAAGAAGGGCGAGCTGGGGATCAACGGCAAGCAGGCGATCTACGGGTTCGACGCGACCTGGAACACCGGCAAGAACCTGAGCTGGAGCCAGGACAACGCGATGTACCGGTCCCAGGACTTCCGGCTCGGCGAGAAGGTGAACCCGAAGGACCTGACGTTCGAGCAGCCGCTGTACCAGCAGACCGTCGACAGCTACTTCCCGTACAAGCAGCCGCAGGAGATGCAGTTCCCGCCGGTCACGCTCGACCAGGACCAGGCGGCGCAGGAGGCCGAGCTGAAGACCAACCTGAAGAACGAGGTGTCGCAGTCGCTGTCCCGGTTCGTGACCGGCCAGCTCGACCCGAACGACGACGGCGCGTGGAACGACTACAAGGACCGGGTCGCCAAGATCGGCGTGAAGCCGTACCTCGACCTGCAGCAGGCCGCCTACGAGACGTACAACTCATGAGCGCTACCGCTACCCAGGACACCCGTTCGGACAAGATCGTCTCGGCCTGCATCTACTCGGCGCTCGGGCTGTTCTGTGTCGCAGTCCTCTACCCGATCGTCTACGTCGTCAGCGCGTCGGTCAGCAACACCAAGAGGGTCGCCGCGGGTGAGGTCTGGCTGTGGCCGGTCGGCTTCACGCTGGACGCGTACAAGGCGGTGTTCGACTACAAGTCGATCGTCAGCGGCTTCGGCAACTCCGTGTACTACGCGGTCGTCGGGGCCGTGGTGGCGACGGTCCTCACGCTGCTCGCGGCGTACCCGCTGTCCAGGAAGGGCCTGCCGGGCAAAGGCCTGATCATGGCGGCGTTCGTGTTCACGATGATGTTCAGCGGCGGGCTGATCCCGACGTACCTGGTGGTCGACAAGCTCGGGCTGCTGAACACCCGGTGGGCGATCATCCTGCCGGCCGCGCTCGCGGTCTGGAACGTGATCATCACCCGGACGTACTTCATGGTGACGATCCCCGAGGAGCTGGTGGAGGCCGGCAAGGTCGACGGCTGCAGCGACTTCGGGTTCTTCTGGCGGATCGTGCTGCCGCTGAGCAAGCCGATCATCGCGGTGAACCTGCTGTTCTACGCGGTCGCGCAGTGGAACTCGTTCTTCAACGCGCTGATCTACCTCACCAACGAGCACCTGTTCCCGCTGCAGGTGATCCTCCGGCAGATCCTGATCCAGTCGAGGATCGACCCGTCGCAGATGCCGGACACCAGCAAGCTGATCCAGCTGAAGGAACTGCAGCAGCAGCTGAAGTACTCGCTGATCGTGATCGGGATGATCCCGCCGCTGCTGGTCTACCCGTTCGTCCAGAAGCACTTCGTCAAGGGGGCCATGATCGGCTCCCTGAAGGGATGAGCGCATGACGACGCTGAATGCCGAACGAGCGGCGGCCACCCACAAGCGGGAACGGGCCGCGAAGTCGTCGGTCGGACTCGGGCTGCGGATCCGGCGGAACTGGCAGCTGTACGCGATGCTCGCCGTACCGCTGATCTGGCTGGCGGTCTTCGCCTACTGGCCGATGTACGGCGTGATCATCGCGTTCAAGGACTACAACGTGGTGTCCGGGATCTGGGGCAGCCCGTGGGCCGGGTTCAAGTACTTCGAGCGGTTCGTGGAGTCGTACCAGTTCTGGCGGCTGATCCGGAACACGGTGTTCCTGCACGTGTACGAGCTTCTCGCGACGTTCCCGTTGCCGATCGTCCTCGCGCTCTGCCTGAACACGGTCCGGCGGAAGTGGTTCAGCCGGTCGGCGCAGCTGATCACGTACGCGCCGCACTTCATCTCGACCGTGGTCGTCGTCGGCCTGCTGGTCGTCCTTACCAACCCGAACACCGGCGTCGCGAACCAGCTGCTCGGGCTGTTCGGGATCGGACCGGTCGACCTGATGGGCGATTCCGGACTGTTCCGGCACCTGTACGTGTGGTCCGGGGCGTGGCAGACGATGGGGTTCTCGGCGATCATCTACCTCGCGGCGCTGACCAGCGTGCCGCCGGAGCTGCACGAGGCGGCGATCGTCGACGGGGCGTCCCGGCTGCGGCGGATGTGGCACATCGACCTGCCGGCGATTGTGCCGGTGGCGGTGATCCTGCTGATCCTGGACATCGGCCGGATCCTGTCGGTCGGGTTCGAGAAGGTGCTGCTGATGCAGAACAACCTGAACCTGGACGTGGCCGAGGTGATCGACACGTACGTGTACAAGATCGGTCTGGCGTCGGCGGTGCCGCAGTTCAGCTACGCGACCGCGATCGGGCTCTTCCGATCGGTCATCGGTCTCGTGTTGCTGGTGCTGGCGAACACCTTCGCCCGGCGGTTCGCCAAGTCCAGTCTCTGGTGAGCTAGGTCGATTGGCGATGCAGCCCGGTGGCGAGAGCGCCGGACAGGAGGAGCGCGCAGGTGCTGGTCATGCCGGCCAGCACCTTCACGCCGGTCAGGCCGGCGGCCGTGCCGGTGCCCAGGACGATCCCGGCGGCGACCGCGAGTACGACGAGGCCGAGCCAGATCGCCAGCGCGGCGCGCTTCTCCTGCTGCGCGATCGCGGCGTACACGACGAGCTGCAGTACGGCGTACGCGGAACCGGCGACGGCGAACAGCCAGGTGTACGGGCCGAGCGGGGCGTACTTCTCCTTGCCGCCGATCACCTCGACCACGATCCCGGGCAGGATCAGCGTCCCGGCGACCGCGCATGCCCCGAGGCCGGCGACCGCGAAGATCGCCCGCCGGAGCCGGACCGTGTCGCCGGGGGAGTTCGCCAGCGACGGGAACACCAGCACGATCACGAACTGCGGGAGGAACAGGCAGGCCTTCGCGATGATCAGCCCGGCCGCGTAATACCCGCTGTCCTTCGTGTCGAGCAGCGCGCGGGCGAACAGGATGTCGGCGTTCGCGAGCGCGAAGAACGCGAGCAGGGTGTGCGTGCCGTGCACGGTCTCCCGCAGTACCTGCTTGACCTGTTCGCCGGTCGAGCCGGTCGACCGCCGCAGGAAGTACTGCCCGAGCACCGCGGGTACGGCGGCGCCGACGGCGAGGCCGGCCATCGCCCAGTCGAGCGACGGGTGCACGAGCAGCGCGCCGCCGCCGAGCACCAGCCGGCCGATGCCTGCCGACGTGTAGACGGCGGCGAGCTCGGTCCAGCGGTGGCTGCCCTGGAGGATGCCGAGCTGCGAACCCATCAGCGTGAGGCCGCCGAGCGTCGGTGCGAGCAGCAGGATCGCGACGACCGAGTCGACGTGCAGCAGCCACATGAACACCGGTGTCAGCACCAGGCAGAGCACGGTGAGGCCGGCGGCGGACCGGCGACCCGCCCGCAGGATCGCGTCGGCCAGCGTCGCCGCGCCGTCGCCGGAGTGCGTGGCGAGCTGCCGGGCGGCGGTGGCCTGCAGACCGAGCGATGCGACGTTGCCGATGAGCAACAGCCCGAGCAGCGCGGTGATCGCGCCGAACTGGTCCTGCTCCAGGCGCCGGGACCCGATCAGCGTGAAGCCGTACGCCGCCACGTTCATGATCGCCATGGCGACCGCGACGACCGTGGCACTGCGCAGGAAGCTCTTGCGGGGAGCCTGCGGTTGCGGCGCCGGGGTGGTGCCAGAAGTCATGCGTGCTGCCTCGGCTCGGTTGGTGCTGATGTGAGATTTGCCGGACCTCACGGTACGGCAACGATGCCACTGCGGAGCCGCCGGATCCGTTAATGTCCGGCCGGTGAGGAGGCTGACAGCAGGGAGTTCGGAGCAGGTGGTCTGGCGGGCACGGCTCGTTCTGGGCTGCCTGGCGCTGATCGCCCTCTGTTTCCAGCATGCTCCCGGCCTGGTCGTCCCGGACCGCAAGCTCGAGCTGACCGCCGGACCGGGCGGCTTTCTGTCGCGGGCCATGCATCTCTGGGACCCGCACACCGCCTTCGGCCAACTGCAGAGCGATGCGTACGGCTACCTGCTGCCGATGGGGCCGTTCCACTGGTTGCTGGACGCGCTGTCGGTGCCGGACTGGATCATCCAGCGCCTCTGGTGGTCGCTGGTGCTGTGCGTCGCCTTCCTCGGTATCTGGAAGCTGTGCAACGTCCTGCAGTACGGCGTGCCGTGGACGCGCTTCGCCGTCGGCCTGCTGTACGCGTTGGTGCCACGGGCGTTCGGTGAGCTCCCCATCGAGGTATGGCCGATGGCCATGGCCCCATGGGTGCTGCTGCCACTCGTCTCACCACGTATCCGCTCCGGCTGGTGGCGGGCCAGTTGGTCAGCCGTCGCCTTCGCACTGATAGGTGGCGCCAGCCCGGCCGGTAGCGCAGCTGTCCTCGTCTTACCCGCGGTGTGGTTGGTACTGCGAGCACGGGTGAAGCTCACGCTCGTCTGGCTCGGCTTCGTCGTGGCCGCGTCGATCTGGTGGCTCGTACCGCTCCTGATGCTCATCCGGTACGGCGCTGCGCCGCCAGGCCCGCGTTGGTTGCCCGTGGCGGGTGCTGTCGTCGGCCTGCCGCTAGCACTCGCGGCAGCGCACTACCTGCCGCGGCTGACCACCCTGTCCGTGTCGCGCGGCATCAACCGTCGCGTGGTACCCGTCCTGGTCACCAGTCTCGCCGCGGCCGCTGCGCTGCCGGTGGTCCTGGTGCAGCCCGCCGGCGCGTTCGCCGCGATCCCGAAGCACTGGGAGCAGGCGGCGGACTGGCTCGACGGCCAGTCCGCACCGGGCAGTGTGCTCGTCCTGTCGGCCTCCAACGAGCCCTTGGCCGCCCTGGTGAAGCGACCGATGGCTGCGCTCACCGATGACCTGTGGAGCCGCGTGGACTCCGGTGTCGGCGACCAGACCCTGCGGCAGGAGCTGAACCGGGACGGTGTCCGCTACGTTGTCGTGCGCAACGATCTGGCGGACGGTACGCCGGCGCTCGCGATCCACGAGAGCCTGGCCGACGCCGGGCTCGGGCGGGTCGCGTACTTCGGTCCCGCCGGCGAGACCCGGTTGCCGTACCCGAGCGTGGAGATCTACGACGTCGGCGCCACCACACCGGGCCGGCTGATCCCGCAGTCCCGGCTGGTCGCGGTCGACGGCAGCGCGGACGACGTACCGACGGTGGTGACCGCGCTCGGCGGTGAAGGTGGCGCCGTGCTGCGGGCGGACGCGAGCGGCAAGGTCGACGGACTGCCGCTGGTCGAGACCGACGGCCGGGCGGCCGACGAGGAGCCGAGTGCCGTCGTACTGCGGAACAAGCAGATCGGGCGCTCCGCCTGTCTGCACCTGGGAGCGCGGGCGCTGTGCGGCCCGGAGCAGGCGAGGAACTCCGCCGAGCCGAACGGGCTGTCACGGGCGATCCGCATCCCGCGGGCCGCGTCGTACGAGTTGCGCGGGACTGCGCTGGCGAAGGACGGCGAGACGCTCGAGCAGCTGCTCACCGTGCCGGGCGCGATCACCGCGACCGCGTCGTCGCGGGGGATCGCCGCGCCCGAGGGCCGGCCGGGCGCGGTGGTTGATCGCTCCACCGGCACGGGGTGGCTGGCCGCCTCGGACGACCCGACGCCGAGCCTCACGCTGACGTTGCCGACCGCGCGGGACGTCCACGGGCTGCGGTTCCAGGCGGACGCGTACCTTAACGGGTCGCGGCCCGCCGCGGTCACGCTGCACTTCGACAACAGCACGCCGGTGAGTGCGACCGTCGACGCCGGCGGGTACGTCCGGTTCGCGACCCGGCACACGCGGAACGTCAAGATCGACTTCACCGCGACCAAGCCCCTGCAGGACGCCCGCACCAGTCCGGTCGGCGTCTCCGAAATCCAGGTGCTCGGCGCCGACGACCTGCGCAAGGCGGTCGACCCGAAGCGACAGGTTCCGGCGTACTGCGGTAACGGGCCGGCTGTCCGCGTGGACGGCGTACCGATGCGGACACAGGTCGCGGCCACGATGCAGCAGCTGCTCCTGCGGCAGCCGGTGCCGTTCAGCCTGTGCGGCACGCTGCCCGCGGTCCCGCTGCGGTCCGGGCAGCACCAGGTGGAGGTGCAGTCCAACGGCGGCCTGGTTCCGATCGAGACCACACTGGCGAAGGCCGGGCTCGGTGACGTGAAGGCCCAGCCGATCCAGGGCGTGGACGTGTGGCGGCCGAACCCCACGGAGCTCACCGTTGAGGTGCCTGGCGCGGACCAGCAGTCGGTGCTGGTGGTGGCGCAGAACTACAACGAGGGCTGGGAGGCGTACGACGGGAGCGGCCAGAAGCTGACGCCGATCCGCATCGGCGGCTGGCAACAGGGCTGGCTGCTACCGGCCGGGCAGGAACAGGTCGTCACGGCACGGTTCATGCCGGACAGGACCTACAGGGCCGCGTTGCTGCTCGGGCTGGTCGCGTTGCTCTCCGTCTTGGCCGTAGGCGTCTTCCTTCCAAGGGGACGTTGGAGCAGGCGGTAGCTGACTGCCGCGAGCACTACCGCGGTCAGCAATGTCACCGGAAGCTGTACGACGAACGGTCCGTGCAGGAGCCCTAGTACGACGAACTGGTACACAACGACGCCGTACGAGAGGTGTGCGGCTATCTGTGCGCGTCGACCGCCAAGAACGCGGACCGTCGTGGCGCTTGGTGTCAGGACCGGGAAGAGGACACAAGCGACGACCACCGTGTACAGCAGGCTCTTGATCAGCGCCTGGGCCGGTGTGGGCGTCGAGTGGTCGTACGGGCCAGCAATCGGGGTGGCGGCGATGAGCAGGAGCGCTGCGGCGATGCCCCAGAGCGTGCCGGGGACCCTGGTCAGTGTGTCGAGCGTGGACGGGCCGAGGCGCCCGGTGGCGCGGGCCACCTGCCAGAGCGCCATACCCATGCCGACGGCGTACCAGCCGAGGTAACCGGGCAGCCAGAGGCCTGCGTCCGGGTGGTCGGTGGCTGTCACCGCGGCCATCCAGACCGGTCCCACGACGGTCAGGGCGACCAGGACGAGGAGCCGCCAGCGCACACTGCGCCGGGTGGGACGT
Source organism: Kribbella sp. NPDC059898 (assembly GCF_042730855.1). NCBI lineage: Bacteria > Bacillati > Actinomycetota > Actinomycetes > Propionibacteriales > Kribbellaceae > Kribbella > Kribbella sp. NPDC059898. The sequence goes on from NZ_JBHWKR010000006.1 coordinate 270,699, forward strand.
TCGTACCCGGTCAGCAGCCGGCCGAGGCCAGGGAGGAGCAGGTAGAACAGGAACGGCGTGAACGCGGCCCAGCGCAGGTAAGTCGTCGCGGGGTGCGGAACGAACGCTATAGAGAGCAGTACTGCAACAAGCAGCGCCGGGAGGATGCGTAGGGCGCGGCTGCGGAGGTACGGCAGCGTCAGCGGAGGCAGCGTGCCCGAAAACCACGCCAGTACGTGCGGGCGGTACAAGAGGAAGCCGGACAGCGCGCAGAAGATCGCCCAGCCCACGTCCAGCCGCGACACCACGCCGGCGAACGGTGCGTGCGTCTGCAGGCCGACCTGGGAGCTGACGACCGCGAGCGCGGCGATCACCCGCAGGCCGTCGACTGCCGGGAAACGGGTGTCTTTCATGGTTTGTGCGCCGTCCAGATCGCGGTCCCCGGGACGAGCGGGCCGCGGATCGGGCCCCAGCCGCCCCAGATCAGTTCGTGCCCGGCCGGCCATTCCGGTTCGAGCAGGTCGTCGACGACGAAGCCCGTGCTGGTGAGCGCGCGGATCCAGTCGCCGGTGGTGCGGTGGTGCTCGGCGTACACCGGCGTACCGGCGTCGTCGACCTCGACGTACGGCGTGCGGTCGAAGTACGAGTGGGTGATGCGCAGCCCGGCCTCCGACGGGTCGTCCGGCATCGTCCAGCGGAACGGGTGCGTCACCGAGAACACGAGCAGCCCGCCCGGGCGCAGTACCCGGGCGATCTCGCGGAACGCCGTACCGGCGTCGGCGACGAACGGGAGCGCGCCGAAGGCCGAGCAGACGATGTCGAACGCGGCGTCGCGGTAGGGGAGTGCGACAGCGTCCGCGGCGACCGTACGGACCGCGGTGCCGGTGCGCTCGTCCAGCGTCTTCGCGATCCGCAACTGCTCGACCGAGATGTCGAACGCCGCCACGTCCGCGCCCTGCGTCACCAGCCAGCGCGCGCACTGCGCCGCGCCGCAACCGACCTCCAGCACCCGCCGCCCGCGCACCGCCCCGAGCAGCCGCGCGTCCGCCTCGTCGACCCCTTCCGGAGACCAGACGAACCGGTCCTCGCCGAGGAACTCGCCGTGCTCCGCCAGATACTCCTCGGCGACCTCGTTCCAGTAGGCACGGCTGGCCCGCGACGTCTGCGCTTCCGTCAGCTCAACCCGTACCGGCTCGTTCACGCTGCACACTCTAGTGTTGGCTGCATGATCGACTTCTCAGCCAGTGCCGTTCCCTTGGCCGGTGGGTACGGCGGGCAGACGTTCGCGGTGAGTGCGGGTGGTGAGGACGCGGTCATCAAGTTCTACGCGAAGGACCCGGGGCGGGCTGCCGTGGATGCCGCGCTGCTGGAGCTGGTCCGCGGGCTGTTGCCGGTTCCCCGGGTGCTGGACCTCAAGCGTGACGGGTCGTACGAGGAGCCGCCGTACCTGCTGACGGAGCGGCTACCCGGAGTGAACCTGCAGGTGTTCCTCGAGACGGCGGACGAGGCGCAGCGACGTACTGTCGGGACGCAGCTGGGGGAGTTGCTCGCGCGGCTGAGCGGGATGCCGTTCCTGCGGCCCGGGATGTTCCGCGACGACGAGCTCGGGGTCGAGCCGTTCGGGCTGGGTGACCTGACCGAGTACGTCGCGGGGCTGCGGCTCGGCCTCGGCGACGGGTTCGCGACGGTGATCGACGAGGCGGAGGAGCTGCTGGGCGGTGGTGTGGACCGGTTCTGCCTGGTGCACAGCGACTTCAACCCGAAGAACCTGCTGGTCGACCCGGAATCCGCGCGGATCACCGGCCTGATCGACTGGGAGTTCGCGCACGTGGGCTCGCCGTACGCCGACCTCGGCAACCTGCTGCGCTTCTCGGAGGACACGGTGCTGGCGGGCGCCGTACTGAACGAGCTCCGGTGGCTCGGCGGGCCGCTCGTGGACCTGGGCCGGGCGGCCGATCTGTGGGCGCTGCTGGACCTCGCCGCGCGGGCCGCCGAGCACGAGATCGCGGCCCGCGCGCACCGGCTCGTCTCCCGGATGGCGGACACGGGCACGCTCGCGGGCGGCCGGCCCGACCTGGACGTCGTACATTGAGATCAGTGGCACGTCGGGAACACCTCGGCGGGCGGCCGGTGATGCCGGGTGCCCCAGGTTGTGCTGTCCGAGTCAAGACCGGTATTCTGTCAGATGCGCTATGGGCCCGCGCGACCTCGGACGGAGCAGGCTCGTGACTCGCAGCAGCTCGGTGGTGAATCTGTCGTCTTCTGGCAATCCCGCGGTTTGATGCGATCCAAGGACCATGGCGCAACCGCACGACACCACCAGTCCACGGAGCAACCCACCACATGACGGCCAGCATCGAGGCTCCCCTCGACCCCGCAGTTCGCACCACCCCGCAGGTAGCGGTCAATGACATCGGGTCGGAGGAAGACTTCCTCGCGGCGATCGATCAGACCATCAAGTACTTCAACGACGGCGACATCGTCGAGGGCACCATCGTCAAGGTCGACCGGGACGAGGTCCTGCTCGACATCGGTTACAAGACCGAAGGCGTGATCCCCTCCCGCGAGCTGTCGATCAAGCACGACGTCGACCCGAACGAGGTCGTCAACGTCGGCGACCACGTCGAGGCCCTGGTTCTCCAGAAGGAGGACAAGGAAGGCCGCCTGATCCTCTCGAAGAAGCGCGCCCAGTACGAGAAGGCCTGGGGCACGATCGAGAAGATCAAGGAAGAGGACGGCGTCGTCACCGGTACCGTCATCGAGGTCGTCAAGGGTGGTCTCATCCTGGACATCGGCCTCCGCGGCTTCCTCCCGGCCTCGCTCGTCGAGATGCGCCGGGTCCGCGACCTCCAGCCGTACGTCGGCCAGGAGATCGAGGCGAAGATCATCGAGCTGGACAAGAACCGCAACAACGTGGTCCTGTCCCGCCGGGCGTGGCTGGAGCAGACGCAGTCCGAGGTGCGGATGAACTTCCTCACCCAGCTGCAGAAGGGCCAGATCCGCAAGGGTGTCGTCTCCTCGATCGTCAACTTCGGTGCGTTCGTGGACCTCGGCGGCGTCGACGGTCTGGTGCACGTCTCGGAGCTGTCCTGGAAGCACATCGACCACCCGACCGAGGTCGTCGAGGTCGGCCAGGAGGTCACCGTCGAGGTGCTGGACGTCGACATGGACCGCGAGCGCGTCTCGCTGTCGCTGAAGGCGACCCAGGAAGACCCGTGGCAGCAGTTCGCCCGGACCCACCAGATGGGCCAGATCGTGCCCGGCAAGGTCACCAAGCTGGTTCCGTTCGGTGCGTTCGTCCGCGTGGAGGAGGGCATCGAGGGTCTGGTGCACATCTCCGAGCTGGCCGAGCGGCACGTCGAGATCCCGGAGCAGGTCGTCCAGGTCAACGACGACGTCATGGTCAAGATCATCGACATCGACCTGGAGCGGCGCCGGATCTCGCTGTCGCTCAAGCAGGCCAACGAGGGTGTCGACCCGGTCTCGGACGACTTCGACCCGACGCTCTACGGCATGACGGCGACGTACGACGACCAGGGCAACTACATCTACCCGGAGGGCTTCGACCCGGAGACCGGCGAGTGGCTCGAGGGCTTCGACGCGCAGCGTGAGGAGTGGGAGCGGCAGTACGCCGAGGCCCACACGCGCTGGGAGGCCCACAAGAAGCAGATCGAGGAGGCCAAGTCGGCCGACGTGGAGGCCGGCGAGGCTTCGACGTACTCCTCGGCTGCTGCCCCGAAGGACGACGCCCCCGTCGAGGGTGCGCTCGCTTCCGACGAGGCGCTGCAGGCACTTCGCGAGAAGCTGACCGGCCAGGGCTGATCTCTTCAGCTGTAGCCTTCGAGGCCCCCGCATCCACCCGGATGCGGGGGCCTCGTGCGTTCAGTCGTAAGGCCGGCGGATCCGGGGCTTGCCGAGGCCGTTGCCCCATTGGCCGCGGCCCTCGCCCCTCATCCGTAGCTTGAGCTCGAGGACCTGCGCGCGGGCGGCGCTCGCCGAGAAGAAGCCGATCCGGTACGGCTCGTTCGGCGCGCCCGCCTCCCACGCCGGTACGTCGTGCTCGCCGTACCGGACCGTCCGTACCGGCGGGTCCTCGCCGGCCTGGACGCGGGCCGCGTCCTGCGCGCAGGCGGGCACGCGGCGGGTGGGGCCGGCGCTCGGCGTCCACACCACGTCGACGGCCGCCGGTCCGTGCTGCGGGTTGAAGAAACACGGCGTACGGCGTTCCGGGAGCGGCTCGCCCGCGACCCGGGCGCGGACGCACGCGAGCGCGTACCGCCCGTCGGTCAGCGTGTCGACGACCGCGCTGATCGCTTCGAACGAGTTGAGCCGGTCCACCAACCGCTCGGCGGTCTCGTACGCGTCCAGCGCGGCCTGGAAGTCGTGTCGCGCCTCCGCATCCAGGGGAGCATCTTCCCCGAGCCGGGTCAGCTCCTCCCCGAAGCGGACGACATCCTCCTCGGCCATCACCCGGACGTGCCGCAACTCCTCCGCACGCCGCCGCTGCCACCACCCCATAAGCAATCGTAGGCACCTGGATAGGGTGCTGGCGTGCTGAGAGTGGGACTGACCGGCGGGATCGGGTCCGGGAAGAGTGCGGTGTCGGCGCGGCTGGCTGCTCGTGGGGCCGTCGTGATCGACTCCGACGTCCTGGCGCGGGAGGTCGTCGCGCGCGGGACCGACGGGCTGGCCGAGGTGATCGCGGCGTTCGGGGACGGCGTACTGACGGCCGGCGGTGACCTGGACCGGCCGGCGCTAGGGAAGATCGTGTTCGGCGACGAGCCGGCCCGGCGGCGGCTCGAGGCGATCATCCACCCGCGGGTCCGGGCCCGCTCCGCCGAGATCGAGGCGGCCGCGGCGAAGGACGCGATCGTCGTACACGACATCCCGCTGCTGGTGGAGACCGGTCAGGCGGACCGGTTCGACCTGGTGCTGGTGGTCGACGTACCGGTCGAGGTCCAGGTCGAACGGCTCACCGCGCAGCGCGGGATGGCCGCCGCGGAGGCCGGGCAGCGGATCGCCAGCCAGGCGTCCCGCGCCGACCGGCTGGCGGTCGCCGACGTCGTGGTCGACAACTCCGGGAGCCTCGGCGACCTGGATCGGCGCCTGGACGAGGTGTGGGCAACATTCGAGCACCGTCTAAGGCACGGTCCGGACACGAAAAGGTGACCCCTGCGCGGGAAATGATGCTTCCGGGACCCCCTGTACGAGAATCTGTCCCGGTCCGGCCCGAACCGTTCGGGGCCGGGCACGGCCGGCGCGTCCCGCGCTAGGCCGGACGTCCGAGGTTGGGAGGATGGCGTGGTTTGTCCGCGCTGCAGCTCTGACGTCCCCGATGTGTCGAACTTCTGCCATCACTGTGGCAACGACATGCGCACCGGGGACTCGAAGCGGAAGAACGCGTACGCCGCCAGGCCCGACGAGCCGGTGGCGTCATTCAAACTCGTCTCGACGATCATGCCGCAGGGGTCCGGCAAACAGCCGTACACCTACAAGGTCGCGCTCGGCATCGCCCTGCTGCTGACCGTGGTGACCGCCGCGCTCGGCGCGCTGCCGGTCGCGATCATGATCGCTGCCTTCGCGATCCCGATCGTCTACATCATCTACTTGTACGACGTGAACCTCTGGGAGGACGAGCCGATCCCGGTCGTCGCGGCGGCCTTCGTGCTGACCGGGCTGCTGGCCTGGCTGTTCACCTGGATCTGGTCGGACAAGATCGGGCTGTCGCTCGACTCGATCGGCGGCAACAGCAGCGGCCCGTCGCTGCGCGACCTGCTGATCCTGCTCCTGCTGGTACCGGTGGTGTCCGAGCTGATCCGTCAGATCGGCCCGCTCTACCTGGCCTCCCGGCCGCGGTACGACGACCTGATGGACGGGTTCACGTTCGGCGTCGTCGCCGGTGTCGGCTACGCCTGCTTCGAGACGCTCGTCCTGCACTGGGGCTGGATCAACGGCGGCTTCGCCGGTCCGGGCAGCAGCGCCGGGACGTGGATCTCGATCGTCCTGCTGCACGGCTTCATCAAGCCGCTCGTGTACGGCTCGGCGACCGGTCTCGCGGGGGCGGAGTTCTCCGGCCTCGGCGAGGGGTACGACGGCTTCACGCCGCGCTGGGTCGGCGGCCTGCTGCAGGCGATGGCGGTGAACGCGCTGTTCCAGGGCGGCGTCTACCTGCTCGGCTTCGTCGGCGGCCGCGGCTCCACGATCGGCGCGGTCCTCGGCATCGTCTGGGGCCTCTTGCTGCTCGCGGCGCTGATCATCCGGGTCCGGACCGTGCTGCACACGGGCCTGATGGAGGCGGCGCTGGAGTCGGCCGCGCGCGGTGGTTCGAACCACGCGTCCGGTGAGCTGGCGTTCTGCTCGCGCTGCGAGATGCCGCTGCTCCCGCAGTCCGACTTCTGCTCCGCCTGTGGCAACTCGGTGCGTTCGGTACCGAAGTCCGCCCGTGGGGTGACCGCACCGACCGCTGCGACGAGTGGAGAGACGCAGGCATGAGCAACCAGCAGCAGCCGCCGTACGGCGGTCAGCCGGGACAGCAGCCTGGTTACGGACAACAGCCTCCCCAGCAGCAGCCTCCTCAGCAGCAGCCTCCCCAGCAGCCGGGTCAGCAGCAGCCTGGCTACGGTCAGCCTCAGCAGCCCGGGCAGCAGCAGCCGGGGCAGTATCAGCAGCAGCCCGGGGAGCAGCAGCCCGGGTACGGCGGTCAGTACCCGCAGCAGGGTCAGCAGCCGGGGCAGCAGACGTTCCCGGGGCAGCCTGGCCAGCAGCAGTACCAGCAGCCGCAGCAGGGGTACCCCGGCCAGCAGCAGTACCAGCAGCAGGGCTTCCCGGGTCAGCAGCAGCAGTACGGCGGCCAGCAGTGGGGCGGCCAGCAGCCGCCGCGCCGTGGCGGCAACAGCAAGACCCTGCTGATCGCCGGCGGTGCGTTCGCCCTGGTCGCGATCATCGGCGTGATCCTCGCCCTCGTCTTCAAGGGCGGCGACGACCAGGCCGACCCGACGCCGACCACGTCGACGTCCGCGCCGACGGCCAACCCGACCGACGGCCCGACGGGTGAGCCGACCGCGAACCCGACCGGCGAGCCCACGGCCGAGCCGACCGCTAACCCGACGACCCAGCCGAGCACCGGCAGCGACGAGGGCATCGCGGTTGCCGAGGGCATCTACGTGAAGCCGCAGCCGGGCTACGTCCGGCAGAGCCTCGACGGCTACCAGGGTGTGTTCCTGGTCAACAAGGGCGAGGGTCTGTTCATGGTCGCGGCGGCGAAGACCGCCGAGTCCAGCCAGTCGATCCTGTCCCAGGTGGTCAAGGCCAACACCAAGTCGCTGTCCTCGGTGCAGACCAAGCAGGTCAAGACCGTGACACCGGGTCCGGACGACAAGACCCCGGTGAAGGTCCTGATGTCGCAGGCCTACTCCGGGGTCACGACCTCGCAGAGCGGCAGCTTCGCGGTGGTCGGGTTCGTCGCGGTGATCGAACGCAACGACGGCGTGATCACGGTCGCGCAGGCGTACGGGCGCAAGGACAAGCTCGCCACCCTCGACCCGGACTCGACGGCGATGCTGAAGTCGGTGATCCAGAGTCAGTGAGCGGAAAGCGCGACAAGGGTCCCGCCGGTAACCCTTGGGTCAACCAGCCGGGACCGGACGAGGTCCAGGGCGACGAGCCGGAGGATCAGCTCCCGCCGTCGCCCTGGAACCTCGAGGTGCAGCCGCCCCCGTCACCGTGGGGCGGCTCTGCCGCGCCCGGACCCGACGGACCGTCGACGCAGACCTCGTCGTCCTGGGGCGACAAGGTGGGCCCGCCGTCGCTGCGCCGCCCGCCGCCGCAGAAGAAGAAGGGCTTCCAGCTGCCGCACGTCCCGCCGCTGCTGATCCCGATCGGCGCCGGCCTGCTCGTGGTGGCGATCGTCGCGGTCGTCCTGGTGGCGCTGTCCGGCGGTGACAAGAAGGCCGGCCCGGACAACCCGCCGAGTACGCCGGTGAGTACGCCGGCCGCGCCGAAGTCGTCGTACCAGCCGCCGTCGAACGCGATACCGGTCGGCTTCGGCGTCTCCGTCGTACCGGCCCAGGGCTGGACGCTGTACACCAAGGAGAAGGCCGGCAAGGAGCTCGCCGTCTACCCGCCGAACGACACCGCGAACGCGCGGGCGTTCTTCTGGGTCCGGCAGAAGCGCGACGTCACCGCGAACGCGTACCTGCTCGGCATCGTCGAGGGGGAGACCGAGAACGAGGTCGCCCAGCTCGGCAGCGTACGGAACCTGCCGTGCCCCAAGGACGTCTTGGTGGAGTGCGTTGCGATCGACTACACGTCCACCTTCACCAGCAACGGTGCCGAGGCCAGGATCAAGGGCTCGGTCGAGGTGTACCGGCGCAAGGACGGTGTGGTCACGGCGCTGGACTTCCGGACCAACGCCGACTTCGCCCCGAAGGCCGAGGCGGACGCCGCGACCATGAAGAAGTCCGTGATCGACAGCCTCTGATCAGCAGTCTGTGTCCAAAGAACTACCGCGAGGAACAACCATGAGTCAGCAGTACGGTCCACCGCCGGGCCCGCCGCCGGCCCCCGCCCCCGCCCCGGCTCCTGGCGGCTGGGGTCCCGGCCCGTCGCGGCCGACCCATCCGCCGAAGCCGAGCAAGCTGCCGTGGATCATCATGGCCGGCGCGATCGTCGCGGTGCTGCTGGTGGCGGTCGGCGTCGTACTGCTGGTGACCGGCAAGGACGACGGCAAGACCGCCGCGGAGAAGTCGCCCGAGCCGCTCGGCACCCTGTACACCCCGTCACCGACGCCGACCCCGAACGACTCCAAGGGCCCGAACGACCTCGGCGTCGAGGTCGGGTACGGCGTCTGGTTCACGCCGTCCAAGGGCTGGCTGCCGGACTGGGACAAGACCAGGGCCGGGAAGAACTACATCCTGCAGAAGTTCAACACCCGCGGGATCATCGACGGGTACTACTGGGTCCGGCAGACCACGCTGTACGACGCGAAGGGTCTCGCCGAGCACCTGGTCGACGTCGAGTCGAACGGGATGCAGGGCGTCCGGATCGGCAAGGGCGCCGTGTGCAAGCCGGCGAACCCGAACATCAAGGCGTGCTACGCGCTCACCTACACCGGCACCTGGGTGTCCAAGACCGGCAAGACGGTCGCGATGCAGGGCTTCGTGACCGCGTACCAGGACCAGTTCGACCGCGTCACGGCGAGTGACGCCGCCCTCAAGACCACCGTCTACCAGCGCCGGGTCAACGAGCTGACCTACATGAACAACAGCCTGATCAAGAGCTTCTGACCCCGCCCCGCCCCGCCCAGCCCCGCGCCGCCCCGCCCCCGCCCCCGCCCCCGCCCCGCCCGGGCGCGCGGGCTGCTCCTCCAACCACCCGCCGAGCGAAGCGAGGCGGGTGTGTTTTTGCGGTTGGTTTCTGGGGTTTTTAGAAACTGTCGGCGGCGGGCCGTACGGTGGTGGGCATGAGACAGGTGTCGGATCTCCAGCGTATGGTCGCGCCGTTGAAGGTGGTGTCGGACTTCGATCCGGCCGGTGACCAGCCGGCCGCGATCGCGGACCTCGAGCGGCGGATCAACGCCGGCGAGCAGGACGTCGTGCTGCTGGGCGCGACCGGTACCGGCAAGACCGCGACGGTCGCCTGGCTGGCCGAGAAGATCCAGCGGCCGATGCTGATCCTGCAGCCGAACAAGACGCTCGCGGCCCAGTTCGCGACCGAGCTCCGGCATTTCTTCCCGGAGAACGCCGTCGAGTACTTCGTGTCGTACTACGACTACTACCAGCCCGAGGCGTATGTCCCGCAGACGGACACCTACATCGAGAAGGACTCCTCGATCAACGAGGAGGTGGAGCGGCTCCGGCACTCCGCGACCTGGTCGCTGCTGACCCGCCGCGACGTGGTCGTGGTCGCCACCGTCTCCTGCATCTACGGCCTGGGCTCCGCCGACGAGTACCTGAACCGGATGATCCACGTGAAGGTGGGCACCGAGATGGACCGCGACGGCCTGCTCCGCCAGCTGGTCGGCGTGCAGTACGCGCGCAACGACCTGGCCGGCACCCGCGGCACGTTCCGGGTCCGCGGCGACACGCTCGAGGTCTTCCCGGTGTACCAGGAGCTCGCGGTCCGGGTGGAGTTCTTCGGCGACGAGATCGAGCGGGTGATGACGCTGCACCCGCTGACCGGCGAGGTGCTGTCCGAGGAGGACGAGGTCTACATCGGTGCGGCCACGCACTACGTGACCGCGCCGGAGCGGATGGAGCGGGCGATCACCTCGATCGAGGCCGAGCTGGCGGAGCGGCTCACCGAGCTCGAGCGGAACGGGCAGCTGCTGGAGGCGCAGCGGCTGCGGATGCGGACGACGTACGACATCGAGATGATGCGCCAGATCGGCACCTGCTCCGGGATCGAGAACTACTCCCGGCACACCGACGGCCGCGAGCCCGGGACGGCGCCGCACTGCCTGCTGGACTACTTCCCCGAGGACTTCGTGCTGGTCATCGACGAGTCGCACGTGACCGTCCCGCAGATCGGCGGGATGTACGAGGGCGACATGTCCCGGAAGCGGACGCTGGTCGAGCACGGGTTCCGGCTGCCGTCGGCGATGGACAACCGGCCGCTGCGCTGGGAGGAGTTCCTGGAGCGGATCGGCCAGACCGTGTACCTGTCCGCGACGCCGGGGCAGTACGAGCAGGACAAGTCCGACGGGTACGTCGAGCAGCTCATCCGGCCGACCGGCCTGGTCGACCCCGAGGTGATCGTGAAGCCGACCAAGGGGCAGATCGACGACCTGATCCACGAGATCCGGCTCCGGGTCGAGCGGGACGAGCGGGTGCTGGTCACCACACTGACCAAGAAGATGTCCGAGGACCTGACCGACTACCTGCTCGAGATGGGGATCCGGACCAGGTACCTGCACAGCGAGGTGGACACGCTGCGCCGGGTCGAGCTGCTCCGCGAGCTGCGGATGGGCGAGTACGACGTCCTGGTCGGCATCAACCTGCTGCGCGAGGGCCTGGACCTGCCGGAAGTGTCGCTGGTCGCGATCCTGGACGCGGACAAGGAAGGCTTCCTGCGGTCGGGCCGTTCGCTGATCCAGACCATCGGCCGGGCGGCCCGGAACGTGTCCGGTCAGGTGTTCATGTACGCCGACAAGATCACCCCGTCGATGGAACAGGCGATCGACGAGACGAACCGACGGCGCGCGAAACAGATCGCGTACAACGAGGAGCACGGGGTCGACCCGCAGCCGCTGCGGAAGAAGATCGCCGACATCACCGACATGCTGGCCCGCGAGGACGCCGACACGGCCGAGCTGCTCGGCTCCGGCCGGACACAGTCGCGCGGCAAGGCACCGGTGCCCGGCGGCGGCAAGGCGAAGGCGGGGGAGAAGGCGAAGGAACTGGCCGGCGGCCTGCCGTCGTCCGACCTTGCGGACCTGATCCAGCAGCTCACCGACCAGATGCACAACGCGGCCGCCGAGTTGCAGTTCGAGGTCGCGGCCCGGTTCCGCGACGAGATCTCCGAGCTCAAGAAGGAGCTCCGGCAGATGACCAACGCGGGCGCGAAGTAGCAGGCCGTGTTCGATCACCTGTCGCTGCAGTGCGACGACCTCGCGGCCAGCCGGCGGTTCTACGAGCTGGTGCTGGGGCCGCTCGGGGTCGGTGTGACGATGGACTTCGGGGACGTGCTCGGCTGGTCCGGGGCGGACGGGGTGCCGAAGTTCTGGCTCGGGGCGCAGACGACCGGGGGTGCGCAGCGCGAGATCCACCTCGCGTTCGGGGCGCCGGACCGGGCGACCGTCGACGCGGTGCACCTCGCGGCGCTGGAGCGCGGTGCCGAGGTGCTGCACGCGCCGCGGGAGTGGCCCGAGTACCACCCGGGCTACTACGCGGTCTTCCTGCGCGACCCGGACTCGAACAACGTCGAGGTCGTCACGCATGCCTGAGCGGCTGACCGGGGACGCCCTGCGCGACTACTGCCTGGAGAAGGCGGGAGCCTGGCCGGACGAGCCGTGGGACGGGGACACCGTGGCGAAGGTCGGCGACAAGATCTTCGCGTTCCTCGGCGCGAGCGGCGTCGGGCTGAAGTGCGGGGCGAACCGGGACGAGGCCGACGAGCTGGTCGCGGCGTACCCGGACGACGTCCAGAAGATGGCGTACATCGGGCGCGCCGGGTGGAACACCGTGCAGCTCGGCGGCGCGGTCCCGGACGACGAGATCCTCGAGCTGATCGACACGTCGTACGAGACGGTCGTTGCCAAGCTGCCGCGGCGCCTGCGCCCGACGTGACGTACGACGAGCTCGACCGGGAGCTGCTGCACGCGCTGTCGATCGACGCCCGCGCGCCGTTCCGCCGGCTGGGGGAGGTGCTCGGCGTGTCCGACCAGACGGTGGCGCGGCGGTACGCACGGTTGCGGGAGAGCGGGGCGCTGCGGGTGACCGCGCTGAGCCACCCCGGGCGCATCCGCGAGGTGCAGTGGCTGCTCCGGGTCCGGGCCGTGCCGAGCGCGGCCGGCGAGGTCGCGGATGCGCTCGCCCGGCGGCCCGACACCAGTTGGGTGAACCTCTGCGCGGGCGGTACCGAGATCGAGTGCACGGTGTACGGCGCCGACGTCGGCCCGCTGCTCCTCGAGGTGCTGCCACGGACGCGGCAGGTGCTCGACGTGGAGGCGGCCGAGGTGTTGCAGGTGTTCTACGGTGGCGCGGGGTCGCCGTACGCGAAGGGCGGACCGTTGCGGCCGGAGCAGGTCGCCGTACTCGAGCAGCCTGCGCCGGAGACGGCGGCCGGCACCGTCGTACTCGAAGGGCTCGACCGGCGGATCTTCGAGGAGTTGCGGGACGACGGGCGGGCGTCGATCGAGCAGTTGGCGAACGCGTGCGGTGTGTCCGGGCCGACCGTCCGTCGGCGACTGCTGGCGTTGGTGTCCGGCGGGGTGATCAGCTTCGACGTCGACGCGGAGCCGGGCCTGCTGGGGCTGCCCGCGCGGGCGATAATGCGGCTGGCCGTGACGCCGAATCGTCTCGACGCGACCGGGCGGGCGCTCGCCGAGCACACCGAGGTCGCGTTCGTGGCCGCGACCACCGGATCGACCTCGCTGTACGCCGCGATCGGCAGCCACTCGCCGGACGGCCTCTACCGCTACCTGACCACGGAGATCGCCGGGCAGTCCGGCGTCACGCAGGTCACCCTGACGCCCGTCCTGCGCACGGTGAAGGCGGCCACGACGCACTATCGGATCACGACATCCCAACGGCCGTGATTGTCGAGATCAGAACACCTTGGCGCGATCCCGCGTAGTTTCTGGGCGGACTCGAGCAGGCTGATCGGCATGACCACTCTTGTGATTGGTGCCCGTGGAGCCGTCGGCCGGCACGTCGTCGACGGGTTGCTCGCCGTCGGTACGCCGGTCCGCGCCTCGGTCCGCGACCTCGCCAAGGCCGACTTCCCGCCAGGCGTCGACGTCGTACAGGCCGACCTGACCCAGCCCGACACGCTGCCCGCGGCTTTGGACGGGATCGACCAGGTCTTCCTGTACGCCGAACCCAGCGGAGCGGCCGACTTCGGCAAGGCCGCGCTGGTTGCCGGCGTACGGCGTGTGGTGCTGCTGTCCTCGGGCAGCGTTCTGGTGCCCTGGGCAACGGCCAACCCGATCACCGTCGAGCACCGGACCACCGAGGAACTGCTGGCCGGCAGCGGGCCGGAACTGGTGCCGATCCGGCCGCTCGTACTCGCCAACAACGCCCGGAACTGGGCGTGGTCGATCAGAACCGAACGGGTTGTCCGGCTCGTCCATCCCAGGTCCGTGTCCGCGCCGATCCACGAACGCGACATCGCGGAGGTCGCGCTCGCGGCACTGTCCGGGGCCGATCCGCGGGAGGTTTCCGCGCTGCTCACGGGAGCGGAGCCGCTGACGCTGCGCGACCAGGTCGGGCTGATCGCCGCGGCGGTCGGGGAGCCGATCGCCGTCGAGGAGATCGACGAAGCGCGGGCCCGGGAGATGTTCGGGGTGGGGGAGCCCGAGACCGTCGACGCGATCCTGCACTTCGTCCGCCGCGGCACCGAGGAGGGCGGCTGGTACCGGACCGGCACGGCGGAGCGGGTCCTCGGGAGGGCGCCGGTACCGTTCGCGGCGTGGGCGCGGGACCACGCCGCGGACTTCCGCTGATCGGGCGGTCGGGGTGAACAGACGGTCACCACCGACCGTGACGCCACTCTGACCGGGCTGTGACCAACGCCCCGGGGCGGGGATTTGGAATCTCGGACGTCGAACCGTCAGAATGGTTGCGGAGAAGGGGAGTATTCCTTCGCGGCGGCATCGTCATCACGGTCAGGGTTCGTCCCACGGCCCGGTGCCCCCGGTCTCACCGATCACACACGGTGAGGCGGAAGAGACCTTCGGAGTGGATGTTTCGTCTGAGCTCCGGAGGATTCTTGTGCACGTAGCTGACTATGTCTGGTACATCACCGTCGGCCTGCTGCTCGCGCTGCTGGCATTCGACGTGTTCATCATCGGCCGCCGGCCGCACGAGCCGAGCACCCGCGAGTCCGCGACCGCGATCGCGTTCTATATCGGTCTCGCGGTGGTGTTCGGGCTCGGCGTCTGGTGGTTCTCCGGCGGGCAGTACGCGGGGGAGTTCTTCGCCGGGTGGCTGACGGAGTACAGCCTGAGCGTCGACAACCTGTTCATCTTCCTGATCATCATGGCCAGGTTCCAGGTGCCACGGAAGTACCAGCAGACCGCGTTGCTGGTCGGGATCATCCTGGCGCTGGTGTTCCGCGGGGTGTTCATCGCGGTCGGCGCGGCGGCGATCAACCAGTTCTCGTGGATCTTCTACATCTTCGGCGCGTTCCTGGTCTACACCGCGCTCCACCTCGCGAAGCAGGGTGAGAACGACGACGAGGACTTCAAGGAGAACGCGGTCATCCGGTTCGCGAAGAAGCGGCTGAACGCGACCGACGAGTACAACGGCGTCAAGCTGACGCTGGTGAAGAACGGCAAGCGGTTCGTCACCCCGATGGCGATCGTGATCATCGCGCTCGGTACGACGGACCTGCTGTTCGCGCTGGACTCGATCCCGGCGATCTACGGGCTGACGCAGGAGCCGTTCCTGGTGTTCACCGCGAACGTGTTCGCGCTGATGGGGCTACGGCAGCTGTACTTCCTCCTCGGCGACCTGCTGAGGCGGCTGGTCTACCTGTCGCTCGGCCTGTCGGTGGTGCTGGCGTTCATCGGCGTGAAGCTGGTCCTGCACGCGATGCACGTGAACGAACTCCCGTTCATCAACGGAGGCCACCACATCACCTGGGCCCCGGAAATCCCCATCTGGTTCTCCCTCGGCTTCATCATCATCACCCTGGGCATCACCACCGTCGCCAGCCTCGCCAAGTCCCGCAAAACCCCCACAGACCACCCGGAACTCCACCCCAAGGAGTCCTGACTAAAAAGCCCGCCCCTCGCTCCGCTCGGGGCGGGGAAGGAAGCGGTGCCCCACACCTAGCTCGGGTGGGACAACCACCCACGTTCGGCGTGGGGCTGCCACCCGCCTGCTAGCTTCTCGGGGCGGGGAGGTGGTGTGGTCCGGCGGCGGGTTCGGGTGTGGACCGGCGCTCACGAGGGCGTCGCGCACTCTCCTCCGCACGGGGTGTCCCGCGCTCTCCTCCGCGCGGGGGTGTTCTGCCCTCTCCTTCGGTTGGGGTGGGTGGGAGGGCGGGGTGTCGCGCGCTCGGTGTGGGGTTAGAAGCGGGCGGCGGTGACGAGGGTGGAGCGGCGGTCTTCGGTGAGGGGGGCGTTTTCGAGGAGTTTGCCGGTTTCGGAGGCGTGGAGCATGCCGGTGGGGGAGACGAAACCTACGTGGTGGATGGGGTTGTTGTTGCGGGCGAAGAAGTACAAGTCGCCGGGGTGGGCCTCGTCGAGCGGGATGTTGGGGAGGTCGGCGGCCTGGTCGTGGGCGTCGCGGGGGGTGCGGAGGCCGAGGACGCGGCTGACCGCGTGCACCAGACCGGAGCAGTCCAGCCCGTACGCCGACGTACCGCCCCACAGGTACTCCAGCCCGAGGAACTGCTCGCCCAGCCGCAACCGCTCGTCCATGTCCGACGGCTCCGACACAGACCGCAGTACGGCGTCCCGCAGCCAGCCAGATCCGCCGTCGGGCGTCGCCACCCGCGTGTAACCGTCGGCATGCTCAACCGACGCGAGCACCGTCGCGAACGACAGCTCGGCGACCGGCCGGCCACCGGGCTCGGCCAGCAGTTCAGCGGTCGGTACGGCGATCGCGACCGGGTCAGAGGCGGCGGCCGGCAGCTCGCCCAGGTGGCTCGACGGGACCCATCCCGGGTACCCGAGCTCGTCCTGCGACGACGGCTGCCACGGCGCGAGGACTTCCGACCAGCCGTCGCGTTCGGAGCGCACCAGTACGGGCTCGGCGAACAGCAGCTGGGTCAGCGTCCGGCCATGCAGGCCGAGGCGGGTCTCGGTATCCATCGACTTCGCCCATGCGGCGACGTCGGGGTGTTCGGCGGTGGCCGGTGCGTCGATGTCACGCGGCGCGTCCGGAGAGGTCCAGACCGTGCTGACCGGGACCTTGGTGGCGGCTAACTTCATGCCCTCAAGCCTGTCACGCCCAGTCCAGCGGCAGAAGGCAGGTGGATCAGCGAGCCCTCGTACCGGATCCCACCGACCACTGCCGGCTCGCGCAACCACCACGCGGCGTCCAGGTCGTTGACCGCGGTCGTTGGGTACGCCGACACCAGCGCGGCCGCCGCGCCGACGCCGACGTGGCCCTCCATCATGCAGCCGACGATCGCGCCCAGCCCGTGCTCGCGGGCCAGTTCGAGCAGCGTCCGCGCGGGACCCAGCCCACCGCATTTCGCCAGCTTCACGTTCACCAGATCGGCCGCGCCCCGCTGGATCACGGCGACCAGGTCGCGTACGCCGTACACCGACTCGTCGGCGAGGATCGGCGTACCGACGCGATCCGTCACCCACGCCATACCGTCCAGGTCAGCGGCGGCGACCGGCTGCTCGACCAGCTCGATCGCGCAGCCGGCGTCCTCCAGCGCCCGGATGACGGTGACCGCGTCGCGGCGGGTCCACCCCTGGTTGGCGTCCAGCCGCAGCTGCGGCTCCGGCCCGATCGCGTCCCGCACCCGCCGGACCCGCTCGACGTCCCCGGCCGCGTCCGTACCGACCTTGATCTTGAGTACGTCGAACCCGTCCGCGATCCGCGCCTTCGCCGCATCGGCCAGCGCGTCCGGATCGCCGACCGACAGCGTCATGTCGGTCCGTACGACGTCGACGGTCGAGCCGAGGAACCCGTGCAGCGTCTGCCCGCGCCGCCGCGCCGCGAGATCGTGCAGCGCGACGTCGACCGCGTCCTTGGCGCCGAAGTTCCCGACCGCGGCACCCTGTACCCGGCGGAGCGCCTCGGTGAGGTCGTCCGGGCCGAGCCCGTCGAGCGCGGTGGTGATCGGTCCTTCGATGCAGGCCTTCGATCCGGCGAGCGAGTCGCCGGTCACCTTCCAGACCTGCGGTGCCTCGCCCCAGCCGCTCTGCTCGCCGTCGCTGATCTCGACCAGCAGCGACTCGGCGTGGGTCGCCGTACGCAAGGCGGTGATGAACGGCGTGTGCAGCGGCGCCGACACCAGGTGGGTCGTGAGCTTCACCGCACCGCCCCCAGGTCGTGCCGGTGGTTCCACGCCTCGAGCGCGATCGACGCGATCAGTTGCTGCGCTTCGCTGTCCGGCAGGTCGGACGTCGTGCACACCACCAGAACGAACGGATCCGCGTCGGCCGGGCGGACGATGCCGCCGTCGTGCCGGATCCGGGTGTCCCAGCCGTTCTTGTGCTCGACCCGGGTACCAGCCGGCAGCTTCGCGGGGATCTCGCCGTTCCACTGGTTGCCGGCCAGCAGGTCGCGCAGGTAGTCGCCGGAGGCACCTTCCTGATTGCCCACCGCAACGAGCACACCGGCCAGCCCGGCGGGGCTCATCAGATTGCTGATCCCGGCCCGCTGCGCGGCCGAGTCGTCGATCCCGCGCTGGATCTTGGAGGCCGGCTCCGGGGAGGACTTCAGCGTGGACTCGGCGAGGATCGCGTGGGCCGCGCCGGCGCCGACCTGTTCCAGGACCAGGTCGGTGGCGAGGTTGCTGGAGCGGGTGATCATCTCGGTGGCGAGCCAGCCGAGCGGGACCTGCTCGCCCATCCGCGACCAGGTGGCGGGTGCCTCGTCCTCGTCCGGGTTCACCCCGAACCGGCTGCCGGCCGCGGACGCGAAGTCGTTGTGCACGGTCACCGGCTGGTCGAGCGCGAGCTCGCCGGCCTCGACCTTGCGCATCATCGCCATCGCCACCGGCAGCTTCATCGTGCTCGCGGAGTAATGCGGCCGCTCCGCCTCGTGCACGAACACCGGTACGCCGTCCAGCCGGCCCAGCCAGACCCCGAACTCCCCGCTCCCGTCCACCTGCGAGAGCAGCTCCGC
This sequence comes from Kribbella sp. NPDC059898, assembly GCF_042730855.1. Lineage (NCBI taxonomy): Bacteria > Bacillati > Actinomycetota > Actinomycetes > Propionibacteriales > Kribbellaceae > Kribbella > Kribbella sp. NPDC059898. The sequence goes on from NZ_JBHWKR010000006.1 coordinate 289,151, forward strand.
GATTCCCATGCGGTCACCCAATCACAGCCGCCCACCTGGCAGACTTCCCAGGGTGTCCAGCACAAACACCAGGGCTCTCGGCATCCTCCTGGGCTTCACCGCCGACCGCTTCCTGGGCGACCCGCGCCGGTACCACCCGGTCGCCGGCTTCGGCCGTACGGCGTCCCGCCTCGAAACCCGGGTGTACGCCGACTCACGCATCAACGGAGCGGCCTACACGGCGATCCTCGTAGGTAGCACCGCAGTCCTGGGTCTCGCGGTCGAGCGACTCACCCGCACGCATCCGCTCCTCCACACCGCGGCAACCGCCGCCGCCACCTGGACCGTCCTCGGCGCCCGCAGCCTCGAACGCGAAGCCGAAACCATGGCGACCCTGCTGGAGGAGAAGGACATCCCCGGCGCCCGCGACCGCCTCAGCCACCTCTGCGCGCGCGACGCGACGGACCTGGAGGCCGACGAGCTGGCCCGCGCCACGGTGGAATCGATCGCCGAGAACACGTCGGACGCGTGCGTGGCGCCGCTGCTGTGGGGCGGGATCGTCGGCGTGCCGGGGCTGCTCGCGTACCGCGCGGCGAACACGTTGGACGCGATGGTCGGGTACCACTCGCCCAAGTACGAGAACTTCGGGTGGGCGGCGGCGCGGCTGGACGACGTACTCAACCTCCTGCCTGCCCGGGCATGCGCCCTGCTGACCGGCCTCATGTCCGGGCGCCCCGCAGAAACCGTCCGCGTCTGGCGGCGAGACGCTCCCAAACACCCGAGCCCGAACGCCGGCCCGGTCGAGGCGGCCTTCGCCGGAGCCCTCGGCCTGACGCTGGGCGGCACCAACGACTACGGAACGTACGTCGAGAACCGCGGCACGCTCGGCGACGGCCCGCCTCCCGCCGTCCCCGACATCCGCCGCACAGCACACCTCGCCAGACGAGTCGGCCTGGCAGCCACCGCCGTCGCAGCCTTCATGTCCTGGAGGAAGAGATGGGTCTGAGCCATCGGCCGTTGCGGATCGTGCTGGTTCGGCACGGCGAGTCCGAGGCGAACCTCGACAAGACTGTGTACGAGCGCACCCCGGACCACGCGGTGCCGTTGACCGCGGTGGGGCATGAACAGGCGGCCAAGACGGGGCGGGAGCTGCGGGAGCTGTTCGAGAACGAGCCTGCGCGTGTGTACGTGTCGCCGTACCTGCGGACGCGGCAGACGCTGGAGTCGCTCGGGCTGGACGACCTGATCGGCGTACCGCGGGAGGAACCGCGCCTGCGGGAGCAGGACTGGGCCAACCTGCAGGACACCGAGGACATCGAGCAGCAGGAGCAGCTGCGGAACTCGTTCGGGCATTTCTTCTACCGGTTCACGCACGGTGAGTCCGGCGCCGACGTGTATGACCGGGTCTCCACGTTTCTCGAGACGATGCACCGCGACTTCGAGAGTGCGGACGCGCCGAAGAACGTGCTGCTGGTGTCGCACGGTCTCACCATGCGGCTGTTTTGCATGCGCTGGTTCCACTGGTCGGTGCGGTTCTTCGAGTCGCTGCGGAACCCAGCCAACGCGGGAACACGCGTCCTGCTGCGCCAGCCCGATTTCCGGTACAAGCTGGACCGGCCGTTCGAACAATGGACCACGTACGAACCCACGGAACAGGAGCGATCGGCATGGTTGTAGAGCAGACGCGGGACGCCGTACTGGATCTCCTGGCGAGCCTGTCGCCCGCACAGCTCGACAAGATCAAGGCACCGTTCGACACACCCGACCACAAGGAGTGGACGTACCTGCCTGGTGATCGGGCCGGGCTGCCGCTGTCGGAGCTCACATCGGCTCAGCAGTTGCTGGCCAAGCGCCTGGTCGAGCTTGGCTGCAGTGAACGCGGTGCAGCCGACTCCTGGGCCGTGTTGGACGCAGAGGTCATCCTGCGCGGCATCCCGGCGCTGCCGGCGTCAGGAGACTGGGAGGGCTCGGTTCTTGGCGGTCGGTTCTTCCTACGGATCCTCGGCGACCCGGCTGGCACCGGCCCGTGGGCCTGGCGCCTCAACGGGCACCACCTGGCACTGCATGTGGCTGTTATCGACGGGGCGATCGCGTTCACCCCACAGTTCATCGGGTCGAACCCGGCACAGGTACTGACCGGTCCTGAGACCGGACGGCGGTTCCTGGTCGCAGAGCAGGACCTGGGCTTCGAGCTGCTGCACGCACTGGAGCCTGGCCAGCTAGAGGTAGCCCTGGTCTCTCCTGACGCCCCCGACGACCTCCTGACCCGTCACGACCCGGTCGCTGACGCGTCGCTCCTGCACCGCGGCCTGCCGTACGGCGACATGGACGAACGGCAACGCCAGCTCCTGAGCTTGCTGATCGGCCAGTACGTCGGCCGCGCCGCCGGGCCGATCGGCCTGCAGACGTGGCAGGACATCACCGAGAACGGCATCGAGCACCTGACGTTCGCGTGGGCCGGCGAGACGACTCCCGGCATTGGCCACCGCCACTACTACTCGATCGCCGGGCCGACGTTCCTCGCGGAGTACGACAACACCCAGGACAACGCGAACCACATCCACTCGGTGTGGCGTGATCTTCGCAACGACTGGGGCACCGACCTGCTGGCTGCCCACTACGCGATGCACAGATAGAGTCAGCAGCGTCAACCGACGGCATCAGCAGGAACCCGGTGTGAATCCGGGACGGTCCCGCCACTGTGACCCGCGTAGGGGGAGTCAGGAACTGCCGCCGTCGTACCTGTAGCTGGGGCGTGGATACCCCGGGAAGGACTGTGCTGTCGTGGCTGCGAATCTTCTGCTGCTGTCTACTGCTGATACCGACCTGCTGGCCGCAGCGGAGGCAGGTGCGGGCTGGGCGGTGGCCAATCCGGCGCGGCTCGCCCCCGAAGCCCTGGCCCCGCTGCTCGACGACGCAGCCGTCGTTGTCGTGCGGCTGCTCGGTGGGCGCCGCGCATGGGAGGAAGGGCTGGACGCCGTACTGGCCTCTGGGAAGCCTGCTGTCGTCGTGAGTGGTGAGGCGGCGCCGGATGCCGAGCTGATGTCGCTGTCGACCGTGCCGGCCGGTGCGGTCACCGAGGCGCTCGCCTACCTGCGCGAGGGCGGCGCGGACAACCTCCGCAACCTGGCCGGGTTCCTGCGCGACACCCTGCTGCTGACCGGCGACGAGTTCGAGCCGCCGCGCGCGCTCCCGGCGTACGGCGTTCGTGGGACGTACGTCGAGGACGACCGGCCCGTCGTCGGGATCGTCTACTACCGCGCGCACGAGATCTCCGGGAACACCGCGTTCGTCGACGCCCTGGCCAGGGCGGTCGCGGACGCCGGGGCGCAGCCGTTGCCGGTGTACTGCGGGACGCTGCGCGGACTCGACCCGACGAGCGACGAGAACGCGGGGCTGTTCGACCTGCTCCGGAAGTGCGACGTACTCGTGACGACGCTGCTTGCCGCAGGCGGATCGGTCGCGGCGGACGCGAGTGCCGGCGGGGCGGACGACGCCTGGGACGCGGGTGCGCTCGCGTCGCTCGACATCCCGTTGATCCAGGGGCTGGCGCTGACCTCGACCCGTGAGCAGTGGCTGGACAGCGACGCGGCGGTGAGTCCGCTGGACGCGGCGACGCAGGTCGCGATCCCGGAGTTCGACGGGCGGCTGATCTCGGTGCCGTTCTCGTTCAAGTCGTACGATGCCGACGGGCTCGCGCGGTACGCGCCGGACCCGGAGCGGTGCGCGCGGCTCGCGGGGATCGCGGTCGCGCACGCCCGCCTGCGGCACGTGCCGCCGGCCGAGAAGCGGCTCGCGCTGGTGCTCTCGTCGTACCCGACGAAGCATGCGCGGATCGGGAACGCGGTCGGTCTCGACACCCCGGCGTCGGCGGTCGTGCTGCTCGGCGAGCTGGCGGCGGCCGGGTACGACCTCGGCGGGCTCGACCTGAGCGAGCTGCAGGGCGCGGACGGCGCCGACGGGCTGATCCACCGGCTGATCGCCGCGGGTGGGCACGACGCCGACTGGCTGACCGACGAGCAGCTCGAGAACGCGGTCGCGAAGGTGCCGCTGCCGACGTACGCGCAGTGGTTCGGGCGTACGCCGGAATCGTTGCAGGCGGCAATGATCGGGGCGTGGGGCGCGGCCCCCGGCGAGCTGTACGTCGACCGCTCGGGCGCCGAGCCCGCGATCGCGCTGGCCGCGTTGCGGTTCGGGAACGTGGTGCTGATGATCCAGCCGCCGCGCGGGTTCGGGGAGAACCCGGTGGCGATCTACCACGACCCGGACATGGCGCCGTCGCACCACTACCTGGCGGCGTACCGGTGGCTGGAGGCGGCTCCGGAGCAGGGTGGTTTCGGGGCGCACGCCGTCGTACACCTGGGCAAGCACGGGACGCTGGAATGGCTGCCGGGCAAGGGGATCGGGATGGCGGCCGGCTGCGCGCCGGACGCCGTTCTCGGGAACCTTCCGATGGTGTACCCGTTCATCGTCAACGACCCCGGCGAGGGCACGCAGGCGAAGCGGCGGGCGCACGCGACGGTCGTCGACCACCTGGTGCCGCCGATGGCACGGGCCGAGACGTACGGCGACATGGCGAAGCTCGAGTACCTGCTGGACGAGTACGCGACCGTGTCGGCGCTGGATCCGGAGAAGGTGCCGACGTTGCGGGCGCAGATCTGGACGCTGATCCAGGCGGCGCAACTGCACCATGACCTGCACACGTCGGACAAGCCGTCGGACGAGGAGTTCGACGAGTTCGTGCTGCATCTCGACGGGTATCTGTGCGAGATCAAGGACGTGCAGATCCGGGACGGGTTGCATGTCCTCGGCGGCGCGCCGACCGGCGAAGCACGCGTCAATCTGGTGCTTGCCGTACTGCGGGCTCGACAGCTGTGGGGTGGTTCGTACGCGATCCCTGGGCTGCGGACCGCGCTCGGGAACGCTTTCGGCGTCGACGAGGCCGCCCTGCTCGCCAGTCCTGGGTCCGCGGCTGATCTCGCTGATCTCGCAACACTCGTCGACCTGCCGGCGGTGACTGCCGCTGACGGGGTGGACATCTTGGAGGCGGTCGCGCGGAAGCTCGTACTCGGGATGGAGACGCTCGGGTGGGACGAGACGAAGGTCCCGGTCGTCGTCAGCGAGGTGTTGGCCCGGGACTGGGTCGAAGGAAAGGCGGGGGAGCCCAACGCCGATGGCGCGGGTGTGGCGGGGGAGCCGGGTGTGGGTGGGGTGGTGGCTTCGTTGCGGTTTGCGGCGGGGGAGGTTGTGCCTCGGTTGGGGCGGACGGGGGACGAGCTGGCGAACGTGCTGCGGGCGTTGGACGGGCGGTTCGTTGAGGCGGGGCCGTCCGGGTCGCCTACCCGGGGGCTGGTGAATGTGCTGCCGACCGGGCGGAACTTCTACGCGGTGGACCCGAAGGCGATTCCCAGCCGGAATGCCTGGGACGTGGGGGTTGCGCTGGCCGACTCGCTGCTGGCGCGGCATCAGGCGGAGACGGGGGAGTACCCGCGCTCGGTCGGGCTGACGATCTGGGGTACGTCGGCGATGCGGACGCAGGGTGACGACCTGGCCGAGGTGTTGTGGCTGCTCGGCTGCCGGCCGGTGTGGGACGAGGCGTCCCGGCGGGTGACCAGCTTCGAGGTCGTGGGCCTGGAGGAGCTCGGCCGGCCGCGGATCGACGTGACGATCCGGATCTCCGGCTTCTTCCGGGACGCGTTCCCGCACGTGGTCGCGCTGCTCGACGAAGCCGTGCGTACCGTAGCCGCCCTGGACGAGTCTCGCGAAGACAACTACTTGAAGGCCCACGTCGACGAGGATGTTGCCGCGGGCAACGACGTACGGCAGGCGACGGCCCGCGTGTTCGGCTCCAAGCCCGGCTCGTACGGCGCCGGGCTGCTGCCGCTGGTCGACGCCCGGAACTGGCGGACCGACGCGGAGCTCGCCGAGGTGTACGCCGTCTGGGGCGGGTACGCGTACGGCCAGGACCTCGACGGCGCGGAGGCCCGCGGCTCGATGGAACGCGCGTACGCCCGGATCCAGGTCGCGGCCAAGAACGCCGACACCCGCGAGCACGACATCATGGACTCCGACGACTACTTCCAGTACCACGGCGGCATGATCGCGATGGTCCGGCATCTCACCGGCGCGAATCCGAAGGCGTACGTCGGCGACTCCGCCGTTCCCGCCCAGGTGAAGACGCGCACGCTGGAGGAGGAGGCGAAGCGGGTGTTCCGCGCGCGGGTGGTGAACCCGCGGTGGATGGCGGCGATGCGGCGGCACGGGTACAAGGGCGCGTTCGAGATGGCGGCGACCGTGGACTACCTGTTCGGGTACGACGCGACCGCCGGCGTGGTCGACGACTGGATGTACGAGTCGCTGACCAGCGAGTACGTCGCAGATCCGGAGATGGCGGAGTTCTTCCGGAAGTCGAACCCGTGGGCCCGGCACGGGATCGCGGAACGGCTGCTCGAGGCGGCGCAGCGCGGCCTCTGGGCGGAGCCGTCCGACGAGGCGCTGGAGACGCTGCGGAGCGCGGTCCTTGAGACGGAGGGTGACATCGAGGACCGCGCCTGATTGGGTAAACGTATGCCACGAGTGTTGATCACCAACGACGACGGTTACCTCGCGCCCGGGATTCGGGCGCTCGCGCCGGCGATCGCCGGGCTCGGGTACGACGTCCAGGTGGTCGCGCCGCTGCTCGACGAGAGCGGCGTCGGCTCGGCCCGCGCCGGGATGGTCGGCCGCCCGATCCGGACCGTGTCCGACGAGGAGAACGGCGTCACGTACGTCGGGATCGAGGGGACGCCCGCGGGCGCGGTCACGCTGGCGTGCCTCGGCGCGCTCGGGCCGGCGCCCGATCTGGTGCTGTCGGGCATCAACCGCGGGCTCAACATCGGTGTCTCGATCTTCCACTCCGGCACCGTCGCGGCGGCCCTGACCGCGGCCGGTTTCGGCACGTCGGCGGTTGCCGTGAGCCTCGACTCCGAGGATCCGCAGTACTGGCCGACCGCCGCGACCGTCGCGGGCGAGGCACTCGGCTGGATCGAGTCAGAGCCGGCCGGTACGGTCCTGACGATCAACGTGCCGGACCGCCCGCTGGAGCAGCTGGCCGGCGTCCGGCACGCGTCGCTGAACCCGGCGAAACGCTCCCGGCTGGTCGGTACCACCGCGCCGACCGGCGAGCCGATGATCGCGCTGGAACCGCCCCGCCCGAACCCGATCCCCGGCACCGACGAGGCCCTGCTGGCCGCGGGATTCGTCACCGTCACCCCGATCGTCGGCATCCGCGAGGTCCGCGACGACACCGCCGCCACCGCCCTCGCCAAGCGCCTCACCCGTTGAGCGACCGATGAAGCTCAGCACCGCGGAGTACGGCGCCCCGGACGCGCCGCCGCTGCTGTTCATCCACGGCCACGGCGGCGGCTACCACTACCAGCGTTGCCAGGCCGACCTGCTCGCTCACGACCTGCGGCTGATCGCGCCGGATCAGCGCGGCGTACTGCGGACGCCGCTGCCGCCCGGTGAGACCGTGAGCCTCGACCTGCTGATCGAGGACTTCGAGGAACTGCGGTCGGATCTGGGCATCGAGCGGTGGACGATCCTCGGCCACTCGGCCGGCGGCAACTACGCGGTCGAGTACGCGATCCGGCATCCGGACGCGGTGAACGCCGTGGTCTTCGACTGCCCGTGCTGGGACTTCGACGCGAACGATCGTCATCGGCTGCCGATCTTCGCCCGGTTGTACGACGAGCTCGGCAACACCGAGGCGGCGCGGCGGTGCCGCGAGTTGGCCGCCGTACCGCGGCGACTCACCGCGGCCGACGGCTCCGTCGAGCTGGCGTTCGGGCTGGGTGAGCGGTTCCAGGAGCTGTCGTTCCACGATCCGTCGCGGCGAGCGGAGTTCTTCGCGCTCGGGGAGCAGGGTGGGTTCAGCGACGAGGAGTGGGCGCGCGGGAACAGCCACCTGGTCACGCTCGACGAGCTGTACACCTCCAAGCTCGAGCGGCTGGCGCGGATGCCGCAGCCGAGTCTGCTGATCGAGGGCGTGGACGACCTGGCCACCGACCCGGTCTCCGTCCGGACTTATCGCGAGACGGTCGCGCGCGGGCGAACCGTCACCTTCGAGCGCTCCGCACACTTCCCACACTTCGAAGAAGCAGTCAGGTACGCCGCGGTGGTGCGGGCCTTTGTCCTGGAGGTCACACAGCGCGCGTGACGGTCACGTGGCATGATCGGGGCGACTGTTGTGGAGGAACACCGGTGTGAGTCCGGGGCGGTCCCGCCACTGTGACCAGGGCTGCGCAGTTTGACAGCGCCTGGAAGCCAGGACATCCGCAGCCGTCCGCCGGACCCGCATGTTGCGGTCCCGGCGTACCAGCCGTAGCGGGCGTGGACACCCGCTCGACGAAAGGGCGACCGCTGATGCGGGCTGCAGTGCCGAACTCCTTCCCCTTCACCGCGGTCGTCGGGATGGACGAGCTCCAGCTCGCGCTGGTCCTGGCCGCGATCTCGCCGGCCATCGGCGGCGTGCTGATCCGCGGCGAGAAGGGCACCGCGAAGTCGACGGCGGTCCGTGCGCTGACCGAGATCCTGCCGCCGGTGGACGTCGTACCCGGCTGCCGCTTCTCCTGCGACCCGGAGCGGCCCGATCCCACGTGCCCCGATGGTCCGCACGCGGAGGCGTCCGCGACCGCGCAGGACGCGAGCAGCGCGGCCAGTGGACGGGTTGTGCGTCCCGCGCGACTAGTGGAGTTGCCGGTGGGGGCCACCGAGGACCGGGTGCTCGGGTCGTTGCATCTGGAGAAGGCGCTCGCGGAGGGCATCACGGCGTACGAGCCGGGGCTGCTGGCAGCCGCGCATCGGGGGCTGCTGTACGTCGACGAGGTCAACCTACTGCACGACCACCTGGTCGATGTACTGCTGGACGCCGCCGCGATGGGCCGGGCGACCGTGGAGCGGGACGGGGTGTCGGTCACGCATCCGGCGCGGTTCGTGCTGGTCGGCACGATGAACCCGGAGGAGGGCGAGCTGCGGCCGCAGCTGCTCGACCGGTTCGGGCTGACCGTGGACGTGGTGGCCAGCCGGGATCCGGCGGTACGGGTCGAGGTGATGCGGGCGCGGCTCGGGTACGAGGCGGATCCGGACGGGTTCGTGGCACGGTACGACGGGGCGCAGCGGGAGCTGGCCGAACGGATCGTGAAGGCGCGGGACCTGGTGTCCGAGGTGATCCTGACGGACGCGGCGCTGCGGCAGATCGCGGAGATCTGCGCGTCGTTCGACGTGGACGGGATGCGCGCGGACCTCGTCACCGCGCGTACGGCGGTGGCGCATGCCGCCTGGTCCGGTCGTACGGTCGTCGAGGTCGAGGACGTCCGCGCCGCCGCCAAGCTCGCTCTCCCACACCGCCGCCGCCGAAACCCGTTCGACGCGCCCGGCCTCGACCAAGAACAACTGGAAGAAGCCATCAACAACAGCACCCCACCCGAAGAAGACCCGGACCCCGACGGCCCGGACGGCCCCGGTGGAGGCGTCCCCGAGAGCGGTGACACTCCTACTCCTTCTGATGGGCCTGCTGCTCCTGGTGGGGAAGGTGCAGCTCCGAGCGGCGACGTCGCGGGCAGCACCCAGCCGTACAAGGCTCGGTTGTTGAGTGTTTCTACTGCTGGGGCCGGTGTGGCTGGGCGGCGGTCTCGGGCTTTGACTGAAGTAGGGCGGGTTGTGGGGGAGCGGGCCCGCGTCGGGCGGGAGGCGGGGCGGCCGCATGTGTTGGGGACGGTGCGGAGTGCGGCGCCGTACCAGAAAGCTCGTGGACGCAGCGGGCCGGGACTGGTGGTACGTGCGGACGATGTACGGCTCGCAGTGCGTGAAGGACGCGAAGGCAATCTCGTGCTGTTCTGCGTCGACGCGTCCGGGTCGATGGGGACGAAGAAGCGCATGGTCGAGGTGAAGACCGCGATCGTCTCGCTCCTGCTCGACGCGTACCAGCGCCGCGACACCGTCGGCCTCGTCACGTTCGCCGGCCCCGCCGCGACGGTCGCGCTCCCGCCGACGGGCAGCGTCGAGACCGCCGTACGGCGCCTCGAAATCCTCCCCACCGGCGGCCGTACGCCGCTCGCCGAAGGCCTCCTGCAAGCCTCCGACGTACTGCGGATCGCCGCCATCCGGGACCCCCGCCGACGTCCGCTCCTGGTGCTCGTCACCGACGGCCGCGCGACGTACGGCGACAACGCGTTCGCCCGCGCCCGCCAGGCCGCCGGCCAGCTCGCGCAGCGCGGGGTCGCCACCGTCGTGGTCGACTGCGAACCGCGCCGCGGCGTCCGGCTCGGCCTCGCCGCGGAGCTCGCCGCCGACCTGGGCGCGGAGTACCTCGACCTCGGAGACGTTGCTGCCGGCAACCTCATCCGGACGGTCACCGAGCGGAAGGCGGCCTGAGATGCCGAAGGGACAGCCGGCCGCCGTACCGGACGACGGCCTGACCACCCGGCAGCGCCGCAACCGTCCGCTGCTGATGGTGCACACCGGCGAGATGAAGGGGAAGTCGACCGCCGCGTTCGGGATGGCGCTGCGAGCGTGGAACCAGGGCTGGAACCTCGGGGTCTTCCAGTTCGTGAAGAGCGCGAAGTGGAAGGTAGGCGAGGAGACCGCGTTCAAGGCGCTCGGCGAACTGCACGAGACGACCGGGCAGGGCGGGCCGGTCGAGTGGCACAAGATGGGCGAGGGCTGGAGCTGGTCCCGCAAGGCCGGCACCGAGGAGGACCACGCCGCCGACGCGCTCGAGGGCTGGCGCGAGATCCAGCGCCGGCTGGCCGCGGAGACGCACGACCTGTACGTGCTGGACGAGTTCACGTACCCGATGAAGTGGGGCTGGATCGACGTCGACGAGGTCGTCGAGACGCTGACCGGCCGGCCGGGACATCAGTACGTCGTGATCACCGGCCGGGACGCGCATCCGAAGCTGCTCGCAGCCGCGGATCTCGCCGCCGAGATGACGAAGCTCAAGCACCCGATGGACACCGGCCAGAAGGGCCAGAAGGGCATCGAGTGGTGATCCCGCGGGTGGTGGTCGCCGCACCGTCGTCGGGCGCGGGGAAGACGACGGTCGCGGTCGGGCTGATGGCGGCGCTCCGGCGGGCCGGGCATACCGTCGCCGGGTTCAAGGTCGGGCCGGACTACATCGATCCCGGCTTCCACGCGATCGCCACCGGTCGGCCGGGGCGCAACCTCGATCCGATGCTGTCGGGGGAGGAGCGCATCGCGCCGCTGTTCGCGCATGGTTCGGCCGGCGCGGACCTGGCGGTTGTAGAGGGCGTGATGGGGCTGTACGACGGTGCGCTCGGGACGGACGGTTTCTCGTCCACCGCGCACGTCGCGAAGCTGCTCAAGGCGCCGGTGATCCTGGTGGTCGACGCGTCCGCGGCCGGGCGCAGCGTCGGCGCGGTCGTGCAGGGGTTTGTTGCCTACGACACCGAAGTACGCATCGTCGGCGTCATCCTCAACAAGGTCGGCTCCGACCGCCACGAGGCCGAAGTACGCGCGGGTGTCGCACCCACCGGCGTACCCGTCCTGGGCGTCCTCCGCCGGGACACCCGCCTGACCGTCCCCAGCCGTCACCTGGGCCTGATCCCCGCCAACGAACAGCAATCCCAAGCAGAAGACGCGGTAGCCGCCGCAGCAGAACTGGTCCACCAGGGCGTAGACCTCCAAGCAGTAGCAGCCGCCGCCCAAGCCGCCCCACCCACGGAAGCCATCGCGTGGCACCCACCAACCACAGTTCTCGGCGAGCGGCCGGTGATTGCTGTGGCGGGAGGTCCGGTCTTCTCCTTCCACTACACCGAGACAACCGAGCTCCTGACCGCAGCAGGCGCCGAGGTCGTGACCTTCGACCCTCTGGCCGACAAGTTGCCTGAAGCAACCGCCGGCCTGTACCTCGGCGGCGGCTTCCCCGAACTCCACGCCGAAGCCCTCTCCGCGAACCACGAACTACGGAAACAAGTAGCAACCCTGGTATCAACCGGCCTCCCCGTCGTCGCGGAGTGCGCCGGCCTCCTCTACCTCTGCCGCGAACTCGACGGCCACCAGATGACCGGCGTACTCCCCGCAACCGCGACCATGACCCCTCGCCTCACCCTCGGCTACCGTACGGCGGTCGCCGCGACCACGACCGCGTTCTTCGACGAGGGCCGCCGGGTCCACGGTCACGAGTTCCACCGCACCGCGATCACGCTCGACCACGACGTACGTCCCGCCTGGCACCTCCCCGGCGGTGTCGAAGGCATCACCCTCCCGCACGTGCACGCGTCGTACCTGCACCTGCACTGGACCGCGACTCCGGACGTCCCGGCCCGCTTTGTCGCCGCCGCCCGCGAGTACGCCGGATGAGCCTCGTCGTCGGGGTAGGCCTCCGATCCGGTACGCCGTACGCCGAACTCGCCGCCGCCGTCGCATCCGCCGTACAGGACGTCCCCGGCCACATCCGCCTCCTCGTCACCCTCACCGGCCGCGAGTCCGAGCCCGCCCTGCGACAACTGGCCGACCACCTCCACGCGCAGCTGCGCACCTTCACAGCAGCCGAGCTGTCCGCCCAGCCCGCGCCGACTCCGAGCGCCCAGGTCGCCCACCTCAAGCACACCCCCAGCGTCGCCGAAGCAGCAGTACTGGCCACTGGCGCCGAACTCCTGCTCCCCAAGCACAAGACCCCCAACACGACAGTTGCCGTAGGTCGTCGCGTCCCAGCCAATGGGTATGAAGTGCAGGACCGCGAGGTCGTCCAGCGGGTGATCGCGCAGCGCCGAGACGTACGACGAGGCTTCCTGGATGTGCCGATCGACGACGATGCGCTGATGCGGGTGCTGGAGGCGGCGCATCGTGCGCCGAGTGTGGGGCTCAGCCAGCCGTGGGACTTCCTGCTGATCCGGGACATCGCGACCCGGCGCAAGGTGCACGAGCTGGCGAGCCGGCAGCGGGACGCGTTCGCGCGATCCCTGCCAGAGCAGCGCCGGCAGAAGTTCGACGGCCTCAAGATCGAGGCGATCCTCGACACCCCGCTGAACATCGCGGTGACCTGCGACCCGGGCCGCGGCGGCCGGCACGTCCTCGGCCGGCACGCCGACCCGCGCACCACCTGGTTCTCCGCCGCGATCGCGATCCAGAACCTCTGGCTCGCCGCCCGCGCCGAAGGGATCGGCGTCGGCTGGGTCTCGTTCTTCGGCCCGGACGAGGTCGCGCAAGTACTCGGCTTGCCACCCCACGTCGAGCTGGTCGGCTACCTCTGCGTCGGGTACGTCGACCAGTTCGCGCCGGCGCCCGAACTGATCCGGTCCGGCTGGGCCGAACGCCGCCCGCTCTCCTGGGCGGTCCACTACGACGAATGGGGCCACCGCGACACCTCGATCGTCGACGACGCCGAGCACGCCGCACAGAACGCCGTACGCGCAACCGGCCAACGCATCCACGTGATCGTCGGCGGCGACACGACGGACCTCCGACAGCAGGAGTCCTTGGTCATCGACCTCGGCACCACCAGACCGGACCACGACTTCGGCGTACTCTGGCGCCCCGCCCGCACCCCCGCGGAAGCCGAGGAGTACGGCGTCGAGATCGCGCGCGACCTCGCCCTCCAAGGCGCCGGCCACCTCCACATACAACTGGCAGCAGACGACCCCAAGGCGAAAGCACTGGCGGAAGGCCTCAGAGCCGGTGCGTCGGCCTCCGGCCTGAGACAATCCGGCGCATGAGCGACCCGATGTACATCCCCGCGTTCTCGATGAAGCAGCGGATCACGATGATGGCGAACAAGTACGAGCTCATCGCCACCAACCCGGACGGGAGCGACGGGCCGCTGCTCGCGTTCGCGCAGCAGAAGCGGATGGCGTTCAAGGAGCAGGTGACGTTCTACACCGACGACACCAAGTCCCAGCCGGTGTTCTCGTTCAAGGCCCGCAAGACCATCGACCTCGGCTCCGGGTACGACGTGTACGACGCGAGCGGGCAGGCGATCGGCTGGTTCAAGAAGGAGTTCGGGAAGAGCCTGTTCAGGTCGAGCTGGCAGCTCAGCGCGCCGGGCGTGGACGCGGACGGCACCGAGCGGAACCCGACGATCGCGGTCGTACGGCGGGTCTGGGAGTTCGTCCCGATCGTGGGGGAGATCCCGCTGCCGTTCATCTTTCATTTCGACTTCACCGCCCGGGACACGCGGCAGCCGGTGCTGTCGGTGGAGCGGAAGATCTCGGTCCGGGACCGCTACCGGATCACCGTGCAGGACCAGCGGCTGGATTTCCGGTCGCGGCCGCGATGACGGTGGCGCTGGACGCTTTGCAGTCCCGCTGAGACGTTTCTGAGGCTCGTCTGAGGCTGACGTACTACCAGGGTCGTACATGCGTCTCACTCTTTCGGGTGAACCTGCCCTGAGGGGCCTTGGTTCCGTCGGCACGCGGTGCGAGGCTGTATCCATGGGCGTAGCGCAGCGCAACAGACGATGGTTGGTTCCGGTCACGGCGGTCGCCGTGGTGGCGGGAGTGGGGGCACTCGGTCCGGTGGTCGCGGACGCCTCGCCGAAGCTGCCCAGTATCACCGCGCAGGATCTGCTCACCAAGGTGCAGACCGCGAAGGTGGACGGCTTGAGTGGCACAGTCAGTTCGACAGCGGATCTGGGGCTCCCGGCGATCCCGGGGATGTCCGGCCGCGGCAGCAGCAGCCAGATCACCGAGATGCTCAGCGGGCAGCACACCGCGCGGGTCGCGTTCGCGACCCCGGACAAGGCCCGGGTGTCGGTGCTCGACAACCAGGCCGAGCGGGTCTGGACGACCGACGGCACGTCCGCCTGGGCGTACGACTCGGCCAAGCGTGAGGCGACCAAGCTGACGCTGCCCGCGCACCAGAACGGCAAGCCCGAGAAGGCGCCCGAGAAGACGACGCCGCAGAACTACAACCCGCAGGACGTGGCCAAGCAGTTCCTGGCCGCGATCGACCCGACCACCACGGTCCAGGTCAGCGGCACCGAGAAGGTCGCCGGCCGGGACGCGTACAAGCTGCGCCTGGTGCCGAAGACCGACAAGACGACGGTCGGCTCGGTGACGCTGGCGATCGACTCCAAGACGTGGGTCCCGCTGGACGTGACCGTGATGCCGCGCAGCGGTGGCAACCCGGCGGTCGAGCTGGGCTTCACCTCGGTCTCGTTCGACGTACCGTCCGCGAGCACGTTCACGTTCACCCCGCCGAAGGGTGTGAAGGTCACCGACGAGAAGGCGCCGGCCAAGATCGCGCCGAAGCAGATCGCGCCGAAGCAGGTCGAGCCGCCGCGGAAGGTGCTGCCGCGCAAGTCCGGTACGCCGGCTGACAAGCCGACCGTGATCGGGACCGGCTGGGACAGCGTCGTGATGCTGAAGGGCGGCGCGCAGACCGCCGGCCTGACCGGGAGCGGTCAGCTCGCGCAGCTGCTGGCGAAGGCGCCGACCGTGCAGGGCTCGTGGGGTAAGGGCAAGGTGCTGACCAGCAAGATGGTGAGCGTGCTGATCACCGATGACGGCCGGGTGTTCGCCGGTCTGGTCACGCCGGACACCCTGCAGGCTGCCGCGGCGAAAGCCCCGCGCTGAGCATGACGAGTGGCGCGCCGGTCGTCACCCACGGGTTGACCAAGCGGTTCCGTAGCGGCCAGGTCGCGGTGGACGCCGTCGACCTGGAGGTGCCGGCCGGCAGTGTGTTCGGCTTCCTCGGCCCGAACGGGTCGGGGAAGACCACCACGATCCGGATGTTGCTCGGGCTGATCGCGCCGACCTCCGGGTCGGTCGAGCTGCTCGGCGAGTCGATGCCGAAGGCGCACCTGCGGGTGCTGCCGCGGGTCGGCGCGCTGGTCGAGGGCCCGGCGTTCTACCCCTTCTGGACCGGTCAGGCGAACCTGCTGCGCTTCGACGCCGCGGACAGGACGGCAGACCCGAAGACCCGCAAGGCGCGCGCCGGGGAGGCGCTGGAGCGGGTCGGCCTGTCGAACGCGGCCGGCAAGAAGGTCCGCGCGTACTCGCTCGGCATGCGCCAGCGGCTGGCGATCGCGGTCGCGCTGATGCAGCGCCGCGAGCTGCTGGTGCTGGACGAGCCGACGAACGGCCTGGACCCGCAAGGCACCCGCGAGGTCCGGCACCTGATCCGCGAGCTGGCCCATGACGGTACGACGGTGTTCACGTCGACGCACCTGCTGGCCGAGGTCGAGCAGGTCTGTACGCACGCCGCGGTGATGAGCCGCGGCAAACTGCTCCGGCAGTCCACCGTGGCGGATCTCCGCGCGGAGCTCCGGCCGCGGCTGGTGGTCCGTACGCCGGATCTCACCCAGGCGGCGGACACGCTGCAGGGGCTCGGCGTCACGGACCTGAAGACCAACGAGGAGACCGTCGAGGGTGACCCCGGCGAGCTCCCGATCGAGAAGTTCGCGGCCGCACTGGTCGCGGCCGACGTACGGATCCACGGCTTCGGCCTGGAACGCCCGAGCCTGGAGGACGCGTTCGTGGCACTCACCGGGGAGGGCTTCGATGTCGCCGAGTGAAGCGGTCGCGGAGACCGTTGTCGTGCAACGGCCGAGCGCCGGGCGGCACACGCTCGCGTTGTTCCGGTCCGAGCTGCGGCTCGTGTTCGCCCGGACCCGCACGCAGGTCGGCCTCGGCGTGCTGGCCGCCGTACCGCTGCTGATCGGCATCGCGATCAAGATCGCCGACAGCAACGGTGGCACCGACGGGTTCCTCGGGCAGATCGCCGGCAACGGGCTGTTCCTGATCGTCGGCAGCCTCGGGCTGTCGATGCCGTTCTTCCTGCCGACCGCGGTAACGGTGATCTCGGGGGAGTCGCTGGCCGGCGAGGCCAGCCTCGGTACCCTCCGCAATCTCCTGGTCGCACCGGCCGGCCGGTCGCGGCTGCTCGCCGCGAAGATGGTCGCGCTGATCGTGTTCTGTTTCGCGGCGACGATGACGATCTGGATCTCCGGTTTCATCGTCGGGTTCATCCTGTTCCCGGTCGGCGACGTGCTGCTGCTGTCCGGTTCGACCGTCTCGCTCGGCGACGGCCTGCTCCGGGCGCTCGGGATCGCGGTCGTGATCGCGCTGTCGCTGCTCGGGCTGGCCGCGATCGGCCTGTTCGTGTCGTCGCTGACCTCGACGCCGCTGGCCGCGATGGCCGCGACGTTCGGCACGTTCGTCATCCTCGGGATCCTGACCGCGATCCCGCAGCTGCACGCGATCCACCCGTGGCTGCTGATCTACCGCTGGCAGTCGTTCGCCGACCTGCTCCGAGATCCGCCGTACTACCACGACATCCTCCGCAACCTGCTGCTGCAGGCCGGGTACGTCGTGGTCTTCTACGCGGCCGCCTGGGCAAGGATCACGAGCCGGGACATAACTTAGTGTCCCGCACACGGTGTAGGTCGGCGCTATCGGCGCCCAGGCACGCACCTCGCGGCACTTGGCCAGCGCCCACGATGCTCCGCATCGAGGCCACTGACCAAGCACCACGATGCACGCACCTGGACACCGCTATCGCTCGACCTACACCGTGTGCGGGACACTAGGCCCGGTGGAACCAGACCTCGTCGCCGTACTGCGTTGCCCGGTGTGTGCGGAACCGCTCGCACTGGCCGACCGTACGGCGCGCTGCCCGCGCGGGCATGCGTACGACCTGGCCAAGCAGGGGTACCTGAACCTGTTGCCCGCGGCCTCGAACGGGATCGAGGGCGACTCGGCCGCGATGGTCGGCGCGCGCACGGTCTTCCTCGGCACCGGGCACTACGCACCGATCCGGGACGCGCTGATCCTCGCGGCCGGGCTGGGCGAGGACGACCTGGTGGTCGAGGTCGGCGCCGGTACGGCGTACTACCTGTCCGGCGTCCTCGGCCTGTCCGGGCGCCGCCGCGGCATCGCCCTGGACGTGTCGAAGTACGCCGCCCGCCGGGCCGCGAAGGTCGATCCGCGGATCGCGTCCGTGGTGTGCGACGCGTGGCGGGAGCTGCCGCTCGTGGACGGGTCCGCGCAGCTGATGCTGAACGTGTTCGCGCCCCGTAACGCGCGGGAGATGGCGCGCGTCCTCGCACCGGACGGCCGGCTGCTGGTGGTTACGCCGAACCAGCGGCACCTCGCCGAACTGGTCGACGTACTCGGGATGGTCAGCGTCGACGAGGACAAAGAACGCCGCCTGGAGGACTCGCTGAACGGCGAGTTCACCCGCACCGACAGCGAGGTGGTCGAGGAGGTCATGTCGCTCGACCGGACAGCCGTGGAGCAGTTGGTGCTGATGACGCCGAGTGCCCGGCACCTGAACTACCGCGAACTGCTGCAGCGGATCGCGGTACTGCCGGAGCCCTCGGTCGTCACCTTGTCGGTCACGCTGTCGACCTGGCAGCCCTAGCTCAGGCCGCGTGGCCGATCAGCTCGCGGGCCACCACGGCGCCGTGCTTGTCGGCCTCGACGTGGGCCTCGGCCTCGGACACCTTGGAGGCGTCGATCAGCTCCTCCATGCCCGGGGTGACCGGGGCCAGGGTGAGCTCGGCGGCCGCGGTCCGGATGTTCATGCCGTACACGTCGCCGAAGATGCGCTCGAGGTACGGCGTGGCGTGGTCCCAGCCGTGCTTCGGCGTACCGGGGCCGTAGCCGCCGCCACGGGCCAGCGCGAAGATCGCCGGGCGTCCCTTCAGCTGGCCGCTGCCGCCCAGTTCGCGGTCGATCAGCAGCACGTCGATCCAGGTCTTGATGTTCTGCGCGATGCCGTAGTTGTAGAGCGGTACGGCGAGCAGGACGGCGTCGGCGTCCCGGATCTCGGCGGACAGTTCGGCGGCGATCGCCTGCGCGTCCGCGAGCGGCATCCGGTCGGCGTCCGCGGCCGGCTCCTGGCCGAGCTGGGCGGCGACCAGCGTCGGCCACAGGGTCGAGGGGAGCGGGTGCTGACCGACGTCACGCCGTACGACGACACCGTCCGGGTGCTCCGCCTTCCAGGCGGCCTCGGCGCTGTCCGCCAGCGCGCGGGACACCGAACCGTCCAGCCGGACGCTGGCGTCGACGCGTAGCAGGGTGCTCATAGGTTCTGTCTCCATCGAGTGTGAGGGGGGCCTCGTTTGGGCTGCTTCGAAGATAATCTGTGAAGCAGAACATATTCAAGTCAGAACGTATTCCGAGTGGCCTACACCACGTACGATGGGGACATGTCCAGTACTTCGCCCGACGTCGCCACCCGTGGTGCGCGAGGGGTCGCGCCCCAGAGCGCCGGTGGTGCGCCGGTCGAGGCCGATCTCGGCTGGGCGCTGGGCGTCGTCTTCCGGCAGTACGCGAAGGCGTCCGCGGCGGCCCTGGAGGGCCTGCCCGGTGGCCCGCGCGGGTATCAGGTGCTGGCGACGACCAGTTCCGAGGGCCCGAAGCGGCAGCTGGACCTGGCCGCGCAGCTCGGCGTCGACCGGACCGTGATGACCTACCTGCTCGACGACCTGGAGCGGGCCGGCCTGGTGCAGCGCCGCCCGGACCCGGCCGACCGCCGGGCGCGGCTGATCGCGCCGACCGAGCAGGGGTACGAGGTGATGTGCGACCTCGAGCGGCGGCTGCGGGCGACCGAGGACCAGCTGCTCGGCATCCTCGACGAGTCCGAGCGGGCCAGCTTCCGGATGCTGCTGCAGCGGCTCGCGATGAAGGCCAACGCCATCGACCCGCTGCACAACGCCTGCACCCTGGCCGAGGCCGACGACCCTGCCAAAACCTAGTGGAGCGGGACGAAGCCTGACTCGTACGCGCGGATCACGGCCTGCGTGCGGTCCCGGGCGTTCAGCTTGGAGAGCACGTTCGCGACGTGCGTCTTGACGGTCTGCAGGCCGAGGATCAGCTCGGCGGCGATCTCGGCGTTCGACAGCCCGCGCGCCATCAGCCGCAGCACCTCCTGCTCGCGCTCGGTCAGCTGGTACTCGTCGAGCCCGGTCGGCGCCGGTGTACCGGCGTGGGCGAGCGCGAGGGCGCGGATCGCCTCCGGGAACAGCAGTGACTCGCTGTGCGCGACCGTCCGGATCGCCGCGACGATGTCGTCCGGCGGCGTCCGCTTCAGCAGGAACCCGGACGCGCCCGCGCGGAGCGCGTCGTACACGTAGTCGTCGTTCTCGAACGTGGTGACGACCAGCACCCGCGGCGCCGGGTCGAGGCTGTCGAGCAACAGCCGGGTCGCCTGGATGCCGTCCACCGCGGGCATCCGGACGTCCATCAGCACCACGTCGGCCCCGGTACGGCGGACCAGCGGCAGCACCTCCGCGCCGTCGCCCGCCTCGCCGACGACCGTGAGGTCCGCCTCGGCGTTGATGATGGCGCGCAGCCCGCTGCGGATCAGCGGCTCGTCGTCGACGACGACCACGGACAGGTTCATCTCATCCCTTCGTCACGTTCACCGGCAGCCGTACGGCGAGCTTCCAGCCGGCGCCGTCGGGACGGCTGACCGGCCCGGCGTCGACGGTGCCGCGCAGTACGGCGACTCTTTCACGGATCCCGGCCAGGCCGCGGCCGCCGCCCGAATGGTCGGACCGCCCGCTGACCGGGTTCGCCACGATCAGCTCGAGCCCGGACCCGTCCAGGCAGATGGAGATCTGTACGGCGAGCTCGCCCGCCGGGCGGCCCGCGTGCCGGATCGCGTTGGTCAGGCCCTCCTGGACGATCCGGTACGCCTCCCGGGACACCGCCGCGGGCAGCTGCTCGAGGTCGCCGCGGTGCTCGACCTCGACAGTGATGCCGCCGGCCCGGGTCGCCTCGACCAGGCGGTCCAGGCCGCCGAGGGTGGCCTGCGGCGTCGTCCGCGAACCGGGACGGCGGTCGTCGCGGAGCAGCCCGAGGACGTGGTCGAGGTCCGCCAGCGCCGCCCGCGCGGACGTCTCCATCGCGGCCAGCGCGGTCTCGGCGAACTCCGGGTCGCTGGCCAGCACGCGCCGGGCGGCGGCCGCCTGGATGGTGACCAGACTGAGCGCGTGCCCGACGCTGTCGTGCAGCTCGCGGGCCAGACGGTTGCGCTCGGCAAGTGTCGCGGTCTGCTGCTCCAGCAGCTCGATGCGCTCCGCGGCGGTCGGGCCGAGGACGCGCGGCGCCAGGTAGGCGAGCAGGGCGCCGACCGCGGACGAGAGCAGGAACAGCCCGGCGAGGCTGCCGATCGCGGCCGCCGGCATCCACAGGTCGGTCCAGTTGCCACGGATCTGGTACGTCCAGCCGGGGACGACGTCGTGCGGGCCGGCGGAACGGAACGGGGCCGCCAGCCAGATCGCCCCGAAGCCGAACACAATCGTGCTGAGGATGCCGACCGCGCCACCGGCCACCAGGTGCAGGCAGAACCAGGCCGTCGTACGGCGGCGTTGCGCCCACGTCCGCGCCGGGCCGAGCGGCCGCTCCTCGAAGCGCACCGCGAGCAGCGACTCGACCGCGATGCCCTCCACCTCGCGGACCGCGGGCAGCAGACCGAGCACCAGCGGCGGCACCAGCCCGAGCACGACGTAGAGGGTGCCGGTGGCAACCTTCGGCAGCCCGAGGTCCGACACCACCGCACCGAGCGCGCTGTCGACCAGGATGAACGCCAGCACCAGCGCGGCGCCGAGCAGCAGGTAGACCCAGCGGAGGTACGTCGACGGACGCCACAGGCAACCGATCGCCTGCCACACCCACCGCGCCGTCGTACTCACTGTCACATCGTGTCAAAGCCAGTGGAGCGCCACCTCCCTCCCCGGAGTGAGCGCACGGGAAACCGGACGCCGACGTGGGCTGGGTCACCCGGAAAGTTGAGGGTTTACGCAAATTTGACGCAATGCCGCCGGGTTCGGTCCTCGCGGGCGTCGCGATCTGCTGCCCAGGCAGGTACGGTCTGTGGTCGGGGCGGGTGCCCGTCCGGTTACGGACAGGCATGGGGGAGCTCCAGGAACGGGTGGCCGGCAGGATGCGAGGACCCGGTGCGGCGGACGTTAAGTCCCCGTGAAGTCCGCGCGGACCGATTGACCACCTTTCTGCATTTGATGTTTGATCAAATATCGGGACGAGAGAGGTCGATATGAGGTTGAGGCGTTCCGTCATCGCCCTGATGGCGGTCCTGGGGCTCGCCGTGGTGAGTGCGTGTGGCGGCGGTGACGACAAGGCGTCGAGCGGCGGTGACAACGGCCTGCAGAAGGTCAGTTACCTGACGTCGTTCAACACCTTCGGTCGCGAGGCGTACGCGTACGTCGCGCTCGAGAAGGGCTATTTCAAGGACGCCGGTTTCGACGTCAAGATCTCGCCCGGCAGCGGGACCGTCGACGTGATGAAGCTGGTGGCCGGCGGACAGGCCGACTACGGCATCGGTGACTTCACCGCGTTCGCGATCACCCTGGCCAAGCAGAAGCTCCCGGTCACCTCGGTGGGCATGATCCACCAGCGGTCGATGGCGGCGATCATGACGCTGCAGGGTCTGGGCATCAACGGCCCGCAGGACATGCCGGGCAAGACCATCGGCGACCAGCCGGGCTCCACCAACACGGTGATGTTCCCGGTCTACGCGAAGGCTGTCGGGATCGACCCGAAGTCGGTCACCTTCCTGCCGTCGCCGCCGCCCGGGCTGCCGGCCCTGCTGGCGTCCGGCAAGGTGCAGGGCATCGGCCAGTTCGTGGTCGGCGAGCCGCTGATCGCGAAGGCGGACAACCAGCACCGCAAGGTGATCACGCTGCCGTACGGCGAGAAGCTCCCGGCACTGTACGGGAACACGATCATCACCCGCTCGGACCTGGCCAAGGACCACCCGGACCAGGTGAAGAAGTTCACCAACGCCCTGCTGAAGGGCCTGCAGGACACCGTGAACGACCCGGCCGGGGCGGCCGCGATCCTGAAGAAGTACGTGCCGAACACCGATCTGGACGTTGCCACCAAGGAACTCGAGATCATGAAGAAGTACGTGAAGCCGGACACCTTCAAGGGTCCGCTCGGTGAGGTCACGCAGGAGCGGGTGCAGACGATCATCTCGCAGCTCGAGGACGCGGGGGCGATCGGCAAGGGCTCGATCAAGCCCGACGACATCGTGACGATGAACCTGGCACCGAAGAGCTGACGACAGGAGTACTGGAACCGGATGATTCGCCTGGACGGTGTGGGGCAGGTCTTCGACGGACGCGAGGGCCGGGTGACCGCCCTGGAGGAGATCGACCTGCACGTTCGCGGCGGTGAGTTCGTCACGTTGATCGGCCGGTCCGGCTGTGGCAAGTCCACGCTGCTCCGGCTGATCGCGGGACTGCTGCCGCCGACGTCCGGTGCGGTCCAGGTGGCGGGGGAACCCGTCACCGGACCCCGCCGGGACGTCTCGTTCATGTTCCAGCGGCCGGCCCTGCTGCCGTGGCGGTCCGTGCTGTCGAACGTGATGCTGCCGGTGGAGATCGACAAGGGCGCCGGTACCAAGGCGGCGTACCTGAAGCGGGCCCACGAGCTGCTCGAGCTGGTGGGCCTGCAGGGGTTCGAACGGCGGCTGCCGCACGAGCTGTCCGGCGGCATGCAGCAGCGGGTGTCGCTGTGCCGGTCGCTGATCCGGGACCCGCAGGTGATGCTGATGGACGAGCCGTTCTCCGCGCTCGACGCGCTCACCCGGACAGAGCTGTCCGAGGAGCTGCAGCGGATCAAGATGGAGCTGTCCACCACGATCGTGTTCGTCACGCACTCGATCGAGGAGGCCGTCGTGCTCGCCGACCGGGTGGTGGTGCTGACGCCGCGCCCCGGCCGGATGCGGGAGGTCGTCGAGATCGGCATCCCGCGGCCGCGCAGCCTCGGCCAGAACGCGCACCTCACCGAGGTCGCGGAGATCAGCGGGCGGTTGCACGCGCTGCTTGCCGAAAAAGAAGTACAGGACGTGCGGCCGTGACGAACAGACCCTCCTGGCTGACCACCTCACCGGTCTCGGCCGTCGTACTGCCGATCGTCGGTCTGCTGGCCGCGATCGGGCTCTGGTGGGGCGCGACGGTCGTGTTCGCGATCCAGCCGTTCCTGCTGCCGAGCCCGTGGGCGGTGCTGCAGAAGTTCTTCGAGCAGCCCGGACAGCTGCTGTCCGAGACCGGTACGTCGCTGGCCGAGACGATCGAGGGCTTCCTGCTGGCGATCGTGATCGGCGTACCGATCGCGCTGGTGATCGTCCGCTCGGTGGTGCTCGAGCGGCTGGTGTACCCGCTGCTGCTGATGGTGAACGCGATCCCGAAGGTGGCGGTGGCGCCGCTGCTGGTGATCTGGATGGGCTTCGGGCAGTGGCCGAAGGTCGTGATGGTGCTGCTGCTGTGTTTCTTCCCGATCGTGATCTCGACCGCGGAGGGGATGAAGTCGACCCCGACCGAGCTGGTCGAGCTGATGCGGTCGCTGAACGCGAGCCGGGTGCAGGAGTTCTTCAAGCTCCGGCTGCGGTACGCGATGCCGCAGATCTTCACCGGGCTCAAGGTGGCGATCTCGCTCGCGGTGATCGGCTCGGTGATCTCCGAGTTCGTCGGTGCCACCAAGGGCCTGGGGTACGTCATCCAGCAGTCCGGCGCGAGCGCCGACACCACCCTGGCGTTCGCCGCGATCATGCTGCTGAGCGTGATGAGCATCGTCCTCTTCTACGGCCTGACTTTGCTGGAGCACCTGCTTCTGCCTTGGGCCCAGGAGAAGCGATGACGGCACAGGCTTCCGACGCGGACCGTAGGGTCCTGGTCCGGCCGGAGTGGCTCGAGGCCACCGTGGCGGCCGTGTTCAGCGCGCTCGGGTTCGAGTCCGCGGATGCCGGCGACATCGCGTCCGCGCTGGTGGAGGCGGACCTGCGCGGCGTCAGTTCGCACGGCGTGATGCTGGTCCCGATGTACGTCGAACGGCTGAACGCCGGCGGTGTCACCCGGGAGCGCGAGCTCGACGTCCTGTTCGACGCCGGCGCCGCGATGGTGGTGGACGCCCGCGGCGGCATGGGGCAGCTGACCAGCCCGCAGGCGATGAGCCACGCCGTGGAGCGCGCCGGGCGGTACGGGATCGGCATCGTGTCGGTGCGGAACGCGCACCACTTCGGCGCCGCGAGCCGCTGGGCGATGCAGGCCGGCGAAGCCGGGTGTATCGGTATCGCAATGTCGAACACGACCCCGCTGATGCCCGCTCCGGGCGGCGCGGAGCGGCTGGTCGGCAACAACCCGCTGGCGATCGCCGTACCGACCACGGCCGGCGTCGAGATCGTGCTGGACATGGCGTTGTCGGCGGTTGCCCTGGGCAAGATCCGGCTGGCCGCGTCGGCCGGGCGGACGATCCCGGACAGCTGGGCGACGGACCGCGACGGTACGCCGACCACCGACCCGGACGAGGCCGTCCTGGGCATGCTGCTGCCGGCCGCGGGCCACAAGGGCTTCGGGCTGGCGCTGATGATCGACGTGCTCACCGGCGTCCTCAGCGGCGGCGGCTGGGGCGACCAGGTCCGCCCGCTGTACCGCGAGCCGGACCGGCCGAACGACTGCGCGCACCTGTTCCTGGCGATCGACCCGGAGCTGATGGGCGGCGTCGAGGACTTCAAGCGCCGCTCGTCCGGGCTGGCGGCGCGGGTCCGCGGCAGTGCGACCGCGCCCGGAGTGAACCGGCTGTACCTGCCGGGGGAGATAGAGGCCGAACGCGCCGGGCAGCAACGGCGCAACGGCGTACTGATCGAGAGGTCGGGACTCGACGGGCTGCTCGCCGCTGCGCGCGCGGTCGGTGCCGTCGTACCGGCGGGAGGGGTGCTGGACTGATGCCGAAAACACAGGTTTCCACCGCGGCGCTGCGCAGCCCGAACGGGGTGTTCTCGCAGGCCACCACGGTCGAGGCGACCGGGCGGTTGGTGTTCGTCTCCGGGATGACCGCACGGACGCCGGACGGCGGTATCGCCGGCGTCGGGGACGTCCGGGAGCAGACCAGGCAGGTGTGCGAGAACGTGAAGGCGGCCGTCGAGGCGGCCGGCGGCACGCTCGCGGACGTCTGCCGGGTCGACGTGTATGTCCGCAACATGGAGGACTTCGCCAAGATCCACGAGGTCCGGGCGCAGTACTTCACCGAACCCTTGCCGGCCTCGACGATGGTCGAGGTCAGCAAGCTCGCCAATCCTGACTATCTGATCGAGATCAACGCGATCGCGGTGGTCTCATAACCGGGGGTGATGTTGTGCGCGGCGTCGAGTGGACCTGAGATGAGATATGTGATGGTCGAGCACGCCGGGGCGGTCGTCCCCGGCGTGCTCGAAGAGAACTCCGTAAAGTTGCTTGATGCAACGGATCTGACCGAGGTGATCGAGGCCACGGCCGCGGTTGTGGACGAGATCCCTTACCGGCAAGAGGATCTGCGGGCGCCGCTGCGGCGGTTCCGGCGGGACATCCTGTGCACGGGGTGGAACTACTGGGACCACTTCGAGGAGAGCAAGGGCAAGCGCGAGGGCCAGGACGTGGACCGGCCGTTGCACCCGACGTTCTTCACCAAAGGCCCGGACGTGGTGATCGGGCCGTACGACGACATCGCCTGGGACCCGGCGATCTCCGCCAAGTGGGACTACGAGGCCGAGGTCGCGCTGGTGATCGGCAAGACCGGCAAGAACATCCCCGTGGCCGAGGCGCTCGACCATGTCTGGGGCTACACGCTCGCGAACGACGTGTCGCAGCGGGACCTGCAGCGCGCGCACGGCGGGCAGTGGCTGAAGGGCAAGAGCATCGACGACACGATGCCGCTCGGCCCGTGGATCGTGACCGCCGACGAGCTGGGCGATCCGCAGGACATCCACCTGCAGTGCCTGGTGAACGACGAGGTACGCCAGGACGCGTCGACGCGGCAGATGGCGTTCGACGTGGCCACGCTGATCAGTGAGCTGTCGTTCGGTATGACGCTGCGCCCGGGTGACCTGTTGCTGACGGGTACGCCCGCCGGCATCGGCAACGCCCGTGAGCCGCAGGTATTCCTGCAGGACGGCGACGTGGTCGTCACGCGCTCCGACAAGCTGGGAGAGCTGCGGAACAAGGTGGCACGCGCATGAGTGGTCCGTTGGAGCTGCTGCCCGGTGGCGGCAAGGGCGGTCGTCGTACGCTCGCCGAGCATGCGGCCGCCGAGCTGCATCAGCTGATCCTGTCCGGTGAGCTGCCCAGCGGTACGCCGCTGCGCTTGGTGGAGCTGGCCAGCCGGCTGGAGATGAGCCAGATGCCCGTACGCGAAGGCCTTCGCCGGCTGGAGGCGCTCGGGCTGGTGGAGATCATCCCGCACCGTGGCGCGTGGGTCCGTGACCTGTCGCTGTCCGATCTGCGGGACACGCACGAGACCCGGCTGGCGTTGGAGAGTCTCGCCGTACGGGCCGCTGCTGCTCGTTTCACCGAAGAGGACCTGTCGAAGGCGGCTGCTGCGCTGGCCGAGCACTTGCGGTTGTCGCGTGCCGAGGACTCTGCGGGTGCCCGGGACGCGCATGCGGACTTCCACTTCACGATCTACCGCGCCAGCGGGTCGCAGTGGTTGCCGCGGGCAATCGAGCCGGTGTGGCAGAACAGCGAGCGTTACCGGTTCGGGAGCCGTCCTACGGCGTTCCTGATCGAGAAGAGCCGTCAGGAGCACCAGGCGATCCTGGACGCGTGCGTGGCGCGTGATCCGGACGCGGCTGAGCTGGCGTTGCGCAGTCACCTGGCTGGTGCGTTCCAGCGGATCACCGAAACCATGACGTCGAAGCAGAAGGACATGCCATGAAGGCGAGCTTCGACGCGACCGGTGAGGTCGTACTGATCACCGGCGGCGCCCAGGGCATCGGTGCTGCGCTGGCCAAGGCGGTGAACGCTGCCGGCGGTACGGCGGTCGTCCTTGATGTCACCGCACCACCTGAGGGCGTGGGTTTCCTGCAGGTGGACGTTGCCGACCGGTCTGCAGTAGTGGCGGCGGTCGATGAGGTGCTGGGGCTGCACGGGCGGATCGACGGGCTCGTAGCCGGGGCGGCCGTGCAGCCGCGGTCGACCGTGCTGGAGCTGGACGCGGCCGAGTGGACCAGGACACTGCAGGTGAACCTGGACGGCGTGGTGTGGGCGTGCCAGGCCGTCGTACCGCACATGGTCAAGCAGCAGGCCGGCTCGGTCGTGGTGTTCACGTCCGGGATGGCGTCCAGCGGGTACCCGGGCGCCGCGGCGTACGCGGCGAGCAAGGCGGCGCTGGTGGCGTTCGCGAAGACGCTGGCGGCGGAGGTGGCCGCGGACCGGGTCCGGGTGAACGTGGTCTCGCCGGGCGTGATCGACACCGAACAGTTCCGGGGAGCGAACGCCGGTGCGGACCGGGAGCACTGGCAGGACACCATAGGGATCGGCGACCCCGACGACGTGGTCGGGCCGTTGCTGTTCCTGCTGTCGGACGCCGCTGCCATGACCGGGTCGGTGTTGACCAGGGAACGTGCCTTTGCCAAGCTCACGAGCTTTGTGGAGTGAATCTGTGACTGAACAGCTTCCTGTGGCAGTAGTGGGAGCCGGACCGATCGGTCTGACCACCGCGCTCGGCCTGCAGCACTACGGCATCCCGTACGTGCTGCTGGAGGAGGACGCCACGCTCTCCTCCGACACCAAGGCCGGTACGACGCTCAGCCGGACGCTGGAGATCTGGAACCGGTACGGCGCGGTCGACCGGATCCTCGGCGCCGCGCTGCGGATCGACGAGATCGGCGACATCGACCGGGCCACCAACACACCGCGCGCCTCGGTGCAGCTGGCCGAGCTGGTCAACGACACCCAGTTCCCGTTCGTGATCAACCTGCCGCAGCAGAAGATGGAGCCCTTGCTCGCGGCGGCGCTCACGGAGCCGGTCCGGACGCAGCACCGGATGACGTCGTTCGAGATCCGCGACGACCGCGTCGTACTCCAGCTGGAGACGCCGGACGGGCCGCAGGAGCTGGAGGCGTCGTACCTGCTGGCCTGTGACGGCGGGCGGTCTCGGGTCCGCGACGCGCTCGGCGTGAAGGTCGTAGGGGAGACCCTGCCCGAGCGGTACATGCTGATCGACGTCGTGGTGGACCTGGACGTCGACAACGCCCGCGACTACCCGTACCTCGCGTACTTCGCGGACAAGTCCGAGTGGATGGTGCTGATCCGGCAACCGGACAACTGGCGGTTCCTGTTCCCGCTGGCGGCGGGCGCCGACGCGCCGGGCGACGAGGACCTGCTGGTGAAGGTGAAGCAGTTCATCGGCGAGGTGGATCGGATCGAGCTGATGGGCTCGGTCGTGTACAACGTGCACCACCGGGTCGCGGAGCAGTGGACCGCCGACCGCAAGGTCTTCCTGATGGGCGACGCGGCGCACCTGATCACGCCGATGTGGGCACTCGGGCTGAACACCGGTGCGTTGGACGCGTCCAACCTGCCGTGGCGGCTGGCCTGGGTACTGCGCGGCTGGGCCTCGCCTGAGTTGTTGGACGGTTACGAGCAGGAGCAGCGGCCGGTGGCGATCGAGGGCTCGGGCGAGATGGCCGAGGCGGCCCGGAAGTACATGTCGTTCCAGCGCGGTGCTGTCACGGAGAACACCGGCGCGTGGGCCACGGCGTACAACCGGACGCTGTTGAGCGTGCGGCTCGACGTTGAGGGTGTGGGCGATTGGTCGATGGTGGCCACGTCCGCCGCGCCGCCCGCGGTCCGTGCGGGCGACAGGGCGCCGGACCTGGTGCTGCAGAGTCCTACGGGTCGTACGACGATCCACGACCTGTGCAAGGACTCGTTCGTGGCGCTGTACTTCACCGACGTACGCCGTCGCCCGGAGATCCCGGTCAACGGCTCGCCCGCGTTGCAGCACTACGCGGTGTCCCGGTGGGACGCGCCGCACGACTCCGGGCTGCGTGACCGGGCGCTGTTCGACCCGGGCAGCGTCGCCACCAACAGGTACGGCGTACCGGCTGAGAGCGTCGTACTGATCCGGCCGGACGGCCACATCGCCGCCGTAGCTCCGATGGGTACCGGTGTGGCCGAAGAGCTCTACAAGCACGTAACGGGCCGGGAGGTGCCATGAGTTTCGACGAACCGCTGCGGGAGATCTTGCTGCAGACGGACGACCTGGAGTGGGTGGAGAAGTCGCTGGACGGCCTTTCCCACAAGATGCTCTGGCGGGACCCGGAGACCGAGGCGTCGATCGCCCTGGTGCGGTTCGAGAAGGGTTCCGGCATCCCGTCGGAGCACAAGCACGCGTCGAACCAGTTCATGTTCTGCCTGTCCGGCCGGTACGTGTACCTGCCGACCGGGACCACCCTCACCAAGGGCAGCTTCTACTGGAACCCGAAGGGCGTCGTCCACGGACCGACCCGGGCGGAGGAGACGTCCGTGCTGCTCGAGGTGTACGACGGTCCGCACTACCCGGAGCGTCCGGACTTCTATGACAACGACGAGGACGCTCGCTGACATGGCCGGCTGGGACGTCCACACGCACCTGATCCCGCCGACCGTGCTGGCCGCGGCGCATCGGGGCGAGTTCGGGCTGTCCGTCGACAACGGTTCGCTGGTCGTCGACGGCAGCCGTCTGCCACTCCGGCGGCTCGCCGACCCGGCGGCCCTGCTGCACTGGATCGCCTCGCAGGACCTGGACGGCGCTGTGGTCTCGGTGCCGCCGCCTCTGTTCCGGTACGACGCGGGTCCCGAGTGGGCCGAGCTGGTGAACCAGGGCCTCCGGGAGCTCGCCACACCGCAGCTCCGCGTGCTGGCACACCTGCCACTGCTCGACCAGGCCGCTCCGTCGGTAGCAGCTCGGGTCGCCGGTGAGGGCGTCTTCAGCGGCTTCGCCATCGGTACGCCGAGCTACGCCGGGCTGGACCCGGTGTGGCGGGTGCTGGACGCCGCCGAGGCGTTCACGCTGATTCACCCGGGTGCCAGTGACGACAAGCGGCTTGATTCGTTTTACCTGTCGAACCTGTTGGGGAATCCGTACGAGACCGGAGTGGCGGCGGCTTCGCTCGTCTTCGCGGACGTGCCGGGGCGGTTTCCGGGGATCCGGTTCTGTCTGTGTCATGGGGGTGGTGTGACGGCGGCCGTCGCGGGACGGTGGCAGCGCGGGATCGACCAGCACCGGCCGGGAATCGAGCCGGTGTCCCTGCCGGTGGCCGAGGCGCTGCGCCGGTTCTACGTGGACGATCTGGTGCACGACGACGCCGTACTGGACCTACTGCGTTCGACGTTCGGTGCCGAGCGGGTGCTGGCCGGGAGCGACTGGCCGTTCCCGATGGGCAGCGACGAGGTGTCCACCGTGCGGGCCACCGGGCGGGCGGCGACGGCCGAGGTGCTGACACGGCCGCTCGCGACGGAGGTTGCCGCGGAGTGAGACGGGTTTTCAGTCTGGTCGTGGTTGTGATCAGATATCAAATCGTGGGGAACGGGGTAGCGGCGTGAGTACACGGGGGACTGTGCTGCACAGTCACGGACCAGGGGAGCAGTTGAAGGCCGACGACGTCGAGCTGACCGTCGGTCCGGGTGAGACGTTGGTCGAGATGCGGCTGGCCGCGGTGACCCCGCTGGACCGGTCGACGCTGGCGGGCAAGCAGCCGTGCTCGCCGTTCGTCCCGGGCTCCGAAGGTACGGGCGTGGTGCTGAGCTCGGACGTGGCGCCCGCCGGCGCGACCGTCGTGGTGCGCGGCGAGGGCGTCGGCGTGACGCGGAACGGCGTGTGGGGGCGGTACGCCGTCGTACCCAACGCCGCCGTACACGCTGTGCCGTCGTCGCTGGAGCCGGCTGCTGCGTTGGCGTTGCTGACGCCTGTGTTGACTGCGCATACCGCGGTACGGCGGGTGGCCGACGTACAGCAGGGTGAGACCGTCGTCGTCACCGGTGTGACCGGGCTGATCGGGCGGATGTGTGCTGCGATCGCACGCGCGGCCGGAGCGGCCAGGGTGATCGGGCTGGTGTCGCTGGACGATCCTGCGGACACGGTCGGCGGGCTGGTCGACAAGATCGTCCGTGTGGACGGGCTGGGGCAAGTAGGCCGGGAGTTGCCGTGGTGTGACGCGGTCGTCGACACCATGGGCGGTCCGGTGACCGGTGGAGTGCTCGGCCACGTCTCACCGGGCGGACGGATCGCTGTGCTCGGCTACAAGGCCGGCGAGTTCACCACGATCGACCTGCACCAGCTGATCGGGCGGGACCTGCGGCTGCTGCCGGTGAACCTGCAGCGCACCACGCTGGCCCCGGACGCGGTCGGTCAGGCGTTGGCGGACATCGCGTCGGTGCCGTGGCGGGCGGACTACGACGTCGTACCGGCAGACCGGATCAGCGACGTACTGGAGCGGCCGGCGGGCCGGGTGCTGCTGGACCTGTCCGGGCTCTCGGTGGGCTAGACCACTTGTATTTGCTGGGCAATCTGTCGTCGAACGCCGCCAGAAACCCGGTGGGCGGCTACCGTACCCTCCAGAGCTGAATTGGAGAGAGGCAGTCCGCTACTGATGATCCGACGACTCGAGCTTACGCCTGGGGGGCCGACCGGCCGTCGTACGCTCGCCGAGGAAGCCGCCGCCGAGCTGCACGAGCTGATCCTGTCCGGCGAGCTGCCCAGCGGTACGGCGCTCCGGCTCGAGGAGCTCGCCAAGCGCCTGGACATGAGCCAGATGCCGATCCGTGAAGGGCTGCGGCGGATGGCGGCGCTCGGGCTGGTCGAGATCGTCCCGCACAAGGGTGCCTGGGTCCGCGAGCTGTCGATGGAGGACCTGCGCGACACCCACGAGACCCGGCTGGCGCTGGAGTCGCTGGCGGTCCGGGCGGCCGCCACCCGGTTCTCGGACGCGGACGCGGCGGCGGCCCGGAAGGCGCTGGCCGAGCACGTCCGGCTGTCGAAGCTCGGCGACAACATCGCCTCCCGGCAGGCGCACACCGAGTTCCACTTCTCGATCTACCGGGCCGGCGGCTCGCGCTGGTTGCCACGGGCGATCGAGCCGGTCTGGCAGAACAGCGAGCGCTACCGGTTCGGCTCCCGGCAGACCAAGGCCCGGATCGAGCAGACCCGGCGCGAGCACCAGGCGATCCTCGACGCGTGCCTGGCCCACGACGAGGAAGGTGCCGAGGCGGCGCTGCGGCAGCACCTCGAAGGGGCCATGCAGCGCATCACCGAGACGATGGAGCGTCGCTCGAAGCAGTAAGCTCCTCGAACCGGTCCTGCTGCCGGCCGGCCGCGTCGAACACCTCCTCGTCGGGATGGGCGTGGACGACCAGGGCGGTCCGCATCAATCGGCGAGCCGGGCCGGGAAGCCGCCGGTGGCGATCGGGCTCCAGCGCTCCGGGGTGATCCGGATCAGGCACTTGCCCTGCTGCACCATCGCCTCGCGGTACTCGTCCCAGTCCGGGTGCTCGCCGGAGATCGCCCGGAAGTAGTCGACCAGCGGCTCCACCGCGTCCGGCAACTCGATCACCTCGCCGCTGCCGTCCACCTGGACCCACGCGCCGTTCCACTCGTCCGAGAGCACGACCACGCTCGCCTTGCCGGCTCGCTTGACGTTGCGGCTCTTCGCCCGCTCCGGGTACGACGAGATGACGATCCGGCCCTGCTCGTCCACCCCACCGGACACCGGCGACGCCTGCACGGTGCCGTCCGCTCTCGTTGTCAGAAGCAACATGTGGTGCCGCGGCCGGACGAACTCCAGCAGCCCGTCCAGCTCGGTCTTCGTGTTGGTGGCAATAGTCCTAGGCATGCCTCTTACCCTAAGTCCGCCGGGGTGATGAGGCACTCCAGCTCGTCGTCGGTGAGCTGGTTGACGAGATGCTTGGCGTGCTGTGCCTGGGCGGTGGTGGGAAGCTGCCCGGCGAGCAGGTCGGGGAGGAGCAGCTCGTAGCCGGCGCGGGCGCGCGGCGTGTAGCGGTGGCGGGTGCGGGCGACAGCCGAGGATACCCGGATCGCATGCTCGTTCCCGGGCGGTACGGCGGGCCGGTCCGTCTCCCGCGCCGCGAACCGGAACCCGTTCGCCAGGTCGCAGCTCCGGCAGCCGAGCTCACCCGCGCCGAGCTGGGCACCACACTCCGGACAGACCAGCTGCTTCAGTGCACCGTCCACCACCCGCCAGTCGAACTCGGACGTGTCCTGCAGCACGACCTCGGCCAGCTCACCGGCGTCCTCCGGGGCGACTCCGGAGGCGACGCGGAAACTGTCCCAGGCGGCGTCGATACTGTCCTCTACCTGCTGTACGGCGGAGGTGAACCGAGGGTGATCGACACGTCGCATGCCCCGGACTCTACCCAGCTCCGGCCCTGTGGACGACCGGATTGACTTGTTCGAACAGGTGTTCGAACATGGAGGTATGACGGGGACCGCGGCACCGGAAAGTCGAGTCACACCACTCGACCAGACCCGCACACCCCAACCCGAATCCCAGCAGGCCGCAGTTGGTCCTGCTGCCGGGTGGGAGGACTCTCCGCCTGACGACCTGCCCACCGGACCGGTGCGGTTGGCGAGTGTGGCGAGTTTCGACCCGGATCTCGTCCACCAGCCTGACCCCGGGGCGGGAGAGCGGCTGACCGCGGTCGACGGGGGACGGATGTCCTCGGCCGCCTGGGCGCAGCGGGCATCAGCCGCGGCGAGGGGACAGCGGGAGTCGGATGCAGCCCGGGGGCAGCGGGCATCGGATGCGGCGCGGATGCAGGAGGCGTTGGCCACGCAGCGGGGGCAGCGTGGATGGGACACGGCGCGGGGACAGCAGGGGCCGGATGCAGCCCGGGCACAGGGGCCGGATGCAGCCCAGGCGCAGGTGTCGGATGCAGCCCGGGCGCAGGTGTCGGATGCAGCCCGGGCGCAGGTGTCGGATGCGGCGCGGGGGCAGCGGGGGGCGGAGGTGGCGCGGCTGCGGGAGGTGTTGGATGCGGCGCGGGCTCGGCGGGTGGCGGACGTGCCGCGGGTGGCGGATGCGGCGCGGGTGGCGGATGCGGCGCGGGGGCAGCAGGCGTTGGATGCGGCGCGGGCTCGGCGGGTGGTGGATGTGCCGCGGGTCGTGGATGTGGCGCGGGTGCAGCAGGCGTTGGATACGGCGGGGGTGGGGCGGGAGCTGCCTACGCATCCGGCGGTGCGGGAGTTGCTGGCGGGGGCCGGGTTGCGTGGGGGGTCGGCGTACTCGGTGCGGGGGAGTGCGGCGTTGGTGATGGCGTTGATGGCGGGGCCGTCCGCGGATGGGGCCTGGTGTGGGGTTGTCGGGGTGCCGTCGTTCGGGGCGGAGGCGGCGCGTGGGCTGGGGGTGGATCTGGAGCGGCTGGTGCTGGTTCCGGATCCGGGGCGCGAGTGGCTCAGCGTGGTCGCGGCGCTGGTGGACGCGCTGACCGTGGTGGTGGTGCGTCCGCCCGGCGAGGTGACGCCGGGGGAGGCGTCCCGGTTGGCGGCGCGACTCCGCACCCGCGGCGCGATGCTGATCGCGTACGGTTCCTGGCCCGGCAGCGAGGCCCGCTTCGAGATCGAGAACAGCACCTGGACCGGCCTGGGTGAAGGCGAAGGCCTACTCACCGCACGCCAGGCAACGGTCGCCGTAACCGGCCGGCGCGCCGCAGTACACGCCCGCAAACACACCCTCTGGCTCCCGGCGGCCGATGGCGAGATCCGCCCGGTGGAACCGGCCGCGGAGAGCCCCGGCGGGTGGACGGAGACAGCCCGCACAGCTCAGCAGGCGGAAGCCCGCCGGGCGGAGCCGGCGCACCTGCCCGAGTGGGCCGAGCAGATCGAGGCGGTGGGGTGATGCACGGGCGGGGACCGGCTCGGTCGGTGGTCTGGGGTTGGGGTGGTTGGCGGTGGTGGGGGTGAGTGGGCGGGGGCTGACTCGGTCGATGGTGATCTGGGTGCCCGACTGGCCGGTGGCGGCTGCTGCTGGGGCGAGTGGGCGGGGGGTGGGGGAGCCGATCGCGGTGCTGGAGAAGGGCAAGGTGCTGGCCACGTCGGCGGCCGCGCGGGCCGAGGGAGTGCGTCGTGGGCAGCGGGCGCGGGATGCGCAGTCGCGGTGTCCGGAGTTGGTGGTGCTGAAGTACGATCCGGCGCTCGACGCCCGTGCGTTCGACCCGGTGATCTCCTGCCTGGAGGCGATCACCCCGGGCGTGCAGGTGATCCGCCCGGGGATGTGTGCGTTGAAGGCGCGCGGACCGGCGCGGTTCTACGGCAGCGAGGAGGCGGCCGCGGAAAAACTTCTCGACCGGCTGGAGACGTACGACGTGCAGGGCAGCCGGATCGGGATCGCCGACGGGCCGTTCGCCGCGGAGCAGGCGGCCCGGGCGAGCTCCGCGCGGACCCGGGTGCACGTGGTGCCGCCGGGTGGTTCGCGGGAGTTCCTCGCGCCGCTGTCGGTGGACCTGCTCGAGCAGCCGGCGCTCACCGACCTGCTGCGCCGGCTGGGGCTGCGGTCGCTGGGCGCGTTCGCGGAGCTGTCCGGCACCGAGGTGCTGACCCGCTTCGGCCCGGACGGCGCGTTCGCGCACCGGCTGGCCCGCGGCGCCGACGACCGTCCGGTGACCGGCCGGGAGATCCCGCCGGAGCTCACCCGGACGCTCGACTTCGAGCCGTCCGTGGACCGCGTCGACCAGGTGGCGTTCGCGGTCCGGTCGATCGCCGACGAGCTGGTCGCCCGGCTGACCGAGCTCGGCCTGGTGTGTACGACGCTGCGGGTCGAGGTCGGCACCGAGTCCGGCCGGGTCCACGAGCGGGAGTGGCTGCACCCGCGCTGGTTCACCGCGGCGGACGTGGTGGACCGGGTGCGCTGGCAACTGCAGGGCAGCGGTACGGCGACCAGTGAGCTGACCTCTCCCGTGGTCCGGGTGCGGCTGATCCCGGGCCAGGCGGATCCGGTCGGCGCGCATGCCGACGGGCTGTGGGGCGGCGGGCCGGACGAGCGGATCCACCGGGCGCTGTCGCGGGTGCAGAGCATGCTCGGGCACGGCGCGGTGGTGTCGGTGGTGATCGGCGGCGGGCGCGGGTTCGCCGAGCGGCAGACGCTGGTGCCGTGGGGCGACCCGCCGGTGCCGGCCAGGCCGCCGGACCAGCCGTGGCCGGGGTCGATCACCGCCGCGGACCCGCAGCGCTGGCCGACCCTGGCCCCGACCACGATCTTCCCGGAGCCGATCCCCGCGAAGGTGTTCGCCGCCGACGGCACCCTGGTCTCGGTCACCGCCCGCGGCGAACTCACCGGCGCCCCCGTCGCCTTCACCCTGCGCCCGTCGGGCGGCCCCGGCCCCGGTCCCGCCGGCGTTCAAGTTGCCGACAGCAACAAGATCCACCCGATCAGCTCCTGGGCCGGTCCCTGGCTGACCACCGACCGCTGGTGGGACCCGGCCACCGAGTCCCGTCAGGCCCGCTTCCAGTTCCAGACCGCCGACACCCGCGCCTGGCTCTTCACCCTCACCCAGGGCGCCTGGCGCGCCCAGGCTACGTACGACTGAAGTCGATGCGCATGACGGTACGGCGCAGGGTCGGGTGGGTGACCTGATGGAAGCCGGCTTCCTCGAAGGCCTGGTGCGGGCCGACGTGCAGCTCGCCCCAGGTGATGGTCTTGCCCGCCTGGGTCAGCATCGGGTAGGCCTCCAGCGCGCGGGCGCCGCGGCTGCGCGCGTGGTCGATCGTGGCGCGCGCGAGGTGGTACGTGAGGCCCCGGCCGCGGAAGCCCTTGCGGACCACCAGGCAGGTCACGGACCAGACCCGGTCGTCGTCCTTGTCCTCGTTCCGGTCGGTCCACGGCACCCGGGAGGTGCGCAGCTTCGGGTACGCCGTTCGCGGTTCGACCGCGGCCCACCCGGCCGGTTCGCCGTCGACGTACGCGATCAAGCCGGTCGTCGACGGGGCGTCCGGGGTGCCGCACGCGGTCTGGTCCTGCAGGCGGGTCATCCGCTCGTCGAGGGTGGAGTCCCGCCAGATCCATCCGCGGATCTTGAATCGCTGGCATTGGCACTGTCCCGCGTCCGCCGTACCGAAGACTGCCTGCAAGTCCTCCCACGGAGCCTCGTTGGCAGGTACGACGCGTACTTGTGTCTCCTCGATCGCCTGCATGACCAGCACGGTAAACCCGGTACCGGACGACCACCGTCCGGAACTAGGTTGATCCGTATGCATCGCAGCCGCGTCTCCACCTTCCTCATCGACACCCCCACAGACGACGTGGACGCGGCCACCGCGTTCTGGTCGAAGGCCCTCGGTGTCCGTACGTCGTCCCCGGACGGCGAGCCCCAGTTCATCTCGCTGCACAACGCCGTCCCGGGCTACGTGACCGCGATCCAGTCCGTCGACGACGAGGCCCGGTACCACCTGGACATCGAGACCGACGACGTACCGGCCGAGGTCGCCCGGCTGACCGGTCTCGGCGCGGTGGAAGTCGCGGAGTGGCAGGGCTGCCACACGCTGCGCGCACCGGGCGGCCATCTGCTGTGCGTGATCCCGGTGCACAGCGACCCGCAGGAGTTCGAGCAGCAGGCAAAGGTCTGGGAGAGCGAATGACCGTGACAGTGCGGGACCTGGTGCCGGCGTACCTCGACTACCGGGCGGGCGGGAACTGGGACGAGTACGTCGAGAAGTGCCCGGAGGTGCTGAACGACCTGACGAGATCCGGGCGGACGCTGCAGCCGGCCCAACGGGAGAAGGCGTTCGCCGCGTACGAGCGGTACGCCGAACGCATCCCCGCCAACGCGCCGCATGGCACCCGGTGGATCGAGCAGGCGGCCGCTCGCGTCGTACCACTTCTCGACGCCGCCCACGTCGACATCGACGGCGTCGTGATGGTCGGCCTTGCCACCTCCAACGGCTGGGTCGCCGACGGCACGCTGTACCTGGCGGTCGAGCTCATCCCCGACGAACGCGCAGCCGAGATCCTCGCCGCCCACGAGATCGCCCATGCTCTGCAGGCACCGCTACCCGCGCAGCCATGGCCCGACGAGGGGCCGCTCGGGCAGAACATCTACAGCGAGGGCTTCGCCACCGCGCTGACGGCCGAACTCTTTCCGCGGTACTCGATCGCCGAGCACCTCTGGTTCGGCCCCGGGTACGACGACTGGCTCCTGGACTGCCGACGACACGAAGCCGCCGCGCGTGCCGACATCCTCGCGAACCTCGGCTCCGAGGCGGACGAGGTGGTCCGCCGCTTCCTCACGCTGAGCCACGACTCCGAGTTCCCGCAGCGCATCGGCTACTACGTCGGCATGCAGTTCATCCAGCACCTGCGCAAGCAGTACGGGTGGCCCGACCTGGCCCGCTGGTCGACGGACCAGGCCTTGAAGGAACTCCGCATCTGGTTGACGGACTAGCTCAGGCGACCGGAGCGGTGGATGGTTCGGCGCGGCTGAACAGACGGTCGAACACCGCAACCCGGTCGAACGACAACGCGTGTTCCCGTGCGCGCTGCTCGGCTGCGATCCGCTGTTCGTACGTCCAGTCGCAGACGACCTCGTCGAGCACGGTCCGCAGCGTGGCCGGGTCACGTTGGGGCACCAGCAGGGCCGTGTCACCGACCGCTTCGGGGACGCCGCCGGTCGCGCAGGTGATGATCGGCCCGCCGCCGGCGAGCGCCTTCTCGACCAGCGCGATCCCGAACGTCTCGACGAACTCCGGCTGCTCGCGGGTCGGCAGCACGAACGCCGCGCTCCCGGCCATCAACGCCGGCTTCTCCGTGTCGTCCACGTCGGTCAGCACCCGTACCCGTTCGCCGAGGCCGGTGGCCGCCACCCGCGCCACCACCGCGTCCTCGTGCGGTCCGCGCCCGGCCAGGACCAGCTGCACCCGCTCGGCCGACCGTGAGCCCACGTAGGCGTCGATCAGGTCGTCGACGCCCTTCGCCGACGCGATCCGGGACAGGAACAGCACGTACCCGTCCCGCGAAAGCCCACGCCGGGCAAGGGTTCCGGCGATCCGGTCGTCGGTGAGCGAGACGTAGGGCCAGGAGTCCACAGCCGGGTAGGAGATCGCGATCCGATCCCGACACTGCTGGGCGAACGTCGTACCGTGCAGGTCGTCGAGCGCCGCCGCCGACGCCACGATCAGGTCCTTCGTGTACTCCGAGACCGCGACGCAGTGGTCGGCCGCCAGGTAGACCGACAAGATGTGCGCGGCCGCCCCGAACCGGCCGTCGGCCACGCATTCGCGGACGACGTTGGTGATGTCGGAGCCCACCGCCTCGGCCACCGTGGTGACCCGTGCGGGACCGATCCGCCGCGCCACCTGGGCGGCCTCGTGGACGGCGATCGTGTGCGGGCTCAGGTACAGCGACATCGCGACCGTCGGCACCCCGTCGCTGAACAGTTCGACCAGCCGCCCGATCAGCCCGGACAGGTAGCGCCCGTCCGGGACCCGGTAGTCGCCGACGGGACCGGGCCGTTCCACGGTGATGCCGGGGCTGTACGGCAGGACGCGATCGAGTGGCTTCATCGGCAACCCGGCCGCCTCCAGCGCGTCCAGCGGCCAGGTCACGATCCGTACGTCGTCGAACCCGCGGGTGAGCGCCACCTCCGCGAGGCACCGTGCCTCACCGGAGTGCCCGCAGATCACCGGGTCGGCGCGGACGACGATCACCAAGCGCCGCGTCGACAGGGACGGGACGAGCGCGTTCATGCTTCACCCCCAGTGGGATCGGATGTGGACGGCGGCCGGATCCGGGTGCCCCAGCCGGAGGGCCGCGGACCGAGCTCGATGTGCAGGTTGCGGATCCGCCGCAGTTCCCGGCCGGAGATCCACGGGCGGTCGAGGGTCTTGCCGTCCGCCGCGACGGACTGGACGTACGAGACCGGTCCGCCGGCCTCGACCGGTTCGAAGCCGGTCGTGGTGATCGACAGGTCGCCCGACGGCAGCCGGGTCGTGGACTCGGCCACGGCCGGCGCGCTCAGCAGGAACAGGTTCTGGCCGGCCACCGGGAACAGCCCGAGCGTTGCCCACACGTACCACGCGGACAGCCCGCCGGAGTCGTCGTTGCCGGGCAGCCCGCCGCGGCCGGTGCCGAACTGGTTGGCGACCGCGGCCTGCACCACCTCGGCGGTGCGGTCCGGCCGTCCGGCGTAGTGGTACGACCAGGGCGCCTCGTAGTCCGGCTCGTTGTTCAGCCCCTCGAACCGGCACAGGCCGTACCCGGCGTCCATCTCGGCGACGCTGGGCGCCACCCCCGGCTGGGTGACCGGAGCGGCGTCGTACCCGAAGAACCGGTCGAGCAGGCCGACGAACGCCTCGTCGCCGCCGGCCAGCGCGATCCGGGCCCGCATGTCGTGCAGCAGCCGGAACGAGTAGTTCCACCGGCCGCCCTCGTAGAACGTCGAGTCACGCAGCAGACCGGTGCCCGGGTCGTACGCCGCCCGCCAGCCGTGGGCGAGGTCGCGCAGCTGCTTGGCCAGCGGCCGGTCGCGCACCTTGCGGGCGATCTCGGCGGTGCAGTGGTACGCGTACGCCAGGTCGAGGGTGTGGCTGATCGGGTGCGCCACACCGTGCACCAGGTAGTCCTCGCCGTACGTTCGGCGCAGGTCCGCCTCCAGGTGCACCATGGCCCAGTCCCAGTCGATCCCTGGCAGATCCAGTTGGCACAGGTCGGCGAGGAAGGTGTGCGCGAGCGCGCTGCCCTGCCGGGAGAACCGGTCGGCGCCCTTGGCCATCCGGTAGCCGATCGGCAGGTTGCCCTCCTGCTCGCAGATCGACAGCAGCGCGCCGGCGAGCGCGACCGAACGCTCCGGGAAGAGCGTGGTCATCAGCGGAAGCTGCGTCCGGTAGATGTCCCACATGGTGCAGATGTCGAACGCGTACGGGCCTTCGGTCGTCCACGACGGGCTCTCGTCCGGGGCGAAGCACGGCTTGACCAGCGAGTGGTAGAGCGTCGTACCGAAGACTGTTGCCTGGTCGTCGGACCCGGCGTCGATCTCGACCTTGCCGAGGTGGTCGCGCCAGCTGGATGCCGTCCGCGCACGCCGGTCGGTGAAGGCGGCCACGTCCTGACGCAGGTTGTCACGGGCCGTCGTACACCCGCGCAGCGAGAACCCCAGCCGTACTTCGACGGTCTGCTCGGCGCGCGAAGGACCCATGAAGATCAGCCCGAACGGGCGCAACGTGGTCGGCCGGATGTAGTCGAAGTCGAGGCGGGTGCCGCCGGGCATCAGCCGCCGGTCGTACCACAGCAGCTGCCGCCAGCCCGGGGCGTCGACCTCGAGGTGGACGGCCAGCGGTACGCCTTCGACGTGGATCTCGCCCTGGGCCACCCCTGGCTCCAGCAGCGTCAGGTGTGCCTTCAGCGGCACCGTCCGGCTGTGCGGGATCGCGAGGCCGCCGGTCGAGGCGTCGATGACGATCCGGGCGGTGTCGTTCGCCGGGAACGTGTACCGGTGGACGGCCGACTTGGGACCGACCGTCAGCTCGCAGCGCACTCCCGAGCTCAGCGTCGCCGCGTAGTAGCCGGGCTCGGCGACCTCGTCCAGCAGGTCCCACGTGGTGCCCAGGTCGTCGAGCGGGCCGAGCATCGGCGTGACCCGGAAGTAGTTGTAGTACTTGCGGATCGCGCCCGTACCGGACTGCTGGAAGTGGGTGAAGCCGGACGCGACCTGGCGGTCGTACAACAGGTTCGGAACGCCCTCGGTGTTGAAGTCGTACAGGCCGTAGCCGGTCGGGTAGGCGCCGGAGTACGGGCAGGCCGACACCATGCCGAAGGGATGTACGGCGCCCGGGTGGGTGTTGCCGACCTGCGGCTTGGGCCACCACCAGGTCGCGGCCAGGCCCTTCGGCGCGGGCAGGTCGGTGGCACCGGTCCCGATGAACGGGTCGACGCGCTCGTACAGAGGGCTCACTGCCTCAAAGTAGGAAGCGGATGTTTCCGCCGCGTGGACCGGAGGAGACGTGCGGATTACGTCGGCCGACAGCAGAAACCGGGACCGTACGGCGCGACCCGGCCTAGGCTCCAGGGCATGACCGAACTCGCGGCGACGTTCAAGCAGCAGGCAGTGGCGGAGGCCTACCAGCACCGGCCGCCGTACCCGGACGAGGTGTTCGACCGGCTCGAGGACCTGATCACCGACGCCCCGCGCCGGGTGCTCGACATCGGCGCCGGCGAGGGCGCGATCGCCCGGCCGCTGGCGCCGCGGGTCGAGCACGTCGACGCGATCGACTTCTCACAGCCGATGATCGACGCCGGCCGGCAGCGCCCCGGCGGCGACCACCCGAACCTCCGGTGGCAGGTGAACCCGATCGAGGCCGCCGACCTCGACGGCCCGTACGCACTGGTGACCGCCGGCGCGAGCATCCACTGGATGCCGTGGGAGGAGACGTTCGCGCGGATCCGCCCGCACCTGACCCCGAACGCCCAGCTCGTCGTGATCGACCACGG
The DNA here is from genome assembly GCF_042730855.1 of Kribbella sp. NPDC059898. Classification (NCBI taxonomy): domain Bacteria; kingdom Bacillati; phylum Actinomycetota; class Actinomycetes; order Propionibacteriales; family Kribbellaceae; genus Kribbella; species Kribbella sp. NPDC059898. The sequence goes on from NZ_JBHWKR010000006.1 coordinate 332,324, forward strand.
CCCGGTCGACGAGCCGTGGATGGCCGACGTGGTCCCGGTGATCGTGCGGCATTCCCGCAAGAAGAACCACGACCCGAAGTTCAACGTCGTCGACGCGATCGTCGAACGCGGCCTCCTCGACCTCACCGGTACGGCGCGGACGACACGCGTCGCGTACCGGCAGACAGTCGCCGACTACATCGAGCGGCTGCACTCGACGTCGAGCCTGGCGCGCGACCTGATGCCGGCCGACGAGGCCGCCGCGTTCGACGCGGACGTCGCGGAAGCGCTCCGGCCGTACGCGAAGGACGGCGCACTGGACCTGACGATCGAGGCCGAGCTCAGCTGGGGGCGCCCAAGGTAGCCGCGCGACCCAGCAGATATACCTGCTCGGGAGTGCTCTGCGTGCGTCGTGCGGCCAGCTCGTACGCCTCCCGCGCGGCCGTGGCATCGCCCGCCAGTTCGAGCAGATGCGCGCGTACGGCCGCCAGCCGGTGATGGTCACGCAGCGCCGGATCCACGTCGTCGATCAGTGCCAGCCCGGCGTCCGGGCCGTGCACCATCGCGACCGCGACGATCCGGTTCAGCGTCACCATCGGCCCGGGTGCCGTCGACTCCAGGAGTTCGTACAGCATCAGGATCTCCCGCCAGTCGGTCTCGCCGGCGTCCGCGGCCGCGTCGTGCACGGCCGCGATCGCCGCCTGCAACTGGTACGGCCCGACCGGCGCCGAGCGCAGCGTCGACTCGACCAGTTCGGTGCCCTCGGCAATCGACGCCGCGTCCCACAACGACCGGTCCTGCTCGGGCAACGGCACCAACGCGCCCGCGGCCGTCGTCCGGGCGGGCCGCCGCGCATCCGTCAGCAGCATCAGCGCCAGCAGCCCCGCCACTTCGCCCTCGGCCGGCAACAGGGCCAGCAGCTGACGTGTCAGCCGGATCGCCTCCGCGGACAGCTCGACCCGGTGCAGCGACGTACCGGACGACGCCGTGTAGCCCTCGTTGAAGATCAGGTACAGCACATGCAGTACGGCGGCCAGCCGCTCGGGCTGCTCCGACGCGGGCGGCATCGCGAACCGGGCACCCTGGAGCTTCGCCTTCGCCCGGCTGATCCGCTGCCCGATCGTTGCCTCCGGCACCAGAAACGCCCGGGCGATCTCGCCGGTCGTCAACCCGCCGACCGCGCGCAGCGTGAGCGCCACCTGCGACTGCGGCGTCAGCGCCGGATGACAGCACAGCATCAGCAACGTCAGCGAGTCGTCCTCCGCCGGCGCCGGCTCCGGGGGAGTCCACGACGCCACGGTCTCCTCGCGGCGCGCCCGGGCCGCCGCGCTCCGCAGTACTTCGATCCGCCGCCGGGACGCGACCGTGATCAGCCAGCTCCGCGGATTCTCCGGTACGCCGTCGGCCGGCCACTGCAGCGACGCCGCGAGCAGTGCCTCCTGTACGGCGTCCTCGCACGCGTCGAAGTCGCCGTAGCGCCGGACCAGCGCGCCCAGGACCTGCGGCGCCTGCTCCCGCAGCAGTTCCTCGAGCATCAGCTGTACGCGCCGAGGTCCCGCACCGGGCGCACCTCGACGACGCTGAACGGCGCCTCCGGGATCCGCGCGACGATCTCCACCGCGCGGTCCATCGACTCGCAGTCCAGCAGGTAGAAGCCGGCCAGCTGTTCCTTCACCTCGGCGAACGGGCCGTCGGTGGTCAGCGGCCTGCCGTCGCGCACCAGCACCTGCTTGGTCAGGGCCGGGTCGTCGAGCGATTCGGACGCGACGAGCTCCTGGCGGGCGGCGAGCTCGGCGTGCAGAGCGGCGTACCCCGCCATGCCTTCCTTCTTCTGTTCGTCCGTCAACGAGTCCCAGACCGCGCGGGACTCCGGGTTGCCGTAGATCAGTACCAGGAACTTCATCTGCCCAGCGTAAGCATCACCGGGGGGTATCGATTGGGGCATGCCCCGGTACGCCGCGCGCAAACCTGTCGAAGCACCCCAGTAGAGTTACGACGGGTATCCAGGGTGGAGAGAGGGAGGGGTCGCGTGCCGGACTTGGAAGTGTCCGACCGGGTGTGGACGATCCCGAACGCGCTCAGCTTCCTGCGGTTGCTGGGGGTGCCACTCTTCCTGTGGCTGGTTCTGGGGCCGAAGGCGGACGGCTGGGCGCTGCTGGTGCTCGCGGTGTCCGGGTTCACCGACTGGGCGGACGGCCAGATCGCCCGCCGGATGAACCAGACCAGCCGGCTCGGGCAGATGCTCGACCCGGTCGCGGACCGGCTGTACATCTTCGCCACCGTGATCGGCCTGGCGCTGCGCGACATCATCCCGTGGTGGCTGGCGATCGCGCTGCCGCTGCGCGACGTGCTGCTCACCCTGACCTTGCCCGCGCTGCACCGCCGCGGCTTCAACGCGCTGCCGGTGCACTTCCTCGGCAAGTCCGCGACGTTCTGCCTGCTGTACGCGTTCCCGCTGCTCCTGCTCGGCGACGGCGACTCCACGCTGAACCTGCTGGCCCGGGTGATCGGCTGGGCGTTCGCGATCTGGGGCACCGGTCTGTACTACTGGGCCGGCGCGCTGTACTTCGCCCAGCTGCGGCACCTGGTCCAGACGGTGAAACCGATCAAGGACTCGGCCGGGTGACCCAGCAAGCCCCTCAGCAGACGACTCCTCGGCGCGTCGACGCGTCGATGTCACTGCTGAACAACCTGATGGCGCACCCGATCGACGAGGGGTACGCCGTCGCCGCCAGGACCCGGTCGAAACAGGGCGGCAACCCGGCCCGCTCCCGGCACCGCATGCTGCTCGTGGTGGCCGCCGCGGTCCTCGGCTTCCTGCTCGCGATGGCCGCCGCGCAGAACTACCGCAGCGCGCCGGAGGCGGAGAAGCAGCGCAAGGAACTGATCGACCGGATCAACCAGGCCGACAGCCGGCTGACCGATCTGCGCAACCACCAGTCCCAGCTGTCCGACGAGGTCCGGGGCCTGCAGGCCAGCGGGCTGAGCAACGACAGTACGGGCGCGGCGCTGCAGCAGAAGCTCGACGACCTCGAGCTGCAGACCGGCGCGATCGCGGTCACCGGGCCCGGGATCAAGGCCGTCATCGACGACGCGAAGAACGCCGACGCCAAGGAGGGCCGGCTGCTCGACGTCGACCTGCAGCAGCTGGTCAACGGGCTGTGGACGGCCGGCGCGGAGGCGATCTCGGTGAACGGCCACCGGCTCACGGCGCTGACCGCGATCCGCGGTGCGGGCAGCGCGATCACGGTTGACTACAGTTCGCTGACCCCGCCGTACACGGTGCTCGCCATCGGCGACACTGCGACGATGCCGGCCCGGTTCGCGCAGAGTTCCGGAGGGCAGTGGGTGCAGTACCTGGTCAGCAACTTCGGTGTCCGCAGCACGATCACGACGGAGGATTCCTTGCTGGTGCCGGCCGATGCGACGATCGCGTTGCGCTATGCGAAGGTGAGGCCGAGATGATCGCCGTACTCGGTCTCGTGATCGGGGTGGTGGTCGGCCTGCTGGTCGCCCCCGACGTCCCGGAGTGGGCGCAGCCCTACCTGCCGATCGCGGTGGTGGCCGCGCTGGACGCGGTGTTCGGCGCGCTCCGGGCGTTCCTGGACGGGATCTTCGACGACAAGGTGTTCGTCGTCTCGTTCGTGTCCAACGTGCTGATCGCGGCGCTGATCGTCTACCTGGGCGACCAGCTCGGCGTCGGCTCGCAGCTGTCGACCGGCGTGGTCGTCGTGCTCGGCATCCGCATCTTCACCAACATGGCCGCGATCCGCCGGCACATCTTCCGGGCCTGATCGCGATGACCGACCAGACCCCCGAGCCGGCGGCGCCGACCCCGATGCCGGCCCCGAAACCGAAGAAGCCGAAGACGCCGAACCTGGCGCTGCGCCGGCTGAAGGCCGGGTTCAAGCCGTCCCGCGGCCAGGCGATCGTGGCGATCGTGCTGGCGCTGGTCGGCTGCGTCGCGGTCGTCCAGGTCCGGGTGAACCGGGCCGACGACGGCTACCAGAACGCCCGCCGCGAGGACCTGATCGCGATCCTCGACGGCCTCGGCCAGAACACCCGGCGGCTAGAGAGCGAGATCGCCGACCTGGAGGCGAAGAAGAACACGCTGTCCTCCAGCGCCGACAAGGCGCAGACCGCGCGCGACCAGGCCGAGGCCCAGATCCGCACGCTCGGCATCCTGGCCGGCACCATGGCCGCGGTCGGGCAGGGGGTCCGGATCACGCTCAACGACCCGCAGGGCAAGATGACCTCGAGCAACCTGCTGGACGCGATCGAGGAACTGCGCGACGCCGGTGCCGAGGCGATCCAGCTCAACGGGTCGGTCCGCGTGGTGGCCAGTACGGACTTCGTGGACGACCCGCCGGGGATCCGGGCCGACGGCCAGAAGCTGACCTCGCCGTACGTCATCGAGGCGATCGGCGAGTCGCACAACCTGGCCGAGGCGGCCAACTTCCCGGGCGGACTGGTGAGCGAGGTGACCGGTCCGCAGATCGGCGGCACCGCCGAGGTGAACGAGTTGAGCAGCCTGTCGATCACCGCCTTGCACGCCCCGGAGGAGCATCGTTACGCTCGCCCGGCGCCCAGCCCGACGAAGTAGAAACGAGGACAAAGGTGTACCCCGAAGACCTGAAGTACACGGCCGAGCACGAGTGGGTGAAGGCCGGCGAGGACGGACCCGTGCGGGTCGGCATCACGGACTTCGCGCAGGACCAGCTCGGCGACATCGTGTACGTGCAACTGCCGGAGGTCGGCAGCACGGTGCGGGCCGGCGACGCCTGTGGGGAGCTGGAGTCGACGAAGAGCGTCAGCGACCTGTTCGCCCCGGTGAACGGCACCGTGACCGCCGTCAACGAGGCGCTCGCCGACCAGCCGGACCTGGTGAACAGCGACCCGTACGGCGAGGGCTGGCTGCTCGACATCGACGTCGAGGACGCCGCCGAGGTGGCCGCGCTGATGGACGCCGAGGCGTACCAGGGCCAGCTCGACCAGGGCTGACCGCGGACTGATAGCGTTACCGGACCTCAACTGCTGGTCGAGGGTTGAGGTCCCTCATCTTGTTCCAGCACGTCACACTGTCAATACGGGGTCTATCGAAAACGTCGCCGGACCACCGGCGATCGGGAGGATCACAGCATGCCGTTCTGCAACCAGTGCGGGCACGAGAACTCCGAGGGCAGCCGGTTCTGCTCGCAGTGCGGAGCGATGCTGCCTGGCGCGGACCGCCCGGCGGCAGCTCCGGCGTCCCAGCCCGTTCAGCCGGGTGTCACCGACACCGCGATGCTGACCCCGATCGGCGCCGAGCCGGAGCCGGAGCAGACCGGTGAGCCGCTGAACGCCGACGACCAGGCCGCCGTCGGCGCGCTGCCGGCCGGGTCCGCCCTGCTGATCGTCCAGCGCGGGCCGAACGCGGGCAGCCGGTTCCTGCTCGACGTCGACGTGGTCACCGCCGGCCGGCACCCGGACAGCGACATCTTCCTCGACGACGTGACGGTGTCCCGCCGGCACGCCGAGTTCCGCCGGGACGCGTACGGCGTGAAGGTCCGCGACGTCGGCAGCCTGAACGGCACGTACGTGAACCGGGACCGGATCGACGAGGTCCAGCTGAGCAACGGCGACGAGGTCCAGATCGGCAAGTACCGGCTGGTGTACTACGCCAGTGGCCAGGCCTGAGCCGTCCGGCGGCAGTCGCGGCATCGGTGAGGTGCTGCAGCTTCTGCAGGCCGAGTTCGCCGACGTCACGATCTCCAAGATCCGCTTCCTGGAGGCGGAGGGGCTGGTGACGCCGGCCCGGACCGCGTCCGGCTACCGGAAGTTCAGCGTCGCGGACGTGGACCGGCTGCGGTACGTGCTGACCGCGCAACGCGACCAGTACCTGCCGCTCAAGGTGATCAAGGAACACCTCGGCGCGATCGACCGCGGCCTGCGACCGGCGGCTGCCGGCCCGCCGGTCGCGCCCACGTCGTTGCCGCAGACCCCCGGCCAGCCGGTCGCCGACGACTTCGATGCCACCGGCACCGAACTGCGGCTGACCCGGGACGAGCTGCGGACCGCGGCCGGCGTACCGGACGGGCTGCTCGCCGAGCTGGAGAGCCACGGGCTGGTGGTGGCCACCGGCAACCACTACGGCGGCGACGCGATCGTGATCGCGAAGGTCGCGGCCGAGCTGGCGGCGTACGGCCTGGAGCCCCGGCACCTGCGGGCGTTCCGGACCGCGGCGGACCGCGAGGTCGGCCTGATCGAGCAGGTCACCGGACCTCGCCGGACCGAACAGACCGCCGAGCTGGCGGCCCTCACCGTGCGTCTGCACACGGCGCTGGTGCGGTCGCGGCTGCCGCGTCCGTAGGCCGAACCCCGTGAGCCTGCTAGGGGCTTCCCCTCGGAGTAGGCTGGTGGCGTGCGCGAAGTCGACGTGGTCGGAGTCCGGGTGGAGATGCCCTCGAGTCAGCCGATCGTGCTGCTCCGGGAAGTCGGAGGTGAGCGGTACCTGCCGATCTGGATCGGCGCGGCCGAGGCGAGTGCGATCGCTTTCGCCCAGCAGGGCATGGAGCCGCCGCGGCCGCTGACCCATGATCTGTTCGCGGAGACCATCCGGGTTCTCGGGCACACGCTCAGCCAGGTCCGGATCGTGAACCTGACCGACGGCATCTTCGAGGCGATCCTGGTGTTCGACGACCAGACCGAGATCTCGGCCCGGCCGTCGGACTCGATCGCGATCGCGCTGCGGACCGGTACGCCGGTGTTCTGCACCGAGGAGATCCTCGCCGAGGCCGGCATCCCGGTTCCGGAGAGTGAGGCGGACGGCACCGACGAGGTGCAGGAGGAAGAGGAGGTCGAGCGGTTCCGGGAGTTCCTCGACCAGGTGACCCCGGAAGACTTCGACAAGAGCTGAGCCGGACAAGACCACCTAGGTAACGATTCGTACGGCGGTCGCGACACGCTCCCGGCTCGACGCGGTTGTCGTTGACCCACCTCGGGCGGCGGCTTACCGTGAAGGAGTCGTGGGGTGCTGTCACTCCACGGAGATGACTCGTTCCAGTCGGTATCCAGGGAGGCTCAGGCGTGACACGCACCGGGGACACGGATCTGACGCAGTCGGCTTCCGACGCGCACGCCGAGGCGGCTGAGACTGCCGGCGTTCAGGGTCTGCTGTTCGACGACGACCTGCGGCCGATGCCGGAGGACGTCGGGTTCCGGGGTCCGACGGCCTGCGCCGCGGCCGGGATCACGTACCGGCAGCTCGACTACTGGGCCCGCACCGGCCTGGTCTCGCCGTCGGTCCGCCCGGCGACCGGCTCCGGCACGCAACGGCTGTACGGGTTCCGCGACGTACTGTTGCTGAAAGTGATCAAGCGGCTGCTGGACGCCGGGATCTCGCTGCAGCAGATCCGCACCGCGATCGCGCACCTCAGCAAGCGCGGATTCGACGACCTGACCCAGATCACGCTGATGAGCGACGGCGCGTCGGTGTACATGTGCACCTCGCCCGACGAGGTCATCGACCTGCTGGCCGGCGGCCAGGGCGTGTTCGGGATCGCGCTCGGCGGCGTCTGGCGGGAGGTCGAGGGCTCGCTGTCCGAGCTGCCGACCGAGCGTGCCGACGGCCACGACGACGAGGGCTCCGACGGCCACGCCGGCGACGAACTCGCCGCCCGGCGTCGCGCCCGGATGACCGGCTGACCTAGCTTTGGTCTGTGCGCCCACTCACTGCTGATTCGCTCCGCGGTGTGTGGGCGACTGTGTTGTTGCCGCTGAACGCGGACGACTCGATCGACTTCACCCGGCTGGAGTCTCAGGCTCAGGCTTTAGGTGAGACTTCCGTTGCCGGGGTGTACGCCCATGGGACGGCGGGGGAGTTCCAGACCCTCACCGAGGACGAGTTCGACCGGGTCAACGAGATGCTGGCGAGGATCGGCAAGCCGTTCCAGATCGGGGCGAGTCATCCGTCGGCGCAGGTGCAGCTGGACCGCGTCGGGCGGGCCGCGAAACTCGCGCCTGGAGCGATCCAGGTAATCGCCCCGGACTGGTTGCCTTTGAATCCCGCCGAGCTGCTGAGCTTCCTGCGGCGGGTGGCGGAGGTGGCGGGGGAGGTTCCGCTGGTGTTGTACAACCCGCCGCATGCGAAGACGGCCGTCACGCCGCAGCAGCTACGCGAGCTGGCCGAGGCGGTGCCTAGTCTGATCGGGCTGAAGACGGCCGGCGGCGACAAGGCCTGGTTCGACGAGGCGACGCGTTCCGGGCTGGCGATCTTCGTACCGGGTCACTTCCTGGCGAGTATGTCGTTACTCGGCGCGCACGGCAGCTACTCGAACGTGGCAGCGCTCTCCCCGGACGGCGCGGTCGGCACCGCGCACGACGTCGACGTCGAACGGCGGATCGCCGAGTTCTTCGCGGCCCACGTCGTACCGCTGCAACAGGCCGGGCTGTCGAACCCGGCGCTGGACAAGTTCCTCGCCGCGGTCGGCGGCTGGGCGGACGCCGGGACCCGGGTGCGGTGGCCGATGCAGGCGGCGACCGAGGCGCAGGTCGCGGCGGCGCGGCCGGCCGCCCGGAGCCTGCTGCCCGAACTCTTCCGCGATTCCTGGTAGCCTCGACTCTGCCGTTCACAGCACTCGGGAGAGACCCGTGTCATCGGGCGCCGAAGGGGCAATTCCTCCCCGGAACCTCTCAGGCCCACGGACCGAGTGTCACAGGCGACTCTGGAGCGTGCACGCGTGACAGAGGGGGAGGCCACCGGCAGCGACAGTCAGCATCGGAGCCTCTAGTGAACGACACCCCTCAGCTTTCCGCGACGTTCGCGGACCGGCACATCGGCCCGCGTCCGGACGAGATCACCCGGATGGTCCAGCTCCTCGGGTACGACGACGTCGACGCGCTCGTGGACGCGGCCGTCCCGGCGTCGATCCGCTCCACCGAGGCGCTGCACCTGCCGGAGCCCGCGTCCGAGGTGGACGCGCTGACCGAGCTCCGCCAGCTGGCCGGCCGGAACACGATCGCCACCTCGATGATCGGCCAGGGGTACTACGGCACGTTCACGCCGTCGGTGATCGTCCGCCGCCTGGTCGAGAACCCGGCCTGGTACACCGCGTACACGCCGTACCAGCCGGAGATCTCGCAGGGCCGCCTCGAGGCCCTGCTGAACTTCCAGACCGTGGTCTCCGACCTGACCGGTCTCCCGACCGCGAACGCGTCCCTCCTCGACGAGGGCACCGCCGCCGCCGAGGCGATGACGCTGGCGCACCGCTCCAACAAGAAGAGCAAGTCCGAGCGCTTCCTCGTCGACGCGGACACCTTCGCGCAGACGATCGCCGTGGTGAAGACCCGGGCCGAGGCGCTCGGCATCGAGGTCGTCGTCGCGGACACCACCGACGGCCTGCCCGAGGGCGACTTCTTCGGCGTCCTCGTGCAGTACCCAGGCTCGAACGGCGTGGTCCGCGACCTCGAGCCGCTGATCTCGGCGGCACACGAGCGTGACACGCTGGTCGCGGTCGCGTCCGACCTGCTCGCGCTGACGGTGCTCGAGGCGCCGGGCGAGGCGGGCGCGGACATCGTCATCGGTTCCTCGCAGCGCTTCGGCGTACCGCTGTTCTACGGCGGCCCGCACGCCGGCTTCATGTCCGTCCGTTCCGGCCTCGAGCGGTCGCTGCCCGGACGCCTGGTCGGCGTGTCCGTCGACGCGGACGGCGCACCGGCCTACCGGCTGGCGCTGCAGACGCGCGAGCAGCACATCCGCCGCGAGAAGGCGACGTCGAACATCTGTACCGCGCAGGTCCTGCTCGCGGTCGTCGCGTCGATGTACGCCGTCTACCACGGCCCGGAGGGGCTGCGCGCGATCGCCGAGCGGGTGCACGGGTACGCCGGCAAGCTCGCCTCCTCGCTGCGGGCCGGCGGGGTCGAGGTCGTGCACGACGACTTCTTCGACACCGTGCTCGCCCGCGTCCCGGGCCGCGCCGCCGACGTGGTGGACGCCGCCCGGCAGAACGGGATCTGGCTGCGGCTGGTCGACGCGGACCACGTCGGCATCTCCTGCGACGAGAAGACCGACGCCGCCACGCTGACCCGGGTCTGCCAGTCCTTCGGCGTGCAGTACGACGACACGCTCGGTGCGGCCGCCCTCGCCGTACCGCGGACCACCGGGTACCTGACGCATCCGGTCTTCAACACGCACCGGTCCGAGACCGCGATGCTGCGGTACCTGCGCAAGCTGTCCGACTACGACTACGCGCTGGACCGCGGGATGATCCCGCTCGGGTCCTGCACGATGAAGCTGAACGCGACCACCGAGATGGAGCCGGTCACCTGGCCGGAGTTCGCGGACCTGCACCCGTTCGCGCCGGTCGAGGACGCGGCCGGGTACGTGACGCTGATCGGGCAGCTGGAGCGCTGGCTGGCCGAGGTGACCGGGTACGCGAAGGTCTCGATCCAGCCGAACGCGGGTTCGCAGGGTGAGCTGGCCGGTCTGCTCGCGATCCGCGGGTACCACCGCGCGCAGGGCGACACCGACCGCAACGTCTGCCTGATCCCGGCGTCCGCGCACGGCACCAACGCCGCGTCCGCGGTGATGGCCGGCATGAAGGTTGTCGTTGTCAAGGGCAACGAGGACGGCACGATCAACCTGGACGACCTGCGCGCGAAGGCGTCCGAGCACGCTTCGAAGCTCGCCGCGATCATGATCACGTACCCGTCGACGCACGGTGTGTACGAGGAGAGCGTCCGCGAGGTCTGCCAGGTCGTCCACGACCACGGCGGCCAGGTGTACGTCGACGGCGCGAACCTGAACGCGCTGCTCGGGCTCGCGAAGCCGGGCGAGTTCGGCGGCGACGTCAGCCACCTGAACCTGCACAAGACGTTCTGCATCCCGCACGGCGGCGGCGGTCCGGGGGTCGGGCCGGTCGCGGTCGCGGCGCACCTCGCGCCGTACCTGCCGAACCACCCGCTGCTCGGCCAGGCCGGTCCGGAGTCGGGCGTCGGCCCGATCAGCGCGGCGCCGTTCGGCTCCGCGGGTGTGCTGGCGATCTCCTGGGCGTACATCCGGATGATGGGCGCCGAGGGCCTGACCGCGGCGACCAAGGCCGCCGTACTGACCGCGAACTACGTGGCGAAGCGGCTCGAGGGCGCGTTTCCGGTGCTCTACACCGGCGAGAACGGGCTGGTCGCGCACGAGTGCATCCTCGACCTGCGCCCGATGACCAAGGAGACCGGCATCACCGTCGACGACGTCGCGAAGCGGCTGATCGACTACGGTTTCCACGCGCCGACGATGTCGTTCCCGGTGGCCGGCACCCTGATGGTGGAGCCGACCGAATCCGAGGACCTGGGGGAACTCGACCGCTTCTGCGACGCGATGATCGCGATCCGGCACGAGATCGACCGGGTGGCCGCGGGCGAGTGGCCGGCCGCCGACAACCCGCTGGTGAACGCCCCGCACACCGCCGAGTCGGTGATCAACGACAAGTGGGAACACGCTTACACTCGCGAGGAGGCCGCGTTCCCGCGCTCGGTGGACCGCACCTCGAAGTACTGGCCGCCGGTCCGCCGCATCGACGGCGCGTACGGCGACCGCAACCTGATCTGCTCCTGCCCAGCCCCGGAGGCCTTCGAGTAATGTCCTTGCGCTCTGACACCGCCGCTGCCCTGTACGCCGAGGTGGCGGCGGCGCAGGGGGAGACGAAGGTGCCGACGGTGAACGCCGGGGTGGTGCGGGACGGGGCGCTGGAGTGGACCGGGTCCCGGGGGCGGTTCGCGACCGCGGACGGCGGGTTGCCGGGGGCGGACGTGCAGTACCGGATCGGGTCGATCACCAAGACGTTGACGGCGGTGCTGGTGATGCAGTGCCGCGACGACGGGCTGCTGTCGCTGAACGATGCCGTCGGCAAGCATCTGCCGGGGATCGCGTTCGGGGACCGGACGGTCCGGCACCTGCTCGCGCACAGCGGCGGGATGAACGCCGAACCCGAAGGGCCGTGGTGGGAGCGGAATCCGGGGGTCTCGTTCGACGAGCTGACCGCCGCGATGAACGACACGCAGGCGGCCGGCCCGGCGGATCGGCGGCACCACTACTCGAACCTCGGGTACGGGCTGCTCGGCGAGATCGTCGCCCGGCTCCGCGGGACGCCCTGGCTGGAGCTGGTGCAGCAGCGGATCCTCGGGCCGTTGGAGATGCGGCGTACGACGTACTTCCCGGAGGCGCCGGCCGCGCAGGGGTTCTCGGTGCACCCGTTCAGCGGGCAGCTGGACGCGGAGCCGGCGTACGACTCGGGGGCAATGGCGCCGGCGGGGCAGCTGTGGAGCACGATCGAGGACCTGGCCCGGTATGCCGCGTTCTGGATCGACCCGGTGCACGAGATCCTCAGCCGGGACACGGTCGAGGAGATGGCGACGCCGGTCGCGTCGGATCCGCGCGAGGCGCTGACCGCGTCGTACGGGCTCGGGCTGCGGCTGATCGCGGACGATCCGCAGCTGCTGATCGGGCACACCGGGTCGATGCCGGGCTTCCTCGCCGGGCTGTTCGTGGACCGGGTCCGCCGGGTCGGCGCGGTCACGCTCGGCAACGGGACGTACGGCCGGGTGGCGTCGCTGGCGCCGGACCTGATCCGGATCCTGGCGAAGTACGAGCCGCCGGTCACGCAGGAGTGGGTGCCCGAGCCGGCGCTTGCCCAGGGCACCGAGCTGCTGGGCCACTGGTACTGGGGAAACACCCCGCTGACGATGTCGGTCTGCGCCGGCATCCTGCAACTGTCCGGCGGCCTCACCACCCGCCTCGCACCGCTCACCGCCGACCGCTACCAGGGCCGCGACGGCTACCTCGCCGGCGAAACCCTCCGCGTCCACCGCACCGGCGATTCCATCGACCACCTGACCATCGCCACGTTCGTCCTCACGAGAACGCCGTACGGCCGCACGTAGCTGTCAGGTGGGTGTCAGGGTGGTGTCAGCACGCTCCGTGATGGTGGATGCATGACGAACTCCATCACTCTCACCGACAACGACAAGACCACGCTCGCCGTCGCCGCGCACGGCGCGATCGCGCTCATCACCGCCGCCGGCGTGAAGTCCGCCGGGAAGATCGCCGTCGCGGGGTCGCTCGCGCTGGCCTCCGCGACCGGGGTGGTCGGGCATGCGCTCGACGAGAAGCAGAAGGGCCTGAAGCTCGAGGGCAAGTCGACGGCCCAGCTCGCCGACCAGGTGTTCCCGGCGCTGACCGCGTCGATGCGTCTGCTGAAGGAGCAGGACCAGGCCGCCGCCGACGACTTCCGCAGTACCGTCCTCACGGCCCTCGAGGCCGGCGCACGGGCCGAACGCGGCGGTACCGGACCGGCGATGACCGAGATGATCCGCAAGATCACCGACGCGCTCGACGCCTGAGGCTCGGCGTTTGTCCTTACCAGAAACCCTTACGGACGGTAGTCTGTAGCGCACCGCATGGAGTAGATCAGGGGTAGATCGCCCGGCTACTACCGGGAGGGCGCAGGTTCGAGTCCTGCCTCCATGTCTGAGCGCTGTCCGACGGACGGGGATTCGGCATGGGGTATGCGACGGATCGGTTGCATCGCGCGCTGGAACGAGCGCTCGCGGCGGAGGATCCCGCGGCACGGCGGCAGGCGGCGGTGCGGGTGGATGCGTGGCGCGGCGTGCTGGACGAGCTGGCGCGGGTGCCCGCCGACGAGCCGCGGGATCGGGAGCGGTCGAACCTCTGGTACCTCGGTGACGAGGGGCTCGCGGAGCTCGGGCAGGCGTTGCGGACCGGCTGCTACCGCATCGACGTACCGGAACAGGCCGCGATGCTGGTGGTCGCCTGGCTGCTGGAACACGACCACCACGCGGCGGCGCTCGACCTGGTCGCGGCACTCCGTCCACTGATGCACCGGTTGCGGTTCACGCCGTCGTACAGTCCGGCGCCGTCCGGGGCGGTGGTACGCCGGAACACGGTGGGCGACGTACGCGCTCAGTTGCGGCAGGCAACGGTACGGCGGCCGATCGCCGCGATGCGGGAGACGCTGCAGGTATGGAACCCGCTGTACGACCAGCTGGTCGCGCTCTGGTGCGACACGGTCGACGGCGACCTGCCCCACCTGGTCGACGGCGTGGTCGGCGGCGGCTGGCCGTGCCGGGTGTGGCCGGACGACTGGGCGGAACGGCGGCGGCGGTGGCAGGACGACTACAAGCTGGCGACCGAGCTGCACCAGCCGCGGCCGTGGAAGAGCAACTTCACCCGTCTGCGGGTGGCGCTGGACCTCTGCCCGGACGACAGCTCGGCGCTCGACGGGCGTGCGGTCGGCTGGATCCGCCGCGCGCTGGCGAACACGATCAGCGCCCACGGTACGCCGGGATCCGCCGAGCGCGAGGCCTTGCGCCAGAGACAACGCGAGGTGGCGGCGCAACCGGCGTACGCGACGCTGGCGCACGTGCTGAGCGCGCGGCTCGACGCGTTCCCGCGCGAGGGCGGGCTGCCGGCGCTCGAGCCGGTCGCGGGGCTGGTCGACTGTACGGAGGCGCCGGCGGCGGCCGGTGCGGCGATTCCCGAACACCTGCTGGCGAAGGCGGCGCGGGCCCTGGAGGCGCCGATCGGTGAGCTGGTGGCGCGCGGCGTGATCGGGTCCGGCGAGGTGCTGGCCGAGGTGGTTCCGCAGCTCGCGGCGCAGTTGCTGGCGGCAAATATCGCGGATCCGGCGCTGGCGATGGTCTACGCGCAGACCTGTGCGGCGTTCCGGCGGAGGCCGCAGTTGGTGCGGTTCGGGGAACTGCCGTGGGTCGACGCGGTCGCGCCGTACCGCGATCGGAGCGAGCAGGCTCGGCGGGCCGCCGGACAGGCGTTCCGCGAGGCGACGACCGTGGCGCTGGAGGCGTTCCCGCAGTCGGTCCTGCCGAATGCGCTGGTGCGGGAGTTCGAGGCGCTGGCGGCGCGGGCCGGGCTCGACTTGCCCCTGGTGCAGAACGGGCAGTGTCGGGAGGCGGCAGTCGTCGCGAGCCGGGTGCTGGCCGGTTCGTTGTACGCCCGGTACTACGACCTGCCGGACGGTTGGCCGACGTCGCGGATCCATTGGCGCCGGGACGACTTCGCCGCGGTCTGCCGCGCGCGCGGGGCCGCGCTCGAGCAGAGCCAGATCCTCACCACGCACAATCTCGCCGTACTGGTCGACGCCCTCGACCTGACCGACTGGCTGCGCGAGGCGGCGCCGGATCTCGCGGATCGCGCGTTCGCCTGGGCGCTCCGGCAACCTGCGTGGCGGGACGCGGCGGCCGCCTGGCGCCAGGGAATCTTCTACCTGAGCTACTGCGATCCAGACCGGACGCTGCGCGGTCTGCCGCGGCCGGCGCACTTCGAACCGGCCGTGACCGGTCTGCTCGACGTGGCCGCCGGCCGGCGCTTCGACCGCGACGGGCGCACCCCGAACGGCGGGCGCCGGCTGCTGGGAGCGTGAGGATCGCCACTCCCGCGGGTAGGTGAGTTGACACCGTCTGTACTCCCGACGAAAGTTAGGGCTGCCTTAGTAAGGGTTGCCTTACTCGACAACTTCCCGGGAGAACTGGATGTCGCAGCCCGCGCGGCTGACCGCCGTGACAGCACTTGTTCGCGATCCTTCGGCCGGCCGTTGGCCGCTGGCCTCGACGGTGGCCGACCGCGACCGTGGACCGTTGCCGCACGGCTCTCCGGGAACGGTACTGCGGCGCGCCGCCGAGGTGCTCGGTGAACCGCGTGTCCCGTCGACCGGCGTGGGGGAGTCCGCGGCCCTCGACCTGATCGCGGGCCTGCTCGACGAGCACGGCATCGACCTCAGCCACCCGCACGCGGCCGCACACCTGCAGCCGCCGGTCCTCCAGGTCGCGGTCGACGCGGACGCGTTGGCCTCCGCGTCGAACGCCTCGCTGGACACGTACGACTCCGGCCCCGCGACGCTCGCCATCGAGCAGTGGGTGGTCCGGGCGCTGGCCACGCTGGCCGGCTTCGGCCCCCAGGCCGACGGCGTACTGACGCCCGGCGGCTCGATCTCGAACCTGCTCGCGGTGCTGATCGCCCGCGACAGCGCCGCCGCCGCGGCCGGTGTCGACGTACGGCGGAACGGTCTGCGGGGGCTCGACCGTCCGGTGGTGTTCTGTTCCGAACTCGCGCACTTCTCCGTTCAGCGAGCCTGTGCCGCCCTCGGGCTCGGTGAGGAGGCCGCGATCACGATCGCCGCCGACGAGAACTTCCGGATGCGTGCCGACGTCCTGGCCGCCGAACTGGCCACGCCCGGCCGTACGCCGGTGGCCGTGATAGCGACCGCCGGAACGACGGACTTCGGCTCGGTCGATCCGATCGCGCCGATCGCTGCACTGGCGCGGGAGTACGGCGCGTGGCTGCACGTGGACGCGGCGTACGGGTTCGGCGCGCTGTTCTCCGACCGGCTCGCGCCGCTGCTCGCGGACGTGGCGCTGGCGGACTCGGTGACGCTGGACCTGCACAAGATCGGCTGGCAGCCGGCCGCGACCAGCGTGCTGCTGGTGGCGGACCGGGACCGGTTCGCGGCGTTCGACCGTTCGGTGGACTACCTGAACCCGGCGGACGACGTCGACTCCGGACTCGACGGGCTGCTCGGCCGGAGCCTGCAGACCACGCGCCGGCCGGATGCGGTGAAGGTCGCGACCACGCTGACGGCGTACGGGCGAGCCGGGCTGGGTGCGATGCTGGACGCCTGCCACGAGCTGGCGCACGCGGCGGCGGCGCGGATTGTTGCTGACAGCAACCTTGAGCTGCTCGCGCCGGTGACGTTGACGACCGTGCTCTTCCGGTTCGCCGGTGCGTCCGACGAGCTGCAGGGCGAGGTACGCCGTCGGCTGCTGACGTCGGGACGGGTGCTGATCGGCCGCACCAAGCTGCCCGGATCCGGTGCGGTCGCGCTGAAGCTGACGTTGCTGAACCCGAACGCCACCGCGACGGACATCGAGGACCTGCTCGACCAGGTCGTGGCCACCGGCCTCGACGTCCTGACCGGCGAAGGAGCCGCGTGAGTACTGCCGTTGCCGCACACCTGAACGCGATCCTGCGGTGCTACACGCGGGAGTCGTCCGTACCGGTCGCCGTAGGATTGTTGACAATCGACATCGGGCAGTCGACCGTGACGGCGCGCGTCGAGCACGCGTCGCGGACCGGGCTGCACCAGTTCACCGACGTACTGCTGGACGGCGTACCGCCGGCGCCCGAGGAACTGGTGCGGGTGCTGTCGGCGGACGCGGATCCAGCGGAGGTCGACGACCTGGCGGCGCGTACGGCGGAGTCGGTGCGGAACGTCGCGCTGTTCGTGGACCAGGCCGACGGCGAACGCGGGCCGGGACGCTTCCTCGAGACCGAGCAGGCGTTGCTGTTCGGGCACCTGAACCACCCGGCGCCGAAGAGCCGGGACGGACTGAGCGGCGACGAGCTGGCGGCGTACTCGCCGGAGCTCGGTGGCCGTTTCGCAGTGCACTGGTTCGAAGCCGACGCCGAGCTGGTGTCGTCGGACCAGGTGGCCGGCGCGCCCTCGCTGCAGGGACTGGACGCTGTGCAGCTGATGGGCGCGCTGGCCGGTATCACCCCGTCGCCCGGCCGAGTCTTGATCCCAGCGCACCCGTGGCAGGCGGCCGCGGTGCTGGAGCGGCCTCGGGTTGCTTCATTGATCAGCGCGGGCCGGGTGAAACCGTTGGGCCCGCACGGCGCGCAGTGGTACCCGACGTCGAGTCTGCGGACCGTCTTCCACCCGGATCTGCCGGTGATGCTCAAACTGTCGCTCGGGCTGCGGATCACGAACTCGCGGCGCGAGTCGACGCCGACCGAGCTGCGCCGCGGCCTCGAGGTCAACCGGCTGCTGGACGCGGCGTACGACGCGGGGACGGCGACCGCGCACCCGCGGTTCAGCATCGTCCGCGACCCGGCGTGGGTCGCGCTCGACGAAGGCGGACCGACGCTCACCGGTCTCGACGTCGCGGTCCGGGAGGTGCCCGCGGACGTCAACAGCTACGCCTGCCTCGCGGGCCTGGTCGCGCCGCGCCCGGGGGGCGTCAGCCGGCTGAGCGCCTTCGCCGCCGAGGACCCGGCGGGCTGGACGGCGTCGTACATCGACAACGTGCTGGTGCCGATGCTGCACCTGTACGCCGAGACCGGCATCGGGCTGGAGGCGCACCAGCAGAACACGCTGGTCCGGCTGGACGGCGCCGGGCGGATCAAGGGCGGCGCATATCGCGACAACCAGGGCTACTACCTGGCCTCGTCGTACCTGCGTGGTCTGCTCGCAGTGACCGGGCTGCGGGACTCGACGCTGGCGGTTGTCGACGATCCGATTGTCGACGATCGACTGACCTACTACCTGCTGCACAACCAGGCGCTCGCCGTCGTCGGGTGCCTGGCCGCCGACAGGATCGCCGACGAGGCTTCGCTTTTGTCTGTTGTCCGCGATCGGCTGACGTACGCGCTGCCGCTGCTGAAGTCCGCCGGCCCGGACGGTGACCGCCTCGCGCGCCGATGGCTCGAAGCGGAAACCCTTCCGTGCAAGGCGAACATGCTGACCCGGCTGCGCGGTATCGACGAGGTCGTCGCCCCGCTCGACGCGCAGTCGGTGTACCTCGACATCCCGAACCCGCTGCGGTGACGTCGTTCGAACTGCGCCCGGCTGACCCGTCCGACGCCCCACGGATCGCCCTGTGGATGGCGCAGCCGCACGTGCGGCGCTGGTGGCACCAGGGCTGGTCCGTGGAGCGTTGGGCGCAGGAGATCGAGCAACAGGCCGCGGGGGAGCACTCCCGGCCGTGTGTGGTGACGCTGGACGCGGAGGAGTTCGCGTACGTCGAGCTGTACCGCGTCCGGCACGACCGGCTGGCCGACTATTACCCGCACGACGTCGAGGACTGGGGCGTCCATGTCGCGATCGGCGACGGCACGCGGGTCGGACGCGGTCTCGGACGGCTGCTGCTCCGGGAGGTTGCGGACACGGTGCTGCGGTCCGAGCCGTCGTGCCCGCGGGTCGTCGCCGAGCCGGACATCGAGAACACGCCCTCCGTCCGCGCGTTCGCGGCCGCGGGGTTCGTCCAGTCAGGGGAGCTACAGCTGCCCGAGAAGACCGCAGTACTGATGGTCCGGACCCGGGCCGTGCAGGAGGCATGAGATGTACGACGTGATCGCGATCGGCTGCGGGCCGTTCAACCTCGGGCTCGCCGCGCTGGCGGACGGCGTGGACGACGTACGGCTGGCTGTCCTGGACAGTCGGCCGGAGTTCACCTGGCACCGGGGGCTGATGTTCGAGGACGCGATGCTTCAGGTGTCGTTCCTGGCGGACCTGGTCAGCCTGGTGGAGCCGGCGCACCACCTGTCGTTCCTGTCCTATTTGAAGGACAACGACCGGCTGTACCAGTTCTACGTGCGGGAGAAGTTCCATCCGACGCGGCGCGAGTACGAGGCGTACCTGCGGTGGTGTGCGGCGCAGCTGGACTCGTTGCACTTCGGCCACCACGTACGGTCGGCGGAGTGGAACGGGCAGGCCTTTGAGCTCACCGTTGAGCGTGGTGATGCTTTAGAGCACTACGAAGCGCGTCACCTCGTGGTTGGCGTCGGAACGGAGCCCTTCGTACCCGCAGCGCTGGCAGGGCTTCCTGCTGAGCGGTTCTTGCACTCTGCGGACTACCTGTTCCGTCGGGAGGACCTACTGCGTGCAGGACGCGTAACGGTCGTCGGCTCCGGCCAGTCGGGTGCTGAGTGCGCCCTGGACCTCCTGCGCGCTGACGGTCCTGCCGTGGCGTGGCTGACCCGTACGCCGTCGTTCGCGCCGCTGGACTACTCCAAGCTGGTGCTGGAGATGACGACGCCGTCGTACGTCGACTACTTCCACGCCCTGGACGAACCCGTGCGTGACCGGCTGGTGAAGGAGCAGTGGCGGCACTACAAGGGCATCTCGTCGGAGACCCTGGACGACATCCACGACGTCTTGTACACAAGGGATCTCGGGGCAGAGCTCTTGTGTGGTGTGGCCGTCGTATCGGCCGTGGCTCGTGCGGACGGGCTGGAGCTGACCATGCTGCACGCTGACAGCGGGAAGACGTTCCAGCACACCACGGACGCTGTGGTGGCGGCTACTGGCTACCGGAACCGTCCGCTGCCGTTCATGGACTCATTGCAGGACAAGTTCGACCACGACGCTGCCGGCCGCTGGATGATCAACCGCGACCACAGCGTGCGTGGTGCGTTGGACGGGCGCGTTTTTGTGGCCAACGCGGACCTGCACAGCCACGGTGTTGCCGCACCGGACCTCGGCATCGGTGCCGTCCGTAACGCGGGCATCCTGAACAGCGTTGCCGGTCGTGAGGTGTTCCGGCTGCCCAAGTCCACCGCGTACACGACGTTTGCGATCCCTGGATGAGTACCTGGACGCAGTGCTCGTCGGAGCTGCTGGCCAAGCTCATCTCGCAGTTCTGCACGGAGGGGCTGCTGGAACCGGTCGAGAACCGCCTGTCGTTCGGTGCGGTGACGTACGCGTTCGAGGCGACCCGTGGCGGTTTCGGGAGCTGGCGGGTCGATCCGGCGTCGATCCGCCGTACCACGGCCGGCATCCTCGGGAACGACGAGAGTGAGCCGGCTACTGACCCGATCCAGTTCTTCGTCGACGCTGCCGACGTACTGGGCGTAGACGGGTCCACGGTGGCCGGGTACGTCGCTGAGCTCACCAGCACGCTCGCGGCCGACGTACGGATGGCGTCTACCGCAGTACCGGCTGCTGAGCTGCTAGAGCTGCACCACAGCCGTCTGGAAGGCCATTTGACCGGACACCCGCTCCTGGTCGCCAACAAGGGCCGGCTGGGCTTCTCCGCCGCCGACAGCGAGCAGTACGCCCCAGAGGCCCGTACTCCGCTGCACCTGGTCTGGCTGGCCGTACGACGCGGCCTGGCCGAGTTCCGCGGTACGCCGGACCTCTCGGAGCACGCCGTACTGGAACGGGAGCTGGACCCGGACACGCTGGCGGCGTTCCGTGCGCGGCTGGACGACCCGGACGCATACGTGTGGCTGCCGTGCCACCCGTGGCAGCTGGACCACGTCGTACGGACGCAGTGGGCGCGGGAGCTCGCAACGGGCGAGATCGTCGTACTAGGGGAGAGCCCTGACGACTACCTGCCCACACAGTCGATCCGCACGATGGTGAACATCAGCCGGCCTGATCGCTACCAGGTCAAGCTGCCCCTGAGGATCCTCAACACCTCGGTCTACCGCGGCATCCCCGAGCACTGCACCCTGGCCGCCCCGATGATCACCCAGTGGCTCCGCGGTCTGTGGTCCCGCGACGACGTGTTCCGCACCCTCGGCACCGAACTCCTCGGCGAGGTCGCCTCGGTCACCGTCCCGCACCCGCAACTCTCCACCCACCCCGGCATCCCGTACCAGTGGACCGAAACCCTCGGCTGCATCTGGCGCGACCCCGTCGACCCCCGCCTCCGCGACGGCGAAACCGTCTGGCCCCTGGCCGCCGTACTCCATCCCGGCTTCACCGAGGCCGCCATCACCCGCGCCGGCACCGACCCGCGGACCTGGCTCGCCCACCTGATCGCCACCCTCCTCCGCCCCCTGCTCCACCTCCTCCACCACTACGGCATCACCGTCAACCCGCACGGCGAGAACCTCGCCGTCATCTGCACCCCCGAAGGCCTCCCCACCCGCCTGGTCATCAAGGACCTCGTCGACGACATCAACCTCTCCACCACCCCCATCGTTGCCCGCGGCCCCGAACCCGACTCCCACACCCGCGTCCTCCCCAGAAAACCCTGGCCCGTCCTCCGCCAGTACGTCGTCGACGCCCTCCTCCTAGGCGTCCTCAACCCCCTCACCACCCACTCCCAACTCCCCACCGAAACCTTCTGGGGCCTCGTCCGCGGGGAGGTACACCGGTACACCGAGGAACACCCTGAATACACCGACAGGCTGTCCGCGACCGCTTTCACCGCTCCCGAATTCCTGCGCTATCCGCTGAACGGCTACCGCCTGAAACTCGGCTACACCGACCTGGACACACGTCCACCGATACCGGTGACCGGCAGCATTCCCAATCCACTGCACACTGTCGCCCCGGTGTATTTAGAAAGGATCTTGCCAAGCTAATCGAGATACGCAGACAATGCCCAATGACCTTGCTACCGCCGCGCGGGGGCGCGACGGACGAGCGCATTGGAGACCACCATGCCGCAGTTCAGCCCGGCTCCAGACGGGGTCGACGGCTCGCCGGACCTCGTCCGGTCCCCTCGATCGGGGCCGGACCACCCACAGTCATTTCGCGAAAATAGTAATTCGAGTGCAATTTGCGAATTGACATTCGATGTTGCCGGCAATTCTTCGGCGTCGATTCCGATCTATTCTGTGCCACTTGGCATCAAGGCCGTGCCAACCCGCCAAAAGAAGTTCGCCGGCAGGGTTGTGCTAATCGCTCAAGCGGCCGCTAACATCCAGTTCATGTCGACGACAACCACCGTCGAGGACACCCCTCGGGATGCTGGACAGCCGCGCCCGGATTCCCATCGCGGGGCTCTGGCCGGTGTCTTCCGGACTGGCCGGGGATCCCGGAGCCACCTGCTCCGGCTGAGTTGGCTCTGGCGCGTGGATCGGCGTGAACTCGCCGTTCGTAGCCGCTTGCACCTTCCGGCGTACGCGGCATCGGACAGGATGCCGAGCTATCGGTCGGCCGTTCGTGTCGTGATCGACAACGCTGCCCGGCTGCGCAAGGATCGGCGGTCTGTGCGCGACCTGCTGCCGCGTGGCCGATACGAGCTCGCCGACCTCGAGTTCCGGCAGATCGGCGACACCGCGGATCGAGTCTTCGGAAGTCTGCACTACCTGCGCAACGCCCGCCAAGGATCATCGAGCTTCGCCCTGGTCGACCAGCAGACTGGGAAGCCGCTGACCCTGTGCTGTGTGTCCCCGCTCGAATGGACGCGCGTGGCGGACCAGTTGACGCGGCAGTTCGGCGTTCGCCAGGCGGCGGTGCGGGACGTCTCACGGGTCTACTCGTTCGACGGTGCGCCACCGAACGCGGTGTCGTACCTCCTGGCCCGGGTGCGCAAGCACCTCCGGCAACAAGGAGGTGTCGACCTGCTGACCACCGTCGTCGACCCGAACCTGGGTTTCACGGGGTCGAGCTACCTGGCGTCGAACTGGCAGCAGTGGATGACGGTACAAGCCCGGCCGTACCTCTACTACAAGCGTGAGTACATGAGCCTGCGCCAGATGCGGGCCGAGTTTCCCGGGGTCCGGAGTATCGACGAGCTGTGCGCGCGGGAACCTGACGCGACGCGGAGCTGGATCGAGCTCGACGACTCACTGATCTTCTGCTGCCGCGTCCGAGGTGCGACGGAGCGCCTGGAACCTGAGAATCAGAGTCGAATCCTCCGATAGCGCACTGATGGGCTTGCCAACGATTCGGTCCGCACTGGTAGTCTCGCCGGGTGACTCTGGGTGATGGTTCTATTACCACGGCTTTCGTGTCCGGCGTGGGGGTGGCCGACTGGCGTGCCGAGCTCGCGTCGTACCGGCAGTTGGTCGCGAGCGGGTGGACCCCCAAGACCGTTCACCGGCGGTTCGCAGATGCCGACCAGAGTCCATCGGCCGGGCAGTGCGGCGTCACCTCGGCCTGGTTGATGGCTGTCCTGCGGTATCGCCACTCGGTCCCGGCCGTCTACTGCTACGGCGACGTGCGGGCGGTTCGGGAGTCTGCGGAGGACCTGCTGGATCACTGCTGGTTGGAGATCGGCGACGAGCACGATCCGGACAGGACGGTCGTCGACCTGACCTGCGACCAGGCGGCCGCGTTCGCCGACGACAAGGTCCTGTGTTCGTCCCACAGGAGTATCCGATCGGTCTACGGCATGTCGTACGACGCGGCACTCCGGCGGGAGCCCGCGGAACTCGAAGACGACGAGGTTCAGGATCGGCTGGGAATGCTGGTCAGGGAGCTCGGGCCTGACCAGCTTCCGGTGGTGCCTCCGCGACTCAGGAGATTCTTCTGACGCCTACTGCTGGATCCCTTCCAGCAGGTCGTCGATCCGGCGTCGCGTGGGGAGTGAATTACGCCGCGGGAAGTCGGAGGCGGCGCAGGACATGGCGGCGGTCGCCCAGCGGCCGACGTCCTCGGAGAACGTGTTCTCGGTGTCGATGAGCTGGGCCGCGAGCGCCGCGCAGAAGGCGTCGCGGGCGACCGAGGACTCCTTGTAGATCGCCGGCGGGGCAGCGATCCGCAGTACGTCGCGCATCGGGCGCGAGTACGCGTTGCAGCCGCCTCGCATCAGCAGGCACAGCGTTTTGACGCCGTACGCGAGCAGCGTGCGGGCCACGGAGTCCGGGTCGAACGGGACGTCCTGCCGCGCAAACGACTCCAGCTCCCAGGCGTGGGCGACCAGGTAGTCGATCTGCGCGAGCGTCTCCGCCGAGACCTCGTCGTCGTTGTACGGCTGCCCCGGCGTGACGATCACGACCGGCCGACGGGTCGTGCCGTCGTGGACCAGCGCGAGGGTGTCCTCCAAGGTGTCGCGAGGCACCTCGAAGGTCATCAGCAGCGCGTCACTGTCCAGCAGTTCGTCGCGATGTGGTGCGACGTCGCCCGACTCGAGGTGGATCTGCTTCTCGTTGCGCCAGTTCACTGCGATGCTGTCGCCGAGCTGCTGCTGGAAGACGCCGGTGAACGGGGTCTCCGCATGGGGAACTCGCTTCAGCAGCGACGTGTCCACGTGTTCGTTCTCGAGGTACTCGACGATCTGGTCGCCGAAACGATCGTTCGCGACCGCGGCGATCAACGAGGTCCGCAGGCCCAGCCGGGCCGCCGCCACGGCCTGCGTGAGCCCTTTGCCACCGGGGGAGAGGCTGAAACCGAGCGCCTCGATCGACGTCTCCGGCGCCGGCAGGTGCTTGGTCCGGAAGATCGCGTCCATGACGGCTCCGCCGATCACCACGACGCGGCCGGGGGACGGCTCGTCCGAGGGCGGCACGGCATCGGTCCTGGCGACGTTCTTCGCGCCGACGGAGTACGTGTCACGGCGGGTGAGTTGATAGGCGAGCTCCCGCAGTACGGCGAGTTCCGTCGTACCGCGGAGGTAGCGGTCGCTCGGGGCGGCGATCGGGTTTACGGCCAAGGCCGCATGCAGCGGGTGCCAGTGGTCCAGCAGAGTCTCGCGACGGCGGCCCAGCGCCAGGTTGTAGAGCGCCCTGGTGATGTGCGCGTCGATGCCGGCGCTGATCAGGTTCTGGCCGAGTACGCCGAGAGCGAGGACGGCGTCCGCGACGATCTGCTGGGAGGCGTAGAGGTCCTCGCGGACGCAGTCGCGGACCAGGGCGACTGCCGCGTCAGGCAGGTCGAGCTCGTGGACGTTCGCGTAGCGACGGGTCGCGGCCAGGGACAGCAGCGGTGCGGACACTCCGGTCCGGTCCGCGCGGAGACGGTCGGCGGTCAGCCCGCCGTGCGTCCGAAGCTTCTCGAGCGCGTTGGCGAGCACCCGCACCTTTTCCGACTGCTTGTCGCTTCCGTCCAGCATCGGGCCTCACCAGTCCACTCGGTGGTGCCGCGGCCGGTGACCGCGGCACCAGGTGAGGGTCAGTGTGTCAGCGTCCGTGCTGTGCAGTCGACTGCGCTGTCGGTGCTGCGGTAGCGCCGGCCTGTACGCCGGCCGGGTCCACGTCGCTGTGGACGATGTCCGCGCCGCGGACCGTTTCGACGATCGAATAGACGCCGAAGCCGGCCACGGTCATGGCCACTGCACCGAGGAACACGAGTACTTTCCTCCAGTGCTTGGCGATCGCGAATGACAAGCCGAAGATGAGCGTGAGTGCGAGTACCTGGTTGGTGGCCATGGTGTCCTCGATCCTCGATCTCGCGCGGCCGGGGAGCTCCGGGCTCGGATCTCTACCGGCTCCGCTGAAGGCGCTGGTGGAGCCTTTCTTCGATCGTGGCAGGCACGATTGAGACCGCCAGCCCGACTTTTGCCGCGTGGCTGCTCTGCGATTGGCAACGCGGTTGCCAATCGGCAGTCAGTGGCCGGCTTGCCGCATCGTGCTGAACTGGCTCTCGATCTTGTCTCGGGTCGGGTGTGCGGTGGGATCCTCGCGGTAGCTCTCGGCGAAGCTCGCCATAGAGGCCGCGGCCCACAGGTAGGTGTTGTCGGTGCGAGTGTGGTCTTCGATGAGGCGGGCCGCCAGGGCGGCGCAGAACGCGTCCCGGCTGATCGCGGCTTCCGCGATGGCGCGGTGCGGTCGGGGGAGTTGTGCCGGTGCCTTGCCCCGTTCGTAGATGCTGCCGCCGTCGGGTACGAGTAGGCACAAGGAGCGCAGGCCGCGGCTCAGGAGGTCGTCGCTGAGCAACTCCGGGTCGTACTTCGCCTCCTCGGTGAACGCGAAGCGCTCGAGCTCCCACTGGTGAGCGACGAGATAGTCCATCTGTTTGAGCAACGGGCTGACCAGCCGCGTGTCGGATTTGCCGTAGGGCTGGCCCGGAGTGACGATGACGACGGGCGGATCGTCCGCGCCGGCGATGAGGTCGAGTACGCGTTTCAGGACCGGCTGTGGCAGTTCGAAGGTCACCAGCACCACGTCGCATGCGGCCAGGGTGTCCGCGTGCTGCTCGACCGCCGCAGTGTCCAGTTCGATGCCGTCGCGCCATACGGCAGCTGAGCTGTCGCCGTACGGAAGCTCGAAGATGCCGGTCACCGGCGTTCGTGCACCGGGCCTCTCGACCCGGTGCAGCAGTGAGGTGTCGACGCCCTCGCTGTCGAGGTGTGCCACGATCTCGCGGCCGTCCTCGTCGGTCGCGACCGCGGCGATCAGCGAGACATCGAGGTCCAGATGGGCGGCCGCGACGGCCTGGCTCACGCCCTTGCCGCCGGGGGTACGGGTGAAGGTCATCGCCCTCTCCGAGGTGCCGGCGGCGGGGGTGGAGCCGATCCGCCAGGTGTGGTCGATCGCGGCGCCGCCGACCACGATCACCTTTCCGGCGGCTGCGGCGTCGACAGTCTGCGCCCTCGACCTACGGAGCGGCGGGGCGGTCGCGGCCGGCTCGGCGCCGGACCGGGGATTGACCAGAAGGGCACTCAATCGCTCGAATACCTGCCGCTCCAGCCGCGCCCGCAGGGTGTGTTCGCCAGGCGACGGACCCGCGGGCGGCTCCTCCGCCAGGGCCTCGTGCAGCTTGGTCCAGTGGTTCACGAGGGCGAGTCGCCGGGTGCCGACCTTGCTGTGGGCGAGATTGCTCACCGCGAGAGCCGGGACCCGCTTCGCCTTGTACCGGTCGAGATAGATGCCGAGCCGGAGGATGCCGTCGGCGATGATGCGGTCGGTCGGGGAGTCGAGCTCGGCGACTTGCTCGATGATCACGCTGACTGCTGCTTCGGCCGGCTTCTGCCCGGTGCGGATCGCCTTGTTCTGGACGATCGGGAGCCGCAGCAACTCCTGGGCGTCATCGAGATTGGCGACCCGCTTGGCAGTGAGCCCGTCGTTCTTACGGAGCAGGTTGAAGACCGGCACCAGATAGGAGCCGTTGGACGGCCCTTGGATGACGAGATCGGACATGCGTACCCCAACGCAGTGAGCCAACCCCTCCATTCTGCGGTGGTTGTCTCCTCGGGGCGTGGTTGTCAGCGCGTCGCCGAGCCTCGGACCTGTGTGGTTGCACCGGGCGACCAGGTCGCCAGATGAGTTCGCGTACGCGGTGTTGTGACGTAGGCTGGCGCGGTCTGTCGATCGGCCAGGTCGGTGGGACGACCACGGGGAGCACCACGATGCACAACGGGAATTCTGGGAATGTCGAGCTTGCGAGGGCTCAGCAGGAGCGGTGGGACGCGGCGTACGCGCGGACGGCGGAGTTGCACGGGGTGGAACCGTCGGCGGCGGTGCGGCGGGCGGTGGAGTTGTTCGGGGCGGCGGGGATCGTCGACGTGCTGGAGCTGGGGGCGGGGCACGGGCGGGACGCGCTCTTTCTTGCCCGGCACGGGTTCAGCGTGCATGCGACCGACTTCAGCGAGACGGCGCTCGACCAGCTGCGGCACGCGGCGCAGCGGGAGGGGCTGGACGACCGGGTGACGGCCGCGCTGCACGACGTACGGGATCCGTTGCCGCCGGCTGACGCGACCGTGAACGCGGTGTTCGCGAATCTGCTGCTGAACATGGCGTTCTCGCCGTCCGAGCTGCGGGCGCTGGTCGCAGAGATCCACCGGGTGCTCTGCCCGGGCGGGGTTTTCGTGTACGCCGTCTGGTCCGCGGACGACCCGTGCGCGCAGCACTGGCCGCGGCTGGAGGACGGGCTGTCGGGGCACGACGGGTTCGTCGGGCGGTTCTTCGACAAGGAACTGGTCGGTGAACTCGCGGAGAACTGGAGCCTCGACGAGGTCACGCCGTACGAGGAGGGGCAGCGGCTGATGCTGCGCGTGACGATGACGAAAGCCGCGCCCGAAAGCTGAAGCCGGCTCTAGGTCTCAGATTGCAGTGTGATCACCAAAGCGAAAAGCCGGATTGACGTTCCCGGCAGGTTCCGACAGGCTTCTGACCCGCGTGTCACCTTCGACCATCGGAGATAGCAATGCAGTGGTACATCGACGTCCTCAAGAAGTACACCGTGTTCGACGGGCGCGCCCGTCGCAAGGAGTACTGGATGTTCGTGCTGTTCAACGTGATCGCTTCGATCATCCTGTCGATCCTGGACCGGATCCTCGGTCTGGACTTCGGCGGCAAGGGCACCTCGTCGGGCTGGTTGTCGACGATCTACAGCCTGGCGGTCCTGCTGCCGTCGATTGCCGTGGCGATCCGGCGGATGCACGACACCGACCGTTCGGGCTGGTGGATCCTGATCAACCTGATCCCGTGTGTCGGGTTCATCTGGTTCATCGTGCTGGCCGCGGGCGAGGGCACTGCGGGACAGAACCAGTACGGACCGGACCCGAAGGCGGCCGAGCGGTTCGGCGGTCCGGGGCAGGCGGGTCCGGCGGAGCCGGGCTACCCGACGGTCTGAACGCAGCACGACAGAACGCCCCGCCGGCCGGCGGGGCGTTCGTCGTTCTAGCTGGCCTGGCTGACGCTGGACATGTTGTAGTCCGGGATCAGCAGCGGCGGTGTCGCGGTCCGGGAGAAGTAGTCGCCCCATTCGCGGGAGAACGACGGCACGGTCGCGCCGGCCGCGGTGAAGCGGGCCAGCAGGTCGACCGGGCTTTCGTTGAAGCGGAAGTTGTTGACCGCGCCGGTGACCTCGCCGTTCTCGACCAGGTAGACGCCGTCGCGGGTCAGGCCGGTGAGCAGCAGTGTCTGCGGCTCGACGACCCGGATGTACCACAGGCAGGTCAGCAGCAGGCCGTGGTCGAGGCCGGCCACCAGGTCGTCGGTGGTCCCGCTCGCGCCGTCCACCGAGAGGACGTAGTTGTCGACGCCGGGCGTGGCCGTCGGTACGTCGATCAGGTCCGCGGTGTAGCGGCTGGTCATCAGGTGCTCGAGCTTCCCGCCGCGGATCCAGTCGGTGGCGGCCAGCGTGAGGCCGTTGTCGAACACGCTCGACGAGCCGCCCGACGACCGGGCCACCGCGAACGCGAACGCCTCGAGCCCCGCGAGGGCCGGGTCCGAGTGCAGGTTCACCGGCTGCGACGACAGCGGGTCGCCGATCCGGGTCCCGCCGCCGGACTTCGAGAACACGGTCTGGCCCTCGAACGCGTCCCGGCCGTCGAGCTGCCAGTACAGGTACGTCATCAGGTCCGCGACCGCGGCCGGCGGCAGGATCGTCGGGTGCCTTCCGGCGTCCACCGACACGGTCCGGCCGGCCCAGCCGAGGCGGCGGGTCAGCTCGGTGTCCAGCGCGAGCGCGTCGACGTCGCTGAAGTCACGGGTCGCCGTACCGACCCAGGCCGAATGGGTACCGACCTTGCCGGTCGAGGACACGTACCCGCGGGGGAGGGCCTGGCGCAACCGCAGCCCGGTGGAGGATCCGACGTACAGCGTGACGACCTCGTGGTTCGCGAACCCGTACAGCCGGCGGTCCTCCGCGGCGGCCCGCTTCAGCGACTCCCCGAGCGACGGCGCGAACTTCTCGTAGACGCCGACCGTGGTCTCCTCCGGCTCGAGGTCCCAATCCGCCGACGCCGCACCGTCGACGAGCGGCCGCGCGTCCTCGGCGGGACCCGCGGCGCGGGCGGTGGCGATCGCGGCGGAGACGATCTCGCGGAGCGTGTCCTCGGTGACGGACGAGCGGCCGACGACGCCGGCCGCCGTACCTTCTCCGGAGCCGACCGTGGCGATCACGGTCACGCTCGATCCGCGCATCGCGCCGTTCGTGGTCAGGGTGTTGTTCGCCCAGCGCAGGTTGGTGCTGGAGGTCTCGGCGACGAGTACGACGCAGCCGTCGGCGCCCTCGGCCGCCGCCAGGGCCAGGCCCCGCTCGACGGTGTCCTGCGGGGTGAGCTGTACGGCGGTCACCGGCCGGCCTCCTGGGTGGTGTTGAGAATGCGGACTCCGCGGAACAGGGCGGACGGGCAGCCGTGGCTGACCGCGCCGGACTGGGAGGGCTCGGCCTTGCCGCAGTTCAGCGCGCCGCCGAGGACGTACGTCTGCGGGCCGCCGACGGCCTCCATCGAGCCCCAGAAGTCGGTCGTGGTCGCCTGGTACGCGACGTCGCGGAGCTGACCGTCGAGCTTGCCGTCGGTGATCTTGTAGAACCGCTGGCCGGTGAACTGGAAGTTGTACCGCTGCATGTCGATCGACCAGGACTTGTCGCCGACGATGTAGATCCCGTTCCGGACCCGGCTGATCAGCTCCTCGGTGGACGGGCCGTCCGCGGCGGGCTGCAGCGAGACGTTCGCCATCCGCTGGATGGGGATGTGGCCGGAGGAGTCGGCGTACGCGCAGCCGTTGGAGCGCGGCGTACCGAGGACGTCCTCGTTCTTCTTCGCCATCCGGCGGTCCACCTGGTACCCGACCAGGATGCCGTCCTTGACCAGGTCCCACTGCTGGCCGGCGACGCCCTCGTCGTCGTACCCGACGGTGGACAGGCCGTTCTCCGCGGTGCGGTCGCCGGTGACGTGCATGACCGGCGAGCCGTACTTCAGTGCGCCGAGCTGGTCGAGGGTGGCGAAGCTGGTGCCGGCGTAGTTCGCTTCGTAGCCGAGGGCGCGATCGAGCTCGGTCGCGTGGCCGATCGACTCGTGGATCGTCAGCCACAGGTTGGACGGGTCGACGACCACGTCGTACGTCCCGGCCTCGACGCTCGGCGCGGCCAGCTTCTCGGCCAGCCAGCCGGGGATCTGGGCGAGCTCGTCGTCCCAGTTCCACCCGGTGCCGGTCATGTACTCCCAGCCGCGGCCGGCCGGCGGGGCGGTCGAGGACATCGAGTCGAAGCGGTCCTCGGCGACGCCGTGCGCGGTGATGTGCGGGCCGATCCGGACCCGTTGCTGGGTGTACGACGTGCCGGCCGTGTTCGCGTAGTACTTGCACTCGTGGATCGTGGCGACGTGGACGCTGACGTGCGCGACACCGTCGGCCTTCAGCAGCCGGTCGCTGTAGTCGGTGAGCAGCGCGACCTTGTCCGCCCGCGGCACCGTGAACGGGTCGATCTCGTACGACGAGATCCAGGTGACGTCGTCGTACACCGGCTCGTCCGCGAGCTCGATCGTCTCCGCGTTGATCGGGCGCGACACCTGCGCCATGTTCACGGCCTGCTCCGCGACCACCACGGCCTCGTCGACCGTGAGCGCGACGCCCGCCGCGAACCCCCAGGTCCCGTCGTGGATCACCCGCACCGCAAGACCGAGATCCTCGTCGTCCTTGGCGCTCTCCAGCACGCTGTCGCGCAAGGAGATGGACTCCGACCGGATCCGCTCCAGCCGGAACTCGGCGAAGGACGCGCCCAGATCGCGGGCACGGTGCAGGGCGGCCGCGGCCAGCTCCTGCCGGGGAAGAGCGAGGAACGCTGCGTCGATGTCAGGCACGGAACCGACCTTATACAGGGACCCCGACAATCTCTTGCGGAGTCGGCCCGGCTAGATCTCGGCAACCAGTTCGAACCCGGCGAACAGCCGCCCACCGTGCCCAGCAAGGATCCTGTCCACCACATCCACCAACCGCGAGTCATCAGCCCGCACACCGTCCAGCAAAGCGACCGCAAAGTCGGTGCCATGCGCACTGTCGTAAGCCGCCACCTCCCGCAGCAGCCCTTTGCTGGTACCAGCCCAATGGCCTGAGCCTGTCAGCAGCAGACGGGCCGCCTCCTGCCACAGCACGGTCGCAACTGCCAGCCGCACATCACCCACCGCACCTGCGAAGTCCTCCAGCAGGTCGGTGATCGTGTAGCGCAACAGACCGAGCTCATCCGCCGACAATGGCGTCGGCCCCGCCGCAACCTCGGCCAGGTACTCCTTCTGCAGGCGCGCACCGGTCCCATCGGTGTCCACCAGTACGACGGACTCGCCGACGAGCCGCATCATCGTCGGCTGGCGGCGGCCCTGGTCCTTGTCGGCGAAGTACCGCAGCGACTTCTCGGTGTGGACGAACAGCTCGACCGGCCACCCGCCGTACTCGATCGACTTCCGCAGCACCGGGCCGTCCCGCAGGACCGTGATGTCCAGGTCGGACGTCGGGCTCGCGTCGCCTCGCACCACACTGCCGCCGAGCCAGGCGGCGCGGGCGTCGGGGTACAGTTCGAGTACGAGTTCACGCGCGATGTCCATCAGGACAGTGTCAGCCACCTGAGCAGTTCACGGTACGCATTTGCCGGCGGGATGTGGCCGCCGACGTAGCACCGGCGTTCGGCGCCAGGGATCGCGGCCATGAGGTGGTCGGCGTACTTGCCCGCCCGGTCGTCGGCCGAGCCGTGCCACACGCTCACGGGGACAGCGATGTCGCCGAGATCGAAGCCCCACGGCTTGGCGAACGCGATCAGGTCGTCCTCCCAACCGTCATGGCTGGTCACGAACGTGGCGGCCAGCCGCGCCATCGCGGCCGAGTCCTCACGAGCCGGCGGCCCGGGCTCCGCACCCGGATCCGGCGGGAGCTCAGGCCCGCCCGCCTCGACCGCATCCATGATCGAGCGAGCGGTCTCCTCCATGCCGGGCCGCAGGTCGCCGTGGAGCGCCTTCCACGAGGTGCGGTTGCGGCGCGGGTCGGCCGCTTCCTCCTCCTCGGTCGGCTCCGGACCGTCCACGAGCGGCGGCGCGATGCTTCCGGTCACCGCACACCGCGTGACCCGATCCGGTAGCAGCGCGGCACACGCCAGCGCATGCGGCCCGCCTCCAGACCCGCCGGTCACCGCGAACCGTGACCACCCGAGCTCGTCCGCCAGCGCCACCACATCCGGTACGACGGACGCGACCGTACGCCCGCGCTGCCGCGTCGACCCGCCGTACCCGGGCCGGTCCGCCTGCACCAGCCGCACACCGGAGGCATCGATGACCTCGACCGCGTCCGGCCGCTTCCACCGGGTACTCGGCGAACCGCCGAACGAGATCACGGGCAGCCCGCCCTCCGTGCCGTACAGGTTGTAGAGCACGATCCGGTCATCGACCCGCAGCATCCCGTCCACGCAGCGGAGCGTAACCGCTGGGCAGCACCTAACCGAAGCCACAGTTTCCGACTCGACATTCTCGGGATTCGAGATGCGGTGATCGTGGTGGGAGGATGCGGCCTAGGTTTTGTCGGCTGTAACTATCTGACCTGTCGGGAGTGCTTGTGAGTACCTCGGTGGCCGGGGCCGTATCGCCCACCCGGCAAGCGATGCGCCGGGCGCGGCGCGACCGGAGCGCGCGGGTCGGGTTCGCCCTGGTGCTGCTGCTGATCCTGATCGCCGCCGCCGCGCCGTTGCTGGTCCGGCTGGCCGGTCAGGACGCGACGACGTACCACATCGACCTGCTCGACCCGGCCCGTGGCAACGCGCCGCGGGGTGCGGCCGGCGGGATGAGCGGGACGCACTGGTTCGGGGTCGAGCCGCTGACCGGCCGGGACCTGTTCTCGATCGTGGTGCTCGGCCTGCGGACGTCGCTGGTGATCGCGATCACGGTCACGCTGATCACGACCGTGGCCGGCACCCTGCTCGGGATCAGCGCGGCCTACTTCGGCGGCTGGTACGACGCGATCGTGTCCCGGCTGCTGGACTTCCTGTTCGGCTTCCCGCAGCTCGTCTTCATGATTGCCCTGGGCATCATTGTGCCGGCGAAGGTGTCCCGCACCCTGCTGCTGATCGGCGTGCTCAGCGTTTTCGGCTGGGCCGGTCTGGCGCGGCTGATCCGGAACCAGGCCCGCTCGCTGGTCACCCGCGAGTTCGTCGAGGCGGCCCGCAGCGTCGGCTCGACCGGCTGGATGGTGATCACCCGCGAACTGCTGCCGAACCTGCTCGGCCCGGTGCTGGTGATCGCCACGCTGGCGATTCCCGGGTACGTCGGTGCGGAGGCGGCGCTGTCCTTCCTGGGCGTCGGCGTACCACCTCCGACACCGAGTCTCGGCCGATCGATCTCGGACTCGATCGCCTGGGTGTACACCGGCGCGGATCCGTGGTTCCTGTTGTTCCCGGGCGCGATGCTGTTCCTCGCGGTGCTCGGCTTCACGTTGCTCGGTGACGGTGTCCGGGACGCGTTCGACGTGCGGCTGCGGAGGACGAACTGATGCCCGGTCTCCTCTGGTTCGTCGTCCGTCGGCTGTTCGCGGCGCTGCTCGTGATGCTGGCGCTCAGCCTGGCCGTCTACCTGGTCTTCTACGCGATCCCGGCCGATCCGGCGCACCTCGCCTGCGGCAAGCCCTGTACGCCGGACCGCCTGGCGCAGGCGCGGCACTTCATGCAGTTCGACCAGAGCACGCTGCAGCAGTACCTGAACTTCCTGAAGGGCATCTTCGCCGGTCGTACGTTCGGTGACGGCGCGGCCGCGGTGCACTGCAGCGCGCCGTGCTTCGGGTACTCGTTCCCGCTCGGTCGTCCGGTGACGACGCTGATCCTGGACCGGCTGCCGATCACCGCCTCGATCGCGCTCGGTGCCGCCGTACTGTGGCTGCTGCTCGGCGTCTCGCTGGGCGTGGTCGCCGCGCTGAACCGGGGCCGCATCCTCGACCGGCTGTCGGTCGGGGTCGCGCTGCTCGGGGTGTCGACGCCGTCGTTCCTGCTCGGTCTGCTGGCGATCCTGGTGTTCGGGTTCTGGCTGAACATGGTCCCGGTCAGCGGGTACGTCCCGCTCACCGAGAGCCCGGTCGACTGGGCGTGGCACATGGTGACGCCGTGGATCGTGCTCGCGATCCTGAACGCCGCGTCGTACATCCGGCTGACCCGGTCGCAGATGCTCGAGGAGCTGAACCTCGACTACATCACCACGGCCCGGGCGAAGGGCGCCGGCGAGGCGCGTGTGGTGATCACGCACGGTCTGCGCGGCGTCCTGGTACCGGTGATCACGCTGTTCGGCCTCGATCTCGGCGGCCTGCTGGGCGGTGCGATCCTGACCGAGAAGGTGTTCAGCATGCAGGGTCTCGGCGACCTGCTGATCAGCGCCGTCGGCCAGCTGGACGTGGCCGTGGTCGTCGGCGTCACGTTGTTCTCGGCGTTCCTGATCATCCTCGCGAACCTGGTGGTGGACATAGTGCACGGAGTGCTCGACCCGAGGGTGAGCCATGGCTGATCCGGTTCTGGAAGTACACGACCTGCACGTCACGTTCGCGACCGAGAACGGTCCCGTCCCCGCCGTCGACGGCATCGACTTCGCCGTTGCGCCGGGCGAGACGCTGGCGATCGTGGGGGAGTCGGGCTCGGGGAAGAGCGTCAGCTCGGCCGCGGTCATGGGCTTGCTGCCGTCGAACGCCGACGTCACCGGCGAGGTGCTGCTCGACGGCCGCGAGCTGACCGGCCTGCCGAACGACGACCTGCGCAAGATCCGCGGCAACGACATCGCGATGGTCTTCCAGGACGCCCTCTCCGCCTTGAACCCGTACTACAGCGTCGGCTGGCAGGTCGCCGAGGCGTACCGGCTGCACCACGACGTCTCGAAGAAGGTCGCCCGGGTCCGGGCCGTCGAAATGCTCGACAAGGTCGGCATCCCGGACGCGGCGCGCCGGGCGGAGAGCTACCCGCACGAGTTCTCCGGGGGAATGCGGCAGCGGGTCGTGATCGCTATGGCTCTGGTGAACGACCCGAGAGTGCTGATCGCGGACGAGCCGACGACCGCACTCGACGTCACCGTGCAGGCACAGATCATGCGCCTGCTCGACGACGTCCAGGAGGAGTTCGGTACGGCGCTGGTGCTGATCTCGCACGACCTGGGCGTGGTCGCGGAGGTCGCGGACGACGTGCTCGTGATGTACGCCGGTCGCGCGGCCGAGCGCGGCACCGTCCGGGACCTGTTCTTCCGGGCGGCGCACCCGTACAGCATCGGGTTGCTCGGCGCGATGCCGCGGGTCGACGTACCGCCGAAGCCGCGGTTGACCACGATCCCCGGGAGCCCGCCGACGCCCGGGTCGATCACGACCGGCTGCCCGTTCCAGCCGCGCTGCGCGTACACGCACTTGGTGGGGGAGCGGTGCATCACCGAGCGCCCCGAGCTGACGCCCCGCCCGGGTGAGGGCGACCACGAGGCCGCGTGCCACCTGGGCCGTCGTCCCGAGGTGATCGCATGACCGAGCTGCTCAACCTCAAGGACGTCAGGAAGTACTTCGGACTCCGCGGCGTGCCGTGGCAGAAGGCGCAGGCCGTCCGCGCGGTCGACGGGGTGAACCTCGTCGTACGCAAGGGCGAGACCGTCGGCCTGGTCGGCGAGTCCGGCTCCGGCAAGTCCACGCTCGCCCGGGTCGCGACCCGGCTGCTCGACCCGACCGCCGGCCGGGTGGAGATCGGCGGCAAGGACGTCACCCGGGTCAAGGGCCGTCGGCTGCGGCCGATCCGCCGGCAGATCCAGATGGTGTTCCAGGACCCGCAGGCCTCGCTGAACCCGCGGCAGTCGGTCGGCACGATCCTCAGTACGCCGTTCCGCGCGCAGGGGATCCGCCCGTCGCGGACCCAGCTGGTCGAACTGCTCGAGCAGGTCGGGCTGTCCGAGCAGCACCTCGAGCGGTACCCGCACGAGTTCTCCGGCGGGCAACGGCAGCGGATCGGGATCGCCCGGGCGCTGTCGGTGCAGCCCGATCTGCTGGTCTGCGACGAGCCGGTGTCCGCGCTCGACGTGTCCGTACAGGCGCAGGTGCTGAACCTGCTCGCGGACCTGCGCGACGAGCTCGGCCTGTCGTACGTGCTGGTCGCCCACGACTTGGCCGTCGTACGGCAGGTGGCCGACCGGATCGCGGTCATGTACCTCGGCACGATCGTCGAGGAAGGTCCCGCGGCGGAGGTGTACCGGTCGCCGGCGCACCCGTACACGAAGGCGTTGCTGTCCGCCGTACCGGTGCCGGAGCCCGGTGTGGTGCGGGACCGGATCGTGCTGACCGGCGACGTACCGACGCCCATCGACCCGCCGTCCGGGTGTCCGTTCCGGACCCGCTGTTACAAGGCCGAGGACGTCTGCGCGACGAAACGACCGGTGCTCGAGCCAGTCGAGGGCTCCGCCGAACACCGGGCCGCCTGCTACTTCCCTGAACCCCCATCCCTTGAGAGGACCCCATGAAACGCATATCCCGTGCAGTGGCAGTAGCCGCTGTACTGGCGCTGGCGGCCGCGGCCTGCAACGCCAACAACAAGTCGGCTCCGGCCGGTGGCAGTACGGCCGCCGCGGAGCCCGGCGGCACCTTCCACATCCTCAGCACCAGCAAGGAGATCAGCTACGACCCGGCCAAGAGCCAGAACCTGGGGATCAGCGGCATCCACCTGGTGCTGCGTGGCCTGACGTCGTGGAAGACGGACCCGAACAAGGCCACCGAACTGGTGCCGGACCTGGCCACCGACACCGGTCAGGTGAGCGACGACGGCAAGACCTGGACCTACAAGCTGAAGCCCGGCCTCAAGTACTCCGACGGCTCGCCGATCGTTGCCGCCGACATCAAGTACGGCGTGGAGCGGTCGTTCGCGCCGGAGCTGTCCGGCGGCCTCGGGTACCACAAGTCGCTGCTGGTCGGCGGCGACAAGTACACCGGCCCGTACAAGGGGGGCGACCTGGCCTCCATCGAGACGCCCGACGACAGCACGATCGTCTTCAAGCTGAACAAGCCGTACGGCGACTGGCCGTGGATCGTCAGCATGCCGGCGTTCGCGCCGGTCCCGAAGAAGGCCGACACCGACCCGGCGCACTACGGCGAGAAGCCCGTCGCCAGCGGGCCCTACCAGGTGCAGTCGTACACGCCCGGCTCGAAGCTGGTGCTGACCCGGAACCCGAACTGGGACAAGTCGACCGACCAGGCGCGGACCGGTCTGCCGGACTCGATCGTCACCGACATGGGCCTGCAGCCGGACGTCGTGAACCAGCGCCTGATCGCCGACGCCGGCGACGACAAGTTCGCCGCCACCACCGGTACGTCGGTCCCGGCCGCGCTGATCCCGACGATCAACGGCAACCCCGCGGTCAAGTCTCGCGTCGCCACCTCGCCGTCCGGTGCGCTGGCGTACCTGGCGATGAACACGAAGCGCCCCGCGCTGGCGAATCCCGCCGTCCGCAAGGCGATCGAGTACGCCGTCGACAAGCAGGCCGTGCAGGTCGCTGTCGGTGGACCGGACTACGGCGGGGAGATCGCGTCGACGCTGATCACGCCGGGCATGGACGGCTACACCAAGTACGACCTGTACCAGGCGCCGCCGGCCGGTGATCCCGACAAGGCCAAGCAGATGCTGCAGGCCGCGGGCGTCAGCAACCTGAACCTCGTGCTGGCTGCCGACAACACGTCGAGCGGCGTGATCGGCGTGGGCGTCGCGCAGGCGATCCAGCAGGGGCTGAAGCGGGCCGGGATCAACGTCACGATCAAGCCGATGGACAACACCCCGCTGACCGACCTGATCACCGGGAACAAGGCCGACTTCGACCTGACTGTGTCCAGTTGGCTGCCGGACTTCCCGTCCGCGATCGGCAACATCCAGCCGCTGTTCGCCTCCTCGGAGATCGGTAACGGCGGATACAACATCTCCCGCTACTCGAACCCTGCCGTCGACTCCGCGATCGCCGCTGCTACCGCCGAGTCGGACCGGACGAAGGCAGCCGGGATGTGGAGCGCGGTCGACAAGCAGATCATGCAGGACGCACCGATCGTTCCGTTGATCTACGCTCGTAACGCGTTCCTGCACGGCTCGAAGGTGCAGAACTTCTACCTGTCGTCGTACCCGCCGTACGCGAACACCTTGATCATCGGGCTGAGCAAGTAGCTCAGGTACGTCCTTCGGACTCTTGAGCGTCGAAGAGGGTCGGCTGGGACTCGGGATCGAGTCCCCAGTCGGCCCTCAGTACTGTGTAGCCGGCCTTCTTCGCGGCCGCGATCACCTTGACGTCGTCGTCGACCAGAACCGCGACCGGGCGCTGCTCGGCCAGGCGTTTCAGCCGGCCGAGCTTCATCAGCATCGACGGACGGCGGTCGGTGTTGCCGCGCATGTAGACCTTGCCGTCCGGGAAGCCGTTGTCCTTCAGCCACTTCTCGGTGTCGCGCCGGATCCGCTCCGGGCGGCCGGTCAGGTAGACGATCACGTGGTCCGCCGCGAGCGTCGTCGCGACCGCGAGCCCTTCGTCGAGCACCGCGTCGTCCTTCGCGCGCTCGAAGAACGAGTCCCAGTCCTTCGGTTTCTGCTCGATGAAGTGGATCCGCTTGCTGGTGTCGGACAACGTCGCGTCGATGTCGAGGACGGCGTACGGGCGATCATCCATGCTGTCCAGCTTCCCAGGTCGCGCGGTCGACGGAGTACAGCACCTCGCCGAACTCGGTGCCGGGCAGCGGGTCGTCGAAGTGCACGTGGAAGATCTTCTCGAAGCGGAGACCGGAGCGGCGCATCACGTTGCGCGAGCGGTGGTTGACAGCCATCGTGTCCGCCTCGACGCGCGTCATCCCGAGGTGAGTGAACGCGTGGGCGATCAGCGCCTTCGTACCCTCGGTCGCGTACCCCTTGCCCCAGGCGGTCCGCAGCAGCCGGTACCCCACACCGACGGTGGCCGGATCCGCCGTCGGCTGCATCCCGAACCACCCGACGAACCCGTCGGCGTCCTCGGCCTCGAAGGTCCCGAGCTGCGGATGCGCGGCGTACACCTTCAGAATCTCCGGCAGTACGACGTTCTCGACCTCGTCGCGCGGCGTCGGCGCGCCGGTCAGGAACCGCATCACCTCCGGATCCGCATCGAGCTCCACCAGCAGTTCGACGTCCGCGGGCGTGAACCGCCGCAGCCGCAGCCGCTCGGTCTCCAGGTAGGCAGTCACCCCTGGATCGTAGTGTCCGGAGTGTGGGCGGTGTGGGGCGATCCTGTGTGTTGACTGTGCGACTGTCGGTGGCTCGGGTTAGCGTTCTACCCGCAATGGACTCGCTCACGTTTCTGCACAGCTCGGACTGGCAGCTCGGCATGATGCGCCGGTTCCTGGGGCCGGACGGCCAGGCCCGGTGGGGTCAGGCGCGGCTGGATGCTGTCGCACGGATCGGCGAGGTGGCTGAACGGACCGGCGCGGCGTTCGTGGTCGTCACCGGGGACGTGTTCGAGCACAACCAGGTCGAGCGCCAGACCATCCTGCGCGCCTGCGAGGCCCTCAAGCGGATCCCGGTCCCGGTCGTCCTCCTCCCGGGCAACCACGACGCCCTCGAGCCCGGCTCCCTGTGGACGTCGAGCCAGTGGCTCGCCCACGCCCCGGACCACGTCACGGTACTGACCGAAACGACGCCGTTCCCGATCCTCCCGGGCGTGGAGATCGTCGGCGCCCCGTGGCGTTCCCGCCGCCCGCTCTCCGACCCCGCCGCCCCCGCATACGCCGACCTCGCACCGGACCCCGGCACCCTCCGGATCCTGCTCGCCCACGGCCAGCTGACAAGCCTCTCCGGCGGGATGTCCGAAGTACCGCCGATCGACCAGACGGCGCTGGAAGCCGCGGTCGCCGACGGCCGCCTGCAGTACGTCGGCCTCGGCGACCGGCACTCGACGACGCGCGTGACGGACCGGATCTGGTTCTCCGGCACGCAGGAGGTCACGTCCCCGGAAGAGGACGCGCCTGGCAACGTGCTGAAGGTCACGATCGGCGACACCATCGAGGTCGAGCCGATCCGCGTCGGCGCCTGGCACATGGTCGACCACCGCGTCGAGCTGTTCGACGAGGAGTCGATCACCGCCCTCGAGGACTGGTTCGCGGAGCTGCCGGACAAGGAGCGGACGTACGTACGCCTCGCCGGCGACGGCTCGTTGTCGCTGCCGCTGCTGGCCCGGCTCGACAGCATCATCGACGCCCAGGGCGAGGTGTTCGCGAGCGTCGAGCGGTGGGTGAAGTTCTGGACGGTCCGGCCCGCGCCGGACGCCGCGGACCTGGAGTCGCTGCAGCTGAGCGGCCCGGCCCGCGCCGCGATGGAGGAGCTGCGGCAGGCCCTGGCCGGCGGTGACGAGGGCGCCGGTGCCGCGCTCTCGCTGATGCACCGATTGGCGCGGGACGCGGGATGAGATTACACAGCTTGGCGCTACGGGACTTCCGTGGCGTCAAGGACCGCCTTGTCCGGTTCCGCGCGCTCGGCACCACCGTCGTGGTCGGCGACAACGAGGTCGGGAAGTCCAGCCTGGTCGAGGCTTTCGGACTCGTCTTCGACCTGCCCGACGACTCGAAGTCGACCCGGATCCGGGACATCCAGCCCGCCGGCCAGGACGTCGGCCCGGAGGTGACCGTCGAGCTGAGCCTCGGCGGCCGCGAGCTGACGTACGCCAAGCGCTGGCTGAAGAACCGCTCCACCGAGCTCACCATGGTCGAGCCCGACGGCCGCCGCCGGTCCTGGACTGGCCGCGAGGCGCACAACGAGGCCGAGCGGCTGTTCCACGAGAACGTCGACCCGGTGCTCTGGCAGACGTTGATGGTCAGCCAGGGCCAGTCGTTGGTGCTGCCAACACCGGCCGACGCCGAGCCGCTGATCACCGCGGTGACGGCCGAATCCGGCACGCCGGTCGACGGCGCGTCGATGCCGCTGGTGTCCGCGGTCGAGCACGAGTACCTGCGCTACTGGACGCCGCGCGGCAAGCCGACCGGCGACTTCGCCCGCTCCGCGAAGGCGGTCGCGGCCGCCGAACTCGCGGCCAGGCAGGCGCTGCAGGCGATGGACGAGGTGCAGTCGGACATCCGCCGCGCCGAGCACCTCAACCTCGACCTGGAGGACGTGTCGAGCCGGCTGACCGACCACCTGACCGGCGTCGAGGCACTGCGCGAACGCAAACAGGCGACCGACGAGATCCTGCTCCGCCGCGACTCGGTCAGGTCCCGCGCCGAGACCGCGCGGGCCCGGCTGGAGAACCACACCCGCACCCGCCTCGACCGCGAGCGCCTGCTCGAAGAGGTCGAGCGGTTCACCAAGTTCGAGGCCGAGCACGCCGCGCGCCGGGCCGACGCGGAGCTGGTCGCGAAGACGGCGGCCGAGCTGGTGCAGGCCGCGGAGGCCGCCCTCGCGGACGTGGTGGAGCTCAAGGACGTACGCCGTACCGAGGTCCAGGCGGCCGAGCGCCGGGTCTCGGAGCTGATGGACCGGGCCGAGCTGGACCGGCTGATCGGGCAGCAGACCGAGCTGGTCGACGTCCGCGCGCGGATCGCCGCGGCCGGCACGATCCTGGACCGGATCAAGGTCGACGACGCGCTGGTGGCCGCGCTCGAGGACGCCCGGGCGGCGGTCGTCGAGGCGCGCGCGGCGCTCGCGGCCGGCGTCCCCGAGGTGACCGTACGGCGGCTCGGCGCGGAGCCGGTCGAGCTGTCCGGGACCGGCCTGGAGGGCGACGTACCGTCCGGCCTCGGTTTCGACGAGTCGACCGAGCTGCTGGTGTCCGGCGAGCTGGTGGTCGGTGTACCGGGGCAGGTCGAGGTGACCGTCCGGGCCGGCGGCGAGGCGGCCACGCTGCGCTCACGGGTCGATGACGCCGTACGCCGGGAGAAGGACCTGCTGAAGAAGGCCGGCGTGAAGGACGTCGCCGCGGCGCGCGAGCTGCTGCGGAAGGCGGACACGGCCGCGGCCGAGCTGCACGAGGCGCGCCGGACCGAGAAGTCGCTGACGGCGGGAGGCGACCCGGGCGAGCGGATCGCCGTACTGACGGCGCGGCTGGGGACGGACGACGAAGAGTCCGGCGGCAAGCCGCCCGCGGTCGAGGGTGTGCCCGGGCAGATGTCGCTGTTCGAGGAGTTCGCCTCGCCGCACGACACGCTGTTCGACATCGACATCGACATCGACGAGCCAGAGCCGGAGCCGGACGATCTCGCAGGTGCGCAGCGAGCGCTGGAGACCGCCCGCGACGGACTCGCCGAGGCAGAGCGCCTACTTGCCGATGCGGAGTTCGCGGCGGCCCAAGCGCGGAAGGCCGCGGACGAGGACCGCTCCGAGGCGCAGAACGCGCGTGCCCGGTCGGAGCTTGCCGCCGAGCGCCTGGCGGCAGCGCTCGAATCGCTGGAAGGCGCGAGGGCCGTGCTCGACGACGAGGCCGTCGGCACAGCGGAAACCGAGGCGACGGCCGAGGTCGAGGCAGTGCTCGAAGAACTGACCGCCGTCCAGGAGCAGGCCGACGCCGCCGGCGCCGACCAGGTAGCCGACGAGCTGGCGGCCGCACTCGACTTCGCGAAGCGGCTGCAGGACGAGCGCGACCGGCTGCGCGACGCCCTGCGTACGACGGAAGGCCGCCTGGAGCAGTCCGGCCGGGACGGGCTGGCGACCCGCCGCGACCTGGCCGAGCTGGAGCTGGCCGCCGTACGCACCGAGCACGAGAGCCTGCTCCGCCGGGCCGATGCGGCGAGCCGGGTGTACGAGACGCTGAGCCGGCACCGGGCCGCGGCGCAGACGAAGTACTCCGAGCCGCTGCAGAGCCGGATCGAGGCGCTCGGGCGGAGCGTGTACGGGCCGTCGTTCCGGGTCTGGCTGGACGACGACCTGGCGGTCGCGGAGCGCGAGCTGGA
This sequence comes from Kribbella sp. NPDC059898, assembly GCF_042730855.1. Classification (NCBI taxonomy): domain Bacteria; kingdom Bacillati; phylum Actinomycetota; class Actinomycetes; order Propionibacteriales; family Kribbellaceae; genus Kribbella; species Kribbella sp. NPDC059898. The sequence goes on from NZ_JBHWKR010000006.1 coordinate 376,272, forward strand.
CGGTGTACGGCTGCCTGTCGAGGCGTTGTCGACGGGCGCTCAGGAGCAGCTGGCGATCATCACACGGCTCGCGATCAGCCACCTGGTGAGCACCGGTGACGGCAGTGTGCCGGTGATCTTCGACGATGCGCTCGGCTGGTCCGACAAGGCCCGGCTGCGGGACATGGGCGCGCTGCTCGGCCGCGCCGGCGACCACGGCCAGGTGATCATCCTGACCTGCATGCCGGACCGCTACGAGTACGTCCCGAAGGCGACGTTCATCACGCTGGACGGATGATCCGCTCCGGGGCCGAGTAGACGACGCAGCGCTCGCCGCGGGCGAACCCGGCCAGCGTGATCCCGAACCGGCGGGCCAGGTCGACGGCCAGGCTGGACGGCGCACCGACCGCGACGATCATGCCGAGCCCGGCCGCGACCGCCTTCTGCACGATCTCGTACCCGGCGCGGCCGCTGACCGCGAGCACCAGGCCCTTGCGGGAGCGCTGGTTCAGGACGGTCCAGCCGACCACCTTGTCGACGGCGTTGTGCCGGCCGATGTCTTCCTTCACCACGACCTTCCGGCCGTCGGCGGTGAACAGGCCCGCGGCGTGCAGCCCGCCGGTCCGGTTGAACATCGGCTGTCCCTCCCGGAGCAGGTCGGGCAGCCGCCGTACGACGTCCAGCGGCACCTCGACCGGGTCGACCGGGTCGTACTCGCGTTCGGCGAGTTCGTCGAGGCTCTGCTGCCCGCACACTCCGCAGGCCGCCGACGTGACGCCGTACCGCTGCGGAGGTTCGCGGTCCGGGGGACCGTCGAAGCTGACCGTGACCGTGTTGAACTGCTGCTCGCGGGTCAGCGTGACATCGGTGCAGTAGGCAACGGTCCGGATCGCGTCCGGGCGCACCGCGAACCCCTCGCCGAGACAGAACCCGGCGGCCAGCTCGAAGTCCGACCCCGGGGTCCGCATCGTCACCACCAGCGGCTCGGGCGGCCGGCCCGGCCATTCCAGCCGCAGCTCGAGCGGCTCCTCGGTGCTGACGACGTCCTCACGGCGCGACGTACGGTCGCCGTCGAGCACTTCGACCTTGAACCTGCTGGTGGGCGCCTTGGTCATACGTCTACGGTAGGCCACCCGCGCCGGACGGCGAGCCAGTCGAGGAACGTCCACGCGTACAGCCGCTGGTGCTCGCGCAACGCCGGCGTGCACCCGGGCGGCGGCGGAGCGTCCGTGTTCTTCATCATGTACGCCGCGATGACGGCCACGAAACAGTCGAGGTGATCGTCCGGCACGCCGGCCGTGAGCGGACTGCGGGCGAGCGCGCCGAACGTGTCGATGCCCTGGTACTGCGCGACCGGCAGCAGGCCGACCCAGTCCACCCAGCGCGGGCCGAGCGTCAGCCAGTTCCAATCGATCGTCCAGCAGGTGCCGGAGTTGTCGATCAGCAGGTTGTCGGGCCGCAGGTCGGAGTGCGCCGCGGTGTCACCGACCAGCGCCTGGGGCAAGAGCTGAACCAGCTCGACCAGCTCGGGCAACACCTGAGGCAGCCACGGAGGCAATCCCGACGGCAACGCCCGCTCACCAGCCAGCACCTGCGCCGGAACGCCCACGTCGTCCCCGACCAGGTCGGCAAAACTGTCCAGCCCTGTCAACGGACTCGGCCGCATCGCCTCGGCCGTCGCCTCACAGGCAGCAGTCACCAGTTCGAAGTCGGCCTCCGTCCACGGCGCCCCAGGCATCCGCCCGTCCACCCACTCGGCTGCCACCGCGAACCACCGGTCCGCGAGAGCCGTCCCGACAACAGCCGGCGCACGCACCACAGCGGGAAGCTGCGGAACCACCTCGGCCTCGCGCTGGTAAGCGCCGTACGCATGCAATTCCTCAGGCGCCGCCTTGATGAACACCCGCCGCCCGTCCGCCAGCTGAGCCCGCGCCGCGAAGCCCCCGGTGAACCCGGACGACACCGGCGGAGCCACGTCGACGATCCGCTGCCCGAGTGTTTCGGCAAGCGCCTCGTGCAACGCCGACGGCAGCGAGCCCCACTCAGGGCGGGCAGATGTGGTGGAGTAGTCGACCTCCGGGGCACGGTTCATGTACACAGTGTGGTTTAGCGTTCGGCTCATGGTGTTGCATGTGCTCGACCTGGTCGGGATCTTCGTGTTCGGGATCACCGGCGCACTGGTCGGCGTACGGAAGAAGCTGGACGTCTTCGGCATCCAGGTCCTCGCGCTCGTCACCGGTCTGGGCGGCGGCTTCATCCGCGACGTACTGATCGGCCAGACGCCCCCCGCGGCGCTCCGCGACTGGCGGTACCTGGTCGTGCCGATCGTGGCCGGCCTGATCACGTTCTTCCTCCATCCTGGGATCGGCCGCGTCGAGCGGCTGGTGAACATCTTCGACGCGGCAGGGCTTGCCCTGTTCTGTGTCACCGGTGCGCTGAAGGCGATCGACTTCGGCCTGTCGCCGATCTCGGCCGCCCTGCTCGGCATGCTGTCCGGCATCGGCGGGGGAGTACTCCGCGACGTGCTCAGCGGCCGCGTCCCCGTCGTACTCCGGTCCGAGATCTACGCCACGCCCGCCCTGCTCGGCGCGGGCATCGTCGTCATCGCGGCGTGGCTCGAGTACCACGCGTTGTGGGTCCCGATCTTCGCCGCGCTGACCTGCTTCGGGATCCGGCTGCTCGCCATCCGCCGCGGCTGGAACGCACCGCTACCCCGTAATCCGTAACGGCGGCGCCCACTCGTTGATCACGGCAACCAACTCGATGTAGCGGTCCCAGCGCTGGTCGACGTGCCGGCGGAGCGCGATCAGGCTGCTGCGGTACTCCGGATCGGGGCGTAACGGGTCGTCGCCGGCCAGTGCGTGGTAACCGCTCGCGAGGTTGCGGATCGTCGTCCGGAAGCCCTCGTCGGCGATCAGCGCGGTCAGCTCGAGCCAGGCGGACACCTGCTCAGGAGTGGCGTCGTCCGGTAGGACGGGCGTGAGGTTCGCGTGGACGGCGGGTTCGACGCCGTGCAGCGTCGCCTCGAGGAACTCGGTGATCAGGGCGCGGCGGTCCTGCGCGGTTTGCTCGGTCATCAGGTGAAGGTCCTCCAGGTGCGGGTGCTGGGCCAGGACCGTCAGCAGTGCGTGCTGGCGTTGCAGCGTGCGGAGCTGGATCGCGAGCGCGTCCGCGTGGGTGGCGGCGACCTCGGCGATCGAGCGCTCCTGCCGGAGCACCGCGCTGATCGTCGGCAGGTCGAGGTCCAGCGCACGCAGCGTCCGGATCAGGCGCAGCCGGGCGACGGCGGTCTCGTCGTACCGCCGGTGGCCCGCCGAGGTCCGGTAGGACGCGAGCAGGCCGAGCTCGGAGTAGTGCCGCACGGTCTTCACCGAGACACCCCCGAGCCGGGCCAGCGCACCGATCGAATGGTCCATGCCCGACACTCAAACACCTCCCCTAACAGGAGATGCAAGCCTAGTTGTGGGCGAATCGTTCTTTCGGCCGGGCGAAGGTGATCGAGACGCCCGCGACGATCGCACAGGCGATGCCGACCCCGAACGGGACCCAGTACGCGTTCGACGGACCCCAGACGTCGACCGCGTGCCCGGCGGCCGCGTTGCCCGGCGCGACGCCGAGCAGGATGCCGGTGACGGTCCAGGTGATCGCCTCGGTCAGCCGCTCCGGTGGCACCCACTCCTCGACGCACGCGGTGACCGCGACCATGGTCGGCGCGATCGTCATCCCGCAGCAGAACAGCACGACGCCGAGCAGCGGGATGCTGTTGACCCAGGGGAGCGGCGCCAGCGTGATCGCCAGCGCGATCGTGCCGAGCAGCAGCCGCCGTTCGACCGGGGCGCGCCAGTGCACCGAGCCGTACCAGAGTCCCGCCAGCAGACTGCCGAACGCCCAGATCGCCAGGACGACACCGGCCAGGCCGGCCCTGCCCTTCTCGGTGGTGAACGCGACCGTGATCACCTCCGCGCCGCCGAGCGTCGCGCCGAGCCCGAGCCCGATCAGGCTGAGCAGCATGATCGACAGCCAGGGGAGCGGTGCCTGTTCGGCGCCGTTCGCCTTGCCGCGGCCGGGCGGGTCGGACGCGCGCAGCATCGCCAGCCAGATCCCGCCCGCCAGCCCCAGTACGCCGGCCGCGGACAAGGCGGCGTACGGGCTGACCTGGGTCGCGAGCGTGGTGACCAGGACCGGGCCGACGATGAAGACGACCTCGTCACCCACCGCCTCGAGCGCGAACGCGGTCTGCAGCGCCCGCCCGCGGCCGAGCAGATGCGTCCAGCGCGCCCGCACGAACGATCCGACCTGCGGACGGGTGCCGCCGGCAACGAACGACAGCACGTACAGCACCCAGGTAGCCGCACCGGCACGGACGGCGACGAGCAGTCCGGCGAGACCGACCGTACAGGCGACCGACCCGATCAGGATCAGCCCGCGCTGACCGAACCGGTCGACCAGCCGGCCCTGGATCGGGCCGGTCAGCGCGCCGGCAATCACGGCCACGCCCGACACCGCGCCGGCGAGACCGTACGAGCCGCTCTCCTGGGCGATCAGGATGACGATTCCGAGGCCGATCATCGAGATCGGCATCCGCCCGAGGATGCCGGCCGCGGAGAACGCGCCAGCGCCGGGACGGCGCATGAGATGGATGTAAGGCTTGAGCATGAGAGACCGGGAGCAGCTTAGGTCATCCGCGTCTGAGAAGCTTGGAATATGTCGCCAGCTGCACCCCCGTACGACGCCGTCCTGCTGCTCTCCTTCGGCGGGCCCGAGAAGCCCGAGGACGTGCTCCCCTTCCTGCAGAACGTGACCCGCGGCCGCGGGATCCCGGACGAGCGGTTGAAGGAGGTCGGCGAGCACTACTACGCATTCGGCGGGAAGAGCCCGATCAATGACCAGAACCGGGCCCTGCTGAAGGCGCTGCGGGAGTCGTTCGACGAGGTCGGGCTGGACCTGCCGATCTACTGGGGCAACCGCAACTGGGCGCCGTACCTGACCGGCACGATGCGCGAGATGGCGGCCGATGGCGTACGCCGGGCCGTGGTGATCGTCACGTCCGCGTACCCGTCGTACTCCGGCTGCCGGCAGTACCGGGAGAACCTGGAGGACGCCGCCCGGGACATCCCGGACGCGCCGCGGATCGACAAGCTCCGGCACTACGCGAACCACCCGGGCTTCGTCGGCGCGTTCGTGGAGTCCACCGCCGAGGCGCTGAGCAAGCTCCCGGACGGTTCGGCGATCGCGTACGTGACGCACTCGATCCCGACCGCGATGAACGCCACCAGCGGCCCGGACGGCGACGGGTACGTCGACTGGCACAACGACGTCGCCGCCTCGATCACGGCGGAGCTGGAACGCCGGACCGGTCAGCAGCGCCGTACCGATCTGGTCTATTGCTCGCGGTCCGGGCCGCCGCAGGTGCCGTGGCTGGAGCCGGACGTCAACGACCACCTCGAGGTGCTCGCCGCCGAGGGGCAGCCCGGCGTGGCCGTCGTACCGATCGGGTTCGTCAGCGACCACATGGAGGTCATCTACGACCTCGACACCGAGGCCGCGAAGACCGCCGCGAAGCTCGGCCTGCCGATGGCCCGGGCCGCGACCCCGGGGACCGATGAGAAGTTCGTCACCATGCTCCGCGACCTGGTGGTCGAACGGGCCGCCGCCGAACGCGGCGAGGAACCCGACCGCCCGTGCGTCGGCAAGCTCGGCCCGGCCTGGGACGACTGCCGCCACGACTGCTGCCCAGCCCTGCGCCGACCTGTAAGCCGACCGAAGGACCACGCATGACCTCCCCCGAAGAGTTGCTGAAGCTCGCTGTCGACGTGGCGGAGGAGGCGGCGCGGCTGATCGTCGAGCGCCGCCGCGGCACGATCACCGTCGCCGACACGAAGAGCACGGTCACCGACGTGGTGACCGCGGTCGACCGCGAGTCCGAGGAGCTGATCCGCGCCCGGGTGCTGAAGGCCCGGCCGGACGACTCGTTCCTCGGCGAGGAGGGCGACGACGTGGTCGGCACCAGCGGCGTGCGCTGGGTCGTCGACCCGATCGACGGCACGGTCAACTACCTGTACGACCTCCCGACGTACGCCGTCTCGATCGCGGTCGAGCAGGACGGGAAGACGGTCGCGGGCGTGGTGGTGGACGCGCCGAAGGGCGAGGTGTTCACCGCGACGCTCGGTGGCGGTGCGTACGCCGACGGCAAGCCGATCCAGGTGTCCGGCGAGACCGACCTGGCGAAGGCGCTGGTCGGCACCGGCTTCGGGTACGACCCGGCGCGCCGGCAGGTGCAGGCCGAGGTGATCCAGCACCTGATCACCAAGGTCCGCGACATCCGCCGGATCGGGGTCGGCGCGATCGACCTCTGCTACGTGGCGTGCGGCCGGCTGGACGTGGTGTTCGAACGCGGGCTGAACCCGTGGGACTACGGAGCGGGTGCGCTGATCGCGGCCGAGGCCGGGGCGGCCGTCGGCGGTCTCAACGGCGCTCCGGTGTCGCCCGAGATGTCGATCGCGGCCAGCCCGGCGCTCTTCGGGCCGTTCCACGACCTGCTGGCCGGAGCGGACCCGTTGCGTGCTTAGAGTCGCCTGAGTGTTCGTTTCTGCGCAGTATCGCGCATTAACGAGCATTCGTGTGTTCGGTCCTGACATTTGTGGCGACACGCGGGTCACACCATGGACCCAGTCGTGCATTGCGGACCTTTATAGGGCACAATCCCGTCCTCGGGAACGGTGATTGCCGGTCCCGGCCTGGCTGTCAAGGGTTTCGGGGGACGAAAGTTCAGCGCGGTGCTCCGACGCGGAATTTCTCGGCCGCTCCACCCGTTCAAGGGCTCAGCAGGCAACACCACGGGTACGAAGAGGGCAGGGAAACACCATGGCGACTGATTACGACGCCCCGCGCAAGACGGACGAGGACGCTTCCGAAGAGTCGATCGAGGAGCTCAAGACTCGGCGTCACGACAAGAACTCCGGCAAGGTCGACGAGGACGAGGCCGAGGCGGCGGAGAGCTTCGAGCTGCCCGGCGCGGACCTGAGCCACGAGGAGCTGGCGGTCCGGGTCCTCCCGCGCCAGGCCGACGAGTTCACCTGTTCGAGCTGCTTCCTGGTTCACCACCGCAGCCAGCTCGCCGAAACGAAGAACGGGCAGCTGATCTGCCGCGACTGCGCTGCCTGAGCGGAAGCCCTTCTTCGTCTGCAAAGACCAGCGGGACCGTCCCACGATCGTGGAACGGTCCCGCTGTGCTGTCTTGTTACGCCTCGTCGTCCTTCGTGATGCTCTTCCGCAGGGTGTCCTCGTCGTAGCCGGGCGGGGCGTAGCCGGTGGACTTCAGCCAGTACGCCGCCGCCCGCCGCTCGGCGAACAACCGGGCTGCCGCCGCGGCTCCGGCGCTGACGGCCGCCCAGGTCGCGACCTCGGCGTACCCGCCCTGCCCGTTCTTCGGCGGCTTGCCGCCGGATCCCAGCTTCCAGGCCGTGCTGACCGCCTTGCTCGCGGCCAGGCCCACCACGATCGTGAACGCGGCTTGCACCAGCTTCCAGCCGATCTTCGCTCCGACCACTGCAAACCCTCCTCGTACGACTGCTGACAGTCAGGATCTTCCCACGCTGTGCCCACTCAGCGCGGCAGCAAGCCGATCGGGGTGCCGCGTGGCGATCAGCCAGTACGGCGCCGGGTCGCCCGGGTCGGTGATCCGCACCCGGACGGCGCCCGGGATGTAGCTGCGCAGCACCAGGTACGCCTTCGGGTCGCAGTCCCGCCCGAACGCTGTCCGCACCGCGTCCCCGGTCAGCGCCTCGACGTCTCCGAGGTACGACCGGTCGATCTCGGCCCGCCCGGCGCGAAGCTTCTGCGCGTCGACCTCGACGCGCGCGCCGCCGTACCGCAGGAACAACGTCAGCAGCAGGACCGCCGCGAGGCCGCCGACGATCACCCCGGCGGGCGTTCCGGCCGGCACGGCGACGATGACGAACAGAGTGATCACGGTGGCGGCGGCGATGATCCACCACGACACCGGCACCCGCAGACTCTCGCGATAAGTTCCCACGGGGACAAGGATAGGGTCGCCTCTTGTGACCGAGGTACTCATCCAGCGACTCGACCCCGACCTCCCGCTGCCCTCCTACGCGCATCCCGGCGACGCCGGCGCGGACCTGGTGGCGGCCGCCGACCTGACCCTGAAGCCGGGGGAGCGCGGCCTGGTCGGCACCGGCATCGCGATCGCCCTGCAGGACGGGTACGCCGCGTTCGTGCACCCGCGCTCCGGGCTGGCCGCCAAACACGGCGTCTCGATCGTCAACGCCCCCGGCACCGTGGACGCCGGCTACCGCGGGGAGATCAAGGTCAACCTGATCAACCTCGACCCGGCCGCCGAGGTGACGGTACGGCGCGGCGACCGGATCGCCCAGCTGATCGTCCAGCAGGTCTCGAAGGCGCGGTTCGTCGAGGTGACCTCGCTGCCGGGGTCCGCGCGCGGCGACCAGGGGCACGGGTCGACCGGTGGTTTCGGAGATGTGACACGCTGATCAGGTGCAGCCGTTGACCTGTCGGATGCGCGAGACTACGGCGCGGTGCCAGCGCCCGTACCAACATCGAGGAAGTAGGCAAGAGCTGTGATCTTCCGCCGTAAGGGCAAGAACGAGCCCGAGACGAGCGAGACCGTCGAGGAGACGCCGGACGTCCGCGCCGCGGGCCCGTTCGACTCGACCGAGGTCGAGGAGGCCGACCTGGAGTCCGGCGAGCGGATCGACCTGGGCGCGCTGCAGGTCACCGGGATGCCCGGCATGGAGCTTGGGCTGCAGGTCGACGAGCAGAGCGGCGTCGTACAGGCCGTGCTGCTGATGCTGGACGACTCCGCGCTCGAGCTGCGGGCGTTCGCGGCGCCGAAGACCAGCGGCATCTGGGACGAGGTACGCCAGGAGATCATGGACGAGGCCGCCCGGATGGGCGGTACCGCGACCGAGACCGACGGCCCGTTCGGCACCGAGCTGGTGCTGGTCGTGCCGGTCGAGGACCCCGAAGGACAGGTCTTCAGCCAGACGTCCCGGGTGATCGGCGTCGACGGCCCGCGCTGGCTGCTCCGCGGTACCGTCCTGGGCCGCGCCGCCGTCGAACCGGACGCCGCGACACCGATGGAGGAGACCCTGCGGAACGTCGTCGTGGTCCGCGGGAACGAGCCGATGGCGGTGCGCGAGTCGCTGCCGCTGCGGCTGCCCGAGGGCGCTCAGCCGAACGACACCGAGCAGGCCTGACCGGACTACACTCGACGTCATGGGCAGCAACAAACCCGAGGGGCTGTGGAAGCGCGCCTTCCGCGGCCTGGCCGGGGACCGCGACCAGCAGGACGCGGAAGTCCTCCAGGACTTCGCGCAGGACTGTGGTGCGCGCTCCATCACCGGCTGCCACGACCGGGAGCTCGTCACGCTGTACGGGACATTGCGCACCATCACGTTCAGCCCGCGCGGCGGCGTACCGGCACTGGAGGGTGAGTTGTACGACGGAACCGGCACGGTCAAGCTGATCTGGCTCGGCCGCCGCAAGATCGGCGGCATCCACGCCGGCTCGGAGCTGATCGCCTCCGGCCGGATCGGCGTCGTCGACGGCGACCGGGTGATGTTCAACCCGCGCTACGAGCTCCGGCCCCAAGAAGCCCATGGCTGAGCCGGCCGCGCCGTCCGCGGCACCGAAGGGCATCGGCAGCTGGGTCGGGATGATGGTCGACGTCGGCCTGCCCTGGATCGCGTTCACCCTCGTCTACGGCTTCAGCGACCACAACCTGAAGCTCGCGCTGATCGTCGCGATCTCGGCCGCCGCCGTCGTCGCGCTGTACCGGCTCGTCCGCCGCAAGCCGATCGCCAGCGTGATCGCGGGCTTCATCGGCGTACTGATCTCCGCCTGGACCGCGCACCACACCGGCCAGGCCCAGGACGCCTTCCTCCCCGGCATCCTGCTGAACGCCGGCTACGGCGTGCTGTACCTGGTGACGATCCTGTCCCGCTACCCGCTCTTCGGGTTGCTGTACGGCGTGATCACCCAGACGTGGCTCGGCTGGCGCAACGACCCCGACCTGTTCCGCGGCCTGAACCGGGTCACCATCGTCTTCGCCAGCCAGGTCGGCATCCGCCTGGTGATCATGGTCCCGCTCTACCTCGCCCACAACGTCAACGCCCTGGGCATCGCGAAGATCGGCCTCGGCCTCCCGTTCTACGCCGTCACCCTGTGGGCCGCGTACGCCGTACTCCGCGCGTCGATGCCGCCGGAGAAATGGGACGAGGTCAAGGACAACTTCACCCACCTGCTCCGCGGCACCAAACCCGAGACCAAGCCAGAAGAACGCGCCTGACCCGCGCGTGCGGGTTTACTCGCCGCGCTGGTGGTGCGGGGAGAGCATGACTTCCAGTTGTTCTTCGGTTTCGTCGGCGGCTACGAAGAGGAGTTCGTCGTTGAGCTCCAGGGTGCCTTCGGGGTCGGGGCGGAGGACGCGGCCTTCGCGGAGGATGACCACCAGGGCGGTGTCGAGGGGCCAGTCGACGTCGCCGACGCGTTGACCGATCATCGGGGAGTCTTCGGGCAGGGTGAGCTCGACCAGGTTCGCGTCGCCCTGGCGGAAGGTGAACAGGCGGACCAGGTCGCCGACCGAGACGGCTTCCTCGACCAGCGCGGACATGATGCGTGGGGTGGACACCGAGACGTCGACGCCCCAGGCCTCGTTGAACATCCACTCGTTGCGCGGATGGTTGACCCGGGCAACGGTCCGGGGTACGCCGAACTCGGTCTTGGCGAGCAGCGACACGACCAGGTTGACCTTGTCGTCGCCGGTGCTGGCGATCGCGACCTGGCAGCGCTGCAGTGCGGCCTCCTCGAGCGAGGAGAGTTCGCAGGCGTCGGCGAGCAGCCATTCGGCCCGCGGTACGGACTCGGCCTTGATCGCGCGCGGGTCCTTGTCGATCAGCAGCACCTCGTGGCCGTTCTCCAGGAGTTCGCCGGCGATCGAACGACCGACGTTCCCGGCTCCGGCGATGGCGACCCGCATCACAGCTCCTCAGGCTTGGTGCCGAGTTGGGACTCGATCGTCGCGGCGTCCCGTTCCAGCATCACGACGTGGACAAGGTCACCTTCTTGGATGACGGTGTCGGCCTTGGGCAGCAGGCCCTCGCCGAGCCGGGTCAGGAACGCGACGCGCGCGCCGGTGGCCTTCTCGATGTCGAGGGCGACCCGGCCGATCCAGTCGGCGTGGACGTGCACCTCGGCGAGCCGGACCGTGCCGGAAGGGTCTCGCCACTCGGGCTCGGAGCCTTCCGGGAGCAGCCGGCGCATCATCTGTTCGACGGTCCAGCGGACGGTGCCGACGGTGGGGATGCCGAGCCGCTGGTACACCTCGGCGCGGCCCGGGTCGTAGATCCGGGCGACCACGTTCCCGATCCCGAACGTCTCGCGCGCCACCCGGGCGGCCAGGATGTTCGAGTTGTCGCCGTTCGAGACCGCCGCGAACGCCTCGGCGTCCTCGATCCCGGCCTCGATCAGGATCTCCCGGTCGAAGCCCATCCCGACGATGGTCCGGCCGGTGAAGGCGGGGCTCAGGCGCCGGAACGCGTCGGCCGACTGGTCGATGATCGCGACCGTGTGACCGCGTTTCTCCAGACCGCGCGCGAGCATCGACCCGACGCGGCCGCAGCCCATGATGACAACGTGCACGTGGTGATCACTCCTTGCCCCGGGAAGGGGCCGCTGGCTCGGTTCGGCAGGGATAGACGCTACACCGGAACTGGTGGCCCTCTAACATCACCGGTGTGACTCCCGCTCTCGGCGATATCGGCAAACGGCTGCTGCTCGGACGCAAACTGCGCAGCACCCAGCTGGGTGAGACCCTGCTGCCGAAGCGCATCGCCCTCCCGGTGTTCGCGAGCGACGCGCTGTCGTCGGTCGCTTACGCCCCCGACGAGGTCTTCCTGACGCTGTCGATCGCCGGTCTGGCGGCGTACAGCTTCTCCTGGAAGATCGGCCTGCTGGTCGCGTTCGTGATGCTCGTCGTGGTGGCGTCGTACCGGCAGAACGTGCACGCCTACCCGTCCGGCGGCGGTGACTACGAGGTGGCGACGGTCAACATCGGCCCGACCGCGGGCCTGACCGTGGCGAGCGCGCTGATGGTCGACTACGTGCTGACGGTCGCGGTGTCGATCTCGTCCGGTGTCCAGAACGCGAAGTCGGCGCTGCCGTTCCTGGAGGGTCACGAGGTACCGCTCGCGGTCGGGCTGGTGCTGTTGCTCACCGCGATGAACCTGCGCGGCGTCCGCGAGTCCGGGGGCGTGTTCGCGGTGCCGACGTACATCTTCATGTTCTCGATCATCGGGATGGCGATCTGGGGACTGGTCCGGCTCGCCGCCGGCAACCTCCCGCCGGCCGAGAGCGCCGGCTTCGAGGTCCGGCCGGAGGGCGGGCACGAACTGTTCAGCGGGCTCGCCGCGGTGTTCCTCCTGGCGAGGGCGTTCTCGTCCGGGTGTGCGGCGCTGACCGGTGTCGAGGCGATCAGCAACGGCGTACCGGCGTTCCGCAAGCCGAAGAGCAAGAATGCCGCGACCACGCTGTTGCTGCTCGGCACGATCGCGGTGACGATGCTGATGAGCATCCTGTTCCTGGCCAGCAAGATCGGTCTCCGGTACGCCGAGAACCCCGCCACCCAGCTGTACCGGAACGGGCAGCCCGTCGGTGACGGCTACACCCAGAAGACCGTGATCGGCCAGATCGGCGACTCGGTGTTCTCGAACTTCCAGCCGGCCTTCTACGTGGTGATCGGCGCGACGATGCTGATCCTGGTGCTGGCCGCGAACACCGCGTTCAACGGGTTCCCGGTGCTCGGCTCGATCCTGGCCCGCGACGGATACCTGCCGCGCCAGCTGCACACCCGCGGCGACCGGCTCGCCTACAGCAACGGCATCGTCCTGCTGGCGCTCTTCGCGATGGCGCTGATCATCGCGTTCGACGCCCAGGTCACCAAGCTGATCCAGCTGTACATCGTGGGCGTGTTCGTCAGCTTCACGCTCAGCCAGTTCGGGATGATCCGGCACTGGACACGGCACCTGAAGACCGAGACCGACCCGGCGAAGCGGCGGCACATGTTCCGCTCCCGGATCATCAACACGGTCGGCCTGACGATGACCGGCGTGGTGCTGGTGATCGTGCTGCTGACCAAGTTCACCCACGGCGCCTACATCGCGATCATCGCGATGGCCGTGCTGTTCGTGCTGATGAAGGGCATCCACCGGCACTACGAGACGGTCCGCCGGCAGATGTCCGCCGAGGACGACGAGCCGCTGATGCTGCCGTCCCGGGTGCACTCGATCATCCTGGTCTCCAAGCTGCACCGGCCGACGCTGCGGGCGCTGGCGTTCGCCAAGGCGGCCCGCCCGTACACGCTGGAGGCCGTCACCGTCGACGTCGACCGCGACGAGTCCGACGCGCTGCAGGCCGAGTGGGACGCTCGTGGCATCCCGGTTCCGCTCAAGCGGCTGGCCTCGCCGTACCGGGAGATCACCCGGCCGATCCTGCAGTACGTCCGCGACATCCGGAGGCAGTCGCCGCGCGACGTGGTGATGGTCTACATCCCCGAATACGTGGTCGGGCACTGGTGGGAACACCTGCTCCACAACCAGAGCGCACTGCGGCTCAAGGGGCGGCTCTTGTTCACACCTGGTGTGATGGTTACGTCCGTTCCTTACCAACTGCTCTCGTCGCAGGGGGCCGAGGAGCGGCAGGACCGGGTGGAACGGGTGGCCGGCCAGGTACGGCGCGGTGCCCGCAAGGCGTCAGGAGATCGGTGACAGACGAGAACGACAGTCTGGTCGGAACGGTAGTCGAGCTGGAGGTAGGTCCAGTCGCGCACGGGGGGCACTGCGTCGCCCGGCACGAGGGGCAGGTGGTGTTCGTCCGGCACGCACTTCCGGGCGAGCTGGTGCACGCCCGGATCACCGAGCAGACCGCGAAGTACCTGCGGGCCGACGCGGTGTCGGTGCTGACACCGTCGCCGCAGCGGATCGAGCCGCCGTGCCCGTACGCCGGGCCCGGCCTGTGCGGCGGCTGTGACTTCCAGCACGCGAACATCGTGGAGCAACGCCGGCTGAAGGCGACCGTGGTGTCGGACACGCTGCGCCGGATCGGGGGCATCGAGCGGACCGTGGTGATGGAGTCGCCCGGTGACGACGGGCTGGGCTGGCGGACGCGGATGCGGTACGCCGTCGTGGACGAGCGGCCCGGGATGTACGCGCACCGCTCGCACGACCTGATCCCGATCGACCGGTGCCTGATCGCGCATCCGGGGACCCCCGACGTACTGGAATCACGGTGGCCGGGCGTGTCGTCGGTGCAGGCCGTGGTGTCGTCGGAGGGCAAGACCGCCGTACAGACGGATCTGGACCCGGGGGAGCGGCTCGTCGAGGTCGTCCGCGACCGGCGGTTCCTGGTGGAGGCCGGTGGGTTCTGGCAGGTGCATCCGGCGGCGCCGGAGACGCTGGTGGACGCCGTACTGAGTGGGCTGGAGCCTGCTGAGGGTGAGACCGCGCTTGACCTCTACTCAGGGGTCGGGCTGTTCGCGGCGTTCCTGGCCGAGGCAGGGTGTGCGGTCTTGGCCATTGAGGGCGACAAGGACGCCGTACGGAACGCTCGGCGCAACCTGCACGACCTGGACGGGGTCACGCTGGAGAACGGCGACGTCGACCGGGTGCTGAACGCGGCCGCCGGACAAGGCCTGGAGCATGTCGACCTGGTCGTCCTCGATCCGCCGCGGACCGGGGCCGGGAAAGACGTCGTACGGCGGATCGCCGCGCTCGGGCCGCGCCGGGTGGCGTACGTGGCGTGCGATCCGGCGGCGCTGGCGCGGGACCTGAAGACGTTCGGGCGGCTCGGGTACGGGATCGCGTCGCTGCGCGCGTTCGACCTGTTCGGGATGACCCACCACATCGAGTGCGTCGCAGTACTGGAGCCTGTGGACAGCTGAGTGGTCAGCGGGGGAGGCCTCGGGTAGCGTCTGGGGCTGGATTCCAAATGCGCTTGGAGACCTGATGCCGCTCGTTGACCTGGACGACCCGGAGGAGTTGCGCGCCCGCTGGTCCGCACTCGCCGCGGTCTCCCATGCCACGGGCTTCGACCGGCGCTGGTACGCCGACGCCGACGGGTACCACCACCAGGACGAGACCGCGTCCGTGCTGCGGATGGCCCGGCTCGCGGACGGGCGGGCCGTGCTGTGGGGGTTCCACACGCAGCACAGCCGGACGGCCGGGGAGGACCTGCTCGCCGGTTCGCCGGACTGGATCGGGCAGCCGGAGGTGCGGCAGCGGCAGGCGGCGGGCGAGCTCGGGTTCGTGTACGGCGCGTTCAACTCGACCTGGGCGCGGGCGTCGTACCCGGGGGATCCGTGGCAGCCGGTGGACGACGGGTTCGCGCCGATCGGGCAGTGGATCACCTCCGACGAGGCCGCCGCGGACGAGATGATCGAATGGGTCGCGGAGTGGGCCGATTATCTCGGTGGGCTGGACGAGTTGCGGCCTTTCGGGGTCGCGCTGATCCAGGCTGGGGTGTCGGCGGAGTCGCTGGGGGACTTCTTCGGGCATTTCGAGATCGATCCGCGGTCGCCGTTGCAGCCGGATCTGCCTGCCGGGCTCGCGGCGGCAGAGGATTTCGCCCGGAACTTTGCAGAACCGGCAAGTTTCACCGCAGCCCCTGACACAGCCGAGGTCTCGGTCGTTGAACCACCCGTGACTGGAGACACCCCGCTGGCGGACGAGGACGAGTCGTACGTCGTACCGCCCGGCATCAGCCCCTTCACCGGGCAACCACTCCCCGCCGCACTCCCCGCCGCACCGCCGGCGGAGGCCGCGCCTGACGATCCGGCGTCCGGGAAGCGGCAGGGCTGGCTCCGGCGGCGCAAGCACGATGCGCCGGTGGACGAGCCGGTGGACGGGGAGCAGCCGCCGTACGACCCGGCGGCTCCGGGGACCTACATTCCGGACGACACGCCCAGCTCCGGGCTGCCCATCCGTCATCCGGCGCCGGGCGGCTACACCCTCCCGTCGTCCGAGCCTCCTCGGGTAGGCGGCGGCCAGTACGAAGGCGAGGACTTCTACAACAGCCTCTTCGCCGACGCCCCCGCCGCGGCCGCCCCCGCACCCGACCAGGACTGGGAAACCGCCGAACAACCGTCCTGGCCCGACCAGCAGGCGACCAGCGCCTACACCCCCTTCACCGACGACACCCCCGCCCCGGAGTGGACCGGCCCCCGCTGGGTCAACGGCGAATGGATAGAAAACCCACCCGCCCCACCAGCGAGCACTCCGTCCCCCGCCACACCCCCCACAGCCGACGCCCCTCCCACCTCCCCGTTCGCCCCGTCGTCCTTCACCCACCCCCCGACGCCCAGCGCACCCCATGCGCCCACCAACCCTGCGGACGACACCCCCACCGGCTCGCCATTCACCTCACCGGCAGGTGCGCCGCGCGGTGGCCCCCATTCTTCGGACGACGTGCCAACCGGCTCCCGGTTCGCACCGCCACCCCCAACCGCCGGCCAATCTGCGGCAGGACACCCCGGGCCGTCGCTGAACCGCCCGCCGTCGGACGACGAAGTCCCCACCGGCTCGCCGTTCGCCCCGTCAGCCTTCGCCCAGGCCCCGGCGCCTGGCGTACCCCACGCGCCCACCGACCCCGCAGACGACACCCCCGCAGGCTCCCCGTTCGCGTCGCAGGCTGGCGCGTCGCGCCGTCATGCCGACTCTGCGGACGAGGTGCCCACGGGTTCGCCGTTCGCCCCGTCGACCTTCACACGCCCCCCGGCATCTGGCGCATCTCCTGCGCCCACCGACCCCGCGGACGACACCCCCACCGGTTCCCCGTTCGCGTCGCGGGCTGGTGCGCTGCTCCGTCACGCCGACTCTGCGGACGAGGTGCCTACCGGTTCGCCGTTCGCTTCGTCGGCCTTCGGACAGGCCCCGGCTCCTGGTGCGGGCCATGCGCCCACCGGCCCCGCGGATGAGGTGCCAGCAGGCTCTCCGTTTGCGCCGGGGGTTGGTTCGGTTGCTGGGGTGGGTGCGGATCTTGAGGACGATGACGCGCCTACAGCTGAGATCGCGGCGGTTCTCGACGAGGGGCCTGTGGACGCGGGTGAGGAGGAGCTCGCTTCGTTTACCGGGCCGTCTCCGTTTGCGCCCGTGTCTGGTAGGCCTGCGGACGCGGCAGTGGATGTGGCCCATGAGCCGGCTGAGCAGTTCACCGGCGGGCAGCTCGCGGCTGGGCGTGACCGGGGGGACGACGTACTGCGGGCTGGAGGTGGGTCGTACGTCGGCGGGGAGGCGTCCGCGTCGGGTTCCGCCGGCTCGGAGCTGGATCCGGATGATCAGACCGCGGAGATTCCTGCCGTGCAGGTCGACGCGGATGCCCGTGATGCTGCGGGGGGCGGAGTACCTGCGGGCGAGCGGTACGAGGTTGAAGGTCAGGTAGAGCCTTACCCTCAACCGCAGCCGTGGCCGCAACCTCACCCCGAGCCCTGGCCCCAGCCGGAACCACACCCGGCCCCCTGGCCCGAGCCCACCCCACCAGTACCCGGCCCGACACCTGGCCCAAGCCCGGAGCCCGTCCCCGGCCCAGGCCCGAGCCCGGTACCAGGACCGGAGCCCGTCCCGGGTCCCGAGCCGATCCCAGGACCCGAGCCCGTGCCTGGGCCGGAGCCTGTTCCTGGGCCTGAGCCTGTCCCGGAGCCTGAGCCTGTCCCGGAGCCATTCCCGGATCCTGAGCCCGACCCGGTGCCGCAGCCGGGGCCCGAGCCTCTGCCGGAGCCGTTCCCGGATCCTGAACCTGATCCCGCCCCGTCACCGGAGTCCGAGCCGTACCCGCGACCCGAGCCTGCCCCGGAGCATCAGCCCGAGGTGCAGCCGGTGGCCGGCGCGGAGAGCGCGCCGCACGGCGACACACGGCGGGCGTACGAGGACGCACGGACGTACGCCGACGCATCGGATGCGGCGTACGACAGTGCGCAGGCCCATGGCGACCAAGCGCGTCCTGCGCACGGCGATGGACCGGCGTCCGGCGACGCGGTGGGTGCTGGGGACCGTCATGTGCGGGCGTACGGCGATCCAGCGGGTGCGGCGTACGGGGATGGACCGGCGTACGGCGACGCGGCGGGCGTTGGCGACCGTGATGTGCGGGTGTATGGCGATGCAGTGGGTGGGGCGTACGGCGATGGAGCGGCGTACGGGGACATGGCGGGTGCTGGGGACCGCGGTGCGCGGGCGTACGGCGATCCAGCGGGTGCGGCGTACGGCGATGGACCGGCGTACGGGGACGCGGTGGGTGCTGGGGACCGTGATGTGCGGGTGTATGGCGACCCCGTGGGTGCTGGGGATCGTGGTGCGGGGCGGGTGTTGGGCGAGGGGCGTCGGGGCGATGGTGACCTCGGGGATGCGGCGTACGAGGGTGCGGACCGTGACGACCTGAGGCGGGGGGACGGTGCGCTTGCTGGTGGGGTGGTGGCGTGGGGTGGTGGGGACTCGGAGGATGACACGCCTACCGGGGCGTTGCCTGTAGTCGACGGGTTTGAGGCGCAGGGGAGTGACGGCCGGGAGCTGAACGGGCACTCGGCGGAGGTGCGCGCGGGGGATGGCGACGGCTCGGGTGGTGCTGTGGCGGCGATGGTGGTGCCTGGGCTGGGGTTGCTGGGGGGTGGTGGGCCTCGGGTTGTGCCGGAGACGGGGTCGATCGAGGAGGCTATGCGGGCCGAGGTGGAGCGGCCTCGGCCTCGGCCGGGGGAGTCGGAGGCGATGGAGGCGTTGCGGGCCTGGTGCCGGGCTCGGACGGCGGTTGTGCCGTCGGGGTTCACGATCCAGGTGCAGGTGCTCGATCCGAACGCTCCGTCGTACCGGTTCGATCTGGAGCCGCCGGAGGTGGACGATCCGGAGTTCGCGGCCGACCGGCTCAGCGGGCTGCTGGGGGACCTGTGGCTGACCGAGGCGCGGAGTGAGCAGGGTGGCTGGTTGTTCGCGCGGATCGACGCGGCGGGGCGGACGGTGCGGATCGACCGGTGGTACGACCAGGTGCCGGACTGGTGGGACAACCCGGTCGAGGAGCGGCTCGACGTGAACGGGCTGGTCCGCCGGCTGTACGACCGCGGCCCGGAATGGCAGCCGTCGTACCTGGAGAAGCTGTACACGAGCGCGCGATAGCGTTGGCGCCATGCTTCTCAGGATCTTCACCGAACCTCAGCAGGGCGCGTCGTACGACGACCTTCTCGCCGTCGCGCGCAAGACGGAGGAGAACGGGTTCGACGCCTTCTTCCGTTCCGACCACTATCTCGTGATGGGCGACGGCGACGGTCTTCCGGGGCCGTCCGACTCGTGGATCACGCTCGCGGGGCTGGCCCGCGAGACGCAGCGGATCAAGCTCGGCACGCTGGTCAGTTCGGCCACGTTCCGCAACCCCGGCGTACTGGCGATCTCGGTCGCGCAGGTCGACCAGATGAGCGGCGGCCGCGTCGAGCTCGGGCTGGGCGCCGGCTGGTACGAGGCCGAGCACAAGGCGTACGGGCTGGACTTCCCGGACACCCCCGGGCGGTTCGACATCCTGACCGAGCAGCTCGAGCTGATCACCGGGCTGTGGGACACACCGGTCGGGGAGAAGTACAACTTCGACGGCGAGCACTACCAGATCTCCGACTCGCCGGCGCTGCCGAAGCCGGTGCAGCAGCCGCACCCGCCGATCATCATCGGCGGCGCCGGCAAGAAGCGGACGCCCGCGCTGGCCGCGAAGTACGCCGCGGAGTTCAACGCCGGCTTCCGCAGCGTCGAGGAGACCGCGACGTTGTTCAAGCGCGTCCAAACGGCCTGCACCGAGGCCGGCCGCGACCCGAAGACCCTCGCCCTGTCCACCGCACATACCGTGATCGTCGGCAAGGACGACGCCGAGGTGAAGCAGCGCGCCCAGGCCATCGGCCGCGAGCCCCACCCCGAGAAGGACATCGCCGGTACGCCGGCCCAAGTCGTCGACCGCCTCGGCCAGTACGCCGCCGCGGGGTCGGACCGTCAGTACGTGCAGATCCTCGATCTGCAGGACCTGGAGCACCTCGACCTGATCGCGTCCGAGGTTCTTCCACAGGTTTCATAACGCATCACGAAGTTGGCTCGATGTCATGTATCTTGATATCGAGAGAGTTTACGGACTGGACAGAGGAGCAGGTTGATGGCGAGCGTCGACAGCTTCGGTGCCAAGGGGGCACTCGAGGTCAACGGGCAGTCGTACGAGATCTTCAGGTTGGCGGGCATCGAGGGTGCGGACACACTGCCGTACTCGCTGAAGGTCCTGCTCGAGAACCTGCTGCGCACCGAGGACGGCGCGAACATCACCGCCGAGCACATCAGCAAGCTCGGCCACTGGGACCAGAACGCGGCCCCGGACACCGAGATCCAGTTCACCCCGGCCCGGGTGATCATGCAGGACTTCACCGGCGTCCCGTGCGTGGTCGACCTGGCCACGATGCGCGAGGCTGTCGGTGAGCTCGGCGGCGACCCGACCAGGATCAACCCGCTGGCGCCGGCCGAGCTGGTCATCGACCACTCGGTGATCATCGACGTGTTCGGTACGCCGGACGCGTTCGAGCGCAACGTCGAGTTCGAGTACGGGCGGAACAAGGAGCGCTACCAGTTCCTCCGCTGGGGCCAGACCGCGTTCGACGAGTTCAAGGTCGTCCCGCCGGGCACCGGCATCGTGCACCAGGTGAACATCGAGCACCTGGCCCGTACGGTGATGGTCCGCGACGGGCAGGCGTACCCGGACACCTGCGTCGGCACCGACAGCCACACCACGATGGTGAACGGCCTCGGCGTGCTCGGCTGGGGCGTCGGCGGCATCGAGGCCGAGGCCGCGATGCTCGGCCAGCCGGTCAGCATGCTGATCCCGAAGGTCGTCGGCTTCAAGCTGACCGGGGCCGTCCCGGCCGGCGCGACCGCGACCGACGTGGTGCTGACGATCACCCAGATGCTGCGCAAGCACGGCGTGGTCGGCAAGTTCGTCGAGTTCTACGGCGACGGCGTCGCGGCGGTGCCGCTGGCGAACCGCGCCACCATCGGCAACATGAGCCCGGAGTTCGGCTCGACCTGCGCGATCTTCCCGATCGACGACGTGACGCTGGCCTACCTGCGGCTGACCGGCCGCTCCGACGACGACGTCGCGCTGGTCGAGGCGTACGCCAAGGAGCAGGGCCTCTGGCACAACCCGGCCGTCGAGCCGCGCTTCTCGGAGTACCTCGAGCTGGACCTGTCGACCGTCGTTCCGTCGATCGCCGGGCCGAAGCGGCCGCAGGACCGGATCGAGCTGAGCAAGGCCAAGGAGTCGTTCCGCGGCGTGCTGCCGGACTACGCGGCCGAGGAGAAGGACGTCGACCCGTCGGAGACCGGCAGCTTCCCGGCCAGCGACGCGCCGAACGGCCACGGCCACCCGGACGACAACCCGCACACCGTTGCCGCCGGCAAGGACCGGGTGTCGAAGAAGACCACGGTCAGCCTGAACGGCCAGGATGTCGAGCTCGACCACGGCCACGTCGTGATCGCCAGCATCACCTCCTGCACCAACACCTCGAACCCGTCGGTCATGCTGGCCGCCGCGCTGCTCGCGAAGAACGCCGTCGACAAGGGCCTCGCCTCGAAGCCGTGGGTGAAGACGTCGCTCGCGCCCGGGTCGAAGGTCGTCACCGACTACTACGAGAAGGCCGGCGTCACGCCGTACCTGGACAAGCTGGGATTCCAGCTGGTCGGCTACGGGTGTACGACCTGCATCGGCAACTCAGGCCCGCTGCCCGAGGCGGTGTCCGCCGGTGTGCAGGAGGCGGACCTCGCGGTCGTCAGCGTGCTGTCCGGCAACCGGAACTTCGAGGGCCGGATCAACCCGGACGTGAAGATGAACTACCTGGCGTCGCCGCCGCTGGTGATCGCGTACGCGCTGGCCGGCACCATGGACTTCGACTTCGAGAACGATGCCCTGGGCAAGGACACCGACGGGAACGACGTGTTCCTGAAGGACATCTGGCCGAGCGCGGACGAGGTCGAAGCGACGATCGCGAGCTCGATCAACAAGGAGATGTTCACGAAGGACTACGCGGACGTGTTCGCCGGTGACGAGCGCTGGCAGTCGCTGCCGACGCCCGAGGGCAAGACGTTCGCCTGGGACGCCGAGTCGACGTACGTCCGGAAGCCTCCGTACTTCGACGGGATGGCGAAGGACCCGTCGCCGGTCACCGACATCGCCGGGGCGCGCGTGCTGGCGAAGCTCGGCGACTCGGTCACCACCGACCACATCTCGCCGGCCGGTTCGATCAAGGCCGACAGCCCGGCCGGCAAGTACCTGGCCGAGCACGGGGTGGACCGGAAGGACTTCAACTCGTACGGTTCCCGCCGCGGCAACCACGAGGTGATGATCCGGGGTACGTTCGCGAACATCCGGCTCCGCAACCAGATCGCGCCGGGCACCGAGGGCGGCTTCACCCGCGACTTCACCAAGGCCGACGCGCCGGTGACGACGATCTACGATGCCGCCCAGGCGTACGCCGCGGAGAGCACCCCGCTGGTGATCCTGGCCGGCAAGGAGTACGGCTCCGGGTCGTCCCGTGACTGGGCCGCGAAGGGTACGGCGCTGCTCGGCGCGAAGGCCGTCATCACCGAGTCCTTCGAGCGCATCCACCGGTCGAACCTGATCGGCATGGGCGTCCTGCCGCTGCAGTACCCCGACGGCCAGAACGCGGAGTCCCTCGGCCTGACCGGCGAGGAGACGTTCGACATCACCGGCGTCACCGCGCTGAACGACGGCTCCGTCCCGCGGACGGTGCACGTCAAGGCGACGTCGCCCGACGGCGGCGTGCAGGAGTTCGACGCGGTGGTCCGGATCGACACGCCCGGTGAGGCGGACTACTACCGCAACGGCGGCATCCTGCAGTACGTCCTGCGGTCGCTGATCGCGGGCTGACGCGAGCCGGTCGACGATGAGCAGAAGCACAGGTGCGGACGACGCGGTCGTCCGCACCTGGTTCGAAGAGGAGGGCTGGGGCGTCCTCGACAGCCCCAGCACGCCAGGCGGCTGCTGGACGCACTACTCGGTCATCGAGGCCGAGGGGTACCGCACGCTGACCCCTGGAGCAACGGTCCAGCTTCGCTGGGAACACCCGGGGCAGGACGGCTACGACTACCGCGCCTGCTGGGTGAAGCCCTGAGCCGAAGGCGTTCCTCGCGATTGTCGGCGGGGCACGGTTTACTGGCGGGATGAGTGTGAGGGACTCCCCGCGCGACGTGGTGCGGGCTGCGTGCGCGCGGTACGGCGAGGACACCGTGATCGACTGGTGCGTCGCGTTCCTCAGCGGCCAGGTCGGCGGCGCGGAAGCGTACGGCGCCGCGCTGCCGAAGCTCGTGGCGATCACCGGCGCTGACAACCCGGGTGGGTGGAAACAGCCTGTCGATCCGGTCAACTACTACTGGATCCGGGTGTGGGCGGCTCGCGTGTTCCTGTATGTCTGGCGCGACGATCTCGTGGACGTACTGCGCCAAGCCGCTGGGGACCCGGCGTGGCGGGTGCAGGAGCACGTCGCGAAGATCACTGCGCAGCGGGAGCTCGGCCAACTCGTCGACGTACTGCTGCCGCTGCTCGACCACGAGCTGCCCCGGGTGCGGGCGGCCGCGGTGCGGGCGGTCGGGGCCGCGGGGGAGTACGAACACGCCGACGCGATCCGCCCGCTCGCGGACGACCCCGACCAGACCGTCCGCGCGGCCGTCGAACGTGCGCTCACCAAGCTGGAGGACCGCCTTGACCGACCCGTCCGCTGAACGTCGCCATCCCGCTGTCTCCGGTCCGCCCGCGACCGATCGGGCGAGCGGAGCGATCTCCGCCCGCCCGGCGACGCCGGCGGATGGTGCGGTTGTGGGGGAGATCCACGCTGCTTCGTGGGGCGCGGCGTACGGGCCGATGTTCTCCGCGGAGGTTGCCAGGGAAGGGGTCGAGAGTCGGCTGGGCAGGTGGCACGAGCGGCTGGCGGCCGGGAACGGGCTGGTGATGCTCGGGTTCGTCGACGACCGGCCGTTGGCGATGTCGTGGAGCCTGCCGTCGGAGACGCGCGAGGGCTTCGCGGAGATCTACAGCTTCTACACGCATCCCGACGGGTGGGGAAGTGGCGTCTCCGTCGCGCTGATGGAATCCACCCTCCAGCACCTGGATACCGACCGCGTGCATCTGTGGACACTGAGGGACACCCCGCAGTCCCGGCGGTTCTACACCAAGTGCGGCTTCACCGAGACCGGTGCCACCCAGACCAGAGACTTCGGCGACGGCAACCCGCTCCCGCAGGTGGAGTACGAGCTAATCCGCCAGCGCAGCGCGTAGCTTCCCGGCGTACTCTTCCGCCTCGGCCGTGTCGGCGTACTTCGTCCGCGGCCAGAAGAACCCGCGCAACCCGTCGCCCTTGGTCCGCGGTACGACGTGGACGTGCAGATGCGGCACGGACTGCGACACAACGTTGTTCACGGCAACGAACGAGCCCTGCGCGTCGAACGCCGTCCGCACCGCGGCCGCCACCGAGCGCGCCGCCCCGAACAGCGGCACGGTCAGCTCGTCCGGCAGCTCGACCAGCGTCGGCACGTGCTCCCGCGGCACGAGCAGCGTGTGCCCCTTGAACACCGGCCGTACGTCGAGGAAGCCCACGACCTCGGGGGTGTCGAGGACGATCTGCGCGGGCGTCGTCCCGGCAATGATTGAACAGAACAAGCAGTCAGCCACTAGCCCAGTTTCTCGTCCACGAAGCACCAGCGCCAAGTCTCGCCCGGTTCGAAGCTGCGCATCACCGGGTGCTCGGTCGCGTCGTGGTGCTTGCTGGCGTGTTTCATCACCGACGAGTCGCAGCAGCCGACGTGCCCGCAACCGAGGCACAGCCGCAGGTGCACCCACGAGCCGCCGGTTGCCAGGCACTCCTCGCAGCCGTCCGGTGTGTTCGGCGTGACCACCAGCGGGGCGTCCTCGAGGTGCGAACACGCCCCACCCGGCGGCACCTTCGGCCGCAGGTCCTCGGAGCGCCCGCCGACGTCGTCGTCCTCGTCGCGGTCCAGGATCGACTCCTCGATGTCGAGCACGCTCTGCGCCCGCTGCAGCACCTCGTCCGCGACCAGCCCGGCGTCGCGGACCTTCAGGATGTGCGACCGTTCCGCCTCCAGCATCGCGATCCGCAGCCGCCGGTACGCCTCGCTCGGCGTCTCGTACTCGCTCTCCGGCCGCCCGAGCCGTTCCCAGGCCGCCTGCGCCCGGGCCTCGCCCCGTTGTCGCAGTACGTCGAGTACGGCGGGCGGATCGGACGGCTGGGCGAGCTCGTCGAGCTTGGCGATCGCGGCGCGATGGGCTCCCTGCAGTACGGCGGCCTCCTGCAGCGCGTCCTCCGCCGGGTCCGGCCCGGGCAGGCGCAACCGGCGTACCAGCCAGGGGAGCGTCGAGCCCTGGACGAGCAGCGTGCCCGCGGTGACGGCGAGCGCGATGAACACGAGTACTTCGCGGTGCGGCGTCCGCGGGGGCAGCGTGAAGACCGCCGCGAGCGTGACCACACCGCGCATCCCGGCCCAGGACACCACGATCAGCGCGCGCCGGGACACCGGCCCGGGCCGCGACGGACCGAGGAACCGGCGGGACAGCAGCGTCGTCGGGATCACCCAGATCGGCCGCAGCAGCACGACCGCGAGGAACACTGCGACGGTCGTGGTCGCGATCAGCCAGGCCGGCAACGGGCTCGCAGTCAGGTCGTCGAGGATCCATCGGGTCTGCAGCCCGATCAGCAGGAAGACCGTGTTCTCCAGCAGGAACTGGAAAGTGCGCCAGTTGGTCCGTTCCGACATCCGCGACTTGGCCGACTGGATGATCGGCGCCTTGTGCCCCAGCAGCAGGCCGGTGACCACGACGGCCAGTACGCCGGAGGCGTGGATGTAGTGGTTCTCGGCCGCGATGTAGGCGACGAACGGCGCGGTCAGGCTGAGCGTGGTGTCCAGCACCGGATCGGTGAACCGCCGGCGGATCTTCGCCAGGACGAACGTGACCACGACGCCGACGAGTACGCCGCCACCCGCCGCGCGGAGGAAGTCCAGCCCGACGTGCCACACGGTGGGGGCGACGAGGGCGGCCCCGACCGCCGTACGGAGACAGACGAGCGCTGTCGCGTCGTTCAGCAGGCTCTCGCCCTCGAGGATCGTGACGATCCGGCGCGGCAGGCCGACGCGTTTGGCGATCGCGGTGGCGGCGACCGCGTCCGGCGGCGCGACCACCGCGCCGATCGCGAACGCGGCCCAGAACGGCAGCGGCTGCTGACCGATCGACGTCGCGACCCGGCCGAGCAGCCACCAGGTGACGACGCCGACGCCGAGCGCGGTGAACGCGACCAGGCCGACCGAGAGCAGCCCGATCGACCGCCGGTGCTTGGAGAAGTCGACCAGGCTGGTCTTGATCGCCGCGGAGTACAGCAGCGGCGGCAGGAAACCGACCAGGACGACCTCGGGCGCGAGTTCGACGCGCGGGATGAACGGCAGGTACGACGCTGCGATCCCGATGACCACCAGCAGCAGGGGAGCCGAGAGGCCGATCCGTCGCGCCAGCGCGGCCCCGGCCGCGACGACGGCGACGAGGGCCACGACCTCGATCGCGATATGCACGGGCACAGTGTCGCAGCGGAAACGCGGTTTCCACCCATCGGTTCGCCGAAGGCTGAGCCGGGGATCTGGGCCCGGGATCTGGTCATCGCGCGGCCGGTCCTCTAGCGTGTGCGAAGCGGGATCCGTTGATCACTGGGAGTGACTGATGGTGCGTCGTCGTGTGCTTGCCCTGGTCGGTGTGGTCGCTCTGCTGCTGTCGCCGGTGGTCCCGGCTGCGGCCGACAGTACGGTCACCAACGGCTGTGTCGACTCGGTGCCGGAGCCGGGTACGACGACGCCCGTGAAGATCTGCTACACGCTCTTCAGACCCGCGAACGCGACGAAGCAGCACACCGTGCCGCTGATCTTCCACAGCCACGGCTGGGGCGGCAGCCGGACCACGGACCCGGCCGCGTTCAAGGCGTGGCTGGACGCCGGGTTCGGCGTACTGAGCTTCGATCAGCGGAGCTTCGGGCAGAGCACCGGCGTCGCGCACGTGATGAGCCCGGACTACGAGGGCCGCGACGTGGTCAAGCTCGTCGACCTGGTCGCGGGGCTGGACTGGGTGACGAAGCAACGACCCGGTGACCCGCTGATCGGCGCGATCGGCGGATCGTACGGCGGCGGGTACCAGTTCGCGGGCGCGTTCACCGAGCTGCGGGAGCGTGGCGCGACCCGGTTCGACGCGCTGGCGCCGGAGATCACCTGGTGGGATCTCAAGCAGAGCCTCGCGCCGCAGGAGGCGGCCCGGACGCTGTGGCTGTCGATCCTGTTCGCGGGCGGCGGGACGCACCTGCCGCCGGCGGTGTCGAAGGCGTTCGTCGCCCTGATCGCGACCGGCGCCTGGCCGAGCGGGCAGGCGGGTCGGGACCTGGACGCGTTCTTCGCGCACAACGGCCCGGCGTGGCACGTGGCGCAGGGGCGCAGGCTCGACATCCCGGTGCTGTTCGGTCAGGGCATTTCCGACAACCTGTTCAACCTCAACCAGGGCCTGATGAACTTCGACCACGCGTTGACGGCGAAGGCCCGGGCGCGGTCGATCTTCGTCGGGTACAACGGCGGCCACACGCTGCCGGCCGTCGTACCGCCGGGCTACGCGACGCCCGGCGACCCGTGCTCGATCGCGCTCGGCTCACCGACCTTCTCCAGCCTGTCGATCCGGTTCATGCAGGAGAAGTTGCTGCACAAGAAGGAAGGGCTGACCGGCTTCGGTGCGTACCACCTGTCGACCGCCGATGGTCGTTGCCTCACGCAACGGAGCCTGACCTCGAACAAGCGCTTCCCGCTCGGCAAGATCGTCGTACCGACCGGTGTCGGGCTGCCCGTCAACCTGCCGATCGCGAAGGGCCCGATCACGATCGCCGGTACGCCGGCCGTGACCGCGAACGTCTACACGATCATCCCGCAGTCGGCGGCGTACTTCGCGCTCAGCGTCGGCACGAACCCGCTCACCGCGAAGGTCGTGCAGAACAACACGATGCCGCTCCGCGAACAGCGCGCGGCCCACGGTGTACGCCGTACCTTCGAGCTCCCGGCGATCGCCGTCGACGTTCCCAAAGGCCAGAACCTGTACCTGACCGTGGCCCCGATCGCCGACATGTACGCCGGCCAGCGCGGACCGCTCCCGGGCCTGATGATGCTCAAGAACGGCTCCCTGAGCGTGCACCAGGTGCGTTAGCGGATCTTGTCCAGGTGGGTCTTGTACACGGTCAGGAACGGCTCCTCGGTGGAGACGGCCTGGACGAGCCAGTCGCAGGTCCGCTGGGCGGTGGCGATCACGTCCGGCGGGTACGAGTACTTCACCTGGTGCTCGGCGAACTCGTCCTCGTCGTCGACGAAGACGGTCCCGTCGCGGCGCTTGATCACGTCCAGGTCGAGGTCGATCATCGTCACCACGTCGTCGGAGAACTCCACCGGCGTCGTGATGTCGGCGTAGATCTCGGTGTTCCGCGGGGCGTCGTTGAAGATCGCGGTGAACCACTTGTCCCGCGGGAACAGCTGCACGTGCGCCTGCTCCTGCGTCACCTCGGGCTCGGCCCCGCGTTGCGACACCGACCCGGCCGGCGCGCCCAGCCACACGCCGTACTCGTCCTCGCCGAGATACCGCATCCACTGGTGCCAGTGCAGCTTCTCGTCGTACTTGCGGTACACCACCCGGACATCGCGCATGACCCTCAACCTATCGGCTCAGGGCGTCAGCGAGCGGATCTGCTCCAGGTACGGCCTGTAGGCGGTCATGAACGGTTCCGTGGTGGTGATGGTGGCGGCCAGGCGGTCGCAGACGGCGCGGGCGGTGGCCACGACCTGGGGCGGGTAGTTGTAGCGGATCTGGTGCTCGTGGAACTCGTCCTCGTCCATCACCTTGACCGTGCCGTCGCGGAGCAGGCGGATGTCGAGGTCCAGGTCGACCGCGGTGACCGAGTCGACGCCGAACTCGGCCGGCATCGTGATGTCGCAGTAGATCGCCGTCTGGTGCGGTACGTCGTTGAACAGCGCGCTCCACCACTGCCCGCGCGGGAACAGCCGGACCCGGTGGTGGTCGATGGACTTCCAGCTGCCGTCGGCGCGCTGGCCCTGGCTGCCCGGGAGCGAACCGACCCACAGGCCGTGCTCGTCCTCGCCGAGCCGGATCGCCTCGACCAAGCGGTGCGGCTGCCCGTCGTACTTCCGGAACAGGGTCCTCACCATCTCCATAGCAGTCACCCTAAGTGAGACCCAGCACACCTTCGAACCAGCCACTCCTGGCCGACGTCTTGGAATGTGAGAGCATTCGAGGACTACCTGCGGGAGGAGCTCGATGCGCGTGCTGGAGACGGTAGAGGGTCCGGAAGACCTCAAGAAGCTGACGGATCAGCAGCTGACCGATCTGGCGACCGAGATCCGCGACGTGCTGGTCGACACGGTGACCCGCACCGGCGGCCACCTCGGCCCGAACCTCGGCATGGTCGAGATCACCCTGGCCATGCACCGGGTCTTCGATTCCCCGCGCGACCGCCTGGTGTTCGACATCGGCCACCAGGCGTACGTGCACAAGCTGGTCACCGGCCGGGCGAAGGACTTCGGCACGCTCCGTCAGGAGGGCGGCCTGTCCGGGTATCCGAGCCAGGCCGAGTCCGAGCACGACATCGTCGAGAACTGCCATGCCTCGACCGCCCTGTCGTACGCCGACGGCCTCGCGAAGGCGTACCGGCTGCGCGGCGAGAACCGGCACGTGGTCGCGGTGATCGGCGACGGCGCCCTGACCGGCGGCATGGCCTGGGAGGCGCTGAACAACATCGCCGCCGCCAAGGACCTGAACCTGGTCATCATCGTGAACGACAACGGCCGCTCGTACAGCCCGACCGTCGGCGGCCTCGCGACCCACTTGACGAGCCTGCGCACGAACCCGCGGTACGAGAAGATCCTCGACCTGGTCAAGAAGAACCTCGGCCGGACGCCGTACGTCGGCCCGCCGATGTACGAGGTGCTGCACGGGGTGAAGAAGGGCCTGAAGGACATGCTCGCCCCGCAGGGCATGTTCGAGGACCTCGGCCTCAAGTACGTCGGCCCGGTGGACGGCCACGACCGGCAGGCGCTCGAGGACGCGCTGAGGAACGCGAAGTCCTTCGGCGGCCCGGTGATCGTGCACGCGGTCACCAAGAAGGGCTTCGGCTACCCGGCCGCCGAGGAGGACGAGGAGGACAACCTGCACCAGGTCCGCCCGGCGAACAAGCCGCGCGGCTGGACCGACGTGTTCTCCGACGAGCTGGTGAAGATCGGCCACCGGCGTCCGGACGTGGTCGCGATCACCGCGGCGATGCTGCACCCGACCGGCCTGGCACCGTTCGCGGACGAGTTCCCGGGCCGGACGTTCGACGTCGGGATCGCCGAGCAGCACGCGGTGACCAGCGCCGCCGGTCTCGCGCTCGGCGGCCTGCACCCGGTCGTGTGCCTGTACTCGACGTTCCTCAACCGGGCCTTTGACCAGACCCTGATGGACGTCGCGCTGCACAAGTGCGGCGTCACGTTCATCCTCGACCGTGCCGGCGTCACCGGTGACGACGGCCCGACCCACAACGGCGTGTACGACATGTCGCTGCTGCAGCTCGTCCCGGGCCTGCGGCTGGCGGCGCCGCGGGACGGCAAGCGCCTCCAGGAGTTGCTGAACGAGGCGGTCGACGTGGACGACGCGCCGACCGCGCTGCGGTTCGCGAAGGGCGAGGTGTTCCCGGACATCGAGCAGATCGACCGCGTCGGGTCGGTCGACGTACTGAACCGCTCCGGTCAGGACGTCCTGCTGGTCGGGATCGGTGCGATGGCGGCGACCGCGATGGACGTCGCGCAGCGCCTCGAGGCGCACGGCTTCGGTGTCACCGTCGTCGACCCGCGCTGGGTGAAGCCGGTGCCGGCGGAGCTCGTCGAGCTGGCCGCGGACTTCCAGCTGGTCGTCACGATCGAGGACAACGGCCGGGCCGGCGGGGTCGGCGACATGATCGCGCAGGCGCTCCGGGACGGCGGCGTGCGGACACCGTTCCGCGACTTCGGCGTACCGCAGGTGTTCCTCGAGCACGCGAAGCGGGCCGCCGTACTGCAGGAGATCGGGCTGACCGGCCAGGAGGTCGCGCGGGAGATCACCGAGCAGCTCACGCAGCACGTCGACGCGTCCCTCGACGAGCCGGACCGGGCCGGCGGCCGGAACGCTTAGCCAGGCGCCATGTCTGACGGGGGAGGGCGACACAGCAGGCACGCCGCCGTCCGCCGGCGGTCCCGGGTCTGGCCGATCCTGCTGTCCCTTGCCCTGGTGGCGGCCGCCGTCGGCGGTGGGCTGTACCTGCACTACTCGAGTCAGAGCGCGGACGACGCCGTCGACGCCGGTCCGAGTACGCCGGCGATCGACCTGGCGGCCCGGTCCGCGGCCGTCAACCAGGTGCTGCAGCGGCGCGCGCAGGCGGTACTGACCGGGAACGAGCAGGAGTTCGTCGCGGACGTCGACCCCGCGGACACCAGGCTGGTCGCACGGCAGCACACGCTGTTCGCGAACCTTCGCCAGTTCGGTTTCGCCAAGCTCGCCTACCAGCAGCTCGCCCAGCAGTACGACGACGCGATCGCGCAGAAGTACGGCCCGTCGACGTACCTGGTCGCGGTTGCGATGGAGTACCAGCTCCGCGGCATCGACCTGGTGCCTGTGCGCGCGATGCTCGGGTACACGTTCAGCCGGCGGTCGAACGGCAACTGGATGATGGTGTCCGACTCCGACCTCGACAAGCGCCTGCCGCGGGGCTCGCACGATGAGGCCTGGGACTTCGGGCCGGTGCTGGTGAAGCGCGCGCCGCGGGTCCTCGTGGTCGTCGAGCAGGGCCAGGCCACGCTCGCGGACAAGTTCGTCGCGATGTCGCAGAACGCCGTCCAGGCGGTGTCGAAGAACTGGCCCGGCGGATGGAACGGCTCCGGCGTGGTGATCGCGCTCGACGACAAGGTCGTCCGCGGCGCCGACTACTCGCAGCCGAAGAACGCCGAGGACGCGCTCGCGATGGCGACCTTCGTGTACCGCACGCTGCCCGGCGAAGTCACCGGCGAGGGGGAGCGGACCGACTCGTACGTCGTGGTGAACCCGTACAACCGCACGAAGGTCGACGCGCGGACCCTGGCACACGAGTTCACCCACGTCGCGACCGCGCCGTACGGGCCGTACGCGCCGCGCTGGATGGTCGAGGGCGCCGCGACGTACGTCGAGTTCCTGCCCATGGCCGGGCAGAAGGACCTGGCGATCGCGCAGTACCGGCTGGACGTCCGGACGAAGTACCTCGCGAAGGCGACGGCGCTACCCGCGGACGCGACCTTCTTCGACCAGGCCGACAGCTCGTACCCGCTGTCCTGGCTGGCGCTCGACTACCTGTTCACGCGGTTCGGCGGGACCGAGGTGGGGACGCTGTACCGTGAGCTCGCCTCACTCGGCGTCACGCAGAAGGACCGCGACCGGATCATGCTCGAACACCTCGGAATGACGGAGGCCGGACTCTTCCGTGCCCTGAAAGCAGCCGCAGCAGCATGAGGCGGTGGCTGGGTCTGCTGCTGGCGGTGCTCCTGGTCTCCGGCGGCGTCGTCTACACCGTTGAAGAGCGCAATCAGGAGCTCCGGGCGCGTGCCGTCGCGCCGACCCCGGTGCAGACGACCGCGAAGCCGTCGCGGATCGCCGCGGCCGTCGCGGCCCGGCGGGTGGCGATCGACACGATCCTGGTACGCCGGGCCGGCGCCGTGCAGACCGGCAACGAGCAGCAGTTCCTGGCCGACGTGGATCCGCTGAACACGAAGCTGGTCGCCGCGCAGAAGATCCTGTTCGCGAACCTGATGGAGATCGGCTTCTCCGAGATCGGCTACAGCCAGGCCGAGGAACGCTTCGACCCCGCGCTGCTCAAGGCGCACGGCCGTACGACGTACCTGGTCCGCGTCCTGATGCGGTACCAGATCCGCAAGGTCGACTTCACGCCGGTGACCACCGAGCTCGGCTACACGTTCGTCGCCCGCGACGGCCACTGGCTGCTGACCGCGGACAACGAGCTCGACCCGGACCTCGGCCCGGGCGCGCACCGGGAGGCGTGGGACCTCGGCCGGATCGAGGTGCAGCGCGCGCCGCGAGTGATGGTGATCGTCGAGAAGGGCGACACCAAGCGCGGCCGGGCGATCGTCCGCGCCGCGAACGAGGGCCTCGCCGAGGTGACGGCGTACTGGCCGCTGAAGTGGAACGGCGCGGTGCTGGTGATCGCGCTGGACGAGACCGCCGTCCGCGACGCCCGGTTCGCCGACGAGGACATCGAGTCCGCGGCCAGTACCGGGTCGACGTTCTCCTCACTGCCCGGTCAGGACACGGCCGACGGTACGGTCGCCGGCGGGTACATCGTGATCAACCCGAACCAGCGCGACCAGGTCGACGAGATCCTGCTGTCGCACGAGATCACCCACGTGGTGACCGCGGCGCTCGGCGGCTACGAGCCGCTCTGGCTGGCCGAGGGCGCGGCGGAATACGTGTCCTGGCGGGGGATCGAGGCGATCAGCGGGCCGGGCGAGGTGGTCAAGTGGGAGCAGGAGGTCGTCGACACCGCCGTACCGCAGCTGTCCTCGCTGCCGGGTGACAGCGGCTTCTACCAGAACTCCGCGGACGTGTACGGCGTGAGCTGGCTGGCCGTGCGGTACCTCGTCCACCAGATCGGGCTGCAGAAGGTCGAGGAGCTGTACGAGGACATGGCGCGCAACGGTGTCGACCAGGCGTCCCGCGACCGGATCCTGCAGGACCGCACCGGGTTGACCGAGGCGACGCTGTGGACCGCACTGACAACATACCGGCCACAACGCTGAGTGGCGGTTTGACCTCATCCCGTCAGAGGGGGCAACCTCGAAGGGTTCCGTCCACTTCTAGGAGGCGCTGATGAGTCTTGTGCGGAAGAAGTCGATCGAGCAGTCGATCGCCGACACGGACGAGCCGGAGTACCAGCTCAAGAAACGCCTCACCGCGATCGACCTGACCGTCTTCGGGATCGGTGTCATCATCGGTGCCGGCATCTTCACCCTGACCGGGCGCGCCGCGAAGCTGTACGCCGGACCGGGGATCGCACTGTCCTTCGTGCTGGCCGCGGTCTGCTGCGCGCTGGCCGCGTTGTGCTACGCCGAGTTCTCGTCGACCGTGCCGGTGTCCGGTTCGGCGTACACGTTCTCGTACTTCTCGCTCGGCGAGATCTTCGCCTGGATCATCGGCTGGGACCTGCTGCTCGAGTTGATGCTCGGGGCAAGCGTCGTGTCGCAGGGCTGGTCGACGTACGCGAAACTGTTCCTGGACCAGATCGGGTTGGGCTGGCCGTCGTCGATCGGGCCGGACAGCCATGTGAACGTGCTCGCGATGATCCTGGTCCTGGTGCTGGCGACACTGGCGACCATCGGCATCAAGGAGTCGATGCGGGTCAACCTGGTGCTGGTCGCGATCAAGCTGTTCGTGGTGCTGTTCGTGATCGTCGCCGGCCTGTTCTACATCAAGAGCTCGAACCTGACGCCGTTCGTGCCGCCGAGCGTCCCGGCGCCGGGTGGCGGCGTGCACGTGACCACGCCGCTGTTCCAGGCGATCTTCGGGTTCACGCCGTCGACGTTCGGGATCATGGGCCTGGTGTCCGGCGCGTCGCTGGTGTTCTTCGCGTTCATCGGGTTCGACGTGGTCGCGACCACGGCCGAGGAGGCCAAGAACCCGCAGCGCGACCTGCCGCGCGGCATCATCGGCTCGCTGGCGATCTGCACGGTGCTGTATGTGCTGGTCTGCATCGTGATCACCGGCATGGTGAAGTACACCGACATCAACGGCGAGGCCGCGCTGGCGGAGGCGTTCAAGTCGGTCGGCCGGGGCGGCTTCGCGACGCTGATCTCGGCCGGTGCGGTCGCCGGTCTGACCACCGTCGTACTGACGCTGATGATCGGTGCGGCCCGCGTGGTGTTCGCGATGAGCCGCGACCACCTGATGCCGAAGCAGCTCGGCAAGACGCACCCGAAGTGGGGTACGCCGTACCGCCTGACGATCGGCATCGGCATCGTGGTGGCGATCATCGCCGGGGTCACGCCGATCGGAAAGCTCGAGGAGATGGTGAACATCGGCACGCTGGCCGCGTTCACGCTGGTCTCGATCGCGGTGCCGCTGCTGCGCCGCAGCCGGCCGGACATCAAGCGCTCGTTCACGGTGCCCGGCAACCCGGTGATCCCGATCGTGGCCGCGCTGATCTGCGTCTACCTGATGCTGAACCTGTCGATCGAGACCTGGATCCGGTTCGTGGTCTGGATGGCGATCGGGTTCGTGATCTACGCGCTGTACGGGTACCGCAAGAGCCGCGTCGGCATCGAGCAGAAAACCGGCGAGGTACAGAAGGCCTGACAGCTGCTGGGGGCCGGAGCGGGCTTCCGGCGCCGCACCGACCCCCAGCGGTCTCTGTCAGGCGAGGCTTGCCACGCCCTTCGGGAGGAAACGGGTCCCGTTGACCTTCTCGGCGATGCCGGTGCGGTCCAGGTACGGCGTGATGCCGCCCAGGTGGAACGGCCAGCCGGCGCCGAGCAGGAGGCACAGGTCGATGTCCTGCGCCTCGGCGACCACGCCCTCGTCGAGCATGATCTTGATCTCCTCGGCGAGGGCCGTGAGGACCCGGGTGCGGAGCTCGTCGGCGGTGGACGGCTTGTCGCCGACCGTGACCAGCGCCTCGACCTCCGGGTCGACGACCGGCTTGCCTTCCGGCCAGACGTAGAACGAACTCTTGCCGGCGGCAACGACCTTGGCGAGGTTCTCCGACACTGCGTACCGCTCCGGGTAGGCCCGGTTCATCGTCTCCGCGACGTGCAGCGCGACCGGCAGGCCGACCAGCTGCAGCAGGACGAACGGCGGCATCGGGAGGCCGAGCGCGGAGAGCGCCCGGTCGGCGTCGAGGATCGGCGTACCCTCGTCCACCGCCGCGCTGACCTCGCCGAGGAAGCGGGTCAGCAGCCGGTTCACCACGAACGCCGGCGCGTCCTTCACCAGCACGCAGGACTTCTTCAGCTTCTTGCCGACCGCGAACGCCGTCGCCAGCGAGGCGTCGTCGGTCTTGCCCGCGCGGATGATCTCCAGCAGCGGCAGCACCGCGACCGGGTTGAAGAAGTGGAACCCGACGACCCGCTCCGGGTGCTCCAGGTCCGCGGCCATGTCGGTCACCGACAACGACGACGTGTTGGTCGCCAGGATCGCGTCCGGCCGGACGATCTTCTCCAGGTCGGCGAAGATCGTCTTCTTCAGCTGCAGCTCCTCGAACACGGCCTCGATCACGAAGTCCGCGTCTGCGAAGACGCCCTTGTCCACCGACCCGGTGACGAGCGCCTTCAGCTGGTTCGCCTTGTCCGGGCGGATCCGGCCCTTCGCGAGCAGTTTGTCGATCTCACCGTGCACGTACCCGACGCCCCGGTCCACGCGCTCCTGGTCGAGATCCGTGAGTACGACGGGAACCTCGAGCCGGCGCGCGAACAGCAGCGCCAGTTGACCCGCCATCAGGCCCGCGCCGACAACGCCGACCTTGTTCACCGGCCGCGCCAGCGACTTGTCCGGCGCACCGGCCGGCCGCTTGGCGCGCTTGTTCACCAGGTCGAACGCGTACAGCCCGCTCCGGAGCTCCTCGCTCATGATGAGGTCCGCGAGCGCCTCGTCCTCGGCCGCGAACCCGCGGTCGCGGTCGTTGTCCTTGGCGGCGGCGATCAGGTCCAGCGCCCGGTACGGCGCCGGCGCCGCGCCGCTCACCTTGACGTCCGCAAAAGCCTTGCCCCGGGCAACGGCCGCGTCCCATGCCTCGCCGCGGTCGATCTCCGCCCGGTCGACCGTGAGCTGACCGGTCAGGACCTTCGAGGCCCACAGCAGCGACTGCTCGAGGAAGTCCGCCGACTCCAGCAGTACGTCGCCGATGCCGAGTTTCACGGCCTCCGGACCGCTGAGCATCTTGTTCTGGTTCAGGGCGTTCTCGACGACGACCTTGACCGCGTTGTCCGCGCCGATCAGGTTCGGCAGCAGGAAGTTGCCGCCCCAGCCCGGGAGCAGCCCGAGGAACACCTCGGGCGTCGACAGCATCCCGGCCGCGACCGAGACCGTCCGGTACGTCGCGTGCAGCGCGACCTCGAGCCCGCCGCCGAGCGCGACACCGTTCACGAACCCGAACGACGGCTTGCCGCCGTCCTGCAGCTTCCGCAGCACGCCGTGCCCGATCCGGCCGAGCGCCAGCGCCTGCTCCCGGTCGGTCAGCTTCGGTACGCCGGTCAGGTCCGCGCCCGCGGCCAGGATGAACGGCTTGCCGGTGACGCCGATCGCGACGATCTCGTCACGGGCCAGCGCCGCGTCGATCGCCGCGTTCAGCGAGCCGAGGCCCTTGGGGCCGAACGTGTTCGGCTTGGTGTGGTCGTGGCCGTTGTCCAGCGTGATGAGCGCCATCGTGCCGGCCTTGTTCGGGAGTACGACGTCCCGCGAGTGCGCCAGCGTGACAACCTCGTCGGTCGACAGTGCCGACGCAGAGTCGATCAGTTCCTGCAGGCTCATGCCTTGGCACCTTCCCAGTTCGGGTTCTCCCAGATGACGGTCCCGCCCATGCCGAGGCCGACGCACATCGTGGTGAGGCCGTAGCGGACCTCGGGGCGCTGCTCGAACTGCTTGGCCAGCTGGTTCATCAGCCGGACGCCGGACGACGCGAGCGGGTGCCCGAACGCGATCGCACCGCCGTACGGGTTCACCCGCGGGTCGTCGTCGGCGATGCCGTAGTGCTCCAGGAACGCCAGCACCTGCACGGCGAACGCCTCGTTCACCTCGAAGGCCTGGATGTCGTCGATGGTCAGCCCGGCGAGCCGGAGCGCCTTCTCGGTGGCCGGGATCGGGCCCTCGCCCATCACCTCCGGCTCGACACCGGCGAACGCGTACGACACCAGCTTCATCTTCGGGGTCAGCCCGAGCTCCTCGGCCGCCTCGGCGGACGTCAGCACGCAGGCGGTCGCGCCGTCGTTGATGCCGGCGGAGTTGCCCGCGGTCACCCGGCCGTGCGGGCGGAACGGCGTCTTCAGGCCGGCCAGGTCCTCGGCCGTGGTGCCCGGGCGCATCGGCTCGTCGGTGGTGGCGTAGCCCCAGCCCTGCTCCGCGGAGCGGGTCGCGATCGGTACCAGGTCCGGCTGGATCAGGTCGTTCGCGTAGGCCTTGGCCGCCTTCTCCTGGGACGCGACGGCGTACGCGTCGGCGCGCTCCTTGGTGATGCTCGGGTACCGGTCGTGCAGGTTCTCGGCGGTGGAGCCCATCACCAGCGCGGAGGTGTCGACGAGCTTCTCGCTGATGATCCGCGGATTCGGGTCCACGCCCTCGCCCATCGGGTGCCGGCCCATGTGCTCGACGCCGCCGGCCACGACCACGTCGTACGCACCGAACGCGATCCCGGCCGCGGTGGTGGTGACGGCGGTCATCGCGCCGGCGCACATCCGGTCGATGGCGTAGCCGGGCGTGGTGTTCGGCAGGCCGGCCAGCAGCGCGGCAGTCCGGCCGATGGTCAGGCCCTGGTCGCCGATCTGGGTGGTGGCCGCGATCGCGACCTCGTCCACGCGTTCCGGGGGGAGACCCGGGTTCCGCCGCAGCAGCTCCCGGATGCACTTGATCACCAGATCGTCGGCGCGGGTCTCGGAGTACTGGCCCTTGGCCTTGCCGAACGGGGTGCGAACGCCGTCGACGTACACGACGTCGCGGATCTCACGGGGCACGAGGGCCCTCCTCTGGGGGGTCGGGAAATCTACCCCGATGCTACCCATGAGTAACAGAACTGCCAAAGGCGGCGCGCATGTGGGTCCGCTCACAGGTGAGTTACCCGTGGCAATGCGGCGCGATTGGGCGCATGCTGGTGGTCAAGGTCCGCGTTACTGGAGTTGTTCCATGAACAATCTTGATCTGTCCGTGCCGGTCCTCAGCCGGGGGAAGCACCGCAGCCCGCGCAAGGGCGCGTGCTTCATGGAG
Source organism: Kribbella sp. NPDC059898 (assembly GCF_042730855.1). Taxonomy (NCBI): domain Bacteria; kingdom Bacillati; phylum Actinomycetota; class Actinomycetes; order Propionibacteriales; family Kribbellaceae; genus Kribbella; species Kribbella sp. NPDC059898. The sequence continues at coordinate 415,410 of NZ_JBHWKR010000006.1, forward strand.
TTCGCGTCGTACCTGGCCGGTGAGCCCTGGTCCGACCATCCCGCCTGCACCCACCCGCTGCTGGCCGGCGTCGCCCGTGACGTCAACGACTGCACCAGCGACTCGGGGCGGTCCCGGCTGGCGCCGCTGATCCCGTCCGTGATCGGGCTGACCCCCGACGACCCACACGTCGTACCGCGGGTCACCGCCCACTGCATCCGGCACGCGCTGCCGATCGTCTCGCAGGAGCGCCAGTACATCCTGGCCGTCGCGCTGCTGGTGGGGGAGCGGCAGCTCGCCGCGCTCGACGGGCGGCCGCCGGACGACATCGAGCCGGAGTCGGCCGAGATCCTGCAGGCCGTCCCGCAGGCGACCAAGTGGGCGCGGTCCTTCACCGCCCGCGCGCGCCGCGTGACACCGGACTTCGCCCGCCGTACGGCGCCCCGCGCGGTGTCCTGCGCGGTCGAGGGCATCTCGCAGGCGTGCGTGCCGAACCCGGACGACCGGCTGTACCAGCTGCTGCTGGACGCGATCGCCGAGACGAAGTCGTGGATGCCCGCACCCAAGCCGGTGCCGGTTGAACCGGAGGTCGTACCCTTCACGGTGTGACCTTGGAGATTCCGTTCCACGAGTGGGGGTCCGCGGGCAGTGACGCGCCCGGAGTCCTGCTGTTGCAGGAGATCTTCGGGGTCTCCGACTACATCAAGCAACGCGCCGCGGACCTGCACGCCCTCGGGTACTACGTGATCGCGCCGGAGATGTACTGGCGCCTCGACGACACCGAGCTGGACGAGTCCGCGCCGGACCTGATGCCGCGCGCGATGGGCATCGTCCAGCGGCTCGACTGGGACCAGGCCGTCGCCGACGCTGTCGCCTCTTTGGAGTACCTGAAGTCGCGCGGTAGCGGCACGGCCGTCGTCGGGTTCTGCTTCGGCGGGGGACTGGGCTTCAACGTGTCGGCCGTGTCCTCCCCGGATGTGCTGATCAGCTACTACGGTTCGGCCCTCCCGCGACTGCTCGACCTCCATCCCGACGCCCCGGCGCTGCACCACTTCGGCAACGAGGACACGTTCCTGGACGTGGACGCGATCGTGCCCGCGCTGACCGGTGCGGAGGTGCACCGGTACGACGGTGCCGGGCACGCGTTCGACAACCCGCTGCCGATGTTCCACAACGCCGACGCCTCCGCGCTCGCGTGGCGCCGTACCGAAGACTTTCTCGCCCGGCACTTACCGACAACTCGAGGATGAGCATGAGCCTGTACGACATTCCACTGACCACCCTGTCCGGCGCGCCGACCTCGCTCGGCGAGTACAAGGGCAAGGCCGTCCTGGTCGTGAACGTGGCGTCGAAGTGCGGCCTGACGCCGCAGTACGAGGGCCTGGAGAACCTGCAGAAGAAGTACGCGTCCCGCGGCTTCACCGTGCTCGGGGCGCCGTGCAACCAGTTCGGCGGCCAGGAGCCCGGGTCGGCCGACGAGATCGAGACGTTCTGCTCCACGACGTACGGCGTGACGTTCCCGATGCTGGACAAGCTCGAGGTGAACGGCGAAGGCCGGCACCCGCTGTACGCCGAGCTGACCCAGACCGCCGACGCCGACGGCGAGGCCGGCGACATCCAGTGGAACTTCGAGAAGTTCCTGCTCGCCACCGACGGCACCGTGGCGGCGCGCTTCCGCCCGCGGACGGAGCCGGAGTCGGACGAGGTCGTCGCCGCGATCGAGGCGCAGCTCTCCGCCTGACCGATCGCCCGTCACCTCTCGTGGTGGCGGGCGATTCTTCTGCCCGGCATTGCAACAACTCTTTCGAAAGAGTACTTTCGACGCCATGCCGACCCCGCATCGCCGCCTCAGCGACCCCCGTGAACTCAACGCCCTGGCTCATCCGGTGCGGATGGCGATCGTCGAGATCCTGTCGATCAGCGGACCGTTGACCGCGACCGAGCTCGCCGAGCGGCTGGACGAGACGCCGGCCAACTGCTCGTGGCACCTGCGCAAGCTGGCACAGCACGGATTCGTGGTGGAAGCCGAGGGCGGCAAGGGTCGGCAGCGGCCGTGGCAGGTGCCCGGGCTCGGGTTCCGCTGGGACGACGAGCACGGATCGGCGTCGCTCGAGGAGCGGCGGGCGGCACAGGCGCTCTCCGAGGTGACGATGGGCCGTGCGGTGGACCGGCTGCGGGAGTCCCAGCAGCGCCTGCCGGAGGAGCCGGAGGAATGGCGTGCGGCGCAGGCGAACACCGAGATGGTGGCCTGGCTGACGGCCGACGAGCTCAGGGAGATGAACGACGCGATCAGCGCTGTGCTCGACCGTCACGTGGAGCGGCTGACCGATCCGGCGCAGCGGCCGGCCGGTTCGCGGCTCTGCGAGTTCGTCTCCTGGGGCGTGCCGACGTACTTCCCGGGGGTCGATCCGGCATGAGGAAGCTGTTCGCGCAGCCCGGGTTCGGGCGGCTGTTCGGCGGTCTGAGTACGTCGATGCTCGGCGACTCCGTGATGCTGCTGGTGCTGAGCATGTGGGTGAAGACGCTCACCGGCTCGAACGCACAGGCCGGCCTCACGTTCTTCTTCATGGTGCTGCCCGCGCTCGGCGCGCCGCTGCTCGGCGTCTGGGTGGATCGCCTGCCGCGCAAGCGGATCCTCGTCTGGGGCAACTTCGCCAGCGCGGCCGCCGTACTCCCGCTGGTCCTCGTCCGGGACGCGGGCGACGTCTGGCTGATCTGGGTCGTCGCGTTCCTGTACGGCGTCTCGTTCGTCGTACTGCCCGCGGCCGTGAACGGGCTGCTCAAGGAGTTGCTGCCGGACGACCTGCTCGTCGACGCGAACTCCGGCCTCGCGACGATCAAGGAGGGCTACCGGTTGTTCGGGCCGCTCGTCGGCGCGGCGGTGTTCGCGTCCGCGGGCGGCTGGCTGGTCGCGGTGATCGACGCGATCACGTTCGCGATCGCCGGTCTGCTGATCGCGACGATCAAGGTCAGCGAGACGCCGGCCCCGGCGAAGAGCACGTTCCGGGAGGACCTGCTCGGCGGCGTCCGGTTCCTGGTCGCCGACCGGGTGCTTCGCAACGTACTCCTCGGGCTGGCGATCTCCATCCTGGTGATCGGGTTCTTCGAGTCGTCGATCTATGCACTGATGGACGCCTTCGGCAAACCGCCGACGTTCTCGGGCGTGTTCGTCACCTGTCAGGGCGTCGGTGCCGTGGTCGGCGGCCTGACCGCGAGTCGCGCCGTACGACGCCTGGGGGAGATCGCCACCTGCGTACTCGGACTCGTGACGCTGGCCGCGGCCACGATCGTGTGCGCCGCCGCCCCGACGATCGTCGTGGTGCTGGTGGGTGCCGCGATCTGCGGAGTCGGGCTGCCGTGGACGTTCGTGGCGCTCACGACGCTGATGCAGCGCCGTTCGCCGAGCCACCTGATCGGCCGCGTGTCGACCGCCGTCGAGGTGCTGATCTCCACGCCGCAGGCGATCTCGCTCGCCCTCGGCAGCCTGCTGGTCAGCCTGCTCAGCTACCGCCAGATCTTCGCGGTCATCGCGGCGGTGATCCTGGTCGGTGCGCTGCAGACGGTGCTCAGTCTGCGCGGCGAGATCCGCAAAGACCTGGCGAGTAGCGGTCAAGGCCTGCCCGCTTCGGTTCCTACGGTTGAAGACAACCGAACCGAAGGAGCAGCAGATGACAGTGCACCCGATCCCCGACGGGTATCACACGGTGACGCCGTGGATCATCGGCCGTGACACCGCCGGGTTGATGGACTTCCTCGCGGCCGCCTTCGACGCCGAGGACCTGGGCGGGCGCGTGGTCGACGAGCACGGGCGGATCGGGCACGCCGAGATGCGCATCGGCGACTCGGTCGTGATGATGTTCGACCGCCCGGCCGCGACCGACCAGCCGGAGTGGCCGGCGACCCCTGCGTTCCTCCGCCTGTACGTCCCCGACGTCCACACCACCCTCGAACAAGCAGTCACCGCCGGCGCCACGGTCGTCACCGAGCCGACCCACCTCTTCTGGGGCGACATCGTCGCCCGCGTCCACGACCCGCACGGCAACCTCTACTGGCTCCAAACCCGCATCGAGAACGTGACACCGGAGGAGATGACTCGTCGCCTGACCGACGAGAAGTTCCTCAAGGCAATGGAGTACGTCCAGAGCGCGATCTTCCGCCCCGGTGCCTAGCCGAGGGGCGTGGCTCGACTCCACGACCGCAGGATCCGCCGGGGACGAACTTCGCCACCGCACAAGACCCGCGGGCCCGCGCCGCCCGTCAACCCTCGCATCCTGCTGGACGAGAACAGGTCCCCGCCCCGAGTCCCGCTTCCCGCACAGCGCGCCCCCACGACAGCTTCCACACCCTGCGACAACTACACACCCCACGACCGTTTCCGGGACAGCTTCCACACTCCGCGCCAGCTTCCACACTCCGTGCCAGCTCCCACACCCCGCGCCAGGTTGCACCACCGGGGCAGCTTCCGGACCACGGCGGCAGCACGCCGCCGAAGGCGGCCGGAGAGGAACTGTCGCCGCGGAGCGGTGTCCTGTTGCGGGGTGGTGTTTAGTCGAGGGGTTTGGCGGGGGCTTCTGAGGTCATGGCGTCGGTGAGGACGGTGGCGGTGAGGGCTATTTGCCAGGGGCGGGCGTGGTGGTCGCGGAGGAAGGTGGTGACCACGTCGACGGTTACCTCGGCGGGTGGGGACCAGGCGAGGCGGCGGATGGTGTCGGGGGCCAGGAGGTTTTCGGTCGGGAGGCGGTGGGCCTCGGCGATCTCGGCGACCGCCGTACGGGCTGTCGAGAGGCGGGCGGCGGCGTCCGGGTCGCGGTCGGCCCAGGCGCGGGCCGGCGGGGGGCCGTCGTACCGAGGGCCTTGCTTCGGCAACTGGGACTCGGGGAGTTTGCGGGCGTGGTCGACCGCCTCCCACCAGGTGCGCATGTGCCGGTGCGCGCCGCGGCCCTTGAACGCGGTCAGCTTCTGCAGCGTGTCCCGGTCGGTCGGCATCGCGGACGCCGCCTCGACGATCGCGGCGTCCGGCAGGATCCGGCCGGGGGAGATGTCCGCGGACTCGGCGATCTGGTCGCGGGCCTCCCAGAGCGCCCGGACGACGGCCAGGCTGCGGCGGTTCCGGACCCGGTGCATGCCGGACGTACGGCGCCACGGGTCCGGCTTCGGCTCCCGCGGGGGAGCGTCCAGGATCGCGGTGAACTCCTGGTCGGCCCACTCCCACTTGCCGGCGCGGCGGAGTTCCTGCTCGATCGCGTTCCGCAGTTCGATCAGCATCTCGACGTCGAGCGCGGCGTACACCAGCCAGGGCGCCGGCAGCGGCCGGGTGGACCAGTCGGCGGCGGAGTGCTCCTTGCGCATCCGGTAGCCGAGTACTTCGCTCACGAGCGAGGCGAGCCCGACCTTCGGGTAGCCGAGCAGCCGGCCGGCCAGTTCGGTGTCGAAGACCTTCCGCGGCACCATCCCGACCTCGGCCAGGCAGGCCAGGTCCTGGTTGGCCGCGTGGATGATCCACTCGGCGTCGACGATCGCGTCCCCGAGCGCGGACAGGTCCCCGAACGGGATCGGGTCGACGAGCGCGGAGCCGGAGCCTTCGCGGCGCAGCTGGACCAGGTACGCGCGGTGCGAGTACCGGTAGCCGGACGCCCGTTCGGCGTCGACGGCGACCGGGCCGCTACCGGCCTGGAACGCCTCGACCGCCTCGGTCAGCGCCGGGCCGGTGTCGATCACCTCGGACAGCCCGTCCCTGAGCTCGAGCAGGGGCAGGTCGGCTGTCGGGTCCGCCGCGGTGGACGCCTGTTGGTCGGCTGGGCTCATCGGCCCCGCTGTCCACGCCGGGTCGGCATCGCGACCACCCCCGGCGGCACGGGCGGCAGGCCGGCCGCCGTACAGAGCACCTCGCCCCACGCCTCGGCGTGCCGGGTCACGTCGACCAGGCCGCCCGGCCCGGGCACGGGGCTCCACGACGCGCGGATCTCGATCTCCGCGGTCGCGTCGTCGTCGGCCATCCCGCCGAAGCTTTCCGAAACCACCCTGGTCACGGTACCGCTCGGTGCCAGGAAGTCGGCGCCGCGGTCCGCGAGCGCCTCCATCAGCCAGGTCCAGCCCACGCCGCCGAGCAGCGCGTCGGTCACCATCTCCGGTTCGACGGCGGCGCGCACGTACGCGACACAGCGGAAGGTCGACTGCCAGGCGTCGTTCCCCGCGGGATCGTAGAGGACGACCAGACGGCCGGTGGCGACATCGTCACCGTCGACCGTCACGTCCGCGCTGACCGCGGCCGCATGCGGTGCGATCCGCTGCGGTGCGGGCATCTCCTCGACGAAAACCTCGGGCCGGAACCGGGCACCTCGTAACTGCGAGACTGCCTCGGCGAACTCCGCGGGTGGCGCGTCGACCTGCTTGCGGGCACCCATATCGGCAGCCTACGACTGATTACTCACCGCCGCCTGCTTAGACGCGCCGGTAGCTGTGCGCGACCAGGCCGCCGAGCGCCGATGGCCGCGTGGGATCATCGGACCGTGGCCTCGACGTTACCTCCATCGCCGGATAGTTCCGCCTACCTGCTCGCTGCCCGGGGTGAGCGTCCGCCGCACACCCCGGTGTGGTTCATGCGCCAGGCAGGCCGCGCGCTACCGGAGTACCGCAAGGTCCGTGAGGGCACCACGATGCTCGAGGCGCTCACGCGGCCCGACCTTGTCGTCGAGATAACGCTGCAGCCGGTCCGCCGTTACGGCGTCGACGCGGCGGTCTTCTACTCCGACATCGTGGCCCCGCTGAAGTCGGCCGGTTTCGACGTCGACATCAAGCCGGGCGTCGGCCCGGTGGTGGCGGACCCGATCCGGGACGCCGAGGGCGTCGCACGGGTCCGGCCGGTCACTCCGGCGGATGTGCCGTACACCACAGAGGCCGTCCAGCAGTTGGTGTCGGAGCTCGGCGGTACGCCGCTGATCGGGTTCGCGGGCGCCCCGTTCACGGTGGCGTCGTACCTGGTCGAGGGCGGCCCGAGCAAGGACTTCGCGAAGACCAAGGCGATGATGCACCGCGACCCGGCGTTGTGGCACTCGCTGGCGGAGCGGCTCGCGGACGTCGCGATCGCGTACCTGGCGATCCAGGTCGAGGCGGGCGCGTCGGCGGTCCAGCTGTTCGACTCGTGGGCGGGCGGGCTGTCGCCGCGGGACTACGAGCGGTTCGTGCTGCCGCACACCGCGCGGGTGTTCGAGGCGATCAAGCAGTACGGCGTACCGCGGGTGCACTTCGGCGTGAACACGGGCGAGCTGCTCGGGCTGATGGGCGCGGCCGGCGCGGACGTGGTCGGCGTCGACTGGCGGGTCCCGCTGGACGAGGCGGTACGGCGGATCGGGCCGAAGCCGGTGCAGGGCAACCTCGATCCGGCGCTGCTGTTCGCCGGCTGGGAGGCGATCGAGCCGGAGCTGGACCGGATCCTTGCCGAGGGCAAGGCCGCGCCGGGGCACATCTTCAACCTCGGCCACGGGGTCCCGCCGAACGCGGATCCCGACGTGCTCGAGCGGATCACCAAGTACGTGCAGCATGTATCTGCCTGACCATCGGGTGACACTGGAGCCGCTGCGCGCCGATCACGCCGACGCGGTGCTGGCCTTCGAGCTGGAGAACCGGGCGTACTTCGCCTCCTGGATCTGGGACCGCGGCGACGAGTACTTCGCGGACTTCCCGGCCCGGCACGCGGCGCAGCTGGCCGAGCAGGAGGCGGGCGTCTGCCGCTTCCACGTGCTGGTCGACGAGGACGGCGGGGTGGTCGGCCGGGTGAACCTGATCGACCTGGTGGACGGAGCTGCCGAGCTGGGCTACCGGATCGCGGAGAAGCGGGCGGGCCAGGGGCTGGCGACGGCCGCCGTACGGGCGATCTTCGAGATGGCTCGCGGCTACGGGCTGACCTCGCTGCGGGCGGGTGCGTCGGACCGGAACCCGGCATCGCAGGCGGTGCTGACCCGGACCGGGTTCCGGCAGGTCGGGGTCTCGAGCACCGATCTCGGGCCGGGGAAGAAGTACGTCGTGGAGGCGCTGTGAAGCGGGTTGTGGTCGTCGGTGGCGGGATCAGCGGGCTGGCGGCGGCGCACGCGCTGGCGACCGGGCCGAACCCGCCGCAGGTCACGGTCCTCGAAGGGTCGCCGCGGCTCGGCGGCAAGCTGGCCGGTGCCGACGTCGAGGGCGTGCCGGTGGACCTCGGCGCCGAGTCGGTGCTGGCCCGCCGGCCCGAGGCGGTCGACCTGATCAAGGCGGTCGGGCTTGACCTGGTGCATCCGGCAACCACCTCCGCCGGGCTGTGGGTGGGTGACCGGATCCGGGCGATCCCGCCGACCGTGATGGGCGTCCCGGTGGATCCGTCCGCGACCACCGACGTACTCGGGGAAGCTGCCGCCGAGCAGGTCGCGCACGAGGCGGAGCTGGCCGCGCCCGCGCTGACCGAGGACGTGGCGATCGGGCGGTTCGTGGCCGAGCGGATGGGGTCCGCGGTCACCGACAAGCTGGTCGACCCGCTGCTCGGCGGGGTGTACGCCGGGAAGGCCGAGGAGATCTCGCTCGCCGCCGCCGTACCCGATCTGTACGCGAGGCTGCGGACTGCGCCGAGCCTGCTCGCCGCGACGGCCGAGCTGCGTGAGCTGGGCCAGAAGCGCGCCGGTCAGCCGGTGTTCGCGGGTGTTGCCGGTGGCATCAACCGGCTCGTCACCGCGCTGGAGCAGGACCTCGAGAAGCGCGGCGTTCAGCTCCGGACCAAGCTCGCCGTACGGCGGATCATGCGCACCGCCGAGGGGTTCGAGCTGGAGGCCGGGCCGGTGCCCGCGCCGACGTACCTGACCGCGGACGCGATCGTGGTCGCCGTACCCGCGACGCCGGCTGCGCGGATGCTGGCCGGGTTGGTGCCCGCGGCATCGACCGAGCTGGGCGCGATCGAGTACGCGAGTATGGCGATCGTCACGCTCGCGGTCCGGAAGGCCGACTGGCCCGCCGGGGCGACCGGTTCCGGGTTCCTGGTGCCGTCCGTCGAGGGGCGGACGATCAAGGCGGCGACGTACTCGCACGCGAAGTGGGCCTGGTCCGCGGAGGCCGGGGGAGACCTCGCCGTACTGCGGACCTCGGTCGGGCGGCTCGGTGAGGAATACGTACTGCAGCGCTCCGACGAGGAACTGGTCCAGCTCGCGGTCGCCGATCTGTCGAAGGCGATCGGCCTGGAGAGTGTTGTCGGATCGCTGGTGACCCGGTGGGGCGGCGGGCTTCCGCAGTACGCCGTCGGGCACCTGGACCGGGTCGACCGGGTCGAGGCCGCGGTGGCCGGCGTACCGGGGCTGGCCGTGTGTGGGGCGGCGTACCGGGGTGTCGGGATCGCCGCGTGTGTGGCATCGGGTGGCAAGGCGGCCACCCGGGTGCGGGAGCACCTGGACGCATTGGAGACAATGAGATCGTGACTGGTAAGCCGAAGGCCCGTGAGCTCAACAACGTCATCCGCTACACGCTGTGGTCGGTGTTCAAGGTGGAGACGCCGCTCGGCGACGTGGACCGGGACGAGCTGACCGCGGAGCTGACCGACCTGGTCGGGAAGCTGGCCGCGGACGACGTGGTGATCCGCGGGATCTACGACGTCGAGGGGTTCCGGGCGGACGCCGACTTCATGATCTGGTGGCACGCGCCAAGCTCGGACGCGCTGCAGCAGGCGTACCACGCGCTGCGCCGGTCGCGGCTGGGCCGGCACCTGGTCCCGGTCTGGTCGCAGTTCGCGCTGCACCGGCCGGCCGAGTTCAACAAGAGCCACATCCCGGCGTTCCTGGCCGACGAGGAGCCGCGGCCGTACGTCTGCGTGTACCCGTTCGTCCGGTCCTACGAGTGGTACCTGTTGCCGGACGAGGAGCGCCGGGCGATGCTCGCCGAGCACGGCAAGATGGCCCGCGGCTTCCCCGACGTCCGGGCGAACACCGTGGCGGCGTTCGCGCTCGGGGACTACGAGTGGATGCTGGCCTTCGAGGCGGACGAGCTGCACCGGATCGTCGACCTGATGCGTGAGCTGCGCGCGGCGACGGCGCGGCGGCACACCCGCGAGGAGGTCCCGTTCTACACGGGCAAGCGGACCGAGGTCGCCGACCTGATCGCGAACCTTGTCTAAGGCGTTCCCGGTCCTGTACGTGACCGACGTACGCCGGGCGGTCGAGTTCTACACGCTGCTCGGGTACGAGCCGACGTACCAGTTCCCGCTCGAGGGCGACCCGCACTACGTCGGCCTCGAGCGCGGCGACTCCTCGCTCGGGCTGTCCGACGCCAACTGGCCGGAGGCCCAGCTCGGCATCACCGTCGGCGCGGCGCCCCGCTTCGAGCTGTTCGTGTACGTCGACGACGTCGAAGCCGAGGTAGAACGCTTCCGCGCAGCCGGCCACCCCGTCCTCCAGGAGCCGGCCACCATGCCCTGGGGCGAACGCCAGGCCTACCTCGCCGACCCCGAAGGCAACCCGGTAGCACTCGCGACCCCCGTCTAGGGCCTGTCGTACACGTCGTGAGTGCCGATCCGGCGCCAGACGAGGATCGTCTCGCCGTCATCGGTGCGGTCGAGATGAAACGTGGCGCGCCCATCGGGACCAGTGAAGCTCCACGTGATGGAGTAGATGCCGCCTGCCAATTGGTGGACCCGGAGGCGCTTGGGCCACGGTGGCGCGCCGGTGAAGCTGCCGGCGGCAATCGCGGGGAGGAAGTGTTCTCCCAGGATCTTCAGGAACATCTGCCGGTGATCGCCGGGGAGCCGGGCGAGGTCACGATCGAACGTGCTCGCGGTGCGGTACTTCATCGGCCGGACGCCTACTCGTCCGCGGCGGCGTCGATGTGCTCGAGATGGGCCAGGAACCCCTCGGCCGTGTCGAAGGTCGTCGCGTGGCCGGCGGCCAACTCGGTGTCGGCCTCACGTTCCTTCGCCTGCCACTGTTCGGACCAGAACCACGCCTGCTCGGCCGGTACGGCGACGTGCGGCAGCAGGACGATCTCGCCGTCACGGACGACGATCTCCACCTGGGCACCGGGCTTGTCGAGCCCGAACCGCCGACGGAGCTGCGCCGGAATCGTGATCGTTCCGTTCTTCGGTTGCACCGCAGCGAATCCGATGTGCGTATCCATGAATCCAGGATACCTGGAATCCCGGAATCCTGGTCGGGTCAGGTGCCGGGCTTTTGGAGGAGGTAGTCTTCGGCGCGCATTGAGGTTGGGGGGCGGACGTCGGACGGGATCAGTTCGCGGAGGTCGCGTTCGGTGAGTTTGTCCGGGTCGCTGGCGGACAGGCGGGTTGCCTGGTTGGAGACCGCCTCCTCGAGGACGTTCCGGATGAAACGGCCGTTGCCGAAGCTGTGTCCGCGTGGTGCCGGCGGGATCACGGTGCGGACCTTGTCGAGCACTTCCTCGCCGTAGATCATGCCCTTCTGGCGGGCCTGGAGCTCGAAGATCTGCACCAGCTGGTCGGTGTCGTACTCGCTGAACGACAGCAGCTTCGGGAACCGGGACTGCAGACCGGTGTTCGACTCCATGAAGCGCTGCATCTCCCGGTGGTACCCGGCGACGATCACGATGCAGTCGTTGCGGTGGTCCTCCATCATCTTCAGGATCGTCGCGACCGCTTCCAGGCCGTAGTCGCCGGGCGTGTTCTCCGGCGTCAGGCTGTATGCCTCGTCGATGAACAGCACGCCGCCGAGCGCCTCGCGGAACTTGGCCGCGGTCATCGGCGCGGTCGAACCGAGCCCGGCGCCGACCAGGTCGGAGCGGTCGACCTCGACCACGTGGCCCTTCTCCAGGACGCCGAGCTGGTGGTAGATCCGGCTGAGCAGCCGGGCGATCGTCGTCTTCGCCGTACCTGGCTTGCCGACGAAGACCATGTGCCGGGCCCGCTCGTGGCTGGGCAGGCCGAGCTCGGTACGGCGCAGGTTGGTCTTCACCTCGGCGACCATCCGGCGTACGGCGTCCTTCACCGACTCCAGGCCGATCAGCGAGTCGAGCTCGGCGAGCGGGTTGTCGCTCAGGTCGACCGGCTTCGGCGGCAACGGCTCGTCGTCGAGGCTGCTGCCGGTGGTCTTCTGCTCGTTCTCGGACTCCTTGACGCTGCTCCACGCGGCCGCGAGGGAGTCGTCCTGCTGGGCCGCGGCGGCGGTCTCCAAAGCGCTCCAGCGCTCCCGGTCGAGCATCCGGAACAGCGTGGTCAGGTCGGGGATCTCCGGCTCCGGCCACGGCTGCTTGGTGAGTACGCCGGACAGGTGGACGCCGACCCGCGCCGCGGCGGCGCCCCACGAGCGAGCCAGCGGCGACTGCCCGTTGCGGATCGCGCGGGACATCCACTGGTTCACGTGGCCGTGCCAGGTCTGCAGGTTGAACCGCGGGCGGAGGTCTTCGAGCGCGTGGTGGACGTCGACGGCGGCGTCGCCGAGGATGTTCGCCACCGGCTGCGGGACGCCGCGCAGCCCGGCGGCCAGGATCAGCTCGGACAGCACCTGGGCGAAGTCGCCCGCGTACTCGTCCGGGATCGCCATCAGCATCCGGGCGTGCGTGTCGCGGATCGCGTTCAGCGAGTACTTGAGCGCGGCGGTCGGGCCGGCCAGCTCGGGGAGCCGGGCGCGCTCGTCGGGCTTCAGGGCGTCCGTACGCCAGTACTTCGCGATCTCGTCGTACTCGCCGGTGATGTGCAGGTGGAAGGCGTCGCGGTCCTTCACCACCCGCTCGAACGCGGCGGCCAGCGCCTCGGCGCGGGCCGCCAGCGGGGGCGCGTCGACGAACAGCCGGACGACGTCGCGGGACACCAGCAGCGCGTGCTTGCGGCCGAGCTCGCGGAAGCCGCGGGCGCCGGCGATCGCCTGCAGGTGCCAGTCGGTGGGTGCCGCGTAGATCACGTGACCATTGCCGCCGAGCCGGGACGACGGCCGGTAGAAGTCGTGCGTGAGCTCGGTGGACAGGTCGGCGTACTCGCCGTGCAGGACCGGGATCCACCCGCTCAGCAGCGGCGCCACCTGGTGGGTGAACCAGACCGCGGCCGGCGTCCCCTTCACGAAGTCCGGGAACGCCTCCGGCCGCAGCGGCCGCAACGCCTCCGGATCGTCCGCCCAGAGCTTCAGCTGGGCCCGGACGCGTTCCGTCCACGCCGACGGAACCTCCCACGGCTCGGCCGCGGAGAGCACATCCAGGACCCGCGGTGTACGGACGTCGTCAGCCACCAATTTCCTTCCCCAGGAACACCAGTTGGGGTCAATCTACAGCGGGTCGAGGGTGAGGCTGATGCTGTTGATGCAGTAGCGGAGGTCGGTAGGGGTGCCGTAGCCCTCACCTTCGAAGACATGGCCCAGATGCGAGCCGCAGTTCGCGCAGCGGACCTCGACGCGCTTCATGCCGAGGGTGGAGTCCTCGATGTACTCGACCCGGTCCTCGGCGAGCGGGGCGAAGAAGGACGGCCAGCCGCAGTGCGAGTCGAACTTGGTCTCGCTGCGGAACAGCTCGGCGTCGCAGGCGCGGCACTTGTACACCCCGACCGTCTTGGTATCGGTGTACTCACCGACGAACGGCCGCTCGGTGCCGGCCTGGCGCAGGACGTGGAACTCGGCGGGGGAGAGCTGCACCTTCCACTCCGCGTCGGACTTCTGGACGGCGTACTGCTTGGTGTCATCTGTCACCACACCAGTATCGGCCGCCCGGACGGGAAAACCCCGTCCGGGCGACCGACGTAACACTGCGGTTAGCGCACCCAGGACGGGAGCGGCGTCAGCTTCACCACCTGCGGGTCGTGGTCGGAGATCTGGTCCGGGAACTCCGCGTTCATGTGCACGACGTCGTACTGCGCGGTCGGCCGCAGGTTCTGCGACACCAGGATCTGGTCCAGGATCTGGCTGTTGCCCTCGAACACGTAGCTGTACCGCTCCTTCAGCGGCAGCGTCCGCGGCAGGTCGACCAGCGAGGTCTTGCCCGAGCCGACCAGGATGTCCGCGGTCTGCGACCAGTCGAAGTCGTTCAGGTCACCGAGGACGACGACGTTCGCGCCCTTGTCCTTCGCCAGGATCTGGTCCACGAACCCGCGGACCGCGGCGGCCTGCTCGTGCCGCTTCGGGGCGCTGGACTGCACCGGCGGCTGGAACCGGCCCCACAGCGGGTCGTCGCCGCCCTTGGAGCTGAAGTGGTTCACGACCACGAACACGGTCTGCCCGTGCCACTTGAACTCGCCCGCCAGCGGCACCCGGGTGGAGGCCCAGGCCGGGTTGGCCGGGTCGACGCGGCCCGGCGACGAGCTGAGGTGCGGCCGTCCGGCGTGGTCGGTGACGATCGTGGTCGCGGTGGTCGAGCCGCCGCCCGGCGTGTCGACGAAGGTCAGCGGCTTGTCGGTCCGGTACATGAACGCGACCCGAATGTTGCCGCCCGGCTCGCCGCCCTCGGCGTTGTTCACCGGGTCGATCTGCTTCCAGGCGTACTTCGGTCCGCCCGCCTTCAGGATCGCCGCGGTCAGCAGGTTCAGCGTCTTGTCCGCGGCCGTCGTACCGGAGTTGACCGCGCCGTCGTTGTCCTGGACCTCCTCGAGGCCGAGGATGTCGGGCGAGGCGAGATTGTGGACGACGGCCTGCGCGAGCCCGTCGAACTTGGCGTCACCGTCGGACGGGTCCAGGTTCTCCACGTTGAACGTCGCCACCGACAGCTGGGTCGGCCCCGAGGCCTTGGTGACCTCGCGCTTGACGCCGCCGTCGATCACGGTCGGCGTGGTGGTCGGCAGGAACTTGAAGTTGCCGAACGAGTAGTCGACGACACCGGCCACGGTGCCGGCCAGCTTGTCGCCGGTCTTCGCGTCCGGGATCGGCGTGAGGACGTCGTCGAGGAGGATCCGCTCCGGGTTCGAGTCGGTCTTCTGCAGCAGGATGCCGCCGCGGACGGTACGGACCCCGGACCCGGCCGGTACGACGGACAGCTCGCGGAACGAGCTGGTCGGACCGGTGACCTCCGGCTGATTGATGCCGATCCACATGCCCTCGAGCGACTCCCAGAAGTCGAGCCCGTCGTTGGCCGGGTCGAACGCGGTGCTGGTCTTCTCGACGTCACCGGTGGAGTCGTCGTCGATCACGGTCGACGGCGGCACCCGCCCGCCCGGGCCGACGATCGTCGGAGCCGGTACGGCGGCCGTGCCGGTGACGGTGATCTTGGCGTTGGTCAGCTCGGTCGTGGTCAGGTTCGTCGTACCGCCGGAGCCGCCCGGGCGGAACTCGGCGACCGTGCCCTCGACGTTCAGCGCGTCACCGACCGAGACCGTCGGCGCGGAGCTGGTGAAGACGAAGATGCCCTCGCTGGTGGCCGGGTTGTCGTCCGGCTGGGTGTCCTGGAACCAGAACCCGTTGCTGCTCTTCGCGGTCACCACACCGGTGACGTTGCCGACCCGCTTGCCCTCCAGCGGTGAGCGGTGCGCGGCGCCCTGGATGTCGTGGATCTTCGCGTCCACCGGCGGCTCGGCCGGCCCGCCGGTCAGCGTGCCCGGCGACGGGTTGCCCGCGACGAAGTCCGCGCTGTTGTTGTCGGTGTCCTGCTTCGGGTTCGAGCGGGCCGCGGAGGTCGTGTTCGACAGGCCCGGCGCGGGTGCCGTCTCGGAGTCGTTCGCCGTACCGAAGCCGACGTAGTCGCGGACCGCCGGGTCGGCGTGGCACGCGGAGCCGCAGGCGAGCGCGGTCTGGCTGGTGACCAGCGCGACCTTGCCGGCGGTGGCCGACATCGGGATCGTGCCGGTCACGTCCGGTGTCGGCATCGGCTGGCCGTTGGCGCCGCCGCCTTCCTGGACCAGGTACGCCGCGCCCGGCGCGATGCTGCCGGTCAGCTTCGTCACCTGCCACGACGTACCGGCCGCGGACGCGTACTGGATCGACCAGCCGCTCACGTCGACCGGGGCGGAGCTGTTGTTGGTCAGCTCAACGAAGTCGTTGGTGTACGGCGCACCGCTGTTGCCGCCACCGCCGTACACCTCGGTGATGACCACATCGGTGGAGGCGGCGTCGGCGGGCCGGGCGATCAAGGTCGCGGCACCGGCCACGGCGAGACTCGAGACGACCACGAGAGCGCCGATGCGGCGCCGTGGTCCGTTCAGGGCAGACATGGCCGGATTCTCACATTGCTCTCAGGTCCTTCCAAGGTCCAACACATGAACACCGGGTGCGCTGCGGAAAAGCAGGGGTGATCATTCGCCGGTCCTGTCCGCCCCAGTGGGACAGGACCGGCGAAATCGGGTGATCAGCTGACGCTGACGGCGGTCCAGGCGGCGGCCACCGCGGCCTTCTCCGCGCTGTTCGCGCCGTACAGGTCGGAGGCCGCGTTCAGCGTCGCGGTCCGGGCCTGCGCGTACGTCGTACCGCTGGTCATGTAGGTGGTGAGTGCGCGGAACCAGATCTTGCCGAGCTTGTCGTGCCCGATGCCGGTGAGCGTCGAGCCGTCGCAGGTCGGCGAGTTGTGCGGCAGCCCGCCGATCGTCTTCGCGCCCGAGCCCTCGGCGAGCAGGTACGCGAAGTGGTTGGCGATCCCGGACGAGTAGTGCACGTCCAGGTTGCCCACGCTCGACGAGTAGCAGTCCGGCGACTTGCCGTCCTTGCTCGGTTTGTCCATGAACCGCAATGCGGGGCGGTCCTTCATGATCTTCTCGCCGATGTAGTAGTCGCCCGGGTCGGACGGGTTGTTGGCGTAGAACTCGACCATCGTGCCGAGGATGTCGCTGGTGGCCTCGTTCAGGCCGCCGGACTCACCGGAGTACGTGAGGTTCGCGGTGTGCTCGGTGACGCCGTGGGACATCTCGTGGCCGGCCACGTCCAGCGAGACGAGCGGGCCGGCGGCAACGTTGTCGCCGTCTCCGTACGTCATCTGCTTGCCGTCCCAGAACGCGTTCACGTAGTTCGAGCCGTAGTGCACACGGCTCGGAACGCCCTTGCCGTCGCCGAAGATCCCGTTCCGGCCCTGGACGTTCTTGTAGTAGTCGTACGTCGTCGCGGCGCCGTACGACGCGTCGACGGCCGCACTCGCCCGGTCGGCGTTCGTGCCGTTGCCCCAGTGGTTGTCCGCGTCGGTGAACTTCGTCGGCACCGGGCAGCCCAGCTGGAACAGCTGGCAGAGGATGGAGTCGGTCTTGTTGTTCGCGTCGCCGGTCCAGCCGCCGCCGCGGGTCGCGTCGGTCAGCGTGTACCCACCGGTCGCCGTACTCGTCTCCAGCGGCACTGTCCCGGAGTACAGGCTCTTGCCGTCGCCGGTGGCCGTCTCGATGTGCTGCTCGCTGATCAGCTTCGCGCCGGTCAGGGCGTCGACCGTGGTGGTGATGCGGCTCGGCGTACCGTCCTTCTGCGTGCCGACCGTGGTGACCAGGTAGGCCAGTCGCGGCGCGCCCTTGCGGGCCTCGATGATCAGGCTGGGCTTGCCCTCGGCCTTGAGGCCCCTGGTCAGGGCCTTCGCGGTCGCGGTGGCGACGCTGAGTTTCGGCGTACGGCCGATGTTCGCGCTCTTCGTGAGGGTCAGGCTGGCGCTCTTGAAGGCGCCGTCCTTGGTCTCGTGGACGACGACGTCGCCGCCGAGGACCGGGAGGCCGCCGATCGTACGGTCCATCCGGACATGGCTGCTGCCGTCCTTGTCGACGATCACGTCCTTGACCACGAACGCGTCGGCGGTGGTGGCCCGCAGTGCGGCCAGGTTGCTGCCGATCGCCTCCTTGGCCTTCGCGACGGCCGCGGCGGGGGTGGGGACAGGGCTTGCCGTCGGTGCACCGGTGGCAGTAGATGCGCTGGTCAGTCCGAGGGCGGTGGTGGTCGCCACTGCAGTCGCAGCGGCGAACAGGGCGGATCTGTTCATCCTCGCGCTCCTTGTCAGGTGTCCCGGGGGCCTCACGCCCCAGGAACGAGGTGCTGGAACGTTACCGCCCAGTCACCTACGGTGGCCAGGGGTCGAGAAAAGTTGCCTTTCCCGTGCGGTCCACGGAATTTGTCCGGCCAGGGCGATAGCGTCTGGCCATGGCGAAGAGCACGGCGGTGATGCTCACCGTGGGAGAGCGCGAGGTCCGGGTCTCCAGTCCGGAGCGGGTGGTCTACGAGGCGACCGACTGGGCGCCGGAGGTCACGAAGCTGCAGGTCTGCGAGTACTTCGTCGCCGTGGCGCCGGCCTTCATGCACGCCTCGGGGGACCGGCCGGTCGCGCTGGAGCGCTGGCCCGGCGGGTGGCGCGAGGGGATGACGCTGTCGGTGGACTCGATCGGTCGGCAGACCGGCGACGGGTTCTACTCGAAGCGGCTGCCGAAGGGCGCTCCGGACTGGCTGGAGACCTGCCGGGTGCTGACGCCGAACGGCCGCCCGATCGACGAGCTGTGCCTCTCGGAGCCGGCCGCCGCGATCTGGGCGGCACAGATGGGCACGCTGACCTTCCACCCGTGGGCGGTCCGGAAGACCGACCTCGATCAGCCGGACGAGCTGCGCATCGACCTCGACCCGCAGCCGGGGGCGACCTTCGCCGACGCCCGGCGGGTGGCGGACGTGGCCCGGGAGCTGCTCGAGGAGCTGGGACTCCGCGGGTACGCGAAGACCAGTGGCAACCGGGGGATCCACATCTACGTGCGGATCCGGCCCGAGTGGTCGTTCGACGAGGTCCGGCACGCCGCGATCGGGCTCGGCCGCGAGTTGGAGCGCCGCGACGACGGCGTCACCACCGCCTGGTGGAAGGAGGAGCGCGGCGACGCCTCGATCTTCCTGGACTTCAACCAGAACCTCCGCGACCGCACGGTCGCCGGCGCCTGGTCGCTCCGGCCGCGGCCCGGGGCGCCGGTCAGTACGCCGATGTCGTGGGAACGGCTCGCCGACGTCGACGACCCGCGGGCGTTCAACCTGCACACGGTGCCGGAGTACCTCGCCGACGGTGACCCGTGGGCCGACATGGACGACACGGCGTACGCGCTCGACCCGCTGCTGCGGTTGTGGGAGGAGCTGCCCGGCGGCGAGCTGAACTTCCCGCCCGACTACCCGAAGATGCCGGGCGAGCCGCCGCGGGTGCAGCCGAGCAAGAAGGTCGCCGAGCACTGGGACGAGCAGGGCAACAGAATCCCGGACTGACACTTCCCGCGGCTGTCTCGTCGGGTGGGTATCAACCTGCTCATTCGCAAGGAGACACCTGTTATGAACGCTCGTCTGGACCTGTTCGCCAACCCCGTGCTGGGCAAGTTCATCAAGCACCTGAACACCGCGGCCCGGGGTGCGATGGACGCCGGTGTGCCGCTGTCCACGCTCGAGCTGCTCGAGCTGCGGGTCAGCCAGATCAACGGCTGCTCGGTCTGCGTGGACATGCACTCGAAGGACGCCGCGCACCACGGCGAGACCGCGGTCCGGATCAACCTGGTCGCGGTCTGGCGTGAGGCCACGGTCTACACCGAGGAGGAACGCGCCGCGCTGGCGCTCGCCGAGGCCGGCACCCGGATCGCCGACGCCGCCGGGGGAGTCCCCGACGACGTGTGGCAGAACGCGGCGAAGTACTACACCGAGGAACAGCTCGGCGCCCTGGTCGCCGCCATCGCCGGCATCAACACCTGGAACCGGATCAACATCATCACCCAGCAACCCGCCGGCGACTACGTCCCCGGCCAGTGGGGCTAACCCGCCCCGCCCCACCCGCCCCACCTTCGCCACGCCGTTTGAGTGGTGAACCACTGAAACGGTCCGTTCGCCGCTCGGTGGCGGTGGGTGAAGGGGCCGTTTGAGTGGTGAACCACTGAAACGGTGCGTTCGCCGCTTGGAGGGGGCGTTTTGGGTGGTGAACCGCTGGGACGGTCCCTTCGCCGCTCGGAGGCGGTGGGTGAAGGGGTCGTTTGAGGGGTGAACCACTGAAACGGTGCTGGGGTGGCCGGGGTCAGGGTCCGGGGGTGGTGGGGATCACATGGTGCGGAGGGCTCCGCCGTCGATGGGGATGATGGCGCCGGTGAGGTAGGAGGCGGCGGGGGAGAGGACGAAGGCGGCGACCCGGCCGAACTCGTCGGGCGTGCCGTAGCGGCGCAGCGGGATGGTCTTCTCCGACGCGCGGCGGGCCGCCTCCGGGTCGCCGGACCTGCCGTCCAGCTCCTTCAGCCGGTCGGTGGAGATCCGGCCCGGCATCAGGCCGTTCACCCGGATGCCGTTCGGCCCGAGCTCGTCGGCGAGCGTCTTCGCGACCATCGCCAGCCCGGGGCGGAGACCGTTCGAGATCGCCAGCCCGTTGATCGGGGACTTCACCGACGACGACAGTACGAACGCGATCGACGTACCCTCCGCCCCGGCCCGCGCGACCGCCCGGGCGATCCGCAGGCCGCCGAGGAACACGCTGTCGAACGCGGCCCGCCAGTCCTCCTCGGCGCTGTCCAGCGCGGTCCCGGCGCGCGGGCCGCCGACGCTGATCAGCGCGCCGTGCAGCTCGCCCCACTTGGCGATCGCGGTCGCGGCCAGCCGCTCCGCGCTCTCCGGGTCGGCGTTGTCGACCGGGATCCCGACGACGTTCGCCCCCAGCCCTGACAGTTCTGTGGCGGCCCGGGAGATCGACTCCTCGTTCCGGCTGGAGATCACCAGCCGGGCGCCTTCGGCGGCAAGGGCTTTCGCGGTGGCGAAGCCGAGCCCGGCGCTGGCGCCGGTGACGATGTAGGTGCGATCGCGCAGTCCGAGGTCCACACCACCATCCTGCCGCACCGCACCCCGGCGCGCACCTCGACGGTGGCCGACGGCAAGAAACTAGTACGCCGACCTGCGCAGCGGGGACTCGGCCGTGGTCAGGTGCCACGCGGTGTTCACCAGGCCGAGGTGCGAGAACGCCTGCGGGAAGTTGCCGAGCATCCGCCCGGAGCTCACGTCGTACTCCTCCGCGAGCAGGCCGACGTCGTTGCGCAGGGCAACCAGCTTCTCGTACAGGTCGCGGGCCTCGCCGACCCGGCCGACCATCGCCAGCGCGTCGGCCAGCCAGAACGAGCAGATCAGGAACGTGCCCTCGTCGCCGCTCAGCCCGTCGTCGGTGTGCTCGGTCAGGTACCGCCGGACGAACCCGTCCGCGGTCAGTTCGCGCTGTACGGCGTCCACCGTGCCGACCACCCGCGGATCGTCGGCCGGCAGGAACCCGACCTGCGGGATCAGCAGTACGGCGGCGTCGAGCGCCTTGCTGCCGTACGCCTGCGTGAACGTGTTCCGGTCCGGGTCGTACGCCTGCGCGCAGACCGCCTTGTGGATCTCGTCCGCGCGTGCCCGCCACTCCTTGGCCGGCCCGCTCAGCCCGAACCGCTCAACCGCCCGCGCCGCCCGGTCGAACGCGACCCAGGCCATCACCTTCGAGTACGTGAAGTGCTGCCGCCCGCCGCGGACCTCCCAGATCCCTTCGTCGGGCTGGTTCCACACGTCGTCCAGGTGCCGCATCAGCCCGCGCTGCACCTGCCAGGCCTCCTCGATCGCGCCGATCTGGTGTTCGCGGGCGAGCGCGAGTACGTCCATCACCTCGCCGAACACGTCGATCTGCAGCTGCTCTGCCGCCGCGTTCCCGATCCGCACCGGTGCCGACCCGGCGAACCCGGGCAGCCAGCCGGCCTCGAACTCGGTGAGCCGGCGTTCACCGGTCACGCCGTACATGATCTGCACGTCCTGCGGGGAGCCGGCGATCGCGCGGAGCAGCCAGTTCCGCCAGGCCTCGGCCTCGTCGGTGTACCCGGCGCGGAGCATCGCGGACAGCGTCATCGTTGCGTCGCGCAACCAGCAGTACCGGTAGTCCCAGTTCCGGGAGCCGCCGAGTGTCTCGGGCAGCGAGGTGGTCGGGGCCGCGACGATCCCGCCGGACGGCGCGTACGTCAGCGCCTTCAGCGTCAGGATCGACCGCGTCACCTCCTCGCTGAGCTCCGTGGTGCTGGTGCTGCGGCCGATCCAGTCGGTCCAGAAGTCCTCGGTCGGCTTCAGCGAGGCGATCGCGTCGGTGGCCCGCGGCACCGGGTGGTGCGACGGGTGCCAGGTCAGCAAGAACCAGGCCCGGTCGCCCTTGCCGATGCGGAAATCGCCGTACGTCGTGAGGTCGCGGCCGTACTGGTGGACGTCGGAGCGCAGCGAGACCGCGTCCGGTCCGGCGATCGCGTCGATCTGCCCGTCGGACCGGCGTACCCACGGGACGACGTGACCGTAGTCGAACCGCAGCTTCAGCTCGGACCGCATCTCGACCGTGCCCTGCACGCCCTCGACGATCCGGACCACGTCCGGCGCCGCGTCCCGGGGCGGCATGAAGTCGATCACCCGCACCGTCCCGGTCGGCGTCGACCACTCGGTCTCCAGGACCAGTGTGTCGCCGCGGTAGTGCCGGCTGCTGACCGCGTCCGCATCCCGCGGTGCGATCCGCCAGTGACCGTTGTCGTCGGTGCCGAGCAACGCCGCGAAGCAGGCGGGGGAGTCGAACCGCGGGAAGCACAGCCAGTCGATCGAGCCCTGCTTCGACACCAGTGCGGCGGTCTGCAGGTCACCGATCAGCGCATAGTCCTCAATCCGGCGCTCCGGCGTGGGCCGCGGGCTGCTCGACGTCCTCGGAGCTGTCTGCGGACCCGTCTCCCGTGTCGTCCCGCGACTTGCCACTGCGGCCTCCCGTTTTCGTGAAGTAGACCAGCCCACCGATCGCCAGCAGTGCGAAGAAGAACCACTGCAACGCGTAGAAGAAGTGTGGACCGTCGTCGATCTCGGGGCCGGGGAACCCGCCGAACGCCGGGTCGTTGGCCGGGTCCTGCTTGGTGATCTGGACGTAGCCGTCGTACAGGTTCAGCCCGAGGACCTTCGCGAAGTCGGGACCGTTGATCAGCCGCGCCGTCCCGTCGTCCGGCGTGCCGCCGGTGGTGTGGCCGCCGCGTTCGCTGCGCTGCAGGCGTCCGGTGACGGTCACCTCGCCGCTCGGTACGGCGGGGACGTTCAGCGGCATCAGCTCCGAGCTCTGCCGGGCGATGAAGCCGCGGTCGACCAGCACCGCCTTCCCGTCGGGCAGCATCAGCGGCGTGACGATCTCGAAGCCGGGCTTGTCCTCGACGTTGCGGTACTTGAGGATCACCTGCTTCGACGCGTCGTAGTGCCCGCTGACGATCGCGGTGCGCCAGGCGTGCTGGTCGCCGACGACGCCCTGCGGGCCGACGATCTGGTCCAGGGGCGCGGGCTGGGCGGCCAGGTTCGACCTGGTCACCTCGTTGCGCGCCTTGCGTTCGTCGAGCCGGTGCAGCTGCCAGCGGCCGAGTGCGACGCACACGGCGGCCAGCACCAGAACTCCCAGCGCGGCAGTGATCCAGCGGATGTTCATCACACGACCCACGTCTCGAACTTAAGCCATCCCCTGAAATGCCCGACGCCCGGCACGTACGCTGGGGGGATGACGGCGATCCGGGAAGCGACTCAACTCGGCCTGGCGGACCGCTACGGCCGGGTCGCGACGGACCTGCGGGTCTCGCTCACCGACCGCTGCAACCTCCGCTGTACGTACTGCATGCCAGAGGAAGGCCTGGACTGGCTCGGCAAGCCCGAGCTGCTCACCGACGATGAGATCGTCCGCCTGGTCTCGGTCGCGGTTACCCAGCTCGGCGTACACGAGATCCGCTTCACCGGCGGCGAACCGCTGCTGCGCCGCGGTCTGGTCGGCATCGTCGCCCGTACGGCGGAACTCGCGCCACGCCCGGAGATCTCGCTGACCACGAACGGGATCGGGCTGGCCCGCCAGGCGCAGGCACTGAAGGATGCCGGTCTGGACCGGGTGAACGTCAGCCTCGACACCGTGAACGCCGACACCTTCAAGCAGCTCACCAGGCGGGACCGGCTCAAGGACGTGATCGCCGGACTCGAGGCCGCGCACGACGCCGGCCTCACGCCGGTGAAGGTGAACGCCGTCCTGATGCGCGGCCTCAACGACACCGAAGCGCCGCAACTGCTGGAGTTCTGCCTCGAACGCGGGTACGAACTACGGTTCATCGAGCAGATGCCGCTGGATGCCCAGCACGGCTGGGACCGGGCGACGATGGTGACCGCGGACGACATTCTCGCGATGCTCACCGACCGGTTCCACCTGACCCCGGACGACGCGTCGAAGCGCGGCAGCGCGCCGGCCGAGTCGTTCCTGGTCGACGGCGGGCCGCGGACGGTCGGCATCATCGCGTCGGTGACGCGGCCGTTCTGCGGGGACTGCGACCGGGTCCGGCTGACCGCCGACGGTCAGATCCGCGACTGCCTGTTCGCGCGCACCGAGTCCGATCTGCGGTCCGCGCTGCGCGCCGGTGCCGACGATGCGGAACTGGCCGACCGCTGGCGGCGCGCGATGGCCCGCAAACTGCCGGGCCACGGCATCAACGACCCGAGCTTCCTGCAACCGGCCCGGCCGATGTCCGCGATCGGCGGTTGACCGGCCTAATCCGGAAATGTGCTTTTTCGGTATGTCCCGGGCGTGTGCGCTCGACATTCCTTAGCCGAATGGCTCGACCTCGCGCAGGAATGACCGCCGGTCCAGGAAGTCCGAGAGGCTCTCCTTGTGTTCGTCGCAGGCGAGCCACGTCTTCCGCCGGTCCGGCGTGTGGATCTTCGGGTTGTTCCAGCGCAACGCCCAGGTGGCGGTGTTGCCGCAGCCCCTGGCGGAGCAGGTGGTCGGTGCCGCTTGTTCAGTCACATTCGGAGTATTCCTGATGTCTCAATAATCAATAGTGGCAAAAATGAAGCGACGTCGGACAGCCACGGGGGGAGCCGTCCGACGCCGCATCAAGTCCCTGAATTCCACTGCTGAACTTCAAGGCACGCGGGAGATTCTGACACGAATCAGTCCAAGTTTTCCAGTCCCGGCCCAGATCACTTTTCGGTGTCGGTTCCAGGGTCCTGAACCGGCTCCTCATCGGCCCGTACGACGGTCGTCCGGCCGTCCCCGATCGCGGTCCGGCCGGGGGCGATGAACGGGCTCGCGCCGCCCTGGGTCGCGGACCGGTGCGCGTTCGCCAGCACGACCGCGAAGTACGGCAGTGCGATCGCGCCGACCACGAAGGCCCAGCGCCACGGCGACGGGGTGACCACCGCGAGGACGAAGCACACCACCCGGATCGACATCATCCAGGCGTACCGCACGATCCGGCTGTCCAGATCCTCCGACCGGCCCGGCTGCGCACTGGTCACCGAGATGACCGCCGCGCCGCTCCGCTCATGGCGTCTCGACATCTATCCTCCTCACCAGGAACAACGGTACGCCGCGCTGTCCGCCCAAGCGCAGCCAGGCTGGAGAGAGGCATCTAATGACCGATCGCACGTACCGCGTCACCGAGATCGTCGGCACCTCGAAAGAGGGCCTGAACCAGGCGATCACCAACGGGATCGCCCGCGCCGGGGAGACCCTTCGGCACCTCGACTGGTTCGAGGTGACCGATATCCGCGGGCACATCGAAGACAACCAGATCGACCACTACCAGGTGACGATGAAGGTCGGTTTCCGGCTCGAAGACTCCTGAGATCTGCGCACCGGCCCGAGTGGGATAGCGTTCCTCCGACCGACGACGTGAGGAGGGCTTGTGGGCAGGTCTGTGCTGGTGACCGGAGGCAACCGGGGTATCGGTCTGGCGATCGCTACCGCGTTCAAGGAGGCCGGCGACCAGGTCGCCGTGACCTACAACTCGAGCCCGCCGCCGGAGGGTTTCCTCGGCGTGCAGTGCGACATCACCGACCAGGCGCAGGTCGACGCCGCGTTCGACACGATCGCGGAGCAGCACGGCCCGGTCGAGGTGCTGGTGGCGAACGCCGGCATCACCCGCGACACGCTGCTGCTGCGGATGTCCGACGAGGACTGGGACCAGGTCGTGCAGACCAACCTGACCGGCTCGTTCCGGGTCGCGCGCCGGGCCGCGAAGGGCATGCTGCGGCTGCGCAAGGGCCGGATCGTGTTCATCTCCTCGGTGGTCGGCATGCTCGGCTCGCCCGGTCAGGTGAACTACGCGGCCAGCAAGTCCGGCCTGATCGGGATGGCCCGGTCGATCGCCCGCGAGCTCGGCAGCCGCGGCATCACCGCGAACGTGGTCGCGCCCGGGTTCGTCGAGACCGACATGACCGCGGTCCTGCCGGAGGAGACGCAGAAGCAGTACCTGAGCCAGATCCCGCTCGGGCGTTTCGGCCTGACCTCGGAGATCGCGAACGCGGTCCGCTGGCTGTCCTCGGAGGAGGCCGGGTACATCACCGGTGCGGTGATCCCGGTCGACGGCGGCATCGGGATGGGCAACTGATGGGCATCCTCGACGGCAAGCGGATCCTGGTCGCCGGCGTCACCCTCGACTCCTCGATCGGCTTCGCCACGGCCAAGGTCGCGCAGGAGCAGGGCGCCACCGTGCTGATCTCGAACTTCGGCCGCGCGCTGAGCATCACCAAGCGGATCGCGAAGCGGCTGCCGGTCGAGCCGCCGGTGCTGGAGCTGGACGTCACGAACGCCGAGCACCTGGCTGCGTTGCCCGATGCGGTCCGCGAGCATGTCGACGGGCTGGACGGCGTCGTGCACTCGATCGCGTACGGGAACCCGGAGACGATCCTCGGCGGCAAGTTCCTGGACGGTCCGTGGGAGGACGTGGCGCAGGCCGTCCACGTCTCGGCGTACAGCCTGAAGGCGCTTGCGGTCACCTGCGCGCCGCTGATGAGCCGCGGCAGCAGCGTGGTCGGGATGACCTTCGACGCGACCGTGGCCTGGCCTGGGTACGACTGGATGGGGGTCGCGAAGGCGGCGCTCGAGTCCACCAGCCGGTACCTGGCGCGCGACCTGGGTGCCAAGGGCATCCGCTGCAACCTGGTGTCGGCGGGTCCGCTGAAGACGCTGGCCGCGAAGGCGATCCCGGGCTTCGAGAAGTTCGAGGAGCCTTGGCTGGACCGTGCCCCGCTCGGCTGGGACCCGTCCGACCTGGAGCCGACCGGGCGCACCATTGTCGGCCTGCTCAGTGACTTCTTCCCCTCGACGACCGGTGAGATCGTGCACGTCGACGGCGGGTACCACGCGATGGGAGCGTGATAGGTGTCCACATCATTGGTGGAGCTCCGCGTCCTGGACGGGGCCAACCTGTACTTCAGCCGCGCCGCGGTCAAGCTGACGCTGGACCTGACCTCACTGGTCGACGCGCCCGCGCCGGCCGCGAAGGCGTACGCGCAGGCGATCGGCCTCGGCGCCACCCGTCCGGGCCGGATCGGCTCCGGCTTCCGGCAGCGGTTCGCGATCCGCGTCGTCGGTCACGTCGTACGGCGGATCGCGCGCACCGCGGGCATCGGCCGGATCGGGGTCCGGGTGCGCCCGGAGTCCGACGTACGGCGGCTCGTGGTGGCGTTCCCGTGGGCGCACGAGGGACGGGCGCGGGCGCTCGGCGCGGCGATCGTCGAGGTCCTCGACGCCTTCGGGGCCGATGACCTGGGCGACCTGATCACGGCCGTCGGTGAGCGGGTGCGGGACGAGCCGCCGGGCAACCCGCCGCCGACGCTGCGGCCGAAGGTGCCGGTGGTCGCGGTGACCGGGACGAACGGCAAGACCACGACGTCGCGGATGATCGCGCACATCGGCCGCGCCGCCGACCTGCACGTCGGCTGGTGCAGTACCGACGGCGTGTACTTCGACGGCGAGCTGATCAAGTACGGCGACTTCTCCGGCCCGAGCGGTGCGGCCCAGGTGCTGTCCCGGCCGGGGATCCAGCTGGCCGTGGTCGAGACCGCGCGCGGCGGGATCCTGCGCCGCGGCGTCGGCGTCGCGTACAACGACGTCTCGGTGGTCACCAACGTCACCGCGGATCATCTTGGGCTGGGCGGCATCGACACCATCGACCAGCTCGCGGAGGTGAAGGCCGTGATCACGCAGATCACCCGGCCGCGCGGCTGGTGCGTGGTGAACGGCGACGACCCGCGGACGTTCGCGATGCGGCTCGGCTCGCCGGCCAAGTGCTGGGTGTTCTCCCGCGACCCCGACTCGCCGTCGATCCGGACGGTGCTGGACGAGGGCGGCCGGGCGACGACCGTGCTGGACGGTTTCGTGACCGTGCTGGAGAACGCCCGCGACCCGGAGCCACTCCTCAAGGTGGTCGACGTACCGATGACGCTGTCCGGGCTGTCGCACTACAACGTGGAGAACACGCTGGCCGCGGCGTCGGCGGCGCTCGGGCTCGGGCTGCCTCGGGCGGCGGTGATCGAGGGCCTGAGCACGTTCGCGCCGAGCGAGAACAACCCCGGCCGGATGAACATGTACTCGCTGCGCGACTTCACCGTGGTGATCGACCTGGCGCACAACGAGGCCGGCCTGGAGGCGCTGATCGAGATCATGAACGGCGTCAAGCCCGAGGGTGGCCGGCTGATGCTGGCGCTCGGCTCGCCGGGGGACCGGGCCGACGACATGGTCGCGGCGCTCGGCGCGATGGGCGCCCGGGCGACCGACCGGGTCGCGATCGGCCACAAGAGCGACTACCTGCGCGGACGGCCGCCGGCGGAGCTCGAGGCGGTGTTCCGGGCCGGGGCCGCGTCGGTCGGCGTGGAGGACGTGCCGGCGTTCCCGACCGAGCTGGCGGCGGCGCAGGCGCTGGTCGCCGAGGCGCGGGCGGGCGATGTGGTGGCGGTCATGTCTCTGCAGGATCGGGCGAGTCTTGACGCCTGGTTGCGGTCCGAGGGAGCTACTGTCGACACACCGGAGACTTTGAAGAGCAAGGTCGAGAGAGCCCAGCACTGAGCCCCTTCCGCCCGGGTTGGGGCTGGAACGGGGTTGTGATGCGCTACCTGTGGTCGATCCCGGCCGCGGTGGTCGCCTGGTTCGTGGGCGGCTTCTCCGCGACGTACCTGAAGGGACTCCCGGAGGGTACGACGTACTTCGTGCCGCCGCGGATCGACCTGCTGGTCCTCGGCGGCCTCACCGGCGGCGTGCTCGCGGGGCTGCTGATCGGGCGGATCCGGATCGCCGTACCGGTGGTGCTGGTGGTCGCCGCGGGCCTGTGGTGGGCGACCGGGACGCCGTTCGGCGAGCTGAAGCTGCTGATCACGTTGCTGGCGGCAACCGCCGTCGGCGCGTTCTTCGGCGCGCTCGGCACCCGGAGCTCGGTGGTCGCGGCGTTCGCGCTGGCGTTGCCGGTCGCGTGGACCGCGATGCGTCCGGCCGAGCAGCTGACCGACTGGCGCTGGCTGTGGCAGCTGAACGGCGCGCTCGTCGGCGCCGGGCTCGCACTGTTGCTCTACATCGCCTGCTGGAAGCGCGGCTGGCGGTCCGTCGGCGCGTGGATCCCGCTGACCGGGTTCTACCTGGTCTGCTTCGCCGTCGTCGAGGCGGTGCGGCTGGTCAGCGCGTCCACCGGTAAGCCGATGGACGCCGTCGGCAACGCCTCGACCGACGCGTTCTTCCAGGCGTTCGAGCCGCTGCTGCGGACGTACTGGCCGTGGATGGTGGTCGGCGTACTGCTGGCGATCCCGATGGTCACGCTCAAACTACGCGCCCTGCCGCCGGCACCGCCGGCCCCGGACCCGTACGCCGACAAGTCGAACGACGCCGTACTGTCCGACGACCTCGACTGGATCGACCAGGTGGAGCCGCGCCGCCGGCTGCTGCCGAAGCGGCAGCAACCGGCGTCCTGATCAGCTCATCGCGTCCTCGGCGATCTCCTCGTCCGGCTGGACGAAGTCCGGGTCGCCGCCCTCGTCGCCCGAGCGGGCGCCGGCCTGGGCCAGGTGCGAGACCGACTCGAGTTCCGCCAGCACGGACTGGTGCTGGTCGACGCACAGGACCACGAGGTCGCCCGGGTTCGACAGGTCGAGCGCGTAGCGGACCGCGTCGAGCTCGTCGAGTACGACGTCCACCCGCCGGCAGCGGGCGCCGCTGTCCATCGCGGCCCGTACGCCCGCCGTGACCAGGTCCGCCGACTCGCCGCGCTTGCGCCCGCGCAACCGGGCGTCCTCACGGACCACGACCACGTCGAAGTGCTGCGCCGCGACCTCACCGAGCTCGCGGAGGTCGTCGTCGCGCCGGTCGCCCGCGGTCGCGATGACGCCGATCCGCGAGGGCCGGCCGAGCTCCGACGACGCGTTCAGGCTCTCGCCGAGCCGGTCCACGAAGTCGCCGAGCATCCGCATCGCCGGCGCGTTGTGGCAGTAGTCGACGATCACGCTCCGCCCGTCGACGTCGATCTCGTTCAGCCGACCGGGGGAGAGGTAGTACGACGTGCTGAACGTCCGCAGGCCCTGCCGGATGTCGTGCAGCGGCGCGCCGGCCGCGAACGCCGCGGCGGCCGCCGCCATCGCGTTCTGCACGTTCATCATCGCCCGCCCGCCGAACGTTGCCGGCAGCAAGTGCGTCCAGGCGAGCTGCATCGACCGGCGGCCGTGCTTCACCACGATCATGTCGCCGAGGTCTGAGCGCTCCAGGACCACGGCCCGCCCGCCGCGCCGGCAGTGCCCCTCGATGTAGTCGCGGACCTCGCTGCCCGGCTCGGACATGCTGAACCAGACGACCTGCCCCGAGCACTTGCGGCGCATCTTCCGGACCAGCGGGTCGTCGGCGTTCAGTACGGCGTACCCGGTCCGTGGCACCGCCTCGACCAGCACCGACTTCACGTCGGCGAGCTGCTCCAGCGTCTCGATGCCGCGCATGCCGAGGTGGTCCGGCTGCACGTTCAGCACGACGGCCACGTCGTTCCGCTCGTACCCGAGCCCCTCGCGCAGGATCCCGCCGCGGGCCACCTCGAACACCGCGAAGTCGACCCGCGGGTTCTGCAGCACCATCCGCGCGGACTTCGGGCCGGACGCGTCCTGCCGGATCACCAGCCGCTCGTCGATCACGATGCCGTCGGTGGACGTCATCCCGACCTTGCGGCCGAGGCCCTTGAAGACGTGGCTGATCATCCGCGCGGTCGTCGTCTTGCCGTTCGTCCCGGTCACCGCGACGATCGGGATCCGGCTGGTCGCGCCGGGCGGGAACAGCATGTCCACCACGGGCTTCGCGATGTACTGCGGCTCGCCGATCGTCGGGTTGGTGTGCATCCGGAACCCGGGTGCCGCGTTCACCTCGCAGATCGCGCCGCCGGTCTCGCGCACCGGCTGGGTGATGTCCGGGCAGATGAAGTCGATGCCGGCGATGTCCAGCCCGATCATCCGGGCCGCCTCCTCGGCGATCTCGACGTTCTCCGGGTGCGCCTCCCAGGTCCGGTCGATCGAGATCCCGCCGGTGGACATGTTGCCGGTGAGCGTCAGCTTCACCATCACGTCCTCGGGTGGTACGTCGTCCAGCTCGAAGCCCTGGTCGCGGACCAGTTGCCGGGCCGCCGCGTTCACCGTGATCCGGGTGAGGATCTTCTCGTGGCCGACGCCGCGGCGTGGGTCGGCGTTGGTGATGTCAACGAGTTCGGCGACCGTGTGGACGCCGTCGCCGACCACGTGCGCGGGCACGCGTTCGGCGATCGCCTCCATCCGGCCGTTGATGATCAGGCACCGGTAGTCCTTGCCGGTGACGAAGTTCTCCACGATCACGAAGCCGCGCCGGGACTGCTCGGCCGCGATCGGGAACGCGTCGCGAAGCGCGTCGGCGTCCTGCAGGTTCAGGCAGACGCCGCGGCCGTGGTTGCCGTCCAGCGGCTTGCAGACGACCGGGTACCCGATCTTGTGCGCGACGGCGACCGCCTCGTCGACGGTCCGGACCGACTCAGACCGCGGCACCGGCAGGCCGGCGGACGCGAGCAGCCGGGTGGTCAGGTCCTTGTCGCTCGCGACGTCGACCGCGATCGACCCGGTCTCGGACGTCATCGTGGCCCGGATCCGCTTCGCGTGCACGCCCTGCCCGAGCTGCACCAGACTGGCCTTGTTCAGCCGGATCCACGGGATGTCCCGGGACACGGCCTCGTCCACGATCGCCTGCGTGGACGGGCCGAACGCGGTCCGCTCCGCCTGCTTGATGAACTTCTCGAGCTCCTGGGTGAAGTCGAACGCCGGGTCCGGCTCGACCAAGTTGTTCACGAACCGTACGGCGAGTTCGCCCGCGGCCAGCCCGACCGCCTCGTCGGCGTACGCGTAGGTGATGTTGTAGACGCCCGGCGACCCCTTCACCTGCCGGGTCTTGCCGCGGCGCATGTCGTGACCGGCCTCCTGCTGCAGCTGGAGCGACACGTGCTCGGCGATGTGCCCGAGCCAGGTGCCTTCGTACAGCCGCTCGATGAACCCGCCGCGGCGGCCGCGCGAGCAGTGGTGCTGGTCGAGGCGCGGGAGGTCGGCGAGCAGCCGCTCGGTGAAGCCGGGGATGGTGTTCGAGGGGAACTTCTCCAGCGAGCCGAGGTCGACGACCAGGTGGATCGCGGGGTCGTAGCTCCAGACGTTCGGGCCGCGGTAGACGCGGGTCTCGATGATCTTCAGGTCAGGCGAGGGTGTTGCATCGGTCATGGGGCGTCACTGTTCTGGTTGCGTGCGGTCGGGGAGCTCTGGGTCGGCGCCGGCCTTGATCGGCTCGGTCGCCTCCGGTCTGGACTCCCCGGCGGCAGCGGCCTTGGTACGGCGTCCCGCCCGCCGCTTGCGTTCCGCGTAGTACCGCGGCGACACGCCCTCCGCGGCGATCTCCTTGGCCAGCTTGCGCAGATCTGCCTCGGCCGCAGCCATCTCCGCGATCTCCGCGGCCGGCGGCTGCGGGCCGTACGACAGCAGCACCCGGTGCTCCAGGTCGAACGTCGCGGTCGCGGGCAGCACGTGCAGCACGACACCGGACGCGAGGATCGGCTCGGAGCGCTTCGCGTTGTGCGCGTTCGAGGTGATCCGGGTGCCGTCGAAGATCGTCACCGCGCCCCGGCCGACGACCTCCAGGTGGGTGCCGCGGACGACCGCAGCGGTGTCCTCGTCGACGCCGATCCCGAGCAGGCCGGGGGACTGCGCGACCAGCGACAGCAGCCGGCCGTACCGGTTCCGCTGGGCGAAGTGCTGGTCGACGATCGCGCCCTGCACCAGACCGAGCCCGCCGGCCAGCTGGCTCATCCGCTGCCGCGGGGTGGCGCCGGAACGCCCGAACGCGATCATGTGCTCGGCCAGGATGCTCGCGCCCGCCGACGTACCGCCGACCGCCGCACCGCGCGCGTGCGCGGCCGTCACGGCGCGGCCGAACGCCGTACCGGTGACGACACCCGCGAGCTTGAGCTGGTTGCCGCCGGTCATGAAGATCCCGGTGGCGTCGTTCAGCGGCGCGATGAAGGCCGGGTCGTCGGCGTCCTCCCGGTTCTCCGGGCGGACGCCGACCACGCTCTCGGCACCCAGGGCGGCGAAGAGCGCGCGGTACACGTCGATCACGTCGGGCCCCAGCGCGGACGCCGTGGGCACCACGACGATCCGCGCCTTCGACCCACCTGCCGCCTCGACGAACTCCTGCAGCACCGTCCGCTTCTTCAGCTTGTCCTCGGCACCACCGATGGCGAACAGGGCACCCGGCCCACCCTGCAGTTCAGACATAAGCGGAAGCCTAAGCCCTCGCGCCCCTTCCCCTCGCGCACCGCCGTCCGCACCGACTCTCCCCGACTTTGAGAAGCCACCGACCATTCTTCGCGTCGATTCGTGGTCGGTGGCTTCTCAAAGTCGCATCGCTGCTGCGGAGTTGTCCACAGGGAGGCGGGGACGGGGCGCGGGGCTGCGGGTTGTGGCAGATGCTGGGGGGATGGATCGATTGGCTGACGATGTCCGTCTTCGGGTGCTGGAGCTCGTTCGGACGCCGCGGGACCGGCAGGTCTTGCTCGCCGCCGGATTGCGGGACGCCGACCTGCGGCGACTTCTCCGCCGGCGGGTGCTGCAGCACCACCATGGCCATTACATCGACGGTCGGCTGGACGAGGGTCTGGCGCGCATCGCCTGCGCGCAGGCCTCGCACCCCGGCTCGGTTGTGAGTCACTTCAGCGCGGTCCGCCTGGCAGGTCTGCGCAGCTGGACGGACAGCCGGCGTCCGGCAGCGCCGCCCACAAGTGCCACGTGGTTGACAAGGCCGGCCGCGACCAGGCGGAACCAGCGCCGTGCGGACATCGTCGTACGGCGGGCGGCCCTGGAACCGGTCGATGTGTCCCGGCAGCTGTGGTTGCCGGTCACGAGTCCCGCGAGAAGTGTGGTGGATCTGGCCCGCGCCTTGCCGTTCCGCGAGGCGATCGTGACGGTGGACCACGCGCTGCGCAGCGGGGTTTCGCTCGACGATCTCGAAGGTGCCATGGAGCGGCAGTTCCAGTGGCCGGGCATCCGCCGGGCGCGGACCACGATCGGCTTCGGCGACCCGAGGGCGGAGTCGGTGCTTGAGTCGATCGCCCGATCGGTCTTCGCTGTTGCCGGCTTGCCCGGGCCGATCCTCCAGGCACAGTTCTGGGACGGCTACGCGTGGATGCCGGAACGCGTCGACTTCTGGTGGCCGGAGTTCCGGACCATCGGTGAGGCGGACGGTCTCGCGAAGTACGACAGCGAGAGCCCGGCGGAACGGCGCCGTCAGCTGCGGCGCAGCTACCGGCGTGACCAGCGGCTGAGCGACCGGGCCGTCGAACTCGTGCACTTCGGCTGGGAAGACGTCCTCGATCCGCGTTCGGACGTGATCGCCCGTCTCCGGGCCGCGTTCGCAAGGGGCCGATCCCGCCCCGGCGACCCGCCGATCTGGCGGTCGGCCGACCCGCACGACCCCACCCACGACCTCCACGCCGCCTGACACCCGACCCCGATGTCCACTTTGAGAAGCCACCGACCGTTCTCAGGGCTCGACGGTGGTTGGTGGCTTCTCAAAGTTGGGATGCGCCGGGCGTGCGGCGGAGGGTAGTGGGTAGTGGGTTAGTGGGTTAGTGAGCGAACGTGAACCAGTTCAGGTTGACGAAGTCGGCCGGCTGGCCGCTGGTGAAGGTGACGTAGACGTCGTGGACGCCGGTGACCGCGGACATGTTCGCGGGGACGGTGCGCCAGGACTGCCAGCCGCCGGTGTTGGCGATGGCGAAGCTGCCGATCGGTGGGTTCGACCTACTGTCGAGCCGTACTTCGACCAGCCCGCTCACCCCGCCCGCCGCACCCGAAGCGACCCGGGCGACGAACTGGGTCGCCGGTGTGCTGCCGAAGTCGATGCCTCGGTACAAAGCCCAGTCACCGTTGCCGACCTGCATCAGGTTCTGGCCACCGCCTGTGTCGGTCGTGGTCTCCAGGCCGGTTCCCGACTGCTGGCTGTACGACTCCGCCTGCAGCGTGCTGTACGCCGACGAGCTCGGCGGCGGGGGAGTCGTCGTGCCGCCGCCCTTCGTCGACACCGCGACGTAGTCGACGACCATCGGCTTGTCCGGGACCGTCGACGCGCGCGGCGTCGGGCCGTTCAGCGCGTCCGGGAACGCGCCGCCGATCGCGAGGTTCAGCAGCACGAAGTACCCGGCGTGCGAGGTCATGTTCGCCCAGGTGTCGGCCGGGAACTGGCTCTGGCTGAGCGAGTGGAACTGCTGCCCGTCGACGTACCACCTGAGCTGGTTCGGTGAGACGGAGGTGTCCCACTCGAAGCGGTACGTGTGGAAGGCGGACTGGCAGGTCGATCCGGGACACGCACGGTTCGCGCCGAGGCCGGTGGTCTCGTTGCAGGCGCCACCCGGGTTCACGCCGCAGTGCAGCACGCCCCAGACCGAGTTGATCCCGTTGACGTTCTCCATGATGTCGAACTCGCCGATGCCCGGCCAGTTCCAGTAGTTCCCGCGGTACGGCGAGCCGAGCGCCCAGAACGCCGGCCAGTACCCGAGCGCGGCGTCGCCGGTGACGTTCGGCATCTGGATCCGGCTCTCGATCGCCAGCACCCCGCCGGCCGGCGGTTTGAAGTCGGCGCGCTGGGACTCGATCCGGGCCGACGTCCAGTTGCCGGCCGCGTCCCGGCGCGGGGTGATCCTCAGGTTCCCGGTGCCGTCGAGGGACAGGTTGTCCGGGCTGTTCGTGTAGTTCTGGATCTCGCCGGTACCCCAGTTCCCGGGGCCGCCCGGGTAGCCGTGGCCGGTGTCGACGATCCAGTTCGTGCTCGACGGCAGGCTGCCGTTCGGGCCGTTGAAGTCGTCGCTCCACATCGTCGACCAGCCGGCGGGCGGCGTCGGTACGTCGGCCTGGGCGGCGACGCCGAGCGTGGCGACGGCGAGCAGTGGGGCGATCAGGGCGAGTGCGAGGGGGCGGATCCGCATGTCGACCTCCAGGGGCGGTGGATGAGGCCAATGTGAGCGCTCTCATGCCACGCTGTCAACAGCTCGTCACAGCTCCGTGCGGTAGACCGTCGTACTGCGCCGGACCGACATGCCGAGGCGCTGGTACATCGCGAGCGCGCCGGTGCCGGAGTGCGTCCAGAGCGTCAGCGTCCGCCGCCCGCGGCGCCCGGCCTCCTGCGCGGCGACGGTCAGCAGCGTGCGGGCGATGCCGCGGCCGCGGAAGTCTTTCCGGACGGCGACCTGGTCGACGTACCCGTCGGGGGAGTCCGGGAGTTCGAGGCCGATCACCACGCCGACGATCTCGTCACCGGCCACCGCGACCGGCGACAGCGCGGGGTCGAAGCTCGGGCGCTCGATGCTGGTCCCGGCCCACTCCTCGTACCCGTGCCGGCGCGGCTGCCACTCGTCGAACGCGTCCTGCACGACCTGGTGCGCCACCCGCTCGTCACCCGGCGCGAACGGGCGGACCGTCACGCCGTGCGGGATCGTCGGCGCCTCGCCGTCGACCGGCCGCTCGAGCAACCAGTTGGTGGCGAGTACGTCGTACCCGCGCGCCCGGAGCAACGCCGTACCGGCCTCGTCCGCGTCGTCGACCGTCTGCGCGAGCCAGTCGCTCTCGTGCTCCCGGGCGCGCGCCTCGGCCCAGTCGAGCAGCTCGGTGCCGAGACCGCGGCCGGCGTACGACGGGTGTACGTCGATCTGCGAGCGCCGGCCGCCGTGCACCCAGGCCCAGGCGACGATTTCGCCGTCGGGCGTCTCGACCACGCGGGTGTCGAGGTCGAGCGTGATCAGCGGGCGCCGCAGGTCCGCGGCGACAGCGTCGGCCGCCGACTCCACCTGCCCGTGCCAGGCCCGCTCGTTGGCGGCGATGACGGCGTGGATCGCGGGCGCGTCGTCGAGCGTCGCGGGTCGGGTGCTGAACTCCATACCCCGGATCTTAGGCAGGGTTGTCGGCGTCGGCGTTCTCGACTTCCTCGCGGGTGATGCCGAGGAGGTAGAGGATCGTGTCCAGGTACGGGACGCTCAGGTGGGTGTCGGCGGCGGCGCGGACCACAGGCTTGGCGTTGAACGCGACGCCGAGGCCGGCGGCGGCGAGCATGTCGAGATCGTTGGCCCCGTCACCGATCGCGACGGTCTGGCTGAGCGGCGTACCGGAGCGGGCCGCGAACTCGCGCAGGGCGGTCGCCTTGCCCGGCCGGTCGACGATCTCGCCGACCACGCGGCCGGTGAGCTTGCCGTCGGCAATCTCCAGTTCGTTGGCCTTCGCGTAGTCGATGCCGAGCTCGGCCGCGAGCTGGTCGGTGATCTGGCTGAACCCGCCGCTGACGATCGCGAACTGGTAGCCGAGTCGCTTCAGCGTCCGGACCAGGGTGCGGGCGCCGGGCGCGAGCTCGATCGCGGCGTACACCTCGTCGAGGGCCGAGACCGGAAGGCCTTCGAGGGCCGCGACCCGGTGCGTGAGCGACTCCGCGAAGTCGAGTTCGCCGCGCATCGCCTGCTCGGTGACGGCAGCGACCTCGTCCAGGCGGCCGGCGTGGGCGGCGAGCATCTCGATCACCTCGCCCTGGATCAGCGTGGAGTCGACGTCCATCACGATCAGCCGCTTCGCCCGCCGGTACAGGCCGCCGTCCTGGACGGCGATGTCGAGGCCCTGGCGGACACCCTCCAGTGCGAGGACGGTGCGCAGGGCCTCGGGTTCGACGCCGGAGACGGCGATCTCCATCGCGGTCACCGGGTAGCGCGCCATGCGGCTGATCCGGTCGATGTTCGCGCCGGTGTCGGCGATCCGTCCGGCCACCGCGGCGAGCCCGGAGGCGGACAGCGGGTGGCCGATCACGGTCACCTGGCTGCGGCCCTTGCGGCGCGGCTCGTTGTCGCCGACACCCTTCTTCACCGAGATGTCGACGTCGAGGACGTTCGCGAGTGCCTTCAGTTCTTCCTTCAGGTCCTTGTGGTCGCGCGGCGCGGACAGCAGTACGCCGAGCACCAGACGGCCGCGCAGGACGACCTGCTCGGCGTCGATCACCTCGAGCCCACGGGTCGCCAGGGTGGACAGCACCGCGGACGTCAGCCCCGGCCGGTCGGTCCCCGTCAATGTCACCAGCAACGTCGGCCGCTCGGCCGCTGCCGTCTCCATCTCACCCAGTCCTGTCATCTCGCCGCAAACCTACCCAAACCAGATGACAGTCAGATGTCCGGTCCAGATCTCAGTCACGAACGGGTGGGGCGCAGGCTGCTACCAGTGCGCGGCGGGCGGCGGTGGCCAGTTCCAGGAGGGCTCGGCGGCGGGCGTCGGCCTCGGCGCCGGTTACTGCCGCACCGTCGTCCTCGAGCGCAGCGTCTGCGATGGCCAGACATCTGCGGGCCGTTGCCGCGGCCTTCACCGCGCGGGGTTCGTACCCCGGCGCCAGCTCGTCGCCGGTGCCGCGGCCGATCTTCCGGATGTCGATCAGCGCGTCCGCCACCTCCGGCTTCCACCTCGCGACCTCGAGCGCGGCCAGCGAGTCCGCGGCATCGATCAGCGCCATCCGCAGCCCCCGGTCCGCCTCGCCGAGATCGGCGGGCACCGGCGGCGCGGCCGGCAGCACCGCCCACTGCACGGCCGGTCCGACGTACGCCGGCACCAGCCCGATCTCCGGCCCGGTGAGTACGACGGCCTCCCCGGTCTCCAGCGCCGCCTCGTTGAACGCGGGCGGACCGGCCAGCCCGATCGGGTCGCCCGGCACCGGCAACGCGAGATGCGCCTGCGTCGTACCGGCGGCCCGCAACAGGTTGAGCGCCACCGGCAACGTGGCCGGCTCCGGGTGCCCGGCGAGGCCCGCGACGTGGTGACCGACGTCGTCGCCGAGGATCTTGTGCGCGGCGGTGTCGGGATCGCAGGCGCCGGTCAGCATCGCGTTCGTCCAGACGGTGAACCGGACCGAGGCGGAGGTCGTCAGCACGCCGTAAGTCTCGCACCACCCACCAGCGGGCCGAAAACGGCGACCCCTTAGGTTTTGGTGCATGACTGCAGTGGTGGAGCTGGCCGGGGTGTCGGTCGTTCGTGGGGACGCGCGTCTGCTCGACGGGATCGACTGGACGATCGACGAGGCCGACCGGTGGGTGGTGATCGGGCCGAACGGCGCCGGCAAGACCACGCTGCTGCAGATCCTGGCCGCCCAGGTGCACCCGACGTCCGGTGTGGCCGGGCTGCTCGGCGAGGTGCTCGGCGCGGTCGACGTGTTCGAGCTGCGGCCGCGGATCGGGCTGACCAGCGCCGCGCTCGCGGACCGGCTGCCGAAGAGCGAGCGGGTGTCCGACGTGGTGGTTTCCGCGTCGTACGCCGTCCTCGGCCGCTGGATCGAGGAGTACGACGAGCTCGACCACGAGCGCGCCACCGCGTTGCTCGCCGAGCTCGGCATCGCGCACCTGGCGGACCGCACGTTCGGCACGCTGTCCGAGGGCGAGCGCAAGCGCGTGCAGATCGCCCGCGCGCTGATGACCGACCCCGAGCTGATGCTGATGGACGAGCCCGCGGCGGGCCTGGACCTTACGGGTCGCGAACAGCTGGTCCGTTCGCTGAGCTCGATCGCGACGGCCGCCGGTGCGCCCGCGATGGTGCTGGTCACCCACCACGTCGAGGAGATCCCGCCGGGCTTCACGCACGCGCTGCTGCTCAAGCAGGGCAGGATCGTCGCGGCCGGCCCGATGGACCAGGCGCTGACCGCGGAGAACCTCAGCGACACCTTCGACCTGGCCCTCACTCTCAAGCAGGAGGACGGCCGGTACACGGCCCGCGCGCTCTGACACGGATCCGGCAGCGCGTGTGACGCGTCGAACCCCTGCCGGAAACCCCCGACCTGGATAGGCTTGGGAAATGATGGATTGGCTGCGGGACAACATGTGGGCGGCGTGGCTGACGATCGCCGCCGTCCTCGGCCTGGCGGAGCTGGCTTCGCTCGATTTCACGTTGCTGATGCTGGCCGCCGGCGCGCTCACCGCGGCGGGGGTGGCCGCGTTCTTTCCGGGGCTGCTCTGGCTGCAGATCGTCATCGGGCTGATCACCGCGGGCGCGATGCTCGGCGCGATCCGGCCGATGATCGTCCGCAAGATCCATCACGGGCAGGAGCTGAAGACCGGTTCGGCGCACGTCATCGGCCGCACCGGGACGGTGGTGAAGGAGATCCATCCCGACGGCGGCGGCTCGATCCGGCTCGGCGGCGAGCTGTGGACGGCGCGCCCGTACGACGAGATCTCGACGATCGCCCCCGGTACCCGCGTCGAGGTGATGTCCATCGACGGCGCGACCGCGGTCGTGTACCCGGTCAGCGATCCGTTGCCGCAGATGGAGACCCCGAAACCCCAGGACCCGCCGCAGTCCTGAGCGTCGGGTGGTCCCCTACTCGCAGTAGTGTCGGAGGTAGGGCGGCA
This sequence comes from Kribbella sp. NPDC059898, assembly GCF_042730855.1. NCBI lineage: Bacteria > Bacillati > Actinomycetota > Actinomycetes > Propionibacteriales > Kribbellaceae > Kribbella > Kribbella sp. NPDC059898. Next base: position 455,935 of record NZ_JBHWKR010000006.1, read on the forward strand.
GACTGCCCGTCCGAGTGTTCGAGTGGAGGGTCGAGTGACCGCGTTCCTCATAGTCCTGGCACTGGTCGCCCTGGTGGTGATCGTGACCTTGGTGAAATCCGTCCGGGTGGTGCAGCAGCAGACCGTCGGCATCGTCGAACGGTTCGGTAAGTTCAAGACCGGGCTGCAGCCGGGCCTGAACCTGCTGACCCCGTTCGTCGACAAGGTCCGCTACACCATCGACATGCGCGAGCAGGTGGTCGCGTTCCCGCCGCAGGGCGTCATCACCGAGGACAACCTGATGGTGTCGATCGACTCCGTCATCTACTTCCAGGTCAACGACCCGGTGCGGGCGACGTACGAGATCTCCAACTACATCCAGGCGATCGAGCAGCTGACCATGACCACGCTGCGGAACATCATCGGTGGCATGGACCTGGAGCAGACGCTGACCTCCCGCGAGGAGATCAACGAGAAGCTCCGGTACGTGCTCGACGAGGCGACCGGCAAGTGGGGCATCCGGGTGAACCGGGTCGAGCTGCGGTCGATCGACCCGCCGCCCTCGATCCAGGACTCGATGGAGAAGCAGATGCGCGCGGACCGGGACAAGCGCGCCGCGATCCTCACCGCGGAAGGTATGCGGCAGTCCGCGGTACTGTCCGCCGAGGGTCAGAAGCAGTCCGCGATCCTCACCGCCGAAGGTGACAAGCAGTCCCGCATCCTCCGCGCCGAGGCCGAGCGGCAGGCCCGGATCCTGAAGGCACAGGGTGAGGCGCAGGCCATCACCACGGTCTTCAACGCGATCCACGCCGGCAAGCCGGACCAGGGTCTGCTCGCGTACCAGTACCTGCAGATGCTGCCGTCGATCGCCCAGGGCGACGCGAACAAGCTCTGGATCGTGCCGAGTGAGATCGGCGACGCGCTCAAGGGTCTCGGCTCCGCGGTCGGCCAGGTGGCCGGGATCGCGAAGCAGGCCGAGGGCGACTGGCACGCGCCCGAGCTGTCGAACGGCGAGGTGCCGGAGCTCGACTCCGCCGCGGCGCCGGCCGCAGTGGCGGAGGCCGACAACGCGGTCCGCGAAGCGATCGCGGCCGCCGAGTCCGCGGCCGTGAGCACCCGCAGCCAGGCCGCGCCGACGATGCCGGCGGTCCCGCCGCCGGCGCCGTCCCAGCAGCCCCCGGCCCCCGCCCAGGAGCCCCCGGCGCAAGAACCCCCGCAGCGCTGACAACACCCACCAGAACCCTCCCGGACGCTCGTCCGGGAGGGTTCTTGCCTGTTCAACCGCCGGACAGATCTGCGGGTGCCGGAACAGGTGCGTAAAGTCTCTGAGCGATGACATGGTTCGAGGCGGTGTTCGTCCTGCTGGCCGGGATGGGCGCGGGAACGATCAACGCTGTGGTGGGGTCGGGCACGCTGCTCACGTTCCCCGCCCTGCTGGCCGTCGGTATTCCTCCGGTGCTGGCGAACGTCAGCAACACGGTCGGCCTGGCGCCGGGTGCCGCGGCCGGCGCGATCGGATACCGCCGGGAGCTCGAAGGGCAGCGCGGCCGGATGCTGCGCCTGGTGCCCGCCTCGGTGCTCGGCGGCATCCTCGGGGGAGTGCTGCTGCTCACCACGCCGGACTCCGCGTTCCACGCCGTCGTACCGGTGCTGATCCTGCTCGGCTGTCTGCTGGTCGCGTTCCAGCCGTGGCTGTCGAAGTGGATCAGCGCGCCGTCGCACCTGCACCGCGGCGCCTGGTGGGTGATCCCGGCCGTCTTCGCGACCGGTGTCTACGGCGGGTACTTCGGCGCCGCGCAAGGCGTGCTGCTGATGGCGATCCTCGGCCTCGGCCTGGACTCGAACCTGCAGCGGATGAACGGGTTGAAGAACGTGCTGGCGACCGCCGTGAACACCGTGGCCGCGATCCTGTTCGTGGTCGTCCACGACATCGACTGGCTGGTCGCGGTGCTGATCGCCGTCGGTTCGACGATCGGTGGTTTCCTCGGCGCCCGCTACGGCCGCCGGCTGCCGCCGATCGCGCTCCGGGCGCTGATCGTCTGCATCGGTGCGGTGGCTATCGTCACGATGGTGTTCTGAAGAAAGGAAAGAACAGGAGGGGAGGGGGTCACGATGGTGTTCTGAGGGTCAGCCCGGCGAGCAGCAGGTCGAGCCCATAGTCGAACTGCTCGTCGCCGCCCGTCGTCCGGGCCAGCTCCGGCGCCAGCTCGACGACCGACGGGAACTCGCGCGCCGACAGCGACTCCATCGACGCCCGCAACCGCCGCCACGCTTCCGGGTCCCGGCGTTCGGCGGCCATCTGGATCTCCCACGACGTCGACCCGAGCACGTACGTGAACAGGGTCGTGTGCGTCCGTGCGGCCGTCTCCGGGTCGAACCCGGCGGCCCGCAGTACGCCGAGCAGCCCCTCGGCGACCCGCGCCGTCTCGTGCCCGCTCAACGGCCGGCCCGCAAGTAGTTGCGCCAGGCAAGGATGCTGCAGCATCAGCAGCCGCAACGACCGGCACACCGACCGGACTTGGTCCGGCCACGGCACATCAGCCGGTACGGCGGGGAGCAACGACATCAGGTGATCGCGGACGGCGTCGTACAGCTCGTCCTTGTTCCGGAAGTAGGTGTAGAGCGCCATCGGGCCGACGCCCAGCTCGGCGGCGACCCCGCGCAGGCTGAACGCGTCCGCGCCCTTGGCCTCCATCAGCTCGAGCGCCGTCCGCACGATCAGCTCCGCGCTCAGCGTGTTCCGCGGCGTCCGCGCCATGTGACCCAGCTCCCTTCGAACTTCCTAACGTACAGTGTATAGTACGGTGTATGCGAGCCATTCAGATCACCGAGTTCGGCGGACCCGAGGTCCTGAAGATCAGCGAGGTCCCGGCGCCGGTCGCCGGCGACGGCCAGGTGCTGATCACGGTCGACCGCGCGGGCATCAACTACGCGGACACCCACCAGGTCGAGAACAGCTATCTCTCGAAGACGGAGCTTCCGCTGATCCCCGGCGGCGAGGTCGTCGGTCACACCGCGGACGGCCGGCGCGTGGTCGCGCTGGTCGGTTCCGGCGGGTACGCCGAGCAGACCGTGGCGCACGCGCCGTACGCGTGGGACGTGCCGGAGGGTGTCACCGACGGCCAGGCGCTCTCGCTCGTGCTGCAAGGGACGACCGCGTGGCATCTGCTGAAGACCTCCACGCACCTGCAGCCGGGGGAGTCCGTCCTCGTGCACGCCGGTGCGGGCGGTGTCGGCTCGCTCGCCGTGCAGCTCGCGAAGCTCTGGGGCGCCGGGCGCGTGATCGCGACCGCTTCGAGCGAGGAGAAGCGCCGGCAGGTCCTCGAGCTCGGCGCGGACGCCGCGATCGACGGTACGCCGGAAGGCCTGAAGGACCGGATCCTCGAGGCGAACGGCGGCAAGCCGGTCGACATCGTGCTCGAGATGGTCGGTGGCCCGACGTTCGACGAGTCGTTCGCCGCGCTGGCCCGGTTCGGCCGGCTGGTGACGTTCGGTGCGGCGTCCCGGCAGCAGGCCGCGCCCATCGACCCGAGCCGGTTGATGAAGGGCTCGAAGACAGTCGCCGGCTTCTGGCTGGCCGACTGCTTCGCGAACCCGCGGCTGCTCGGCGATCCGCTGGCCGAACTGTTCGGCCTGACCGCCGAAGGCACACTGACCCCGATCGTCGGCGGCGAGTACGCGCTGTCCGAGGTCGCCACCGCCCACGAAGACATGCGTGCCCGCCGTACCGTGGGCAAGCTCCTGCTCGACCCCACTCGCTGAAGGAGAAACCCAGCTATGACGATCGCTGTTGAGAAGGTTCTGTACACCGCCAAGGCCACTGCGGACGGCGGCCGGGACGGCAAGGTCGGGACCGACGACGGCAAGCTCGCCGTCACCGTCGCGCCGCCGGTCGAGATGGGCGGCAACGGCAACGGCACCAACCCGGAGCAGCTGTTCGCGGCCGGGTACGCGGCGTGCTTCCACAGCGCGCTGAAGGTGGTCGCCCGCCGCAGCCGTCAGGACGTCGAGGGCTCGACCGTCACCGCCGAGGTCGGCATCGGCCCGATCAACGGCGGCGCCGGGTACGGCCTCGAGGTCGCGCTCGTCGTGAGCCTGCCGGGCATCGAGGACCGAGCCGCCGCGGAGGAGCTGGTGGCGCAGGCGCACCAGGTCTGCCCGTACTCGAACGCCACCCGCGGCAACATCAAGGTCGACCTCAAGGTCGCGTGACTCCCGCCGGGACCGCCGCGTTCCGGCGGTCCCGGAGGTGCCGGATCAGGTACCGGGCGTCCCGGTCCAGCCCCTGGATCGTCGCCGAGGCGACTGCGAACTGGAACTCCGCTCCGAGGTACATCAGCCGCGGATCGTCGTCCGAGATCCCGCGCGTGTGCGGTCCGTCGGGCAGGTCCAGCCAGCTGTGGTCCGGCCCGGACCCGGTGCACCAGACGACCGTCCGTACGTCGCTCAGCACCTCGCCGTCCGCGGTCACCGGGTAGCCGTCGCGCACCGACTCGATCCGCCCGTGCCGTACGACGCCGGCCGCCTCCACCTGCTCGATCTTGTTCCGCACCAGGTTGACCCCGTGGCCCCGCATCGAGGCCATCACCTTGCGGCCCATCGGCGTACGGCGGGTCAGTACGTGCTTGAACGCGAACATCACCAACGGCGTCGTGAGATGTCCGACGCGGGTGTCGATGTCGACCGGGACCTGCCCGGGGTGCCGGCCGGCGAGCCGGGTCGGATGCGTCTTGACCGCCTCCAGCGCAATGTCGGTGCCGGAGTTGGCCGCACCAACGACCAGCACCTCGCCGTCCGCGAACTGCTCGGGATTGCGGTACTCCAGCGAGTGCAGCTGGCGGATCGCCGGATCGAGCTCGGCCGCGAACGCCGGCCGTTGCGGTACGACGTGCCACCCGGAGGCGACGACCACCCGGTCGGCGAAGTACTCGCCGGAGTCGGTGTCCACCAGGAAGCCCTGGGCGTCGCGGGACACCCGCGTCACCTGGACACCGGTCTGCACAGGCAGCTCGAAGTGCGCGGCGTACCGCTCGAGGTAGTCGGCCATCTCGTCGCGGGTCGGGCAGTCCTTCACCGGGATCCGCAGGCCGGGCAGGCTCGCGTACCGCGGCCGGCTGAACAGCCGGAGTGCGTCGTACCGGCGTCGCCACGAGTCGCCGATCCGGGCGTCGGCCTCGAGGATCACGAAGCTCTCGCTCAGCCGGCGCAGGTAGTAGCCCATCACCAGACCGGCCTGACCACCGCCGATCACCACAGTCCCGAACCTGTCCATCACAGCCCCCTCAGTACGTCGCTTGTCCAGCAACGTAGGACTGTGGACCCGGCTGCCACATCGCCCGACCACGCCATCACCGCCGCGGCGGCATGGTCATTTCTACCCAGACACCAGTCCGTGCGAGTAGGCGTACGCCGTCGCGGCGGCGCGGCTGGACACCCCGAGCTTGCCGAAGATGTTCGAGACGTGCCGGGCGACGGTCCGCTCGCTGAGGAACAGCTGCTCGGCGACGCCGCGGTTGGTGGCGCCGGTGGCGAGCAACCGCAGTACCTCCAGCTCCCGCGGACTGAGCCCGCCGGCCCGGCCGCCGGGGTCGAGCGCGGCCAGGTCGGCCACCGCGCCGAGCCGCTCGAACACCGCGCGGGCGCCGTCGATCTCCATCTGCGCGGCATCGCCGTCACCCAGCGCCCGGCAGGCGCGAGCCACCAGGAGTCGCGTACGGGCGGCTTCGTACGGCGTGTCCAGCTGCTGCCACAGCGACCAGGCACGCCGCAGCGGCGGGATCGCCTCGCGCAGGTCGCCGCACGCGATCCGGACCGCGCCCTCGGCGTACGCCGCCACGGCCTGCAGGTACGGCAAGTCCACGCCGGCGAGCGTCGCCAGCTCGGTGGCGGCCGTCCGCGCGGTGTCGTAGTCGCCGGCGTCGATCGCGAGGTCGACCCGAGCGGCCAGCAGGTCCGGGAGGTTCTGCGATTTCTCGGCCAAGGCGCGCTCCAGCCCGGCAAGCGCGGCGGCCTGATTGCCCTGCGCCGCCCGGAGTCTGGCGAATCCGGGCTGGACCTCGGCCCCGTGAGCGGCTGCCTGCTGATAGGCCTGCTCGGCGGCGGCGTACCGACCGCGCTGGCGCTCCACCTCGGCCAGCCGGTACCAGGCGTCGCCCCCCGCTTGGGTCTCGGCCAACCGGCGGCAGGCGTCCTCGGCAGCATCGGCCGCCTCGGCCCACGCGCCGCGCAGCTGGAGGATCTCCGCCCGGTGCACCAGGCATGCGCCGCGGTACGGCACGAGACCGGACTGCGCGTCACACCAACCGGTCAGCGCCCGGGTCCACTCCTGCGCGCGGCGGATGTCGTACATCTGCATGCTGATGTCGACGACCGCGCAGTACGCGAGTCCGGAGACCTCGGGGCCGATCCGGCCGCCGGTCACGTGCACCATCGCCTCGTCGAGGGCGGCGAGCGCCTCGGCTCCGCGGGCCATCATCATCAGGCAGCGGCCGCGGCCGAGCGTGGCGAGGACCAGCAGTTCGGCGTCGGCGGTCAGCCCGGACGACTGCTCGAACATCGGCAGCGCGGTCGCCGCGTCGCCGGCCATCATCAGCGCGGCGGCGTCGGCCTGCAGCCGCATCGCGGCGAACTCGGCGCTGTCGTCGGCTACCTGCCGCTCGATCCGCGCCCGCCAGCCGGCCGCGTGCGCGACCTCGCCGCGGTTCTGCAGATGGAAGCCCAGCCAGAACGCGGTCCGCGCCGCGCGCCTGCGGTCACCGGCTGCCAGGTGACCTTCGTACGCGCGTTCCCGGCACTGCGCGACCTCGTCGTCGCGTCCGAGGACGAACGCGGCGACCGCGAGCCGGTCGAGGTCCGCAGGCGGCAATGGGGCGTGCCGGTCGGCCGCCGTCAGCTCGGCGTACTCGGTAGGCCAGTCGTGCTGCTCCATCGTCTGTTCAATCTACCGGCCTGACTAGAGTGGCGGGCATGGAGAACGAGATCAGCGTGGTCGACGCCAAGGAGCGGTCCAGGTACGAGGCGGTCGGCCCGGACGGCAACCTGATGGGGTTCGTCGACTACAAGCTGTACCCCGGGGCGATCACCTTCCTGCACGCCGAGACGCTGCCCGAGTTCCGCGGCCGCGGGGTGGCCGGACGGATCGCCACCAGGTCGCTGGAGGACGCGCGGGCGCTCGGGCTGCAGGTCAGGCCGGCCTGCCCGTTCTACCAGGACTTCCTCGCGGAGCACACCGAGTACGCCGACCTGGTGAAGAGCGCATGACCGGCCCGGTGATGGGCAAGCTCGAGTGGCAGCCCGCGGCCGACGTCCCGGAGTTGCTCGCGGCCCCGGTCCGCGCGGCGCTCGGTGACGTTGCGGCGTACGCCGTCGCGATCGATCCCGGCCTGGCGGACACGGCCGCGTTCTGCGCGGAGTACGACGTACCGATGGCAGCCTCGGCGAACTGCGTCATCGTCCACGGCAAGCGGGCCGGCGAGTCGACGTACGCCGCCGTGATGGTGCTCGCGACGCACCGGGCGGACGTGAACGGCGTGATCCGCAAGCACCTCGGCGTGCGGAAGATCTCGTTCGCCGCCCAGGACGACGCGGTCGGCTCGACCGGCATGGAGTACGGCGGGATCACGCCGATCGGACTGCCCGCGGACTGGCCGGTCCTGGTCGACGAGGCGGTCGCGAACGCCGGGCCGGTCGTGATCGGCAGCGGCGTACGCGCCTCCAAACTGCTGCTCGACGGCGCCGACCTCGCGAAACTTCCGACCGCCGTCGTGCTGCAGCTCGCCGGCTGACATGGGTTCGCTGCTGATCGCCGGTACGACGTCCGACGCCGGCAAGACGACCGTTGTCACCGGGCTGTGCCGCTGGCTGGCGCGGCAGGGTGTGCGGGTGGCGCCGTACAAGGCGCAGAACATGTCGAACAACTCGATGGTCTGCGCCGACGGCACCGAGATCGGCCGCGCACAGTGGATCCAGGCCGTTGCCGCCGGCGCCGAGCCCGAGGCCGCGATGAACCCGGTGCTGCTCAAACCGGGCAGCGACCGGCGCAGCCACGTCGTGCTGATGGGGGAGCCGTGGGGCGAGCTGTCCGCGCGCGGCTTCCTGACCGAACGCGCGGAGCTCGCGAAGGCGGCGTTCGCGGCGTACGACGACCTGGCGTCCCGGTACGACGTGGTGATCAGCGAGGGCGCGGGCAGCCCGACCGAGATCAACCTGCGGCAGTCGGACTACGTGAACATGGGCCTCGCGCAGCACACCCGCGCGCCGGTGGTCGTGGTCGGCGACATCGACCGCGGGGGAGTGTTCGCCTCGATGTTCGGGACCGTCGCGCTGCTCGACGCGGCGGATCAGGCGTTGATCGGCGGGTTCCTGGTGAACAAGTTCCGCGGTGACGTGTCGTTGCTGCGGCCGGGGATCGACATGCTCGCCTCGGTGACCGGCCGGCCGACGTACGGCGTGCTGCCGTGGCTGCCGGAGCTGTGGCTGGACTCGGAGGACGCGCTCGACATTCCGGTGCGGCGTACGTCGTCGGGCGAGCTGCTGACGATCGCGGTCGTGCGGTTCCCGCGGATCAGCAACTTCACGGACCTGGACGCGCTGGCGGCCGAGCCGACCATCAGCGTCTTCTTCACCACCAGCCCGGCCGAGGTCCGCGACGCCGACCTGGTAGTCCTCCCCGGCTCCCGCGCCACCGTCGCCGACCTGGCGTGGCTCCGCACCACCGGCCTGGCCGAAGCTCTCCAGGCCAGAGTCGCCAACCGCCTTCCAGTGCTGGGAATATGCGGCGGGTACCAAATGCTCGGATCATTCGTCTCCGATCCACACGCGGTGGAGACAGGCGGTGATCACGCTGGACTGGGGTTGTTGCCAGTAGCAACCACCTTCGCCCGGGAGAAGGTGCTCGCGCGCCCGACGCGGACGGCGTACGAGATCCACCACGGGATCGTCGAGGTGACCGGTGATGCTCGTGAGTTCCCCGGGGGCTGCCGTTCGGGGAACGTGTGGGGGACGATCTGGCACGGGCTGCTGGACGCCGACGCGGCGCGGCACGCGTTCCTCACCGAGGTCGCCGAGCTGACCGGCAAGCCGGCGCCCGACGGCACCGTCTCCTTCGCGGGTCTCCGCGAAGACAGGCTGGACCGGTTGGCCGACATGATCGACGAGTACGCCGACACCGCCGCGCTCCTGCACCTCATCGAGCACGGCGCCCCGCCGGTCCCGTTCGTACCCCCAGGAGCCCCGTGAAGACCGTACTGCAGGACTACCTCCAGGCGACCCGCGCGCTGATGCTCGCCAAGCTCGACGGCCTGAGCGAGTACGACCGCCGCCGCCCGCTGGTCCCGTCCGGTACGAACCTGCTCGGGCTGGTGAAGCACCTGACCGGTATCGAGTACGTCTACCTCGGCACCAGCGTCGGCCGGCCGCCGCGCGAACAGCTGCCGTGGGAGGCGGACGGCTCGGTCTGGGACGGCGCCGACATGTGGGCGAGGCCGGACGAGTCGACGGAGTACCTGACCGGGCTGTACCGCGAGGCCTGCGCGCACTCCGACCGCTCGATCGCCGAGCTCGACCTCGAGCACCCGGCCGAAGTACCGCACTGGGCCGAGGGACAGCGCGGTACGACGTTCGGGGCGCTGCTGGTGCGGGTGGTCGACGAGACCGCGCACCATGCCGGGCACGCGGACATCCTCCGGGAGCTGATCGACGGGCAGGGCGGCAAGGACGCGGACATGCTCGACGAAGCGGGCTGGTCGGACTTCTACACCACGATTCAGCGGGCGGCGGAAACCTTCCGGCATGGATGATTTCGAGCGGCTGCGGGGCCGGCTGTTCGGGATCGCGTACCGGATGACCGGGACCGCGACCGACGCGGAGGAGATCGTCCAGGACGCGTGGCTGCGCTGGCAGGACGTCGACCGTACGACGGTCCGCGACCCGGACGGGTACCTCGCCAAGACGGTCACGAACCTCTCGATCAAGCAGCTCACCTCGGCCCGGGCACGTCGCGAGACGTACGTCGGCCAGTGGCTGCCGGAGCCCGTACTGACCGGGCAGTTCGACGCGCTCGGACCGTTGGAGGTCGTCGCGGAGCGGGAGTCGGTGTCGTTCGCGTTGCTGCTGATGCTCGAGCGGCTGACGCCTGCCGAGCGGGCGGCGTACGTGCTGCACGAGGCTTTCGCGTACGGGTACCGCGACGTGGCGGAGCTGATCGGTACGTCGGAGGCGAACGCGCGGCAGTTGGCGTCGCGGGCCGGGAAGAAGCTGGCGGCCGAGTCGCGGCGCGAGCAGCCGGTGGACCGCGCCGGCTGGCGGAAGCTGGTGGAGCGGTTCATCGCGGCGGCCCGGTTGGGCGAGCTCGAGGAGCTGGAGCAACTGCTGGCGGCGGACGTGGTGTCGCGGGCCGACAGCGGCGGCCAGGTGTCCGCGGCCCGCAACGTCGTCACCGGCCGGAGCAAGGTCGCCCGCTACCTGTCCGGTGCGGTACGGCGGTTCGGCGGCGACGTCCAGGCGTACCTGACCGAGGCGAACGGCGGCCCGGCACTGGTGGCCGCCGGCCCGGACGGCGTGGTCGCGATCGCGTTCATCGCCGTCGGCGCGGATGGGGTGACGCACGTGGAGTTCGTGATGAATCCGGACAAGTTGGCGTTCGCGACCGGGCAGCTGTCACAGATCGGAGGGCTGTCGGGTCTGACTTGGTGACGGAAAGGACACCAAGCGAATGACCTCGATACTCGTCACCGGCGGCACCGGCACGCTCGGTCGGCCGACTGTCGCCCGGCTCCAGGGACACCAGGTGCGCGTGCTGAGCCGGAAGCCCGGGCCCGATCGGGTCGTCGGCGACCTCACCACGGGCCAAGGTCTGGCTCTCGACGGGTTCGACATCGTCGTCCACCTGGCCACCAGTCAGGGCAAGCGGGACGTCGAGCAGACCCGGAACCTGCTCGCGGCCGCCTCCGGCGTACGCCACCTGATCGTGATGTCGATCGCGGGGATCGACCGCATCCCACTGCCGTACTACCGGTACAAGCTCGAGGCCGAACGCCTGGTCGCCGAGTCCGGCGTGCCGTACACGGTGCTGCGCGCGACCCAGTTCCACAACCTCGTCGACAAGGTCCTCAGCGCCCAGCGGTTCCTCCCCGCCGTCCTCGCGCCCTCCGTCACGCTGCAGCCGATCGCGGTCGAGGAGGTCGCGGCCCGGCTGGCCGAACTGGTGGAACAGCCGCCGCTGAACGGTCGCGCTCCGGACATCGGCGGTCCGGAACGGCGCACGGTCGTCGAGTTGGCGCGGTTGTGGAAGGACGCGCGGTCCGTACGGCGCGCGGTGCTGCCGGTGCGGGTGCCGGGGAAGACGTTCGGGGCGTTCGCGGCCGGTGACGCGACGGTGGACGGGCCGGAGTACGGGAAGATCACGTTCGCGGAGTTCCTGCGATGAGGACGTACGTGCGCGTGGTGCTGATAGTGTTCGCGGTGCTCGAGCTGATCCTCGGGCTCTGGCTGACGTTCCTGCCGAAGACGTTCTACGACCACGTGCCGACGGTCGACTGGGATCCGCCGTACAACGATCACCTGTTCCATGACTTCGGCGGCGCGACGCTCGGGATCGGGATCGTGCTGACCGCGGCGGCGATCCGGTTCGACCGCTGGCTGGTGGCTGTCGCGTTGCTCGCGTACCTGGCGTTCGCGGTCCCGCACCTGGCCTTTCACCTCGGTCATCTCAACGGCGACGAGCCCGGTTGGTCGGTCGTGCTCGGCGTCGGCGTGGGGCTGATGGCGCTGGTTCCGCTGAGTGCGCTGGCGGGCGTGCGCAAGGTCACTTGACGACCGTGACAGTGGAACTGTCACAATGGCCGGTATGGGTCCACTCGAGGGCGTGAAGGTGGTCGAGCTGGCCGGGATCGGCCCCGCGCCGTTCGCGTGCATGCTGCTCGCCGAGCTCGGTGCCGACGTACTGCGGATCGACCGTCCCGGCGGCGGGCTCTCGATGGGACCGCCGGAGCTGGACCTGGTGAACCGCGGCCGCCGGAGCGCCGCACTGGACCTGAAACAGCCGGCCGCTGTGGACGTCGTACGCCGGCTGGTCGCGCAGGCCGACGTACTCGTCGAAGGGTTCCGGCCTGGGGTCGCCGAGCGGCTCGGGCTCGGGCCGGAGGACTGTCACGCGCTGAATCCGCGGCTGGTGTACGGGCGGATGACCGGGTGGGGGCAGGACGGGCCGCTGGCGCAGACGGCGGGGCACGATATCGACTACCTGGCCGTGGCGGGTGCGCTGCACCTGATCGGCCGCGCGGGCGGACCGCCGCAGGTGCCGGCCAACCTGCTCGGCGACTTCGCGGGCGGCTCGCTGTACCTGGTGATCGGCGTCCTCGCGGCGCTGCACGAGGCGCAGCGCAGCGGGCAGGGGCAGGTCGTGGACGCGGCGATCGTCGACGGGTCGGCGCATCTGACCACGATGCTGCTCGGCGCACTCGCGGCCGGGTCGTGGCGGCAGGAGCGCGGCACGAATCTGCTCGACACCGGCGCGCCGTTCTACGACGTGTACGAGACCGCGGACGGGAAGCATGTGGCGGTCGGGGCGCTCGAGCCACAGTTCTACGCCGAGCTGATCGACAAGCTCGGGCTCGATGCGCCGGACCGGAACGATCCGGCGCAGTGGCCGGAGCTGCGGAAGGCGCTGACCGAGAAGTTCCGCGAACGGACGCAGGCGGAGTGGACCGCGGTCTTCGACGGCTCGGACGCCTGCGTCGCGCCGGTGCTGCCGATGGCCGCGGACCATCCGCATCTTGTTGCCCGCGGCACCTTTGTGGAGGTGGACGGGGTGCGGCAGGCGGCCCCCGCACCGCGGTTCGACCGTACGCCGACCAGCCTGGACCGGCCGCCCGCACGGCCGGGGGAGCACACCCGGGAGGCGCTCGCCGACTGGGGTATCGGCGATATCGACGGCTTGCTCGAGTCGGGCGCAGCCGTACAACTCTGAGAGGAACCGCCCGTGGAACGTCAGCTCTTCGACGCCGATCAGGATGCCTTCCGGGACACCGTCCGGGCGTTCTGCGACAAGGAGATCGTCCCGCACCACGACGCGTGGGAGGAGGCCGGCATTGTTCCGCGCGCGCTGTGGGAGGCCGCGGGGGCGGCGGGGCTGCTCGGGTTCATGATGCCGGAGGAGTACGGCGGCGGCGGAGCGCGAGACTTCCGGTTCAACGCCGTACTGATCGAGGAGCTCACCCGAGTGCGGGCGAGTGGGGTCGGGTTCACGATCCACACCGACATCAATTCGGCGTACCTGCTGGACTACGCGACCGACGAACAGAAGAAGCGCTGGCTGCCCGCGTTCTGCTCGGGGGAGACGATCACGGCGATCGCGATGACCGAGCCCGGCGCGGGGAGTGACCTGCAGGGGATCCAGACCACCGCGCGGCGCGATGGTGACCACTACGTCCTCAACGGCCAGAAGACCTTCATTTCCAACGGAATCTTGGCCGACCTGGTGATCGTCGTCGCCAAGACCGACCCGTCGGCGGGTGCCCAAGGCATCTCCCTGATCGTGGTCGAACGGGGAATGCCCGGATTCGAACGCGGCCGCAACCTCGACAAGATCGGACTCAAGGCCCAGGACACCGCCGAACTCTTCTTCGACGACGTCCGGGTGCCGGTGAAGAACCTGCTCGGCGAGGAGGGCAAGGGCTTCGTCTACCTGATGGAGAAGCTGCCCCAGGAGCGGTTGACGATCGCGGTGGTCGCGGCGGCTGCCTGCGAGAACATGCTGGCGGACACCCTCACCTACGTGAAGGACCGCAAGGCGTTCGGCCGGCCCATCGGCTCCTTCCAGAACAGCCGCTTCGTCCTAGCCGAACTAGCTACCGAAACCCAGATCGCCAGAGTCTTCGTGGACCGCTGCATCCAGGAACTGAACGCGGGCACCCTGACCGTCGCCGAAGCCGCGATGGCCAAGTGGTGGACCACCGAACTCCAGAAAAAGGTCGTGGACCGCTGCCTCCAACTCCACGGCGGCTACGGCTTCATGACCGAGTACCCCATCGCCAAGGCCTACCTGGACACCCGAATCCAAACCATCTACGGCGGCACCACCGAAATCATGAAGGAAATCATCGGCAGAACCATGGGCATCTGAAGAAGACGGGTCCCGTCGTGGTGTGCGACGGGACCCGGGTGCCTTCGTGCCGCGGTCACCCCTCCCTGCGGTCGCGGCGCGTCCGGGCCGGGGGCTGGGGCTTGTTGGACAGGCCAACACAGAGTAGCTACGGAGCGCGCTTTCCGGGAAGGGATACGGGCGCTTGAAGCGGTCGACTCAATCGGCTGTCGGGGTGGGTAACGTGAGGCGGCCGTGGACGACGTCGGCGGCGACCTCGGTCAGGCGGCGGTTGGTGGAGCGGGCGTAGGTGCGCAGTACGGCGAACGCCTGGTCGGTGCCGATCGACAAGCTGTGGCTGAGGTATCCCTTCGCCTGCTCGATCAGGATTCGGCTGTTCAGCGCGTTCTGCAGCTGCTCCGTGACGACCTCCTGGCGGGCCAAAGCCCGCTGGTGCAGGATCCCGATCGTCGCCGCGTCCGCCAGCGCCTGCCCGAGTACGACGGTCTCCGTGGAGAGCGGGCCGAGCTCCTCGCTGAAGAGGTTGACCGCGCCGAGTGTCGTGTCCCGCAGCCGCATCGGCAACGCCTGGACCGACAGGTACCCCGCCTCCACGGCCGCGACCGCGAAGCTCTGCCACGGACTCCCGCCGTCGCGCAGATCGGCGTACTGCACCGGACGCCCGGTCGTGAACGCGTCGAGGCACGGTCCTTCGAGGTTCTGCAGCTGGACGAGCTCGACCAGCCGGGCCTGTTCGCTGGAGGCCGCGACCAGGTTCAGCGCGCCGTGGTGGTCGACGAGCAGGATGCCGCAGGCGGCCACGTCCAGCAGCTCGGTGCAGCGGGCGGTCAACCGGTCGAGGAACTCGATGATGTCGAAGTCGGCGACGAGCGTGTCGGACAACTCGATGAAGACTTCCCGCACCCTCCGGTCAGATGTGCTCATGAGTCATCCTCCTGCTCCAACTCGTCATGGTGGGAGCGCGTCTCCTTCGGGTCGGCCTCGAGGCGCAGGCGGCCGGCCATCACGTCGGCGGCGACCATCTGCAGGGACTGTCCGGTGCTGTACGCGTACGCGCGCAGCCGGGCGAGGGCATCGGTGACGCTGACGACGAGCTGGGCGGCAACCGCTCCGGCGGCCTGGTGGACCTCCGCGCGCCGGGCCGAGAAGGCGGCCTCGACCTGCTGGTCGGTGTCGGTCGCGATCCCGCTGCGGTTGTCGAGCGCCAGCACCAGGAGCGCGTCGGCGTACACCAGCGCGTCCTCCAGCAGCTCCGCGGGCAGTGGACCGCGATCGCGGCGGTAGACGGTCAGTACGCCGACCTGCGCCGCGCCGAAGCCGACCGGGAACGCGAACGCGGCGCCGATCCCGCGCTCGGTGGCGCCGGCCGCGAACGCGGGCCAGCGGCGGCCGGCCCCGATGCCGGACAGGTCCGATTCGAGGATCGGCGCACCGCTCGTGACGGCTTCGCCGCTCGGGCCTTCGCCGAGCGTGAACTGCAGCTCGTCCAGTTCGGTCGCGGCGGCACCACTGGAGAACAGAGGTTCCCAGACGCCGCCGCCCGGCGTCATCGCGAACCCGGCACCCGCCGCGGACAACCCGGACGCGCAGGCATCGACCGCGTGCTGCAGCGACGGCGGCGTGCCGTCACCGTGCGCGGTAGCTCTGATCGCCCCCCACACTCTGGCGCTCCGGTCCAGATCCACGCATCCCGTCCACGTTCGTGCCGCCGCTCGGCGAATACTCCACTCTAGCGGCCTCGGGAGGGTTGTCAGGCTCATCGGGACACGTGCTTCGGACTCTTGTGCGGCGGCCGGATTCGGTGCCACCGCCGCACCGGTACCCGCTTCGGTGATCCTCACTCGTCCACCGGCGGACGAGCGCCGTACCATTCGCACATCAGAGCTTCCTCGGGGCAGGTGGCAGCAACGGGAGCTACCGAGGTCCGGGGCAGCGAGAGCTAGCAGTCTAGACCTGCGTACAGGGAGTTATCGCACACCGAGGGAGGGTCGCCATGGGGATCGTTTCCCCGGGGTTCACCGGACGGCGGCGGGGTGGCTCGGAGCTGCCGCCGGGGCAGTACCTGACACACGAGTTCCCGGTGCTGTCGGCCGGGCCGACGCCGCACGTCCTGCCCGAGCACTGGGAGTTCACGGTCACCACCGAGACCGGCGAGAAGTACAAGTGGGACTGGGCGGCGCTGATGGCGCTGCCGTCCGAGGAGATCACCAAGGACATCCACTGCGTGACCCGCTGGTCGAAGCTGAAGACGAGCTGGCAGGGCGTCTCGCTCGACACGCTGCTCGCCGACGTCGAGACCGGCGCGGACTTCGCGATGGCGCACAGCTACGGCGGCTACACGACCAACGTGCCGCTCGACGACCTGCTCGACGGGCAGTCCTGGATCGCCTACGAGTACGACGGTGAGCCGCTGGACCCCGAGCACGGTGGACCGGCCCGGCTGCTCGTCCCGCACCTGTACTTCTGGAAGAGCGCCAAATGGGTCCGCGGCCTGGTGCTGTCCGACACCGAGGACCTCGGCTTCTGGGAGACCGCCGGCTACCACGAGTACGGAGACCCATGGAAAGAACAGCGATACGCCGGCGACTGACGTGGCAGGTCGCCACGGTCACCGACGTACGGCGGGAGACCGAGACGGCGCGCACCATCGTCCTGGAGGTCCCGGACTGGCCCGGTCATCTCGCGGGCCAGCACCTCGACGTACGGCTGACCGCTGACGACGGGTACCACGCGTCCCGGTCGTACTCGATCGCGTCCGCGTGGACCGAGGGCACGATCGAGCTGACCGTGGAACAGGTCCCGGACGGCGAGGTGTCGCCGTACCTGGTCGACGTGCTGAAGCCCGGGGACCCGCTGGAGATCCGCGGGCCGGTCGGCGGCTGGTTCGTGTGGAAGCCCGGGCAGGACGGCCCGGTGCAGCTGATCGGCGGCGGATCCGGGGTCGTGCCGTTGCGGTCGATGCTGCAGGCGGCTGCCGGTCCGTCGACCCCGATGCGGCTGCTGTACTCCGTTCGCCGCCCGGAGTCGGTGATCTACGTCCGCGACCTGAAGGAACTGGCCGCGGCGGACGACGTCGACGTACATCTCGTCTACACGCGCGAGGCGCCGGCGGGGGAGTCGCGGGTGGGCCGGATCGACGCAGACGTGCTGGAGCGGTACGCGTTCGGCCCCGAGGCCGGCGCGACGACGTACGTGTGTGGCCCGACGCCGTTCGTGGAGGCGGTCGCGGACCTGCTGGTGGCGGCCGGCCACGACCCGGCCCGTGTCAGAACGGAGCGCTTCGGATGAACCATCTTGATGGCAACGCGCTGGCGGGATCGCTGAGCGAACTGTTCGCCGTGGACCTCACCGCCGCCATCGGCCAGTGCGACGGCTGCGGGCAGACCAACGTGTTCGCCGAGGCCCGCGTGTACGTCAACGCCCCCGGCACTGTGGCCCGCTGCCCGGGGTGCGACGCCGTCCTGCTCCGCGTGGTCACCACCCCGAACGACACCTACCTGGACCTACGAGGGCTGACATACCTGCGCATCCCCAACTAGCGCGGCTTGTTCTGCGTACGGCGGATCGTGTCGCGCTGGGTCTCGCCGACGGCACGTTCGTACGCGAGTACGAGGCCCTGGATCGTCACGGGCTTGAAGCGTTCGACGAGCTGCTGGATGTGTTCGGGCGGGCCGCCGGAGTCGCGGTAGTGCGGCCAGACCTTGGTGCGGAACACCTCGGTGAGTTCCTCGGCGATCGCGCGGCCGTGCTCGGTGAAGATCCGGCCGGCGTCCAGGACCGCCTCGACCGGGAGGTCCAGGTCGAGCAGTTCGACGCCGAGGCTGAGGTGCGCGGTCGCCACCTGGAACACGTCCTCGTCCGGCGTCGGCTCGACGACTCCGAGCGCGACCAGCATCTCGATGTCGTCGTCGCTCAGCTCCCGGCCGGTACGCCGTACCAGGGCCGCCCGGTCGAGGGTCTCGGGGAGGTCGCGCATCCATGGCGTCAGCAGCGTCCGGTGCAGCGCGATGTCCTGCGGGGTGGCGTCGGCCGGGATCCGGTCCAGGTACCCCTCGATCGCCTGCAGCGTGAACCCGTGCGCCTGCAGCTCCCGCACCAGGTCGAGCCGGGCGATGTGCTCGGCTCCGTAGTACCCCACGCGGCCCCGGCGGATCGGCGGCGGGATCAGGCCCCGGCCCGCGTAGAACCGCAACGTTCGCACTGTCATCCCGACACGCGCCGACAGTTCGTCCACCGTCAACGTCGCGTCCCCCGCCACCTCGGACATGGCGGAGATCATAACGGTCCGCACTTGACCATCATGACAGTACAACTGTCACAATCGGCCTCATGAGTGACGCCTTCCTGTACGACGCGATCCGCACACCGCGCGGCAAGGGGAAATCGGCCGGCGCGCTGCACGAGGTCAAGCCGATCCAGCTGATCACCGGCCTGCTGGACGAGCTGCGGACCCGGCACCCCGACCTCGATCCGGCCGCCATCGACGACGTCGTCCTCGGTGTGGTGACGCCGATCGGCGACCAGGGCATGGACATCGCCCGGACCGCCGTACTGATGGCGGGCTACCCCGAGACCACCGGCGGCGTACAGCTGAACCGGTTCTGCGCGTCCGGGCTGGAGGCTGTCAACCAGGCTGCGCAGCGGGTCCGCTCCGGCTGGGAGGACTTCATCCTGGCCGGCGGCGTCGAGTCGATGTCGCGGGTGAAGATGGGCTCCGACGGCGGCGCCTGGGCGATGGACCCGGAGACCGCGCTGCAGACCGGGTTCATCCCGCAGGGCATCAGCGCGGACCTGATCGCGACCATCGACGGGTTCTCCCGGACCGACGTCGACGCCTACGCCGCCGAGTCGCACGCCCGCGCCGCGAAGGCCTGGGCGAACGGGTACTTCGCGCGTTCCGTCGTACCGGTGGTGGACCGGAACGGGTTGCGGATCCTCGACCACGACCAGCTGGTCCGGCCGGGGACCTCGGTGGAGACGCTGGCCGGGCTGCCGCTGTCGTTCGCGGCGATCGGGGAGCACGGCGGGTTCGACTCGGTGGCGCTGGAGAAGTACCTGACCGTCGAGCGGATCGAGCACGTGCACCACGCGGGCAACTCGTCCGGGATCGTGGACGGCGCCGCGCTGGTCGCGATCGGCAACGAGAAGGCTGGCGAGGCGCTCGGGCAGGCGCCACGCGGCCGGGTGGTGTCGGTCGGCGTCAGCGGCGCGGACCCGACGATCATGCTGACCGGCCCCGCACCGGCGGCCCGGAAGGCGCTGGCCCGCGCCGGGCTGGACGTGTCGGACATCGACCTGTTCGAGATGAACGAGGCGTTCGCGGCGGCGGTCATGCACTTCATGAAGGACCTCGGCGTACCGCACGAGAAGGTGAACGTGAACGGCGGCGCGATCGCCCTCGGGCACCCGCTCGGTGCCACCGGAGCGATGCTGATCGGAACCCTGCTGGACGAGCTGGAGCGCCGCGAGCTCCGGTACGGACTGGCCACCCTGTGCGTCGGCGGCGGGATGGGCGTCGCGACGATCATCGAAAGGCTTGCCGCATGATCGAGTGGAAGAACGACGCGGGCGTGGTCACGCTGACGCTGAACGATCCCGATGCGTCGGCGAACACGATGAACGACGCGTACGTCGCCGCGATGGGCCGGACCGTCGAACGCCTGGTGGCCGAGAAGGCGCTGCTCAAGGGCGTGATCGTGACGTCGGCGAAGTCCACCTTCTTCGCCGGCGGGAACCTGCGGCAGCTGTCGCAGATCCAGCCGTCGGACGCCGCGCAGGTGTTCTCGACGATCGAACTCGTGAAGCAGCAGCTGCGGTCGCTGGAGACCCTGGGCGTACCGGTGGTTGCCGCGATCAACGGTTCGGCGCTCGGCGGCGGACTGGAGATCGCGCTCGCCTGCCACCACCGGATCGTTGCCGACGACAACCGCATCGAGCTCGGCGTACCGGAGGTGACGCTCGGCCTGCTGCCCGGCGGCGGGGGAGTGACCCGGACCGTGCGGATGCTCGGCCTGCAGGACGCGCTGATGAAGGTGCTGCTGCAGGGCCAGCGGATGAAGCCCGCGCACGCGCAGTCGGTCGGCATCGTCGACGAGGTCGTTCCTGCCGACGAGCTGCTGGACGCGGCCCGGCGGTGGATCACGTCGTACGACGGCGACGCCAAGCAGCCGTGGGACCGCGACGGCTACAAGATCCCGGGCGGTACGCCGGCCTCGCCGAAGCTGGCCGCGTTCCTGCCGGCGTTCCCGGCGAACCTGCGCAAGCAGCTCAAGGGCGCGCCGTACCCGGCGCCGCGGGCGATCATGAGCGCCGCGGTCGAGGGCAGCCAGGTCGACTTCGAGACGGCCTCCCGGATCGAGTCCCGGTACTTCGTGTCGCTCGCCACCGGGCAGGTCGCGAAGAACATGATCCAGGCGTTCTTCTTCGACCTGCAGTCGATCAACGCGGGCGGTTCGCGGCCGGACGGCGTACCGGCGTACCGGGCGCGCAAGGTGGGCGTGCTGGGTGCCGGGATGATGGGCGCCGGAATCGCCTATGTGTGCGCCAAGGCCGGTATCGAGGTTGTGCTCAAAGATGTTTCGTTGGAGGCGGCCGCGCGCGGAAAGGAATACTCCGAGAAACTGCTCGCGAAGCAGGTCGCAAAGGGCCGTTCGACCGCTGCCGACGCGGAGACGTTCCTCAGCCGGATCACGCCGACGGGCGACCCGAACGATCTCGCCGGCTGCGATCTGGTGATCGAGGCGGTCTTCGAGGATGGCGGGCTGAAGCAGAAGGTGTTCGCCGAGATCGCCGGCGTGGTCGAGCCGGACGCGCTGCTCTGCTCGAACACGTCGACGCTGCCGATCACCGCGCTCGCGGACGGGATCGACCGGCCGGACGACTTCATCGGCATGCACTTCTTCTCGCCGGTGGACCGGATGCCGCTGGTCGAGCTGATCGCCGGCGCCAAGACGTCGGACCGGGCGATCGCGCAGGCCTACGACGTCGTACGGCAGATCAAGAAGACGCCGATCGTGGTCAACGACAGCCGCGGGTTCTTCACGTCGCGGGTGTTCGGCACGCTGGTGATGGAAGGCGCGGCGATGGTGGCCGAGGGCGTCGACCCGGTGATGATCGAACGGGCCGCGACCCAGGCCGGCTTCCCCGCGCCGCCTTTGGCGATGCTGGACGAGGTCACGCTCACGCTGCCGCAGAAGATCCGCGACGCCGCCCGGGCGGCCGGCGACAGCGCCGGGGCGTTCGACGAGCATCCGGGGATGGCGGTCGCCGATCGGCTCGTCAACGAGTTCGGCCGCCGCGGGAAGGCCGCGGGAGCCGGGTTCTACGACTACCCGGCGGACGGGCCGAAGCGCTTGTGGCCGGGGCTGTGGGAACACTTCCCGGCCGGGGCAGAGGGACCGCTGATCGACCTCCAGGAGCGGATGCTGTTCGCGATGGCGCTGGAGACCGTGAAGTGCCTGGACGAGGGCGTGCTGCGGTCGGTTCCGGACGCCAACATCGGGTCGATCTTCGGCATCGGGTTCCCGCCGCTGCACGGCGGGGCGTTGCAGTACGTGAACGCGTACGGACTCAGCGCATTCACTGAGCGGGCGCGCGTGCTGGCAGCGACGTACGGCGAACGCTTCGAGCCGCCGGCGCTGCTGGTCCGCAAGGCTGCGGCGGGGGAACTGTTCGGCTGATCACGACCCGGTACCAACTACACACGATCAAACAAAGAACAGCGCGTCCGGTCTTGCGCCGGGCGCGCCTTTGAGACATTGTGCTGGCACTTCTACAACGATTGACTTGCAGTACCGTGTGCCAGAACTCGGAGATGCTTAACGCCGTTAAGTACCTCGGAACCGTGCGTCGTACCCCTGCGACGTTCCCTCTCGGGAAGGTGGAATTCATGCCTGCTCATGTTCCGAACGCCGGACTGTCCCGGCGCGATCTGCTGAAGCGGACCGGCGGACTCGCCGCGCTCGCCGCGTTCACCGCGGCCTGCGGCGGCAATACCGGCCGACCGTCGTCCGGTGGGGGTGGTGGTGGATCCAAAGCCAGCCTCTCGCAGTGGTACCACCAGTACGGCGAGGCCGGCACCCAGCAGGCAGCCCTGAAGTACGCGAAGGCCTACACCGACGCGAACGTCACCGTGCAGTGGACCCCGGGCGACTACGGCAGCAAGCTCGCATCGGGCCTGCTGTCGAACAAGGGCCCTGACGTCTTCGAGAGCCAGTTGAACATCAGCATGGTGAAGAGCAACCAGGTGGTCGCGCTCGACGACATCATCGCCGACGTCAAGGACGACTTCCTCCCCGGCGACCTGGCCACGAACACCGTGGACGGCAAGATCTACGGCATCCGGATGATCATCGACCCGCAGGTCATCTACTACCGCAAGTCCCTGCTGGACAAAGCCGGCATCAAGCCGCCGGAGACCATCGACGACCTGATCGCGGCGTCCAAGGCACTCACCACCAACAAGATGAAGGGCATGTTCGTCGGCAACGACGGCGGCCTCGCGCTCGGCTCGCCGGCGCTCTGGGCGGCCGGTGGCGACCGGCTCACCAAGGACCACAAGCCGGGCTTCTCCGGCGACGGCCCCGCGAAGATGTTCGGCAAGCTGCACGAGCTCTACGCCAGCAAGAGCATCCTGCTCGGCTCGCCGACCGACTGGACCGACCCGAGCGCGATCACCCAGGGCCTGTGCGCGATGCAGTGGATCGGCATGTGGGCGGTGCCGGGCATGCAGAAGGCGCTCGGCGACGACCTCGGCGTGATCCCGTTCCCGGCCCTCGACGCGTCGAACAAGCCGGCTGTGTACTCCGGCGGCTGGACCCAGTTCGTGTCCGCGAAGAGCGCGAACGTGGACGCGGCGAAGAAGTTCGTGAAGTGGCTGTGGATCGACCAGGCCGCGGACCAGGAGGACTGGTCGCTGAGCTACGGCTTCCACATCCCGCCGCGGAAGAGCGTCGCGGCCAAGGCGGCCAAGCTGCAGAGCGGCGTCGCGGCCGACACGGTGAAGCTGACCCAGGACTACGGTCACACCGACGACCCGGCCTGGACCCCGAAGATGGGTACGGCGTTCGGCGACATGCTGACCAACATCATCAAGAAGGGAGCCGACCCAGCCGCCGAGATCACCAAGGCGGAGAAGACCGTCAACGACGAACTGCAGCGGTTGTTCGGATGAGCTCAACTGTCAAGACACGCACGGACCCCGCGGCAGCTGGTGAGCGGCGGGGTGCACGGCGACGACAGAAGGGGATCAAAGGGAACGCCCTGTGGTTCTGGGTGTTCGTCGGCCCGTTCGTGCTCGGGCTGCTGATCTTCTCGTACCTGCCGATCATCTGGAGCCTGGTCCTCAGCTTCTTCGAGGCGTACAACACGGCGACGCCGTCGAAGTTCGTCGGGCTCCGCAACTACATCGACATGCTCACCGACCAGAACTTCCTGTCCAGCCTGGGCACGTTCACGATCTTCGCGGTGTTCATCGTGCCGCTGACGTTCGTGCTCTCGCTGGCACTGGCGCTGCTGGTCAACCAGGTGAAGATCGCGCGGGCGTTCTTCCGGTCGGTGTTCTTCCTGCCGACCGCCTGCTCGTACGTCGTCGCGTCGCTGATCTGGCGGCTGTCGATCTTCAACGGCGTCCGGTTCGGTCTCGCGAACACGGTCCTCGGCTGGTTCGGCATCGACAACATCGCCTGGCTCTCGACGGTCTCGCCGCCGTGGTACTGGCTGCCGCTGGTGACGGTCCGGTTGTGGCTGCAGCTCGGGTTCTACATGATCCTGTTCATCGCCGGCCTGCAACGGATCTCGCCGACGCTGTACGAGGCGGCGTACGTCGACGGGGCGAAGCCCGGGTGGCAGATCTTCCGGTACATCACGCTGCCGCAACTGCGGGCGACATCGGTCGCCGTACTGATCCTGAACCTGATCGCGGCGTACCAGGCCTTCGACGAGTTCTACAACCTGATCGGCAACGTGAACTACGCGCGGCCGCCGCTGGTCTACCTGTACGGCATCTCGCTCGGCTCGATCCAGGACCTCGGGCACGGCTCGGCCGGCGCCCTGATCCTGGCCGTCATCATCATGCTCGTGACACTCCTGCAGAGCCGGATCTTCGGCTTCGGAAAGGCGGGCGACTGATGGCCGACGCCGAACGTACGACCGGTACGCCGAAGCCGATCGGCTTCACCCAGACCCCGCTCGGCCGGGTCGGGACCGGGCTGCGCTGGATCGCGCTGTTCATCGCGGTGGTGCTGTTCCTGCTGCCGTTCTACCTGATCCTGCGCAACGCGCTGTCCACCGAGGCCGACATCACGGCGCCTACCTGGACACTGTTCCCGTCGCATCTGCAGTGGGGCAACATCAGCGAGCTGTTCAACGACACGACCGTGCCGATGGCGCGGGCGTTGTACAACTCGGCCGTCGTGGGTGTGCTCGGCACGGCGGGACAGTTGCTGCTGGCATCGATGGCCGGATACGGGTTGGCGCGCATTCCCTACCGGCACGCGGACAAGATCTTCTACGCGATCGTGGCGACGCTGATGATCCCGGGCGCCGTCACGTTCATCCCGTCGTTCATCGTGGTGTCGTCACTCGGGTGGGTGTCGTCGCTGCGGGGTCTGATCATTCCTACGCTGTTCAGTGGGTTCGCCGCGTTCCTGTTCCGGCAGTACTTCCTCGGGTTCCCACGGGAGCTGGAGGAGGCGGCGCGGGTCGACGGGGCCGGGTACTTCGGGGTGTTCTGGCGGATCGTCGTACCGAACTCCCTGCCGTTCTTCGCGGCGCTGGCGGCGATCACGTTCATCGGCAACTGGAACTCGTTCCTGTGGCCGCTCGTGATCGGCCAGGACTCGTCGTCGTGGACCATCCAGGTCGCGATGTCGACGTTCATCACCGCCCAGACGATCAACATCCACGAACTCTTCATGGCGGTCGCGGTGTCGATCCTCCCGCTGGTCCTCATCTTCGCCTTCCTCCAGCGCTACCTCATCCAAGGCGTCACCCAGTCCGGCATCAAAGACTGACCCACTCCGGCGGGGAGCCCCCAGACTCCCCGCCCCCGCCCCAAACGTCCCCGCTCCGCGGCGACTGCTTGCTGGCGCGTGGCGCTCGTGGGCGGGTGTATTGGGCGACGTGCACGCCCGTGCGGTTCGGGTGAGCGAAGCACAGCGGTCACCACCTCGCGGCGGCTGACCGGTCGGCGCCTCCGGCGCGCGGGTGGTCCTGCCGGCCGGGTGCATCCGGCGACGTGCATGCCCGTGGGATGGCGTACGCACGAGGACGTGTCCGCGAGGTGGAGTGGTTCGCCGGGGTTGCTGTGGGGTAAAGCGGGACGGTTCACCGCTTCACGGCGGCCGACCAGTTGGCGCCTCCGGCGCGCGCGGGTAGTGCTGCCGCGTGGATGTATCCGGCGGCGTGCAGGCCTGTGCGGTTCCGGCGGGTGGAGTGCACGGTCGCCGATTCGCGGCGGCTGTTTGTTGGCGCCTGCGGCGCGCGCGGGACGCGGTGCTGGGTGGGTTGTACATGGCGACGTACGCGTTGCGAGACGGCGTACGTGTGGGACACGTCTGTGTGAGGGAACGCGCGCACGAGTGTGCGTCTGAGGTGGAGCGGCTCGGCAGGCCCCTCGTTCCGCACCGGGACTGACCACAGGCAATGGGTGCGCGGAACAAGCAATTGCTTGTTC
>NZ_JBHWKR010000007.1:0-9668 GCF_042730855.1 Kribbella sp. NPDC059898
ACAACCCGCGACCGTTCACCTGGACCAAGACCGCCGACCAGATCTTCGAACGACTCAACGCATATATTCAAAGGATTCCTGGCGGGGGACACTAGTACCGAAGAACGGGTAGTACTCACCCCTCGCCCGTCCCCTCACGCTCAGCCCCATCCACCGAGAGCCGAATCGCGCCACCACTACCCGTCGCTCGGTACACCCCACCCGTCACGCCCGCCCGCGCCACACCCCCGCCCGGTGGCACCTCGCGCGCACCTGCCGGAGGCGGCAATGGGCAGCCGTCGCGGAGCGGTGTCCTTTGGGCGTCGGTGGTGTTGTTTAGGGTCTGGGGTATGGATCGGTTTCTGGTGGTGCCTGCGGCTTATGTGGTGGTGCGGCGCGGGGATGAGGTGTTGTTGTTGCTGCGGGCCAATACCGGGTACATGGACGGGTACTGGGCGGTTCCCGCGGGGCATGTCGAGCAGGGTGAGTCGGCGGTGGCGGCCGCGGTGCGGGAGTTGAAGGAGGAGGTCGGGCTGGAGGTCGACCCGGCGGATCTGGTGGCGGTGACGGCCATGCACCGGACCGGTGGGAACGGGGACCCGATCGACGAGCGGGTGGACTTCTTCTTCATGACCGAGAAGTGGAGCGGCGAGCCCGCCATCAAGGAGCCGGACAAGGCCGCCGGCCTCGGGTGGTACTCGCTGGACGACCTCCCCGACCCGCTCGTGCCGCACGAGGCGCGGGTGCTCGGGTCGTTGCGGGCCGAAGCGCTTCCCGCGGTGATCGTCCAGGGTTTCGCCTGAGTTCACCGTCGGGCCTGTTGCCGCGCTCTACTGTGCCGACGTTGTCAACGGACTTGGGAGCGTGGGGCGATGGACGAGCAGTACAGCGGCGGGACCAGCCGGCGCGGGTTGCTGGGCGCGATCGGGGCGGGCGCGGTGCTCGCATCAGGCACCCTGAGCGCAGGCAACGCGGCGGCTGCCGGAGCGGCAGCACAACGGATCGACGCGCAACGGATCGGCGGACAACGGATCGACACCGAGCACCCGCAGTTCACGCTCGCGGTCGTCCCGGACACGCAGTACCAGTTCGACCAGGATCGTGGTGACGCCGCGCCGCTGACCGCGACGTTCAAGTACCTGATCGACCAGCGCGGCGAGCAGAACATCGTGTTCATGGCGCACCTCGGCGACGTCGTGGAGAACGCTCAGACGAGCGAGTTCGCGAAGGCGGACCCGGTCTTCAAGCTCCTCGACCGTGCCCGGTTCCCGTACTCCGTCCTGGCCGGCAACCACGACATCGACGGGTCGAAGGACGACACCCGCGGGCCGTCGCCGTACCTGGACACGTTCAGCCCGCAGAGGTTCCGCTGGATGCCGACGTACGGCGGATCGACCGCCAACGGGTACAACCAGTACCACGTCTTCCGCGCGGGCGGTCGCCAGTGGTTGCTGCTGGCAATGGACTGGCGGCCGTCGGACGCGAGCTTCGCCTGGGCCCGCGCTGTCATCGCCCAGCACCCGAAGCTGCCGGTGATCCTGGCCATCCACGAGCTGGTGAACGCCGACCACGGCAACCCGGTGGCGTACTTCAGCGACCACGGCAACCGTGTCTGGGACCAGCTCGTCGACGACAGCGACCAGATCTTCCTGACGCTGAACGGGCACTACTGGCCGCCCGGCCGGGTCACCCGGAAGAATGCCGCGGGCAACGACGTGCACCTGCACATCACGAACTACCAGGACCGGTACTACGGTGGCTCCGGCATGGTCCGGCTGTACCACTTCGACCTGGCCCGGAACACGATCGACGTCGAGACGATCTCGCCGTGGATCATGGCCCAGGACCCGGCCCGGCGGAACGAGCTGGCCGAGGCGGAGATCGAGCTCAGCGACGACACAAACCGCTTCAGTATCCCGATCGACTTCGCCGAGCGGTTCGCGAAGTTCGCGCCGGAGCCGGTCCGCCCGGCGCGTCCGGCCAAGCAGCTCGTGATCCCGGGTACGGCGGCGTACTGGCGCTTCGACGGCCCGGTCGCGGACAAGGTGGTCGACCAGTCCGGGCAGGGCAACGACCTGACCCGCGTGCAGCTCAGCAACGACGTGCCGACCGCGTCCGCGGAGTACCACCCGGATCAGCCGGGGCACGCGAGCTGGGTCTTCCCGGGTGGGAAGAATCCGGCACGCGGCGGGTACCTGAAGACGGCGGACGGCGCGCCGCTGAACGCGATGACGTTCCCGAAGGGGTACACGATCGAGGCGTTCGTGAAGCTCGCCGACGACGGGCAGGACCACTCGTGGGAGGGCCTGTTCACCCGGCTCGGCACTGGCGGCGACGCGGGCAAGACGGGCAGCGACCCGGATGAGCCGGCCGCGAAGCTCGGGTTCTCCGGCGGGCTGCAGGTGCAGTGGGCGGTGTACCCGGCGGACAAGAACGACACGTTCACCAACTGGGGTCACGAGCAGCGCGCCGGTGAGTGGTTCCACCTGGCGATCGTGAACGACGGGCGGCACAGCGTCGTGTACGTCGATTCCTCGGAGCTGCTGCGCAACCCGGCCACCCCGTCCAACGGCCTCGCGACCGCGGGCAAGCCGTGGCTGGTGGGAGCCGGGCACTACGCGAACAACATCGACCAGGGCTTCGCCGGAAACATCGGCGAACTGCGGGTCGTCGCCCGGCCGCTCAAGCCGTCGGAGTTCCTCAACGCCTGAGGTACGAGCGGATCAGCTTCTCCTGCTCGGGGAGAAGCTGCCGCTCCGCCGGGGTCAGCGTGCGGTTGGCGGCCCGGCGGGCCAGGGCGGCGTCGAGGCCCGGGGTCGGGTCGATCGAGTTCGCCAGGTACGTCGCCAGCGCGTCGCGGAGGACTGCGCTGAGGTCCGCGTACTCCGGGTCGAGAGCCACCTGCGCGAAGATGATCGCGGACATCGCAATGTCGAACTCCGCGAGCCCCTCCTCCGCGTTCCGCCAGTCGATCACGACCGGCCCGTCCGGGGTGGAGATCACGTTCAGCGGATGCAGGTCGCCGTGCACCACGACGAGCCCGGGCGTACCGCTCGGCGCCGGGATCGACTGCAGCCGCCGGTGCAGGTCCGCGTGCAGCAGGCCGATGTCGGTCGCGTTCAGCGCGCCCGCGATCGCGGCCTCGCCGACCGTTGGCCCCTCGAGCCGTTGCACGACCAT
This sequence comes from Kribbella sp. NPDC059898, assembly GCF_042730855.1. Lineage (NCBI taxonomy): Bacteria > Bacillati > Actinomycetota > Actinomycetes > Propionibacteriales > Kribbellaceae > Kribbella > Kribbella sp. NPDC059898. The sequence goes on from NZ_JBHWKR010000007.1 coordinate 3,160, forward strand.
GTCTGCGCCGTCTACCTCACGGATCGCCGGCACCGGGTACCCGTACTGCGCCACGTGCCGCATGAAGTCGGCCTCGTCGCGGACCGGCGTACCGTCGCGGTACCGGCGCAGGACCCAGTCCTCGTCGATCGCGTAGACGTCCGCGTCCCGCCCGAACGCGAACGGCTCGGCGTCCGGGGCGAGCAGGCTCATCCGGGCTGGCAGCCGCCGGCTGCCGGCTCCAGCGGCGTGGCGCCGATCGTTGGCATACCCAACATCACGCCGGATCCGCCCGGTGCGTCCGGGGTCTCCTGAGCCCGCTGCCACGCGTCGCCGGCGCGGGTCCGGCGTACCGTCCCGAACACGTCGGCGACCAGGTGGTGCGGAGCGGCGTACGTGATCTCGACCGTTGCCATGTCACCCGGTCGCGGCGCCTCGACACCTTCCGGTACGGCGAAGTGGACGAGCCGGTTGTCCGCGCCGCGGCCGCTGAGCCGGTGGGTGGAGGCGTCCTTCCGCCCCTCCCCCTCGGCGACCAGCACCTCGACCGAGCGGCCGACGAGCAACTTGTTCTCGTCCCACGCCATGTCGTCCTGCAGCGCGACCAGCCGCTCGTACCGCTCCTGCACGACATCGCGCGGGACCTGGTTCTCCATCGACTCCGCCGGCGTGCCGGGACGCTTCGAGTACTGGAACGTGAACGCGCCCGCGAACCGCGCCTGCCGGACCACGTCGAGGGTGCCCTGGAAGTCCTCCTCGGTCTCCCCCGGGAACCCGACGATGATGTCCGTCGTGATCGCGGCGTCGGGCATCGCGGCCCGGACGTCCTCGATGATGCGGAGGTACCGATCGCGGCGGTAGGAGCGGCGCATCGCCTTCAGGATCTGATCGGACCCGGACTGCAGCGGCATGTGCAGCGAGTGCATCACGTTCGGCGTCTCGGCCATCGCCTCGATCACGTCCGCGGTGAAGTCCCGCGGGTGCGGCGATGTGAACCGGACCCGCTCCAGGCCGTCGATCGAGCCGCACGCGCGGAGCAGCTTCGAGAACGCGTACCGGTCGCCGAACTCCACGCCGTACGAGTTCACGTTCTGCCCGAGCAGCGTCACCTCGAGCACGCCCTCGGCGACCAGCGCCTCGACCTCGGCGAGGATCTCGCCCGGCCGGCGGTCCTTCTCGCGGCCGCGCAGCGACGGCACGATGCAGAACGTGCAGGTGTTGTTGCAGCCCACGCTCACCGACACCCAGGCGCTGTACGGCGACTCGCGCCGGGTCGGTAGCGTCGACGGGAACACCTCGAGCGCCTCGAGGATCTCGACCTGTGACTCCTGCTCGACCCGGGACCGCTCCAGCAGCGCGGGCAGCGACCCGATGTTGTGCGTCCCGAAGACCACGTCGACCCACGGGGCCTTCCGTACGATCGACGCCTTGTCCTTCTGCGCCAGGCACCCGCCGACGGCGATCTGCATACCCGGCTTCTTGGCCTTCACCGGCGCCAGATGGCCGAGGTTGCCGTACAGCTTGTTGTCGGCGTTCTCTCGGACCGCACAGGTGTTGAAGACGACCACGTCGGCGTCGTCCCCCTCGGGCGCGCGGACATAGCCCGCATCCTCCAGCAGCCCGCGCAGCCGCTCGGAGTCGTGGACATTCATCTGGCACCCGTAGGTGCGGACCTCATAAGTACGCATGACAGCCACCAAGAGTACGTCCTCGGCGCCGCGCCCCAGAAAATGGCGCCTCAGCCGAGCAGCGACACCGTCCGGCCGTCATCGGACTGCACCAGGGCCTGTCCCGGACCGATCGAGGACTGCCGCAGCACGTTGCCGCCCCGCATCACCTGGTCCCCGGTCCGCTTGCCGGTCCGGGCGTCCCACACTGTTATCCGGCTGTACTGGTCCTGCCGGTTGAAGAACGGGCTGTGGCTGTCCGCCTTGCTCACGGCCAGCACACCGCCGTTGTCCACAAGCACACCAAGAATCTCGCCCGGGGCGTCCTTCTTCCACAGCCGCTCTCCGGTACCGGCGTCGGTCGCGGTGAGCGTTCTGCCGTCGCGGTACACGATCACGTCAGGTCCGGCCAGGGTCGGGCTGCTTGTCCAGCCGTTCAGCGTCACGCCGCTCAACGCCCGCGCCGTGCCGTCCTTCATGCTCACTGTCAACTGCCCGCGGCCGCCCTCACCGTCCAGGTAGACCCGCTCCCCCACGATCCGCAACTGCCCGAGGACCTGGCACCGCACTCCGTCGGTACTGAACGCCTGTACGCCGCCGCGGTACCCCACCACCCAGCAGCCCGTCCCCTTGAACTCCGCAAAGATCGCGGCGTCGCCCTGGACGGCTGTACGCGTACCGACCAGCCGCTTGTGCCGCATCAGCTGCCGTCCGTCGGCCGCAGCCAGCACCACGTAGTCCTCGTCGCCCTCGCCCACAACGATGGACGGCAGTGCCGACAGAGTGCGGCCGAACATCATGCTCTGCTCGTTGAGCGCCGCAGGGCGCAAACGACGCCTGGGTCCACCTCGTCCGTCCGGTTTGATCGACCCCGGTCCAGGTGCAGTGGCTGTACGGCTTGCGGTTCTGGTCGTAGCAGTCGGCCAGTACGACGACCCCGTCAGCTGCAGCCACCACAGGTGTCCACTTCGGCAACCTGTCGATCGACGAACGCCCCTGGAACTGCTTGGCCCACCGCACCGTGCCGTCGGGTGCGTAGTACGTCACCTGGCCCTTCTGTGGATCCTCGGACCTCCAGCCGACCACCGAACCGTCCGCCACCACCGCAGCATGGTCGGCCGTGGCCGTCGCGTAGGTCGCGAGCAGCCGACCGGTACCGCGGTCGTAGGACCGCATGGGTAGCGACGTCGTCGCAACGTAGATCCGGTCGCCGATCACCCACGTCTGGAGCACAGGATTTTCACCGAGCAGAGAGTAGGCGACAAGGGGCCTTTCCCTACCCCGGAGCGTGGTCCTGCACCCAGTGCTCAGGCGTGTCGGCGCCAGAACACTGGAACCCATGAACAGTTCTCGTCGTCAGTTTCTCGCCCGTACCGCGGCCGGTGCCGCGATCGTCGCCGGTGGCACCTTTACTACTGCCTCTCCGTCCCAGGCGAAGTCCTCGAAGCTCACCGCGCTGACCGGGGTCACGGTGATCGACGTCCGCAGCGGGTACCGGAGCCCGCACCAGACAGTGCTGATCAGCGGCGACCGGATCGTCGGCGTCGGGCGGTTCCCCGTACCGCCGGGCGCGGTAGAGGTCGAGCTGCGCGGGAAGTACGTCATCCCGGGCCTCGCCGACATGCATGTGCACAGCCTCGGCGACGAGCGGGTGTCGCCGGCGTTGTACCTCGCGAACGGCCTCACCACCGTCCGGGAGATGTCCGGCACGAATCCCGCACTGTACGACTGGCGGGACCGGATCGAGGCCGGCACGCTGCTCGGCCCGCGGATGGTCGTCGCCAGCAACATCATCGACGGCGACCCGACGCTGTGGGACCCGGACCTGATCAAGGTGATCGTGGTCGCCGGCGCCGCCGACGCGCGGGCCGCCGTACGCCGGGTCAAGGCCGAGGGCGCCGACTTCGTCAAGGTGTACTCGCGGCTCAGCCAGGAGTCCTGGCGGGCGATCATCGACGAGGCGCGCAAGGTCGGGCTGACCGTCCACGGCCACGGTCCCGACCAGGTCACCACCAAGGAGGTCAGCAACCGCGGCCAGCGCAGCATCGAGCACATCCACTCACTCGGCCTCTCGGTCTCCACCCGCGAGGACGAGGTACGGCGGATGCTGCTCGCGATCAAGGTCGCGAACGGCGACTACAACAGCTGGTTCCGCCAACTGCACCCGATCGAGTGGATCGCCGCGAACACGTACAGCCCCGCCCGCGCCGCCGACGTCTTCGGCACCCTCCGCCGCAACCGGACCCGGGTGACGCCGACGTTGACCATGCACAACGTCCTCGACCAGGTCGATTACACCCGCCTCGACCCGGCGCTGGCGAAGTACCTGAGCGAGGACTCGATCGGGACGTACGACTACGTCATCCAGAACCTGTACGCGGCGAACCGGACCGCGGAGGAGATCTCCCACCAGCACGAGATGTGGGCGTGGCGGCAGCGGTTCGTCCGGGAGCTGTTCGCGCACGACGTACCGATCATGGCCGGGACGGACACGGGTACGCCGTACTCCGTGCCCGGGTTCGCGCTGCACGACGAGCTCGAGCACCTGGTCGGGGCGGGTGCGACGCCACGGCAGGCCCTGTACGCCGCGACCGTCGAGCCGGCGAAGTTCCTCGGCCTGGAGGCACAGCTCGGATCGGTCGAAGCGGGCCGGATTGCGGACCTGGTTGTATTGGACGCCGATCCATTGAGCGACATCCGCAACAGCCGCCGGATCAACACGGTTGTCACCCGGGGCCGCGTGATCTCCCCCACGGCACGGCAGCATCTGCTCGCCGGCGTGGAGAAGGCGGTCAAGGAGCCGCCGACCGCGGCGACCATCGCTGCAGGCGGCTGTTGCGGAACCGGCACAACCGGACACTGAAGCACAAACTGGAGCGGACTGTGACCATCGGATCACGGTCCGCTCCGGTTTATTGCAGATCGTTACCACCGTGGAACCACCCGGGCCTGCGACCGCACCCTCCGCTCCGCTAGGTTCTGGCCATGAGCGATTCCGGAACCTTGACGAAAACTGGTCTGGTTGCGCTGACCGGCGTCAACAAGCATTACGGCGATCTGCACGTCCTGAAGGACATCAACCTGTCCATCGCCGAGGGCGAAGTGGTCGTCGTGATCGGCCCGTCCGGATCCGGCAAGTCGACGCTGTGCCGCACGATCAACCGGCTGGAGCCGATCGACTCCGGGAGCATCACCCTGGACGGCCAGGCCCTCCCCAGCGAAGGCCGCGCCCTGGCCAAACTGCGGGCCGACGTCGGCATGGTGTTCCAGTCGTTCAACCTGTTCGCCCACAAGACGATCCTCCAGAACGTCACCCTCGGCCCGACCAAGGTCCGCAAGGCGGACCAGAAGCAGGCCGAGAAGCGGGCTTTGGAACTGCTGGAACGGGTCGGCGTGGCCAGCCAGGCCGACAAGTACCCGGCCCAGCTGTCCGGCGGCCAGCAGCAGCGGGTGGCGATCGCCCGCGCCCTGGCCATGGACCCGAAGGTCATCCTGTTCGACGAGCCCACCTCGGCGCTCGACCCGGAGATGATCCAGGAGGTGCTCGAGGTGATGGTCGACCTCGCCAAGCAGGGCATGACGATGGTCGTGGTGACGCACGAGATGGGCTTCGCCCGGACCGCGGCGAACCGGGTGGTGTTCATGGCCGACGGCGAGATCGTCGAGGAGTCCGACCCGGAGACCTTCTTCACCAGCCCCACCTCGAAGCGGGCCCAGGACTTCCTGGGCAAGATCCTCAAACACTGAGCTCCGCCCGCAGCCGTACCCAGCAACGAAACGAAGGGGAATCCTGATCATGAGAATGCGCACCCTCGTCGCCACGGCAGGCGTCGCAGCGCTCGCGCTGACCGCTGCCGCCTGTGGCAAGAGCGAGCCGAGCGCCGGGGGCAGTGGCGGCGGCAACGCCTCCGACTCGTGCGGCGAACTGCACAAGTTCACCACGGCGAGCGGCGTGGACGTAGCCGGCAGCCCGACCTTCACCAAGATCAAGAGCGCCGGCAAGGTGACCGTCGGTGTCAAGGCCGACCAGCCGAACCTCGGGTACAAGGACGCCAGCGGCAAGCGCTGCGGCTTCGACATCGAGGTCGCCCGGATGGTCTCGGCCGGTCTCGGCTTCGACCCCGACAAGATCGAGTACAAGGAGATCCCGTCCGCGAACCGCGAGACCGCGATCGCCGGCGGTGAGATCGACTACTACGTCGGCACCTACTCGATCACCGACAAGCGCAAGAAGCAGGTCTCGTTCGCCGGGCCGTACTTCATCGCCGGCCAGGACCTGCTGGTCCGCAAGGGCGACACCTCGATGGACGCCGGCAAGACCGCCCTGAAGGGCAAGAAGGTCTGCTCGGCGACCGGCTCGACCCCGATCCAGCGGGTCAAGGACGAGAACCTGACCGAGGCGAGCAACATCTCCGAGTTCAAGACCTACTCGGAGTGCGTCTCGCAGCTGCTGGACAGCAAGGTCGACACGGTCACCACCGACGACGCGATCCTCAAGGGGTACGCCGCCACCGCTCCCGACCAGCTCCGCGTGGTGGGCAAGCCGTTCAGCGTCGAGAAGTACGGCATCGGCTTGCCGCTGGCCGACAAGGCGCTGCGCGACAAGGTGAACTCCATCCTGGAGACCTCCGCGTCGGACGGCACCTGGAAGGCGATCTACGACGAGACACTCGGCAAGTCGGGCTCGGACTCGACCCCGCCGCCGCTCGAGAAGTACTGATCCACCGACCGGCCGCGGCGGGCGGTCACGGGCGCCGCGGCCGACGCTGTATCAGCAAGAGGGAGGGAGCGGTGCGGGCGGTGCGCACCCACAACTGGGAACGTTTAGTAGAAGGTTTCTGGTCGACGAAAAGGCTGTTACAG
>NZ_JBHWKR010000007.1:9678-421977 GCF_042730855.1 Kribbella sp. NPDC059898
GTGTGGGGTGTCCTCCCCCCCCCGGCCGGCCTTGTGTGCCTCCCCCCGGCGCGGGGGGCCGGGCCGGCCCCCCCCGCCCCCCCCCCCCGACTCTGTACCTGCAAGAGGAAGGTCGCGATGCTCTCGGTCCTCACCGACAACTGGAAACTGTTCGTCGACGGTTTCTGGACGACGATCAGGCTGTTCCTGGTCGCCGGGGTGTTCAGCCTGGTGCTCGGCACTGTGCTGGCCGGGTTCCGGGTCTCTCCGGTGCCTGCCCTGCGCGGTTTCGGCACCGGCTACGTCAACATCCTGCGCAACACCCCGCTGACCCTGGTGTTCGCGTTCCTGGTCTTCGGTGCGCCGAAGATGCAGATCGAGCTTCCGTCGTACTTCTGGTCCGCGGTCACCGCGCTGACCATCTACACCTCGGCGTTCATCTGCGAGGTCGTCCGCTCCGGCATCAACACGGTCGCGCCCGGCCAGAGCGAGGCCGCCCGCGCGGTCGGTATGACGTTCCTGCAGGTACTGCGGATCGTCGTACTGCCGCAGGCGTTCCGGGCGATCGTGCCGCCGCTGACCAGCGTGCTGATCGCTCTGCTCAAGAACACCACGATCGCGGCCGGCTTCTCGGTCGCCGAGGCCGGGGCGATCCCGGCGGTGATGGCCGAGCGCGGTGAGAACCAGGTGCTGACCCTGGTCTGGATCACGATCGGCTTCCTGATCGCGATCATTCCTCTGGTCTTCCTGCAGCGGTGGGCCGAACGACGGACGGCGGTGGCCTGATGAGTGCGGTCCTGTACGACGTACCCGGTCCGCGGGCGAAGGCCCGGAACCGGATCGCCAACGTGGTCGTCATCGTCCTGGTGCTGGCCGCGGTCGGCTGGGTCGTCTACCGGCTGAACGCGTCCGGGCAGTTCGAGAGCCGGCGCTGGATCCAGTTCCAGTACACGTCGATCCAGCAGCAACTGCTCGATGGCCTGCTGAACACGCTCAAGGCCGCCGGGCTGGCGACCGTCTTCGCGGTGGTCCTCGGCGCGGTACTCGCGGCCGCCCGGATCAGCGACCACAAGTGGGTCCGTGTGCCGGCCACGCTGGTGATCGAACTGTTCCGCGCGATCCCGCTGCTGATCCTGATGTTCTTCTTCTACTACGGCAACCTGCAGTGGCAGCTCGGCATCGGGCCGTTCTGGGACGTCGTGTTCGGTCTGACCCTCTACAACGGTTCCGTGCTGGCGGAGATCTTCCGCGCGGGCATCGCCGCCGTACCGAAGGGCCAGCGGGAGGCGTCGTACGCGCTGGGTCTGCGGAAGAACCAGGTGGTGCGGCTGGTGTTGTTGCCGCAGGCCATCAGTGCGATGCTGCCGGCCATCGTCAGCCAGCTCGTCGTCCTGCTGAAGGACACGGCGCTCGGCTTCATCATCACGTACGGCGAGCTGCTCTACGTCGCGAAGCAGATGGGCGGACGGCTCCAGTACGGCTTCCCCTACATCCCGACGTACATGGTCGTCGCCGTGATCTACATAGGCCTGTGCTCGCTGCTCTCGTTGCTGGCGCGCTACCTCGAGGGCCGTTCGCGCCGCCGCCGCAAGATCACCGGCGCACCGCCGCCGATCACCACGGCGCCCGACGCGGCCACCGGCCTCGACCGAGGCGCCACGATCTGATCAGAAGTCGACCGGGTCGCGGATCAGGGGGCAGGTCATGCAGTGACCTCCACCCCGGCCGCGGCCCAGTTCGGCGCCTACGATCGAGATGACCTCCACCCCGGCCTTGCGGAGCAGGGTGTTGGTGGTGGTGTTTCGGTCGTAGGTGAAGACCACGCCGGGCTCGACGGCGACGGCGTTGTTGCCGCTGTCCCACTGTTGCCGCTCCGAGGCGTAGACGTCGCCGCCGGTCTCGATCACCCGGAGTTCCTTCAGGCCGAGTGAGTCGGCCACCACCTCGACGAACGGCTTGGTGCCCTCGTCGGTCACCTCCAGGCCGGGCTTGTTGTCGCTCGGCCGCAGGCTGAAGCTGTGGATCGCGTCCACGATCGTCGGGTACAGCGTGACGACGTCCCGGTCGGCGAACGTGAAGACCGTGTCGAGGTGCATCGCCGAGCGCAGCTTCGGCATCCCGGCCACCACCACGCGCTCGGCGGCGCCCTGCGCGAACAGCGCGGCCGCGACCTGCGTGATCGCCTGCCGCGAGGTGCGTTCGCTCATCCCCATCAGTACGGCGCCGTTTCCGGCCGGCATGATGTCGCCGCCCTCGAACGTGGCCTGCGCCCACTCCCGCTCCGGGTCGCCCCACCAGACCGTCGACCCGACGTAGGTGGGGTGGAACGAGTAGATCGCCTTGTAGATCAGGGTCTCGTCGTGCCGCGCGGGCCAGTAGAGCGGGTTCATCGTCAGGCCGCCGTACAGCCAGCAGGTCGTGTCCCGGGTGTAGAGCGTGTTCGGCAGCGGCGGCATCAGGTACTCGCGGGCGCCGATCTGCTCGCGCGCCAGGGCGACGTACCCGGTCCCGAACTCGCCGGACAGGTCGGACACCGCGAGCCCGCCGATCAGGTACTCCGCGAGCTCCCGCTCCGGGATCGACTCCAGGTACGCGCGGGTGGCGTCGACGAGGCCGAGCCCGACGATGTTCGGCACGATCTTGCGGTCCAGCAGCCAGGCCTTCGCCTCCGGGATCTCCATCGTCTCGGTCAGCAGGTCGTGCAACTCGACCACCTCGACGCCGCGGCCGCGGAGCTTGTTGACGAAGTCGGCGTGGTCGCGTTGCGCGTTCTCCACCCACATCACGTCGTCGAACAGCAGGTCGTCGGCGTTCGTCGGGGTCAGCCTGCGGTGCGCCAGGCCCGGCGCGCAGACCAGTACCTTGCGCAGCCTCCCGACCTCCGAGTGAACGCCATGTACCTCGGTCATGCGGTGGGTCCTCTCCCTCTAGATGGTGATCCAGCCGGCCGCGAGCGCGACGATGCCGATCACGGCGCCCGCGATCGAGACCGCGAGGATGACCAGCTCGACCGGGCTGAACAGTCGTTTGCCCTGCTCGCGCCGCGTCATCACGAACAGCACCGTGGCCGGCGCGTAGATGATCAGCGCGAGCAGGATGAACCGGATCCCGGCGGCCACCAGCAGGAACGCCGTGTAGATCGTCGCCAGCAACCCGATCACCAGGTCCCGGGTCCGCCCGGATCCCGCGTAGCCGTCCCGCAGCAACGCGATCTTCAGGCCGTACGCCGCCGCCAGCAGGAACGGGATCAGCGTCAGCGCGCTGGTCAGGTCGAGCGCGAACCCGAACGCGTCCTCCGAGAACAGCACCACGACCAGCATCACCTGGACGAGCAGCGTCGACATCAGCAACGCCGCGCCGGGTACGTCGGTCTCCGGGTTGTGCGCCTTCAGGAAGCGCGGCATGTCGTTGTCCTTGGCGGCCACGAACAGCACCTCGGCCGCCATCAGCGTCCAGGCCAGGTACGCGCCCAGTACCGAGACGATCAGCCCGAGGCTGACGAAGACCTTCCCCCACTGCCCGTACGCCGTCTCCAGCACGGACGCCATCGACGGCTGCCGCAGGTCCGCGAGCTCGGAGTACGGCATGATCCCGTAGGAGACGATCGTCACCGACGCGAACACCGCGAAGACGCAGAGGAAGCCGAGGACCGTGGCCCGGCCGACGTCCTCACGGCGCTTGGCGTGCCGCGAGTACACGCTCGCGCCCTCCACGCCGAGGAACACGAAAACGGTCACCAGCATCGTGCCGCGGACCTGGGTGAACAGGCCGCCGACGTCGGAGCCGCCGCTCCAGTTGTCCGCGAAGACCCGCGGATGCAGCGCGAACACGCACAGCACCACGAACACCAGGATCGGGATCACCTTGGCGATCGTCACGATCCGGTTGATGACCGCGGCCTCCCGGACACCTTTCCTGACGAAGAAGTAGAAAACCCACGTACCGATCGTCGACAAAACCGCGGCCAGCCAGGTGTCACCGTCCCCGAGCGCCGGAATGACGGCACCGGCGGTCGACATGATCAGCACCCAGTAGGTCACCGTTCCCACACAAGCGCTTGCCCAATAGCCGAAAGCCGAGAAGAAGCCCGGATAATCACCGAAACCGGCTTTCGCATACGCGTACACACCGGCGTCGAGATCGGGTTTCCGGACCGCCAGCGTCTGGAACACGAACGCCAGCATCAACATGCCGACACCCGCGATCGTCCAGGCGATCAGCGCTCCGGCCACGCCGGTCTGCTGCGCGAACCGGGCCGGCAGCGAGAACACGCCGGCGCCGACCATACTGCCGACGACCATCGTCGTCATTGTCGCGAAAGTGAGCTTTTGTGCGGTCGGAACGCTTTCCTCGGTCTCGGTCATCCGCGCCCCTCGGTGAGCAGTCGGGCGATCCGGGATTTGCGCAAAAATCCCCCGGGCCGGCGGCGATTGCCACATTCCGGCCAGTACCATTCAATTTTGCGCGCTCCGACAATGGTGTCAATGGCATACTGAGCACCATGTCCGGTCGCGGCATACTCGGCGTCGTCACGGCGATGGTCGTGCTGTCCGCCTGCGGGGCCACCGCGGGACGCAGTGCGACCTACGCGCTCGGCCACACACCCGAGCTCTCCGACCTCACCGACGCCACCTGGGTCGCCCACAGCGTCAGCAACCGCGGCGTCGTCGCGGGATCGGTCATCCGGCTCACGTTCACCGCCGACACGGTGACGGCCGACGCCGGCTGCAACACGCTGACCGGCGCGGCGTCGATCGACAAGCACGAAATGGTCGTCAGCGCGCTCGCGGCCACCAGGAAGGCCTGCGACCCGGCACTACAGGCTCAGGACCGGTGGCTGGCCGCGTTCCTTGCCGCCCGGCCCAGGATCGAGCGGCAAGGTGACGAGCTCTGGCTCAGCCGTCGTGCGGAGGTCGTGCACCTCACCTCGTGATCAGTGCAGGGTGCCGAACGAGTCGCGGATGATTTCGAGGGCTTCGGCGGCTTCTTCCTCGGTGAGGGTCATCGGTGGGGCCATCCGGAGGACGTTGCCGTAGAGGCCGCCCTTGCCGATCAGCAGGCCGCGGTCCTTGGTCTCCTGCTGGAGCTTGGTGGTGGCGGCCGGGTCAGGCGTGTTGTCGTCGGGCTTGACGATCTCGGCGGCGAGCATCAGCCCCTTGCCGCGGACGTCGCCGAGCTCCGGGAACTCGTCGGAGATCCCGCGCAGTCCGTCGACCAACTGGGCGCCGCGCTTGGCGGCGTTCGCCTGCAGGTCCTTGTCGAGCAGGTAGTCGATCGTCGCCTTCGCCGCGGTGGTCGAGATCGGGTTGCCGCCGAACGTGGACAGCGAGTTCGCCTTGATGCTGTCCATCAGCTCAGCTTTTGCGACAACCCCGCCGATCGCGAACCCGTTCCCGAGCCCCTTCGCGAACGTCATCGCGTCCGGTACGACGTTGTGCGCCTGGATCCCCCAGAAGTGCTCGCCGGTCCGTCCCCACCCGGTCTGCACCTCGTCCGAGATGAAGAGGATCCCGTACTCGTCCAGCACCTCCTTGAACGCGGCGTACATGCCGTCGGGCGGCGAGGCGAACCCGCCGACGCCCTGGATCGGCTCCGCGATCAGGCACGCGACGTCACCCGCGGTCGTGGTCTCGATGACGTTGCGCAGGTCGTCGACGCAGACCTTGATGTACTCCGCGTCCGGCAGCTCCCGGAACGGGCTGCGGTACCGGTACGCGCCCTGCACGTACTGCACGTTCACCGGCGAGAGGCTGCTCGCGGACCAGCCGCGGTTGCCGGTGATCGCCACGGTGCCGAACGCCCGGCCGTGGTACGAGTTCCGCATCGCGAGCACCTGGTTGGAGCGCCGCGCCTGGGTGGCGAGCAGCAGCGCCGTCTCGTTCGCCTCGGTACCGGAGTTCGCGAAGAAGACCTTCGCGTCCGGGATCCCGGACAGCTCGGCGATCTGCTCGGCCAGCTCGATCTGCTTGCGGATCAGGTACACCGTCGAGGTGTGCGCGATCCCGGACCCGAGCTGCTCGCGGACCGCGTCCGAGATCTCCGCGATGTCGTACCCGATCGCGTTGGTCAGGATGCCGGCGAAGAAGTCGAGGTAGGTGTTGCCCTCGCCGTCGGTCACCCGGCGGCCGGACCCCCGCACGATCTCGATCGGCTCCTCGTAGTACAACGCGAGCCATGCCGGCATGACGGCCTTGTGACGCTCCCAGAGCTCCGCATGTGTCATGTCCAACCATTACCTCACCTGGTACCGCGCGTCCATTACGGTGCTGTCCGTGACGTTGCCGAGCATCCCGCATGTGGACATCGAATCCCTGGAGCACTTCGACCGGTTGCTGGCGGCCGGGGCGGCGTCGATGGCCGGCTGGCGGGTGCAGTCGGTAGATCTGACCCGCCGTACGGCGGAGCTGCTCGGGCTGAAGCCGACCGGGTCGGTGTTCCTCGGCTGCGCGCTGCAGGACCAGGCGGACGCCTGGGTGCGGGACGGCGGCGGGCTGGTGTTCCCGGCGATTCCTGAGCTGCCCTTCGACGCGTACCGCGGGCGGCTGTACGACGCCGACGAGCTGTACGCGGGCCTCGAGCACGGGTACGACGCCACGCCGGACGCCCAGATCTACGCGTGGTCCCGGCAGCACGACGAGAAGGGCGACACCGGCCGTACGCTCGCCGCGGCCCTGCACGACCACGCGATCGCCGACGCGCTGACGGAGCTGCCCTCGTCGAAGTCGTGGGTCGGCGTGATGGGCGGTCACGGCGTACTGCGTGGTTCTTCGGACTACCGGTCTGCGGTATTACTCGGTCGGACGCTGGCCCGCCGCGGGCATGTGGTCGTCACGGGCGGCGGTCCGGGCGCGATGGAGGCGGCCAACCTCGGGGCGTCGCTGGCGGCGTACGACGACTCCGTGGTCGAGGACGTGCTCACGCGGCTCGCCGCCGTACCGTCGTTCCGGCCGTCGATCGCGGCGTGGGCCACGGCCGGTCTGGACCTACGGCGGGAGTTCCCGGGCGACGGCGGTGTGTCGATCCCGACCTGGTTCTACGGTCACGAGCCGCCGAACGTGTTCGCGTCCGCGATCGCGAAGTACTTCTCCAACGCGCAGCGTGAGGACGTGCTGCTCAGCCGTGCGCGTGGCGGCATCATCTACCTCCCAGGAGCCGCCGGCACGGTCCAGGAGGTCTTCCAGGCGGCCACACCGAACTACTACGGCGACGCAGCCACGCAGATCCCCCTGGTCCTCGTAGACGTCAACCACTGGACCACCAGCCTCCCCGTCTGGCCCCTGCTGCAGTCACTGGCAGCGGACCGCCCCATGTCGGTCCACCTCGTCCCCACCATCGACGAAGCAGCCGAACTGGTCAGCTGAGCGTCTTCGTCAGCTTCACGTCCTCCTCAGCGAAGCCCAGGCGGCCGTAGAACGCACGGGCGTTGCTGTTGGCAGCACCTGTGTCGAGAGTGATCGCTTTGAGCCCCTGCAGCTTGGCGTACTCCGCGGCCGTCTCCATCAACGCCCGCCCCACGCCCTGGCCTTCATAGCCCGGGGCGACCACCAGTTCACCGACATACAGCTCGTGCTCGCCGGCCCAGTGCGTGCGCTGCTCGCCAGAAACGAACCCGATGATGCCGTCGCCCTCGGCGACGAGCACGATCCGGCCGGGTTCGGTCGATCGTGCGAGGGCCTCGACGACCCAGCCGGTGACGGCGGCGAGAACTCCCTTGGATGATCGCCACGGGGCGACTCCTTCAGCGAGGCGTGGGGCCAGTGCGAGGACGGCTTGGCGGTCGGCTTCGGTGTAGCGGCGTACCTGCATGGACTCAGTTTGTCGGTGGGGTGGTTTACGGTGCTGGGCATGGTGAGCTTTGTGTTGGTGCCGGGGGCTTGGTTGGGTGCTTGGGCGTGGGACGAGGTGACTCAGGTGCTGCGGGACGCCGGGCACGAGGTTCATCCGGTGACGTTGAGCGGGTTGGCCGAGCGGCGTGGGGTTGATGCCGGGCAGCAGGAGCACGTTCGGGACATCGTGCGGGTCGTCGAGGACAACGATCTGCGGGACGTCGTGCTGGTCGGGCACAGCTACGCGGGAGTGCCGACCGGGCAGGCGGCGGGGCGGATCGGGGACCGGCTGCGGCGGGTGGTGTACGTCGACTCGAACATCCCGGCCGACGGGCAGTCGTTCGTGGACGGCTGGTCCGCGGAAGGGCAGGCCTGGCTGCGGGAGCAGATGGAGCAGTCCGGCGGGTACTGGCCACCGTTGGAGGCCGAGGACTACCTGGGCCAGGACCTGTGCGACGAGACGATCGCACTGATCCTGTCCCGCGGTACGCCGCACCCGGGACGCTCGATCACCGAGCCGGCCGAGCTGGTCCGGCCGATCGGCGAGCTGCCTACGACGTACCTGAAATGCCTGATGGACGGCGCGATGCCGTCCGCCGCGGTGCTCGAGCAGCTCAAGTCACCGCGATGGGAGCTCGCCGAAGTGAACACCGGCCACTGGCCGATGCTCTCCCAGCCGGACGAGCTGGCGAAGATCCTCGCCGACGGCTAGCCGACCTGTTGTGGTTTGAACTCCAGCTTCGGGTTTGCGTAGGCGTCCTGCGACTCGACGAGTTGTAGCTCCCGCTCCCCCGACTCGTGGGTGCGGGTGAGCAGGTCGAAGACACTCGACGTGGTCCGCGCGAGGGCGTCCGCGAGATCGCCCGTCCGGCGGTAGTGCGCCGTGAACAGCGCGGCCGTCACGTCACCCGACCCGTTCGCCTTCATCGGGATGTACGGCGTCTGCACCAGCCACGCGCCGCTGTCGTCGACGGCCAGCATCTCGATCGTGCCGTCCTCCCGGTCGGGACGCTCCACGCTGGTGACGAGCACCGTCCGCGGCCCGGTCGCGCGGGCCAGCTCCACCGAGGCCAGCGTCGACTCGAGCGTGTCCGGCTCGGTGTTCGTCAGGAAGCCCAGCTCGAACTGGTTCGGCGTGATGATGTCGGCCGCCGGCACCACCCGGTCGCGCAGCAGCACCGGGATCGCGGGCGCGACGAAGCACCCGGACTTCGCGTTGCCCATCACCGGGTCGCACGAGTACACCGCCGCCGGGTTGGCCGCCTTCACCCGCTCGACCGCCTCGAGGATCACGTCCGCGATCCCCTCGCCGCCCTGGTACCCCGACAGCACCACATCGACCTGCGGCAGCACGCCCCGGTCCTCGATCCCCCGCAGCACCTCGCGTACGTCGTCCGGGCTGATCATCGGACCCCGCCACGCGCCGTACCCGGTGTGGTTCGAGAAGTTCACCGTGTAGACCGGCAGCACCTCCACGCCGATGCGCTGCAGCGGAAACACCGCCGCCGAGTTCCCCACATGCCCGAACGCCACCGCCGACTGAATCGAGAGGATCTTCACCACCCGATCATCCCAGACCGGGTACGCCGGGATTGTCGGTGGCTTGCTCTAGCGTGCACGGCATGACAGCCCAGTCGCCGCACGACCTCTCCCAGCTGATTGTCGACCGGCTCAACGCCCACGACGTCGACGGCCTGGTCGACCTGTACGAGCCGGATGCGGTGCTCGCGCTCCCGGACGGCTCGCTCGCGGTCGGTCACCAGGCGATCCGGGCGTACTACGCCTCGCTGCCGCCGGACCTCACCGTGCGACCGGGCAAGCAGTCTCCCACACTCGTCGCTGGGGACCTGGCGCTGACGTCGACCGTGCTCAGCCCCACGGTTGCCACCGCCGAAGTTGCGCGCCGGCAGCCGGACGGGACCTGGAGGTGGATCCTCGACCGGCCGAACGTGTTCGAGGTCTAGACGAGCCAGGTCGCGGCTTCGTCGAGGAAGGCGTCGACCTCGGACATGTCGTAACCCTCGGTGAGGCGGACCGTGCGGAACTGCACGTCGCGGACCTCCTGCGCCGTCACCGGACGACTGACCGGTTGGCCGTTCGCGGTCGCCATCACCCGGTCGACCAGGTCGTCCACCTGGACGATGTCGTACCCCTGACGGAGTCGCACTGGGGTGAACTGGGGCGCCGAGCGTCCTACCGCAGCACTTGGCGCCGGCGCGCTCGGCGGCGGTGCGCCCGGGAGCCAGCGCTCGGCCTCGGTCAGGAAGTTGTCGACCTCCTCGATCGAGTACCCAGGCCCGAAGACCGGCGTACCGAAGGCAGCCTGGCGGAGGTCGCCGACCGTGACGTCCGGCCCGACGGAGCGGCGTTCGGCGGTGGCGACGATCCGGTCGACCAGCGCGTCGACCTGGGCACAGTCGTAGCGCTGCCCAATCCGCCGGACCCGGAACTGCGGTCGCAGCATCAGGACTTGCTCGCCGCGGCGAGCTGGCCGCAGGCGCCGTCGATCTCCTGACCGCGGGTGTCCCGGACCGTGACCGGAATGCCGCCGGCCTCGAGCCGCCGGACGAACTCGCGTTCGTCGGCCGGGTCGGACGCCGTCCACTTCGAGCCAGGTGTCGGGTTCAGCGGGATCAGGTTGACGTGGACCCAGCCCCAGTCGCCGCGGGCGCGGAGCTTCTCGGCCAGCAGGTCGGCGCGCCAGGCGTGGTCGTTGATGTCGCGGATCATCGCGTACTCGATCGAGACCCGGCGCTTGGTCTGCTCGGCGTACGCCCAGGCCGCGTCCAGCACCTCGTCGACCTTCCAGCGGTTGTTGATCGGCACCAGCTCGTCGCGCAGCTCGTCGTCCGGCGCGTGCAGCGACAGCGCGAGCGTCACCGGGATCCCCTCGGTGGCGAGCTGGTTGATCCGCGGCACCAGCCCGACCGTCGACACGGTCACGCCGCGCGCCGAGATCCCGAGGCCCTCCGGCGACGGGTCGGTGAACCGCCGGACCGCGCCGATCACGGCCTTGTAGTTGGCCATCGGCTCACCCATGCCCATGAACACGATGTTCGAGACGCGCCCCGGCCCGCCGGCGATCTCGCCGCGCGCCAGCGCCCGCGCACCGTCGACGACCTGCTCGACGATCTCCGCGGTGGTCATGTTCCGGGTCAGGCCGCCCTGACCGGTCGCGCAGAACGGGCAGGCCATCCCGCAGCCGGCCTGGGACGACACGCACATCGTCACGCGCCCCGGGTACCGCATCAGGACCGACTCGACGAGCGAACCGTCGAGCAGTTTCCACAGCGTCTTGCGGGTCTCGCCGTTGTCGCACTCCAGGTCGCGAACCCTGGTCAGCAGCGGCGGCATCAGCTCGCCGACCAGTTTGTCGCGGGTCGCGGCCGGCAGGTCGGTCATCTCGGCCGGGTCGGACACCAGCCGGGAGAAGTAGTGGTTGGACAGCTGCTTGGCCCGGAACGCGGGCTCACCCAGCGCCTCGACCGCCGTACGCCGTTCCTCCCCGGACAGATCGGCCAGGTGCCGCGGCGGCTTCTTGGCACGGCGCGGTTCATCGAAGACAAGCGGAAGGGAGGTAGACATAACCGCCCTATTGTCGCCCGGCGGTGCGGCGCTTCACAAATTCACATCCGTTTCGTGCCGCGGATCACGCCGGATGCCGCCCCGCAGCGGCGTCCGGCGCCGGCCTCAGGCCGAGTAGCCCTTCGGTGGGATGAGGGTGGCGAGCTGGTTGAAGGTCAGCCAGTACGTCGCTGTCGGGGCGAAGCCGGCCGGGTCGGCGATCAGTACGGTCTGGTCGCCGGAGTCGTACCCGATCACCGTGAAGTAGTGGTAGATCGTGTAGTTCGGGTAGCCCGGCGGGTGGTTGTTGGCAGGGGCAACGATGTTGGCGACGATCGGGTAGTTGTTGTCGATGTCGAGCACGATGTCCCGCCAGAGCAGGTCGCGCTGCGCCTGGGTGGGCGGGTCGTTCGGCATCTCCTTGGTCTCGTACCAGCCGGTGCCGACGTGGTTGTTCAGCACCCGCGTGACCTGACCGATCCAGTCGGTGCCGTTGGTCGTGGTCGGCAGCTCGTTGGCGAGCTGCTGCTGGCTGGGCGGTGAGATCCGGGCGGAGAGTGCGATCCGGGTGGCGGCCGGTCCGCACCAGTAGCCGGTCTGCTGGTACTGGAAGTCGATGGTCAGCGTCTTGACGCTCTGCGTCGAGTAGCCGAGCTTGGGCACCGGCTTGGTCACTGCGATCGACATGCTGTCCGGTACGGCGCTGGCGGCGTTGACCGGGAGGACGGCGGCCGCGACCAGCGCGAGACCGCAGAGCGCGGCCTTGAATTTCGTCGTGGGAATCATGTCAGCTCCTCACTGGACGACCGGGGCGGATCGTCTGTGTTTGATGCTGACACATTCAGCGGCGTCGTGGTGAAAAAATCACCGCACGTTTCGATCTCAGTGGAAAGGGTCGATGATTTCCCGTACCAGCCACTCCACGACGCGCTCCGGGTACGGGCTCCGCAGCGACAGCACGATGTGGTCGAACCCCAGCCCGACGGCCTCCCGGACGATCGCCCGCGTCTCGGCCGGGTCGTCGTACGACACGATCTGCTGCAGCGAGCGGCTGATCGTCGCCGGGTCCCGCCCGATCCGCTCACACTCCGCGTCCAGGCGGCGGATCCGGTCGGCGAGCATGCCGAAGTCGGTGTGTGGCGGGCCGCTGATGTTCCACTGGTCGGCGTACTGCGCGACCAGCCGTAGCATCCGGTCGCCCCAGCCACCGATCAGCAACGGCGGACCGTCCTTCTGGACCGGCTTCGGCGAGTTCCGGTTGCGCTCGAGGGTGTAGTACCGGCCGTGGAAGTCGAACTCCTCCTCGGTCCACATCCGGCGGAGGATCTCGATCGTCTCGCGGAGCCGGTCGAGGCCCTCCCGCGGCGGCACGAGTTCCAGCCCGTAGGCGAGGTACTCCTCGATCCCGGGATTCGGCCCCGCGATGCCGTGCTGGTTGTCAGCTTGCACGGTGCCGCCGGCGCCGAGGCCCATGATCAGGCGGCCGTCGGAGATCACGTCGAGCGTGCTGGCGATCTTCCCGAGAACGGCGGGATGGCGCGCGCGGTTGTTGGTGACCAGCAGGCCCAGTCGCAGCCGGCTCGTTTGCGCGGCGAGCGCGGTCAGGAGTGTCCAGCCTTCGAGTACGTCACCGTTCTTGGGACCGCGGAGCGGGAGGAAGTGGTCCCACAGCCAGGCGTCGCGGACCTGCGGAAACTCGTCGGCCTCGAGCCAGACGCGGCGGATGTCGGCGTACGGGACATGCATCGGGGTGGTCTTCAGACCGAAGGTCGGTGGCATAATCATCAGGGTAACTGATGATCAGCGCTCCTGACGATCAGTTCCCCGGTAGATTTGACGGTATGTCGGAACGGCTCGGGTATCTGCTCAAACACGTCCTCGCGCAGCTCACCGAGGCGCAGACGGCCGCGCTCGCGCCGCACGGGCTGAACGGGCGCGACCTCGCGGTACTGAACGCGGTCGCGTCCGGCGAACCGCTCTCCCAGCTCGAGGTCGCGGCGCGGCTGCGGGTGGACCGGACGTCGATCGGCGATCTGCTGGACGCGCTCGAGGAGCGCGGTTTCGTCGAACGCCGGCGCAGCCCGGAGGACCGGCGGCGGAATGTCGTCGTACTCACGGCTCTCGGGGAATCGACGTTTGCCGCGGCCGAGGAGGTCCGGTTGGAGGTGGAGCGGGCGTTCCTGGCTCCGCTGGGCGATGCCGCGCGTTTCCGGGACGACCTGCGGCTGCTGCTCGGGGAATGAGGTCTCCGGCGGGCCGGTTGGACTTTGCATGGTCTCCGTCCCGCTGTCAGTCCTGGACCGCTCTCGGACGCGGGTAGGCGAGTCGGAGGCGGAGACGCTGCGCGCGACCGTCGAGGTGGCGCAGCAGGTGGAAGAGCTTGGCTACAAGCGTTTCTGGGTCTCCGAGCACCACAGCGTGCCAGGAGTGGTCGGTTCGGCGCCTACGGTGCTGGCCGCGGCTGTTGCTGCCCGCACCGATCAGATCCGGGTCGGCACCGGCGGCGTGATGCTGCCGAACCACAAGCCGCTGGTCGTGGCGGAGCAGTTCGGCGTACTGGAGTCGCTGTATCCGGGCCGGATCGACATGGGCCTCGGCCGCTCGGTCGGCTTCACGAACGGCGTACGGCGGGCGCTCGGGGTGGAGAAGGACGCGGCGGACGACTTCAGCACACAGGTCCAGGAGTTGCTCGGCTATCTGGCCGGTACGTCGTCCGTGCACGCTCGGCCCGGCGAGGGGCTGCGGATCCCGCCGTACATCCTCGCCGTGGGCGAAGGTGCCGCGATCGCCGCGGCGCTGGGATTGCCTGTGGTGCTGGCTGCGCGGCCTGACTCGGCTTCGTTGCTGGAGGACTATCGCAGCACGTTCCAGCCGTCTGCCTGGGCACCGGAGCCGTACGTGATCCTCGCAGTGACTGCGGCGGTGGCTGACTCCACCGAGGCGGCGCGGCAGTTGCTCCTGCCCGAGGCCTGGGCCAGCGCGTACTCGCGGACCCGTGGCGTCTTCCCGCCGCTCCAGGCAGACGTACCGGCGGAGCTGACGGCGCGCGAGCAGGAGTACTTCGGCAACGCGCTCCGTGGCCAGCTCTACGGCACGCCCGCCGAGATCGACCAGACGCTCACCGACCTGGTACGCCGTACCGCCGCCGACGAACTGCTGATCACGACCAACACGTTCGACCGGGCCGCGCTGCTCGCGAACTACGCGGCGCTGGCGAAGCTCAGCGGCTGATCCGGTCCTCGAGCCGCTTCCGCACGTCCGGCCACTCGTCGGCCAGGATCGAGAACACCACGGTGTCGCGGAACGAACCGTCCGCCTGCAGCATGTGCCGCCGCAGCACGCCTTCCCGGGTCGCCCCGAGCTTCGCGATCGCCGCCTGCGAGCGGGTGTTCTTCGTACCGGTCTGGATCTTCACGCGGCCGAATCCGCACGTCTCGAACGCGTGCTCCAGCAGCAGCAGCTTCGTCGCGGGGTTCACCGCGGTCCCCCACACCGCCGGCGCGTAGCCGGTGAAGCCTAGGTGGATCCGCTCGTTCACCACGTCGACGTCGGCGAGGCTCGACGTACCGACGACGGTGCCGTCGGCAACCAGCCGGACGACGTACGCGAACCGCTTCTCGGCGGCGGGGATCCACTTGGCGCGCATGTCCTCCGCGCTCGCCGGCAACGCCGCGGGGCCACCGCCGAAACCGCCCGCGAACACCTGCTCGTTGCCGATCGCGGCGTACAGCTCGTCGATGTCCGACGCCTGCATGCGGTCCAGGCGTACGACGTCACCGATCAGCGGACGTCCGTCGGGTGCGATGGTCATGCTTTCACCAGGAGATGAAGGAGAAGCCAGACGATCGGGGCGGTGGCGAGCAGCGAGTCCAGGCGGTCCATCACGCCGCCGTGACCGGGCAGCAGGTTCGACATGTCCTTGATGCCGAGATCGCGCTTGATCATCGACTCGCCCAAGTCGCCCACCGTCGCGGTCAGCACCGCGACCGCGCCGACGATCGCGCCGACCCACCAGTCGCCGTGCAGCAGGAAGACCACCGCGGCGATGCCCGCGCCGATACACGCGAGCGCCGAACCGGTGAAGCCCTCCCAGGACTTCTTCGGGCTGATCGTCGGCGCCATCGGATGCTTCCCGAACAGCACGCCGGCCGCGTATCCGCCGACATCGCTGGCGACCGTGACCACGAAGAACGTCACGACCCGGCCCGCGCCGTCCGCGTCCGGTTGCACCAGCAGGATCGCGAACCCGGCCAGCAACGGCACGTACCCGATCAGGAACACCCCGGCGCTGGCGTCCCGGACGAACCCGACCGATCCGCCCGGCATCCGCCAGAAGATCGTCCCCAGCACGGTGAACCCGAGCGCCACCAGCAGCGCCATCGGGCCGCCGAAGTACGCCGCCAGCAGCATCGCCGCCGTACCGACGAACAACGGGATCTTCGGGATCACCGCACCGCCGGTGCGCAGCGCCTTGATCATCTCGTCGACCGCCACCAGGACGGTCGCCAGCACCAGGACGACGAACAGCACCTTCTGCCAGTACAGCGATCCGAGGATCAGCGCACCGAGCCCGACACCCACCGCGATCGCGGCCGGCAGGTTCCGCCCGGCGCGGCTCGGGCTGGGACTCGGCGCGGGCGTGCTCTCGACGCCCATCACACCTCGAGCAGTTCGGCTTCCTTGTGCTTGAGCAGGTCGTCGATGGAGTCGACATACTTCTTCGTCAACCCGTCGAGCCGCTTCTCAGCACTCTTGCCCTCGTCCTCGCCGGCGTCGCCGTCCTTGACCGTCTTGTGCACCTGGTCCATGGCGTGCCTGCGGATGTTGCGGACCGAGACCTTGGCGTCCTCGGCCTTGGTCTTCGCGACCTTGATGTACTCCTTGCGGCGCTCCTCGGTCAGCGCCGGCAGCACGACCCGGATCACCGCGCCGTCGTCGCTCGGGTTCACCCCGAGGTCGGAGTCGCGGATCGCCTTCTCGATCGCCGCCATCGCGCCCTTGTCATACGGCGAGATCAGCACCGTGCGGGGCTCGGGGACCTGGAAGCCGGCCAGCTGCTGCAGCGGCGTCGGGCTGCCGTAGTAGTCGGCCAGGATGCCCGCGAACATCTGCGGGTGGGCGCGGCCGGTGCGGATCGCGGCGAAGTCGTCCTTCGCGACCTCCACGGCCTTCGCCATCTTCTGGTCGGCATCGCGGAGAGCTTCGTCGATCACGGCCGTTCCTCGCTTCCTCTGGGCCGCCTCGGCGCGGCCACGTGTGTCCCGATCCTAGTCGTACGGGGCTTACAACCGGTTATCGGGGTTTATTGCCCCCGCGAGACGACGGTGCCGATCTTCTCGCCGTGGATGACGCGCTCGATGTTGCCCTCTTCGAGGCCGAAGATCACGATCGGCAACGCGTTGTCGCGGGCCAGGCTGATCGCGGTGGCGTCCGCGACCCGAAGCCCGCGGGCCAGGAAGTCGTCGTACGACAGCTGGTCGAACTTGACCGCGTCCGGGTTCTTCTTCGGGTCCGAGTCGTACACGCCGTCCACGCCCTGCTTGCCCATCAGCAGCGCCTCGGCGCCGACCTCGAGCGCACGCTGGGCGGCGACCGTGTCGGTGGAGAAGTACGGCATACCGGAACCGGCGCCGAAGATCACCACGCGGCCCTTCTCCAGGTGCCGCTCGGCCTTGCGCGGGATGTACGGTTCGGCGACCTGGCCCATCGTGATCGCGGTCTGCACCCGCGTCTCGATGCCGAGCTTCTCCAGGAAGTCCTGCAGGGCCAGGCAGTTCATCACGGTGCCGAGCATGCCCATGTAGTCGGCCCGGTTCCGCTCCATACCGCGCTGCTGCAGCTCGGCACCGCGGAAGAAGTTGCCGCCGCCGACCACGATGGCGACCTGTACGCCGGCCCGCGCCACGTCCGCGATCTGCTTGGCGATCGAGTTCACCACGTCCGGGTCGACGCCGAGCTTGCCGCCACCGAACACCTCACCCGAGAGCTTCAGCAGCACCCGGTGATAGGCGGGCGAGAACGGCGAAGAGGCCGGACTCGTCTCGGTACCCAGGGTTTCCGTCACGATTCCGGCCTCCTCGTTGGCTGTGCTCGTTGCCTTGCGCTCAGATCCTTCGCGGGATCAGGCGCCGACCTCGAAGCGGGCGAACCGCTTCACGGTCACACCGGCCTCGTCGAGCACGGCCTTCACGGTCTTCTTGTTCTCCGTGACCGACGGCTGCTCGAGCAGCACGACGTCCTTGAAGAAGCCGTTCACCCGGCCCTCGACGATCTTCGGCAGGGCACCCTCGGGCTTGCCCTCCTCGCGAGCGGTCGCCTCGGCGATCCGCTTCTCGTTCTCGACCGTCTCGGCCGGAACCTCGTCGCGGGTGGTGTAGAGCGGACGCATCGCGGCGGCCTGCATGGCGGCGCCCCGGGCGGCCTCGATGTTGTCGCCCTCGAACTCGACCAGCACACCGACCTGGGCCGGCAGGTCAGCGGCGCGCTTGTGCATGTACGCCGTCACCTGGCCGTCGAACACGGCCACCTTGCCGAGCTCCAGCTTCTCGCCGATGACCGCGGCCAGGGCCTCGATGTTCTCGGCGACCGACTTGCCGTCGGTGAGCTTCTCGTTGAGCAGGCCCTCGATGTCGCCGACCTTGCTGGCCGCGGCGTGCGCGACGATGTCGGCGGCGAGCTGCTGGAACTGCTCGTTCTTCGCGACGAAGTCGGTCTCGCAGTTCAGCTGGACCAGCGCGTTCTCCGCCGCGGCCACCAGGCCGTTGGTGGCGGACCGCTCGGCGCCACGCTTCTGGGCCTTGGCCGCACCCTTGATGCGCAGCTCCTCGATCGCCTTCTCGAAGTCGCCGTCGGTCGCCTCGAGCGCCTTCTTCGCGTCCATCATGCCCGCGCCGGTGGTGTCGCGGAGCTTCTTCACGTCAGCGGCGGTGTAGTTCGCCATTCCTCGTTCTCTCGTTTTCTCGATGCGGCTGGATGAGCGGGCGGTGGTGCCGTCCGGCGGTGAACCGGACGGCACCCGTGGCGATCAGGCCTCGTCGGCCTTCGGTGCCTCGGCAGCCGGGGTCTCCTCGGCAACCGGAGCCTCCTCGGTAACCACAGCCTCCTCGGCGACCGGAGCGGCCTCGGTAACCACAGCCTCCTCGGCGACCGGAGCGGCCTCGGCGACCGGGGTCTCCTCGGCCTTGGCCTCGGTCACCACGGCGTCGGTCGCCACCGGCTCGGTCAGCACGTCCGCGGCCGGGGCGGCGTCCGTCTTGGCGGCGCCGTTCTGGCTCTCCAGCAGCTCGCGC
This sequence comes from Kribbella sp. NPDC059898, assembly GCF_042730855.1. Classification (NCBI taxonomy): domain Bacteria; kingdom Bacillati; phylum Actinomycetota; class Actinomycetes; order Propionibacteriales; family Kribbellaceae; genus Kribbella; species Kribbella sp. NPDC059898. The sequence continues at coordinate 28,337 of NZ_JBHWKR010000007.1, forward strand.
TCCCAGGCAGCCATCGGCTCCTCGGCACCCAGCTCCTCGCCGGCGGCGGTGGAGCCCTGGCCGGAGCGACCCATCAGGCCGTCCGCGACGGCGTCGGCGACGACCCGGGTGAGCAGGCCGACCGAGCGGATCGCGTCGTCGTTCCCCGGAATCGGGTAGTCGACCTCGTCCGGGTCGCAGTTGGTGTCAAGGATGCCGATGATCGGCAGCTTCAGCTTGCGCGCCTCGTCGACCGCGAGGTGCTCCTTCTTGGTGTCCACGATCCACACGGCGGCCGGAACCCGGGCCATGTCGCGGATACCGCCGAGGGTCTTGAGCAGCTTGTCGTGCTCGCGACGCTTCTGCAGCAGCTCCTTCTTGGTGACACCGGAGGCGGCGACGTCGTCGAAGTCGATGAGCTCGAGCTCCTTCAGACGCTGGAGCCGCTTGTTCACGGTCTGGAAGTTGGTCAGCATGCCGCCCAGCCAGCGCTGGTTCACGTACGGCATCCCCACCCGCGTCGCCTGCTCGGCGATCGCTTCCTGCGCCTGCTTCTTGGTACCGACGAACAGGATCGCCCCGCCCGACGCGACCGTACTGCGGACGAACTCGTACGCGCGGTCGATGTAGGACAGCGACTGCTGCAGGTCGATGATGTAGATGCCGTTGCGCTCGGTGAGGATGTAGCGCTTCATCTTCGGGTTCCAGCGCCGGGTCTGGTGCCCGAAGTGCACGCCGCTCTCGAGCAGCTGCTTCATGGTCACGACGGCCATGAGTGGTCTCCTTATGGCGACCCGGCAGTGCTTCCGGGTCTACTCGGTTGTCTCGCCGCGGACCGGGTTGACCCGCAGCGCCTGATGCCCGTCGCGCGAACCCACCCGGATTGCTCCGGGACCGTTGGGTCGACGCTCTTGTGCGGGCATGCGTAGTCGCCCCGCTCACACGGGGCGCCACCGGAAGTGTACGTGACCGCCCGCCCGCAACGCGAACCGGCCCCAGTTGTCCACAATCCGCTGATCCGCGCCGATTCGCGGGCCTGAAACCGGCACTTTCTCCGGCATGACCATCGCCTTCCTCGCCCCCGCCCCACCCCCCGCCGGACCCACCGCCGACTGGCCGCTGGATCCCCGCCCCGAGATCGTCCGCGGCTTCGAGCTCCCGGCGAAACCGTGGCTCCCCGGCCACCGCGGCGTCGACCTCGCCGGCCGCCCGGGCCAACCGGTCCTCGCCGCCACCCCCGGCACGATCACGTACGCCGGTCCCGTCGCCGGCCGCGGCGTCGTCACGATCACGTACGGCGGGCGCCGTACGACGTACGAGCCCGTCGTCGCCGACGTACCGGTGGGGACGCCTGTCCGGACCGGGACAATCATCGGGCGGCTGTCGGTCGTCGGGTCGCACTGCCTGCCGAGAGCGTGCCTGCACTGGGGTCTGCTCCAGGCCAAGCAGTACCTCGATCCGCTGACCCTGCTCGCCAAGCGCCCGGTCCGCCTGCTCCCGCTCGCGGCCGCACCCTCGACGGCCGCGGCGCCGACGGTCGCGCCGGCAGCCGCGGGCGCGCCGGAGACCCAGATCGGCGACGCCGGCTACCGGAATCGGCGCGCGGCGAAGCTCGTCATCGCCGCGGCTGCCGCACTCACGCTCGCCGCCGGCCTGGTGATCAGACGGCCGTGAGGCCTACGCGTGCGGGAGATTCAGCTGCCACGAGACCCCGAACCGGTCGTTCACCCAGCCGAACCTCTTACTGAACCCGTAGTCCCCCAGCGGCATCAGCGCGCCGCCGCCCTCGACCAGCGCGTTGTACAGCCGCTCGAGCTCGGCCTCGTCCGCACAGTCCACGAAGAACGACATCGAAGGCGTGAAGGTGAATCCATGATGCTGGTAGCTGTCACTGCACATGAACTGCTGCCCGGCCAGCCGGAACACGGCGACCATCACCGAGCCCTCAGGGCCGGGCCCCTCGGCGCCGTACTTGTGCATCGACACGACCTCGGCGTCCTCGAACAGCGACAGGTAGAAGTCCATCGCCTTCTCCGCGCCGCCCTCGAACATCAGGAACGTCTTGATCTGCTGCTCGGCCATCGCTCATCTCCTAAAGTCGCGGCTTATATAAGTCCCGACTGTAGCATTGGGTCAGCTCCCCGGGACCCGCGCCTGCCAGGCGTCCTCGTCCCGCGAGCGGCGCTCGACGCCGGCCGGGAGCTTGTTCCGGGCGAGATCGGTCAGCGTGGTGTTCTCGAGGACGTCCCGGAGGCTGGCCCGCGCCGCGATCCAGACCCGCTGCAGGACGACCGCGTGCTCGTTGTAGGTGACACTCTCCGGCCGGACGCCGGAGATGCTCACGATCGGGCCGTCGACCGCCCGCATCACGTCGGCGACGGAGATCTCGTTCGGGTCGACCGCCAGTCGCCATCCACCGGACTGCCCGCGCTGGCTGGACAGCACCCCGGCCCGGCGCAGGTCGGCGAGGATCCCCTGCAGGAACCCATGCGGAATGCCTTGCGCCCGGCTCAACTCCTCGGCCGACACCACCGAATGGTCGTTGGCCACCCACCGCTGGGTGATCTCGATCAGAGCTCGCAACGCATAGTCAGACTTCGCCGAAACCCGCATGTCCCGAAGTCTGCCGCATTGCGGCACCCACCCGCCGCATTCCGCCCCGGGTCATGGCCCCTGTCATGCCCTGGGGTGCGCCTGCTGGTACGCCTGCCGCAGGCGGTCGGTCGAGACGTGGGTGTAGATCTGTGTGGTCGCCAGCGACGCGTGACCGAGCATTTCCTGCACGCTGCGCAGGTCCGCTCCGCCTTCCAGCAGGTGCGTGGCCGCGGTGTGCCGGAGCCCGTGCGGCGCCAGGTCGGCGTCGACGACGGCCACCCGCTGGTGCACCATCCGCCGTACCGTTCGCTGATCGATCCGCCCGCCGCGTGCGCCGAGGAACGCCGCCGGCCCGCTCCCCGCACGGACGAGTTGCGGCCGCGCCTCGGCCAGCCACCGCTCGATCGCCTCCCCGGCCGGTACGCCGTACGGCACCGACCGCTCTTTCCGGCCCTTGCCGAACACCCGGACGACGCGGCGGCCGCGGTCGATGTCGTCGACGTCGAGGGAGCACAGCTCGCCGACACGGATCCCGGTGGCGTACAGCAGCTCCATGATCGCCAGGTCGCGGAGCCCGACCGGGCTGCCGTCGTCCGCCGCGACCGCGGCGGCGTCGAGCACCGTCCGGGTGTCGGCCTGGCCCAGCACCCCCGGCAGCGTCTTGTGCGCCTTGGGGCTGGCGAGCAGCGCTCCGGGATCCGTACTGATCCGCCCGGTCCGCTGCGCCCACCCGGTGAACACCCTTGCGGCGGTCGCCCGGCGAGCCATCGTGCTGCGGGATTTCCCCAGACTTTGCTGTTTGGCCAGCCACGACCGCAGACCGCGGATATCGAGGTCCTCGAGATCATCGTGACCAAGCCGAATCAAATGTTCGAGTAAATCCGCCACATCTCCGATGTAGGCTCTCACGGAGTGAGTGCTGAGGTCTCTTTCCGCCGTCAGATGCCTTTCGTAGTCAGCAAGTAACACAGCGAAACTTTCCGGCATGGAACGGTTTCCGCTGACTTCGTCCGGCGTCATGCCTCGACGATGCGTGAGCCGGCCCGGCACTGCAAGGCACCGCGCGGGGGCCGAGAAGAGGAGGTCTGGTCGATAGCCCAACGGTCGACTACTGTTCGGCCCGATTGCCCTAGTAGCAACGGAGGCACCCCTGACCATGGCCCCCTCAGCGAACGGACAGACCGTAGGCCGGCGCCTGCCGGTCGAGTCGGCGTTCACTCGAGTCGAGGACGCACGGCACCGTCTGCCGCGGCTGTTCGGTCGTCGCGACCTGGTTGTACTCGGCCTGGGCGTGATGATCGGCTCCGGCATCTTCAGCATCAGCGGCGTTCAGGCCGCGAGCGTGTCCGGACCGGCAGTGATCCTGTCGTTCGTGATCGCCGCGATCGTCTGCCTGCTGGCCGCGGCCTGCTACGCCGAGCTGTCGTCGACGATCCCGGTCTCGGGCAGTGCGTACACGTTCAGCTACGTGACGTTCGGCGAGATGTGGGCATGGCTGGTCGGCTGGGCACTCGTCCTCGAGCTCGTCACCGCGGCGGCGATCGTCGCGCGCGTCTGGTCGGCGTACTTCCTCGCCACCCTTGACGGGTTCGGCGTCACGCTGCCGAGCGGTATCGCGCAGTTCTTCGGGCCCGAGGCGAAGGTGAACCTGGTCGCCCCGCTGCTGCTGCTGATCCTCACCGCGCTGATCGTGACCGGCACCAAGCTGTCCTCGCGGGTGCTGACGATCGTCGTGATCGCGAAGGTCGCGGTCATCCTGCTGGTCGTGGCCGTCGGCGCGACCCACATCAAGATGGAGAACTACCACCCGTTCATCCCGCCGGCCCGGGCCGCGCCCGCGATGGCGGATCCGACGGTGCTGGGCTGGATCCTGGACACCTCGTTCGGCACGTTCGGGATGATGGGCATCTTCACGGCGGCGAGCACGATCGTGTTCGCCTACATCGGTTTCGACCTGATCGCGACCGCCTCCGAGGACGCCCGCAGCCCGCGCAAGACCGTGCCGCAGGGCATGCTGCTCGGCGTCGGCGCGGTGACGATCCTCTACATCGCGATGGCTGTCGTCCTGGTCGGCATGCGCCCGTACGGTCAGCTCGGCGGCACGGCGCCGGTCTCCGAAGCGCTCGCCTCGGTCGGCGTCGGCTGGGCAGCCAAGGTCGTCAACGTCGGCGCCCTGCTCGCGTTGATGACCGTGATCATGGTGGTGCTGATCGCGCAGAGCCGTGTGCTGTTCAACATGGGCCGCGACGGTCTGCTGCCGAAGAGCCTCGGCCGGGTCAGCCGGGTGTACTCCTCCCCCGCCCGCGCCGCGGCCGCCGCCGGCATCGCCGCGCTGGTGCTCACGCTGTACCCGAAGGTGCTGGAGCTCGAAGAGCTACTGGTCATCGGCGCCCTGTTCTGCTTCGCGTTCTGCGCGGTCGGCGTGCTCCGCCTGCGTCGCACGGAGCCCAACCTGGAGCGTGGCTTCCGGGTGCCGCTGGTCCCGCTGATCCCGTTGCTCTCGCTGGCGGCGACCGTGTGGCTGATGCTCAACATGAAGACCGGCACCTGGATCAAGTTCCTGATCTGGATGGGCATCGGCATCGCGATCTACGGCCTGTACGGCCGCTGGCACAGCCGCCTCGCCAACGAGGACAGCTGGGACTTCGACCTGGGCGACACCGACCCCGGCACCGGCGGCCTCCAGGCCATCCGCTCCGACCACGACCACTCGACAGAACTCCGCGCGATCCGCACACCACCCGAACAGCAGACCCAAAAGTCCAACCGCGGCAAACACATGCGCAACTGAGGTTGTCCACAGCTGAAAAGTGACTGCTGAATCCCGGCCCGTTCCCGGCATCTTCTCTGCCGGAGGTGGTCACCAATGCGGACCAAGACAGCAGTCGGGAAGTACGGCGAAGATCTCGCCGCGAGATACCTCACCAGCAACGGTTTCACGGTGCTGGAGCGCAACTGGCGGTGCCAGTTGGGCGAGATCGACATCGTCGCCCGCGAAGGCAACACGCTGGTCGTCTGCGAGGTGAAGACGCGCCGCGGGCGCAACTACGGCTCGCCGCTGGAGTCGATCACCTACAAGAAGCTCACGACCCTCCGCAAGCTGGCCGGACGCTGGCTGCAGACCCACGAGGTCCGCCCCTCGGCGATCCGGATCGACGTCATCGCGGTCGTCTTCGACAACAACACACCGCCGACCGTGGACCACCTCCGGGGCGCGGCCTGATGGCGCTCGCCCATACCTGGTCCGTCGCACTCGTCGGTCTGGAAGGCCATCTCGTCGAGGTCGAGTCCGACATCTCGCAGGGCCTGCCGAAGACGACTCTCATCGGTCTGCCGGACGCCTCGCTCACCGAGGCCCGCGACCGTGTCCGCGCCGCGGTCGTGAACAGTGGCGAGCGATTCCCCGACCGCAAGATCACCATCGGTCTCTCACCCGCCACCCTGCCCAAGACCGGTTCGCACTATGACGTCGCGATCGCGCTGAGTTTGCTCACCGCGGCCGGCGTCGTCGACCATGGTGCGCTCCGGCAGACCGCGATCATCGGCGAGCTCGGCCTCGACGGCCGGGTCCGGGAGGTCCGCGGCGCACTCGCCATGACGCTGGCCGCCGCCCGAGCCGGCTTCGAACGGATCGTCGTTCCCGACCTGAATGCCAACGAGGCACGGCTGGTTCCGGGCATCGACGTGTACGGCGTGCGCTCGCTCCGGCAGGTGCTTGCGCTGTTGCGCGGCGTCGAGGTTCCGGACGAGGAGCCGTCACGGGCCGAGCCACGGCTGCTGTCCGAGTCGCTGACCCGCGTTCCCGATGTCGACCTCCACGACGTCATCGGCCATCGCGACGGACGGCGCGCGATCGAAGCCGCTGCCGCCGGCGGCCACAACCTGTTCCTGCACGGGCCACCAGGATCCGGGAAGACCATGCTGGCCGAGCGTCTCGGTGGGTTGCTGCCGGACCTCTCGATGGAGGACTCGCTGGAGGTCTCGGCGGTGCATTCGCTGGCCGGCCTGCTGACCAGCGATGCCGACCTGGTCACCCGTCCGCCGTTCATCGCCCCGCATCACACCGCGTCGCTGGCCAGCCTCGTCGGAGGCGGCTCAGGCGTGCCGCGGCCAGGAGCGATCAGCTGCGCACATCGCGGTGTGCTGTTCATCGACGAGGCGGCCGAGATGCACCCGCTGACCCTCGACACGTTGCGGCAGCCGCTCGAGTCGGGATACATCGAGATCCACCGCGCCGCCGCGGTCGCCAAGTTCCCGGCCAGGTTCATGCTCGTCATGGCGGCGAATCCCTGCCCGTGCGGGCTTTCCGGGACAGACCTCGGCGCCTCCTGTACCTGTACACCACAAGTACTTATGCGCTATCGGCAACGAATCAGCGGCCCGATCAAGGACCGTCTCGACATCCAGCGGCACATCCTCCCGGCGGCTCGCACCATCGCCTCCGGCGAAACGTCCGAGTCGACCGCCGTGGTCGCCGCCCGGGTCCAAGACGCCCGCGACCGACAGGCATTCCGCTACAAGACCACGGGCTGGATCCTCAACAGCGAAGTGCCGGGACCGGTCATGCGTCGCGAGCACCCGCTGAACGACGCCGGCCAGAAGCTCCTGGAAGACCTGTACTCCGCCGGGCGAATCACCGCCCGCGGCCTCGACCGGGTAGTCCGCCTCGCCTGGACACTCGCCGACCTCCAAGGTGCCACGCACCCGACCGTCGACCTGACCCACGAAGCCTTCCAACTCCGCACCGGCGAACCCCTCACCCCTCTCGCCGACACACGCCCCCTCAAAGGACCCACCTCATGACCGCCAACCCTGTCGCCACCCCAACACCTCCCCCAGCCCTCGCAGGCCGAGTCTCCGTGGGATCCGCCATGCCCGCCCCGGGGAGTCCACGCCGGGCGTCCGGCCCGAGGCCGCTGCGGGACTGTCTAGCGGGCGTCGTGGTAAGTCTGACTCCTGGAGTCGGCGCCTTGCCGGCGGCGGATGTGACGGCTGAGCCGGCCAACGGCTGGTCGTCTGAGCTGCTGAGCGAGTCTGGGGCACCGTCCAATCACGTGGGAGTGGCTGCGGGATCTGATCGCCTGGGAGCGGGTGCTGGGGCAGGAGCGGGTGGCGGGCGGCCTGCGGGGCAATTGGTGGGCTGCGGCGACGGGGGTGATGACCGGCTCGCGCGGGTGGGATTGTCCCGGGTGGTCGAGCCGGGTGATCTCAACGCGTTGAAGGCGTTCGACGGGATGGCCGCGTCGGAGATCTGGGACGTGCTGCGCCGCAAGGCTCGCGGGACCGAACGCTGGTCCGCGCGCCTGGCCGAGGCCGAGCCGGAGCGTGATCTCGAGCGGGCAGCCGCGATCGGCGCGCGATTCGTGATTCCGGGCGACGACGAGTGGCCGGACCAGATCGAGGTGCTGGCCGAGGCGGGGCAGCTCGGTCGTCGCGCCGGTGTGCCGTTCGGGCTGTGGGTCCGGGGTCCGCTCGATCTCCGGAAGACGCTGAGACAGTCGGTCGCAGTGGTCGGCTCGCGTGCGAGTTCGTCGTACGGCGAGCATGTCGCGGCGGAGCTGTCGTCAGGTGTCGCCGAGAGCGGGTTCGCCGTGGTGTCCGGTGGTGCGTTCGGAATTGACGCCGCGGCGCACCGCGGTGCGCTCGCCGCATCGGGGGTGACGGTCGCGGTGCTGGCGTGCGGTGTCGACCAGTACTACCCGCGACGGAATTCGGCGCTACTCAGTCGGATCGCCGAGCAGGGTCTGCTCGTGAGTGAGCTCCCGCCAGGATCCGCGCCGACGCGGCTCCGGTTCCTGGCGCGCAATCGCCTGATCGCAGCAGCGACCCTTGGCGTTGTCGTGATCGAGGCAGCAGTGCGAAGTGGGGCTCTCAACAGCGCGGGCTGGGCGGAGCAGTGCGGTCGTGCGGTGCTCGCCGTGCCGGGTCCCGTCACTTCGCGTATGTCCGAAGGCACCCACCTCCTCGTCCGCGAGCGAGGTGCGGTCCTGGTCACCAATGTTGCCGAGGTCATCGAGGCGGTCTCTCCGCTGGGTACGCGCCTGGCGCCCCGCGCGGTGACACCGAGGACGCCCTACGACGAGCTCGAGCAGGATCACCGCCGCACGTTGGACGCCGTGCCTGTCGTGCAGTCCGCACCCGTCGGCCGGATCGCCGTCACCGCCGGTCTCGACGTCCGGACCACCCAGGAGTGCTTGGAGTACCTGGCCGCGCTCTCGATGGTCGAGCACGACGAGAACGGCTGGCGCCTGCCACCCACCGGCCACGAGGCGGACGCCACCGCCGGGGTCTGAGGTGATTGCACGCCAGGAGGGTCTGTGGCGTCTGGGCGTCAGCGGCCGAAGTCGGAGTCTTTGGGGACCTCGAGGTCGGACTTGGCGAGTTCTTCGATGTTGACGTCGCGGAAGGTGACCACCTTCGCGTTCTTCACGAAGCGGGCGGAACGATAGACGTCCCAGACCCACGCATCGGCCATCGTGACCTCGAAGTACACGTCGCCGCCCTCGGTGCGGACCTTCAGGTCGACCGCGTTGCACAGGTAGAAGCGGCGTTCGGTCTCGACGACGTACTTGAAGATCCCGACGACGTCCTTGTACTCCCGATAGAGCTGCAGCTCCATATCGGTTTCGTACTTCTCAAGGTCGTCAGCACTCATGCCTGCACCTCGCTGCGCTCGGCTCCGGCATGAGCGCTGGGGGCAGCAGTGTTGTTGGTTCGCTCGCTACGCTCGCTCACAGGCAGGCTCTCCACTCCGGTGGGACTGGTCACATTCTGTCCCATATCGGGCCGCAGACTGCGGCGGACATTCTCGAACCGCCGTCGATGTTGTGGGCACGGGCCGTATTCGTCCAGTGCCGCCTGGTGTTCCGGGGTGCAGTAACCCTTGTGGATCCCGAACCCGTACTGCGGGTACTCCTTGTCCCAGTGCTCCATCACCCGGTCCCGGGTCACCTTGGCGATCACGGACGCGGCCGCGATGCAAGCCGCCACGCGGTCACCCTTCCAGATCGCCAGCCCGGGTACGCCGAGACCGTCGACGGGGAAGCCGTCGGTGAGGACGTACTCCGCCCGGACGTCGAGCCGGAACAGCGCCCGGCGGAGCGCCTCAACGTTTGCCACGTGCATGCCGAGCCGGTCGCACTCGGGCGCCTCGATCGCCACCACCGACCAGGCCAGCGCCCGCTGCCGGATCTGCTCGTAGCACCGCTCCCGGGCCTTCGCGGTCAGCAGCTTGGAGTCGGCCAGCTCCGGGATCTGCCCGCGCTTGCCCTCCGGCAGGATCACCGCGGCCGCCACCAGCGGGCCCGCACACGGCCCACGACCGGCCTCGTCGACGCCCGCGATCGGATCCAGGCCGACGCGTCGCAGCGCCCGCTCGTACCCGTACAGCCCGGCGTCCCGCCGTACCGTGCTCCCGCGCGGCAGCGCGCTCATCCAACCCTCCGCATCACACAACTCACCCTAGGCGCCAAGGGGGACAGAACGTCACTTGGGCGGTGGCGTCAGGGATATCGAGGGTTTGTCCGGCGCGGGGCCGGGAGCGGGGACCGATTTGAACGTGTCGGGGACGCCGAGTTTGGCCCAGCGGTTGGCCGGCCAGACGACCGCGATCGCGCGTCCGGTGACCTTGTCGAGCGGTACGAACGCCGCGTCGCCCTGGTTGCCGCCGTTCGCGTCCAGGTCCTGCAGGTGCACGCGGGAGTCGCCGGAGGCGGACCGGTGGTCACCCATCACGAAGATCCGGCCGGCCGGGACGGTCACCTGGAAGTCCATCTGGGACGGGGCATCCCCGGGATACAGGTAACTGGTCTCGTCCAGTGGCTGGCCGTTCACCAGGATCCGGCCCTTGCTGTCGCAGCAGGCCACCTTGTCGCCCGGCATGCCGATCAGGCGCTTGATCAGGTGGCCGTGGCTGGAGTCCGGCAACAGGCCGACGATCTCGAAGAACCGGCCGATCGAGCCGCGCTTCTGGCCGCTCTCCTCCTGGCCCAGCCAGCCGCCCGGATCCTCGAACACGATCACGTCACCGCGCTTGACGTCGGTGAGCTTCTCGACCACCACCCGGTCACCGACCAGCAGCGTGTTCTCCATCGACTCGCTCGGGATGATGAACATCTGCCCGACGAACGCCCGCAGGATCGACGAGACAATCAGCGCGCCGACCACGATCAGCACGAACTCGCGGGCGGCAGCCGCGAACCCAGAGCGATGGGCGGGCTCGGTGTCCTTGGCGTCCGGCTTGGTCGGTGTATCGGTCACTTCTTCAGCCCCGGCTTCTTGAAGGTATCCGGAGGACGCAGCATCGTCATCCGGTCAGACGGCCAGATTACGCAACAAGCCCGGCCAACCACGTTCTCGACCGGGACGAACCCGCCGCCAGGCCCGCCCATGTGTGCCCGGGAGTCGGCCGAATCGGCCCGGTTGTCGCCCATCACCCACAGGTGGCCGGCCGGGACCAGCACGTTGAACGGGTACTCCGACGGTTTGGCGTCCTTCAGCAGGTACTCGCGCTCGTCGAGCGCGATGCCGTTGACGGTGATCTGGCCCTGCTTGTTGCAGCAGATCACCCGGTCGCCGCCGATCCCGATCACCCGCTTCACCAGGTGACCTTCGCCACTGCGCGGCAGGATGCCCACGAACTCGCCGATCCGGCGCAGCGTGCCCGGCTCGGTCGGCGCCTCGTTCAGCCAGTTGGCCGGGTCCTTGAACACGACGATGTCACCGCGCTGGACGTCGCGGTGCATGTAGCTGATCTTCTCGGCGAGGATCCGGTCGTCCTTGGTCAACGTGTCGTACATCGACTCGGACGGGACATAGAACGCCTCGGCGACGAACAGCCGGAGGACCACCGTGATGACGAGCGCGAGCACCGTGACGGTGCTCATCTCGACGAGCAGGCTGAGCAGCGGGTTCCGCTGCTTCAGCCTGCGATGCCGCCCTTTGCCGCGACCTGCCCTCTTGGATACCGGGCGAGCGCGAGTCGCAGTGCTCGGCGCCATCGGTGACCGTCGTCGTTACGCGGCGTCAGGAGGCCGGTACTTCGCGCTTCTCCTTGATCTTCGCCGCCTTGCCGCGCAGCTCGCGCAGGTAGTACAGCTTGGCGCGGCGGACGTCGCCGCGGGTGATGATCTCGATCTTCTCGACGATCGGGGTGTGCACCGGGAAGGTCCGCTCGACGCCGACGCCGAAGCTGACCTTGCGGACCGTGAAGGTCTCCTGCAGGCCACCACCCTGGCGGCGGATCACGACACCCTGGAAGACCTGGACGCGGGACCGGTTGCCTTCGATGACCTTGACGTGCACCTTGACGGTGTCACCGGCGCGGAAGGCGGGGATGTCATCGCGCTTGCTCGCGTTGTCGAGCTCGTTCAGGACGTTGCTCATCTTCAGGTGTCTCTTTCTCGCGCGTGCCACAGGTCACCCACGAATCTCGGTGGTGATGAAGTCATCAGAAGGCTGCCGGTCGGTGGTCACCCCCTGTGGCAGGAGCACCGAAGGGCAGCAGCAGACAATCTTGCCACACGCCCCACACGGTGACGAAATCAGCCGGTGCGGCCTACTGACGGCGACGGCGCTTCGCGAGGTGCACCAGGTCGACCTTCGGCGTCTGCGCCTCCCGGCCGGTCTCCCGGTACCCCGCTTTCCGGTACAGCGCGAGGTTCCGGTCGCTGAGCGCACCGGTGTCCAGCGCGTACGACGTGACCTCGGCCGGCGCGAGCTGTTCGGCGGCACGCAGCAGCCGGGCGCCGAGCCCGCGACCCTGCCAGTCCGGGGCGACGATCAACCGCTCGACATGCCCTACGGCGTCGTCGACCACAAGCTGGACGGACCCGACGATCCGGGTGCCGGCCACGGCCTTCAGTACGCCGCCACGCTCCAGCCGGGCCCCGGTCGACGCCGGGTCGTCCGTCAACGGCGGGATCGTATAGTCGTCGTACAGCCGCGCCTCGGACAGGAACGCGGCCAACTGCAGTACGTGGATCTCCCCGGCGTCGTCCGTCGTCGCGGGCAGTACGCGCACACCTTCCAAGCCGTCCTGACCGGACAGTACGTCGCCCCACGCCGCCAGCAGGTCCGGCCGGCGGTCCGCGGTACGGCGTACCGACTCCTCGTGGCGCCACTCCGCGATCAGGCCGTGGTTCCCGGAGAGCAGGACCTCCGGTACGTCGTACCCGCGCCAGGCCGGAGGCTTCGTGTAGACCGGGTACTCGAGCAGGCCGTCGCCGGAGTGCGACTCCTCCGCCAGCGACTCCGGGTTGCCGATCACGCCGGGCAGCAGCCGGGCCACGGCCTCGACCATCACGAGTACGGCGACCTCGCCGCCGTTCAGCACGTAGTCGCCGATGGACACCTCGTCGACCCGCATCCGCTCCGCCGCGTACGACGCCACGCGCGCGTCGATGCCTTCGTACCGGCCGCAGGCGAACGCGAGCCAGGGCTCCGCGGCCAGCTCATAGGCGAGCTCTTGTGTGAAAGGGCGACCAGCAGGCGTCGGGACGATCAGCCGGGGCTGAGTAGGGCCGTCCACGGGCGCCAGGGCGTCCAACGCCTGGCCCCAGGGCTCAGGCTTCATCACCATGCCCGCTCCCCCGCCGTACGGGGTGTCGTCGACGGTCCGGTGCCGGTCGTGGGTCCAGTCGCGCAGGTCATGCAGGTGGACGTCCAGCAGGCCGCTCTTGGCCGCCTTGCCCACCAGCGAGACGTCCAGCGCGGCGAGGTACTCCGGGAAGATCGAGACGACGTCAAGCCTCATCGGTCGGAACCACCTCGGCGGCCTCCGGGTCGAGCAGGCCCGGCCGGTCGGCGACCGTCACGTACTGCGCGTCCAGGTCGATCTCGGGAACCAGTTCCGCAACCAGCGGCACCAGTACGGCGTTGCCGGCGGGCCTGCGGATCTCCAGCAGGTCCTGGGACGGCAGGTGGATCACATCGACGACCTCACCCGCCTGATCGCCCGTGGTGGTGCGGACCTTCAGACCGATCAGTTCGCGGTCGTAGTACTCCTCGGGGTCTTCCGGCCGCTCGTCCTCGCCGACCTCGGCCTGGACCTCCAGATTGCGCAGCAACTCGGCAGCAGTCCGGTCTGCTGTCTCGGCGAACTTCACCAGCAACCGTCCGCTGTGCCAGCGGCTGGATTGCACGGTGAGTGTCCGCGGCGGGTTGGAGGTCGTGACGAGCTTCGCACCGTCGGCGAAGCGCACGTCAGGGTCATCCGTGCGGACGATCATCCCGATCTCGCCCTTGATCCCGTGCGCCCGCCCGATCCGCCCGACTGTCACCAACACGTGCATAACTCCTTTGTACGAGACGAAGGGCCGCTCCCGGATCGGGGGCGGCCCTTCGGTGGACTGCTGAGGTCAGCGGCGCGGGCGCCGGTTGAACTCGTCGACGAAGTCGATGCGCAGCGAGGACTCGGAGCTGAGGGCGCCGACGACGGTGCGGATCGCGGTGGCGGTCCGGCCGTTGCGGCCGATCACCTTGCCGATGTCGTCGGGGTGGACGTGCACCTCGAGGGTGCGTCCGCGCCGCAGGTTCCGGGCCCGGACGCTGACGTCGTCGGGGTTGTCCACGATGCCTCGGACCAGGTGCTCGAGCGCCTCGGTCTCCATCATCGTCAGGCCTCGGTGGTCTCGGCCGCAGCCTCGTCGGCCTTCGGCTCCTCGGCCTTGTCAGCCTTGGGGGCCTCGGCCTCAGCCTTGGGGGCCTCCGCGGCCTCGTCCTTCGCGGTGTCGTCGGACTTCGGGGCCTTCTTCGCCGTCTTCTTGGCGGTGACGGCCTCGGTCTTCAGCGAACCGTGGGCCTCGGCCAGCGCCTCGTTGAAGATCTCCTGCTTGTCCCGCTTCGGCTCCTTGACGCGCAGCGGCGCCGGAGCCTCCAGGCCCTTGAACTTCTGCCAGTCGCCGGAGGCCTTGAAGATCGCCTCGACGGCCTCGCTCGGCTGCGCGCCGACGCCCAGCCAGTACTGCGCCCGGTCCGACTCGACGCGGATGAACGAGGGCTCGGTCTTCGGGTTGTAGATCCCGATCTCCTCGATCGCCCGGCCGTCCCGCTTGGTGCGGGCGTCCATCACGACGATGCGGTAGTGCGGGGTGCGCTTCTTGCCGATGCGCTTCAAACGGATCTTGACTGCCACTTTTGGGTGGTCTCCCTTGGAAATTACAGACTGGGTGAGCAGCACAACGCGTCGTGGGGACAACGCCTGACAACTCGAACGGGCCGCACCGGGAACGTGGAGTTAGAGGGCTGCACGAAACCTGGACGGACTCAGCCTGACATTGTGCCAGATCCCACACCGTGGACACCAATCGGCATCAGGTCGGCCTCAGCCGCGCAGGTACCCCAGGTCCGGGAGTTGGTCGACGTACCCGTCCAGCAGTTCGCGGGCGACCGTCACCGAGTCGACCAGCGGGTGCCAGGCGAACGCCCGTACGGCGGCGTCCCGGGAGCCCGAGGCGGCCGCCGCGATGGTGGTCCGCTCGACGGCCTTCACCGAGCAGACGAGGCCGGCCTGGTGGTCGGTGAGCTGGGAGACCGTCACGGGCAGGGCGCCGTTGGCGTCCACCGTGCACGGGATCTCCACGACGGCGTCGTCGTCCAGGTGCCGCAGTACGCCGCGGTTGCGGACGTTGAGGATCAGCGACGCGCGCTCGTTGTGCCCGATCGCCCGCATCAGCGACAGCGCCACCTGCTCGTAACCGCCCGCGGCCATGTCGCGTTCGTCCCGCTCCCCCGCGTCCGCGATCTCCCGGCTCTCCACCATGTACGTCGACTCGCGCTCAGCGCGGGTCTTCTGCCAGAGCTCCAGCGCCTGGTCCGGGTGCTGCCCGGTCTCGGCGTAGAACGTGGACTGCTGGTCGAGGAGGAACGCGCCGCGGGTCTGGCGGACGGCCGATACCGCGTTGAGGGTCTCGCGGGCGAAGTAGTAATAGTGCAGGTACTCGTTCGGGATCGAGCCGATCGAGCGGAGCCAGTCCGCGCCGAACAGGCGGCCCTCCTCGAAGGAGGACAGTGCCTCGGAGGACTGCAGCAAGTCCGGCAGGCGGTCGACACCGTCGGACCGGATGGCCCGGAGCCAGCCGAGGTGGTTGAGGCCGGCGTAGTCGTAGAACGCCGTCGCCGGGTCGACGCCGAGTGCCGACGCGGCGCGGCGCCCGAGGCCCGACGGTGAGTCGCAGATTCCGATGACCCGATCGCCCAGGAACGGAAGCATGGCTTCGGTGACCATGCCTGCGGGGTTGGTGAAGTTGATGGTCCAGGCGTCCGGCGCGACCGCTGCGATGCGTTGGGCGATCTTCGCGGCGACCGGGAGGGTGCGGAGGCCGTACGCGATGCCGCCGGCGCCGACCGTTTCCTGGCCCAGGACACCGAGGCCGAGGGCGACCCGTTCGTCGACCGTGCGGCCGTCGAGTCCGCCGACCCGGATCGCCGAGAAGATGAAGTCGGCGCCACGGAGGGCCTCGTCCAGGTCGGTCGTCTCCGTCACGGCGGGCGGATCAGTCGCGGCGGCCGCCTGCTGGCGGAGTACTGCGCCGATCGCCGCGAGGCGGGTTCGGTCGGTGTCGTAGAGCATCACGTCGGTGATGCGGCCGGGCCCGTGGTCGCCGAGAAGCGCGTGGTACACGAGCGGGACCCGGAACCCGCCGCCACCGAGAATCGTCAGTCGCACAGCAACACCCCCTGGATCCGCCTGTTCACGCCAGAACCACCTGTACTCCCGCCTCCGCCAGTTGGGCCCGGGTCGCCTCGTCGGCGCCGGACTCGGTCACCACCATGCTCAGTTCCCCCGGTTCGCACACCCGCGCCACCCCGTGGCCCGGGAACTTGGTCCGGTCCGCGAGCAGCACCACCCGGTCCGCCGCGTTGATCATCGCCCGCTTCACCGGTACCTCGATCATCGTGCTGTCCATCACCCGCCCGTCCGGCCGGACCCCGCTGGTGCCGAGGAACAGCCAGTCGACGTGGATCTGCCGCAGGCTCTCCTCGGTCAGGTACCCGACCAGCGACCGGTAGCTCCGCCGGACGAACCCGCCCAGCACGATCAGCTCGATCTGCTCGTCGTTCTCCAGCTCGTCCAGTACGGCGAGGTTGCTGGTGACAACGGTCAACGAACGCCCGTGCAGGTGCTGCGCCACCCGGAGTGCCGTCGTACCGATGTCGAGCAGCACGGACTCGCCGTCGGTCACCAGCTCGGCCGCGCGGCGGGCGATCCGGTCCTTCTCCTCGGCGTGTACGGCGTTCACTTCCGCGAACGGCTCGTCGCCGCCGTCGACCGCTAGCGCGCCGCCGTACACCCTGGTCAACCGGCCCTCGGCGTGCAGCTGCTCGAGGTCGCGGCGGATGGTCGCCTCACTGACCCCGAGCTTCTCGGCCAGCACCTTCACGCCGCCGGCGCCGTCGGCCCGGAGGGCGCGGACGATCTGATCCTGTCGCTGCTTCGGCAACACACGCTGACCGTATCACGCAAACTCCGTCATTTTCAGTCAAAGTCGTGAGCAGGTATTGCGGATCATGCGCACAAGTTTCAAGATTCATGCACGAGTTTGATCGACCATGCAGGAGTGTGGCTGCGGATGCATCAACTGGACGTCGTGGTGTCGGGTTTGGTCTTCCAAGATCTTGTGCTCGGCCTGCCCACGGCGCCGCGACCAGGGACCGAGGTGTGGGCGACCGAGTCGCACGAGAGCCCGGGTGGGATCGCGAACTTCGCGGTCGCGCTCGCCCGGCTCGGGCTGCGGACCGGGATGGCCGCCGTGTTCGGCGCGGACGACCTCGGCGACCGGGTCTGGGCCGGATTGCGCTCCGAGGGCATCGACCTCGGCCTGTCCCGCAAGCTCGCGGGCTGGCCGACCCCGCTCACCGTGGCCCTTGCCTACGACAACGACCGGGCGCTGGTCACCCGCGGTACCACTCCCCCGCTGTCGGCCGACGACCTGATCACCTCCGCGCCGTCCGCCCGGGCGGTCGCCGCTCATATCGGTCCGTGGCCGAACGAGTGGCTGGCCAAGGCGAAGGCCAGCGGCAGCACGGTGTTCGCGGACGTCGGCTGGGACCCGAGCGAGCAGTGGGATCCCGCCGTACTCGATCAGCTCGAGCACTGTGACGTGTTCCTGCCGAACGCCGACGAGGCCATGCACTACACCCGTACGGACACCCCGGAGCAGGCGATCCGCCGGCTCGCCGAGAAGGTACCGCTGGTCGTCGTGTCGAACGGCGCCGCCGGTGCCATCGCGCTCGACGCGGGCAGCGGGCAGTACGTCGACGTACCGGCCTATCCGGTCCCGGCGGCGGACACCACCGGGGCGGGTGACGTGTTCGCCGCCGGCTTCATCGCCGGCACGCACTGGGAACTGCCGCTCGAGCAACGGGTGCGGTTCGCCGCACTGACCGCGGCGATCTCGGTCACCCGGCTCGGCGGGGCGGACGCCGCGCCGCACTGGGCCGACCTTGCGGCCTGGCAGGACGCGAACCCCGATGACCAACTGGAAGCGCTGATCAGCGCTCACTCAGGAAGGTAAACCGAATGAACCTCTCTCGTCGGACGCTGCTCGGGGGCTTCGCGGCCGTAGCGGGTGGCACGCTCGTCGGCTGCTCGTCCGGGATGAACAACGCCGGTGCGCCGGCCAAGAAGAACGCCGCCACCGAGCTGAGCTTCTGGTGCTGGCCGGGCGGCCTCGGCAAATCCGTGCTGACCGACACGATCGCGCACTTCCCGGACCCGAAGATCAAGTACTCCGAGATCGGCGGCGACTTCAAGCAGAAGCTGATCACCACGTTCAACGGCGGTACGTCGATCCCGGACATCACCGGGCTGAAGGGTGAGGACATCGCGTCGCTGCTGCCGCAGGCGGAGCGGTTCGTGGACCTCAAGACCGTCGGCGCGGACGCGGTGCTCGGCGACTACCTGGACTGGAAGGTCAAGCAGGCCACCACGCTGGACGGCAAGGTGATCGGGCTGCCGATCGACGTCGGGCCGACCGCGCTGTACTACCGCGAGGACATCTTCGCCGCCGCCGGGCTGCCGAGCGACCCGGCCCAGGTCGCCGAGCAGCTGAAGAGCTGGGACGACTTCTTCAACGCCGGCGTCCAGTTGAAGGCCAAGAACCCGAAGGCGCCGCTGATCCCGGACGCGACCGACCTCTACGACATGGTGGTCGGCCAGGGCACTGAGCGGTACATCTCCAAGGACAACAAGTTCATCGGCGACCAGGACCACATCCGCAAGGCCTGGGACACCTCGGTCAAGGCGATGACGCTGAAGATCGACGGCCGGACCTCGAGCGGCAGCCCGGACTGGAACGCGGGCCTCGACCAGGGCACGATCCCGACGATCACCGGTGCCGCCTGGCTGGCGCTGGACATCAAGTCCGCGGTGAAGAAGACGGCCGGCAAGTGGCGGCTGGCGCCGACCCCGGGCGGTCCGGCGAACTTCGGCGGCTCGTTCCTCGCGATCACCAAGAACGCCGCCGATCCGCAGAAGGCGTTCGACGTGATCAAGTACATGCTCAGCGCCGACAACGAGGCGAAGGCGTTCACCGACGCGCAGATCTTCCCGTCCGCGCCGGCGGCGTACGACAAGCCGGAGCTCAAGGCGAAGGACCCGTTCTTCGGCGGCCAGGTGCCGATCGACATCTTCGGCCCGGCGGCCAAGAACATCCCGGTCGCGTACCAGAGCCCGTTCGACGACTCGGTCGCGGGACCGTTCCACGACGAACTGAAGACCGTGCAGACCGGATCCAAGACGTCGGACGCGGCCTGGGCCTCGGCGGTGTCGAAGGCGAAGGCGATCGCCAAGCGGCAGGGAGTGCAGTGACCGCTACGGCGACGGCGACCAGACCCACGGTGACGGCGGCGGCTCCCCGGAAGCGGATCTGGTCGTACTGGCGGTTCTACCTGGCGCTGTCGCCGTTCTACGTGTTGTTCGCGGTGTTCGGGCTGTACCCGGTGCTGTCCACCATCGTGCTGGCGTTCCAGCGCTGGGACGGGCTGAGCGCCCGCAAGTTCACCGGGCTCAGCAACTTCGCGTTCCTGGTCAAGGATCCGACATTCTGGCAGGCGCTGGAGAACACCGTCGTACTGTTCGTGATGTCCACGGTGCCGACGCTGGTGCTGGCATTGCTGCTCGCCGTGATGCTGCAGTCCGCGGTCCGGTTCACCAACGTCTACCGGATCGCGTACTTCATCCCGAACGTCACCTCGCTGGTCGCGATGGCGATCTTCTTCAGCTCGGTCTTCAGTACGAACTTCGGTCTGGTGAACGCCGCGCTGCGGTCGCTCGGCATCCCGCAGCAGAACTGGCTCGGGCAGCCGTGGGGCATCAAGATCGCGATCACCACGATGATCGTCTGGCAGTGGGTCGGGTACAACACGCTGATCTACCTGGCCGGCCTGCAGGCGATCCCGCGCGAGCAGTACGAGGCCGCCAAGGTGGACGGGGCGGGCGCCGCACGAACCTTCTTCTCGATCACGTTGCCGCAACTGCGTCCCGTCGTACTGTTCACGGTCATGATGTCGACGATCGGCGGCCTGCAGACGTTCACCGAGCCGCAGGTGATGGTCGGCAACAGCGGTGGCACCGGGCAGAGCGGCATGACCGTGGTGATGTTCTTCTACCGGGCCGCGTTCCTCGACAACGACTACGGGTACGCCGCGGCCATCGGGCTGAGCATCTTCGTCCTGGTGCTGTTGTTCACGGCAATCAACTGGCGGATCTTCCGCGGACGGGGTGAGGACCGATGATCCGGAACCGGCTGCGCGGGATCGCGCTGCACGCCGTACTGATCGTGGCGCTGCTGGTGTTCATGTTCCCGTTCGTGTGGACGATCATCATGGCGTCGAACACGACCGCGGACATCTACCGGTTCCCGCCGAAGTTCACGTTCGGCGGGCACTTCGGCGAGAACGTCCACCAGGTGCTGGCGAACGTCGCGTTCTTCCAGTCGATGGCGAACACCGCGATCGTCGCGGTCTCGACCACGGCGCTGGTGCTGTTCTTCGACTCGCTGGCCGCGTTCACGTTCGCGAAGTTCCGGTTCCCGGGGCGGAACGCGCTGTTCGTGATCCTGCTCGCGACGATGCTGCTGCCGGCGCAACTGGCCGCCGTACCGCAGTTCCAGACGATGGCGATCCTCGGCTGGGTCGGTTCGCTGAAGGCGCTGATCATCCCAGGCGCGGCGAACGCGTTCGGGATCTTCTGGATGCGGCAGTACTTCCAGAACTCGATCCACGACGAACTGGTCGAGGCGGCGACGCTGGACGGCTGCGGCTTCTTCGGCACGTACTGGCACGTCGCGCTGCCGTCGGCGCGCCCGGCGCTGGCATTCCTCGGCATCTTCACGTTCGTCGGCTCCTGGAACGACTACATGTGGCCGCTGATCGTGCTCACCAACCCCGACCACCTGACACTGCAGGTCGCGCTGTCCACCCTGAACCGCGCGCACGGCGTCGACTACAGCATGGTGATGACCGGCGCGCTGCTCGCGATGATCCCGCTGGTGGTCGTGTTCGCGATCTTCGCCCGCCAGTTCATCAAGGGCGCGACGGAAGGCGCCGTCCGCGGCTGAGCACTCCCGCGCCGATCAACAGGTTGCCGAACAGGTAGATCAGGAAGACCGGCACCGAGTGGCCTTGGGTCCAGGTCGGTGCGGCGCCGATCGCCCCGAGGACCGCCAGCGTCACGGCGGCCGCACTCAGCCAGGTTCGCGAGGGGCTCGCGATCGCGGACCAGGCGAGCGCGGCGGCCACGAGAGCTCCGAGAAGGAACAGCGGCGTGACGGTGAGCAGGGAGTAGCCGTTGGCGCCCTGGATCGTCGGCCCCACCACCAGGAGGATGCCTCCGGCAATCACCAGGCCGGCGGACGGCGGCGGAACCGGACCCATCGGCCAGGTCCGCGGTCTGATGGACAGGAACACAACGACGAGCAAAGCGGCGGTCAGTACGGCAGTGACCGTCCAGGCGCTGGTTTCGTCGGCACTGATCCCGCCGCCGAGGATCCTGATGGCATCCTCGAGCATCGAGAGCAGGCCGCCGGCGACCACACCGAGGGCGACCGGACCCGCCGTACGCGCCAGGGCCGCGGCCAGTAGCGCTGCCGTCGCGGCAAGGATCTCCGGGTCGGCCCAGCTCCGGTAGATGTACCAGCCGGTCGGATCCGGGTCGTACCAGAGTTTGCGGGAGTCGGCTGCTCCCGGCCAGTTCACCAGCATCAGGAAGGCCGATCCGAGCACGAGGACGACGACCACCCACCAGGGCACAGTTCCTGGTTCGGCCCGCGGTGCGACGGTGGCCGGTTCGTCGACGGAACTGGCCTCCTGCTTCCGCGGTGGCTCCGGCTGAGGACTCGGTTCGGGCTCCGGCCGGGGTTCCGGTGGCGCCGCGGGCGGTTCGGACTCGGTGTCCGGCACGGTCATCCGGACCGGGATCGTCTGGTCGCCGGTGGGACCGGTGAGGACGACCGCCGCCTTTCCCGCACCGGCGCTGTCGGCCCGGACCCGGATCACCGGACCGTCCTGTTCCACCGTCAACCACGAGACGGTGGACGAGGCAACGGCCGTCAGCGCGATCGGCGTACCTGCGAGCCGCACCTCCGCCGTACCTGTCGCGCTGAGGTCGAGTACCGCGGGAGTGACCCGTGCAACGCCGGTCTGCACAGCAGCCGTCGCGGCCTCCGCGACCCGGCGACTGTCGTCGTTCATCATCGGCAGCAACGCCTGCCACGCGGCGTAGGCCTGACTCAGATCAGTTCCGGCCAGGCGTTCGCGGAGGTAGTCGACCACACCGAACCTTGCCGCCGGCAACGGACTTTCCAGCGCCTCGAGCAGCTCCGGCGCCAGCGCGGCCGGGGTGATGCGGCGGACCCGGCTCCGGGCGATCAGGAGTTCGCCCTGCGCGCCGAAGGTCCACATCTGTGGATTCTGGTTCGGCGTCACCCGATGGACCCGGTCGGTCACGTAACCGACCAGCTCGGTCAGCCCGACCCACCCGTCACCGTCGCGGTCCGCTTCTCCGGTGGTCAGGCCGTCGACCACCGCGCCGGTGAACACCGACGGAGCCGGCGCGCTGTCCGTCGCCAGCTGCCCGCCCTCGAACGCGTACTCCATGGCGCTGGACGCGGTCACGATCACGCGACCGCGCCCTCCGCCGACATCGGCCTGGCCCGCGAAAGCGTCCCGTACCTGTGCTTCACCGGCCGCCCGCACGACCATGCCGCGCGGAAACGCACCGCCGTAACAGCAGTCCAGGAACAGTGCGATCCGTTGCGCCCGGCTGTCGGCCATCTGCCGGTTGACGAAGTCCGCGGCGACCGCCGTCGAGGCCAGCCGGGTCGGCTTGGTGTCCGCGACCGCCAGGAACAGCTCGCCCGCCGCGTTCTTCAAGCCATGGCAGGAGAAATGCAGCATCAGCAGGTCCTCCGGTACCCGGTCCGCGAAGAAGTCCTCCACCGCGAGGCGGATCTCCTGCGCGGACTCGTTCCGCAGTACCCGCACGTCGAAGTCGCCCACGGACGGGTCCGCCAGTGCGGTGGCCAGCGCGACCGCGTCCTGCGCCGGTGCGACCAGGCGCCGCAGTCCCGGATCGTCGTACTCGTCGTTCGCGACGATCAGCGCGATCCGCGAGCCGTCCATCTCACCCGTCCGCGCCGGCGTGCCGCCGGACGAACGCGTCGACCAGCTGCTGCTGGATCTCGCCGGTCGCTCCGGTCAGCTCGATCACGTCACCGTCGATGGTGAGCTTCACCGTCCGCCCGGAGGCCGATCGGCGGACCCACTCCCGGATCACCACGACCACCGAGCCGAGCGCCTGCAACCCGGGGGCCAGCGAGACGCTCAGCAGGCCGGCGACCGCGGCCAGGCCGCCCTTCGAGCCTTCCGGCGCGAGGCCCGCGCGATACGACTCGACCGAGTTCACGTCGAGCAACAGCAGCTCCTGCCGCAGCAGCAGCGCGAGCTCCTCGAGGCGCGCGTCGTCGGCGCCCTGCTCGGTGACGCCGACCAGTACGCCGTCGCCCATGCGTCCTCCCCTCGCCGAACTCAACGATCCTCCTGCGCCGCAGCGGCGACAAGTCGAACGGCCAGCTAGCATTCGGGGAACTGGAGCAGCCGCAAGTGCGTCGGAGGGGCAAGATGGTAGGCAAGCGGGGGCGGGTCATCGGGCGCATCGCACCCGGGATCGTCGGCGAGGTGATGCTGCCGGTCCGCGGTGCCACCGAGGCCTTCTACGCTTACCCCGCGACCGACGAGGTGCTGGAGGTGGGGACGCAGGTGGTCGTTGTCGACTTCGACCCACCGCGCACCGTGTATGTCGCTCGCGCCCTTTAATTCTGTTCCCTTGGAGGGGAAATGCTCTGGACGTACGTAGGCATCGCTGCCGTCGCGGTCGTGGTGCTGCTCATCCTGTTCCGGATGGTCTGGCGGGTGGCGGAGCCGAACGAGGCGCTGATCATCTCGGGCCTCGGCGCGCACTCCAGCAACGACCAGGTCAACGACACGCTCGGCTTCAAGATCGTGGTCGGTCGGGGCACCTCGGTGCTGCCGGGATTTCAGACTGTCCGGCGGTTGCCGCTGGACATCCGCGCCACGCCGCTGACCGTCACCTGCGTGTCCAGCCAGGGCATCCCGCTGCACATCAAGGGCGTCACGGCGTACAAGGTCGGTGACGACTACGGCTCGATCGCGAACGCCGCGCGCCGGTTCCTGGAGCAGAGCGACGAGCAGGTGATGGGCACCATCCACGAACTGTTCGCGGGTCATCTGCGGGCGATCGTCGGTTCCACCACGGTCGAGGAGATGCTGCACGACCGGGAGACGCTGACCACGAACATCCGCGGCTCGCTGGCCGGCGACATGGAGAAGCTCGGCCTGGTCGTGGACTCGCTGCAGATCCAGGAGATCGACGACGAGTCCGGCTACATCAAGAACCTCGGCCGTCCGCAGGCCGCCGCGGTCGAGGCCGCCGCCCGGATCGCGCAGGCGGAACGGGACCGGGAAGCGACCGAACGCGAGCAGGTCGCGGCCGCGGCCAAGGCCGCCGCGATCCGGGAGAGCGAGATCGCCAAGGCCGGCTACCAGGCCGAGGTCGACCAGGCCACCTCCAAGTCGTTCCAGGCCGGCCCGTTGGCGGCCGCACTGGCCAAGCAGGAGGTCGTCGTCGCCGAGACGGAGACCGCGAAGCTGAACGCCTCGCTGGCCGAGAAGCAGCTCGAGTCGTCGGTGCTGAAGCCGGCCGACGCCGAGGCGTACCGGCAGCGCACGCTGGCGGCGGCTGCGCGTGACGCGCAGATCGCGGCCGCCGAGGCGAACGCCAGGGAGGTCCAGCTCCGCGGTGAGGCGCAGGCGAAGGCCACCGAGCTCACCGGTAAGGCGGAGGCGTCGGCCGTGCAGGCCAAGGCGATGGCCGAGGCCGCCGGTATCAAGGCCCGCGCCGAGGCGCTTGCCACGAACACCGAGGCGGTCGTCGCGCAGCAGCTCGCCGAGGCCTACCCGGAGATCGTCACCGCCGCGGCCAGCTCGTTCGAGAAGGTCGGCAACATGGTGGTGCTGAACGGCGCGCAGGGTATCGAGGACACCCTGGTCAAGACGATCACGATGGGCGGCTCCGGCTTCGCGCTGGCCAAGCAGCTGATCGACTCGCTGGCTACCAAGAAGGACGAGGCCCCGAAGCTGGAGCCGGTCCCGGACGAAACCGCCTGACAGTTCCTGAACCCAGTGGGATCCCCTTGCGCGCAAGGGGATCCCACTGGCTTGTCAGGCGGTCTGCAGAGTCAGGTGGTACGTCTGCAGGATCTCGTTGACGGGCTGGAACCACGTCTCGCCGCCACTGCTGCAGTTGCCCCAGCCGCCGGACGTGACACCCTGCGCCTGGTCACCGGTGATGAACGACCCGCCGGAGTCGCCGGGCTCGGCGCACACGTTGGTTTTGGTCGCGCCGTAGAACAGCTGGCCGTTGCCGTAGTTGACGGTCTCGTTCTTCGCCAGGATCGTGCCGCAGTGCCAGTGCGACGTCGAGCCGCTGCGGCACACCGACGAACCGATCGGCGCCTCCCACGAGCCACGGACGAGCTGGTCGCTCACCTGTCCCCAGCCGAGGACCACGCCGACGTTCCACCAGCCGTAGCCGGTCGACACCCACGCATAGTCGTTGCCGGGGAACGACCAGCCCTGGAACGAGCCCTGGTCCGAGCCGTCCCAGCCGCGCACGATTCCGCTTCGTCCGCAGTGCCCCGCGGTGACGTAACCGCCGACCACCGAGAAGCCGATCGAGCACCGGATGTTGCTGACGTAGTACGGGTCACCGCCGACAGTGCCGGCTGCGAAGGTACGAGGCGCCTGGGCGGCGACCTCCTTCACTGTGACAGCACCTGCCTTGGCCAGCTTGGCAACGAACGCGTCGACGGCCTTGGAACGCTTGCCTGCTTGGACGTTGACGACAACGGTCCCTGACTTCGGGTCGGCCGCCCAGCCGCTCACGGCGGCCGGTACTGCCTTGCCGGCCAGCTTGTCGACAGCAGCCTTCCGCTGGTTCAGTGCCTTCTCCGTTACCGGTACGGCGACCACCTGGGCACCTGTGGCGCGTACGGCGGCCGCGTGGTCCTGGCCGACGATTCCTACGACCAGCTTCTGCGTGCCGGCGTCGTACCAGGCTCCGCCGAAGGCTGTGCTTGCTGCCTTCTGGGCAGCCGGGAGCAGCTTGGCCGCTGACGTCTCGGCTGCGAGGCGTTGCTGCATCTGCTGCTCGTTCAGGCCGAAGTCGCGTTGCATCGCAGCAGCCTGGCCCGGGACGGCCATTGCCTGGGCTGTGGGCACGGTCAGTGCAGCCGCCGTGAGTACGGCGGCTATCAGAACCTTCATGAACTCTCCTCACCTAGGGGCGGTTCGGTGGATGAGAGCGCTCTCAGATCACGAGAGTGGACTAGCGAGGCCCAACCGTCAAGAGTTCACAGGCCGAGGTAGGCGAGAACAGCCAGGACACGGCGGTGCCCGGAGTCCGTCGGCGGCAGGTCCAGCTTCAGGAACACGTTGCCGACATGCTTGTGCACAGCACCGTCGGAGATGAACAGCTTCTCCCCGATGGCAGTGTTCCCGAGACCCTCCGCCATCAGCGCGAGTACTTCGCGTTCCCGCGGCGTCAGGCGGTCCAGCGGGCTGCTGCGCTTCACCATCAGCTGGCTGACCACCTCCGGGTCCAGGACGGTACCCCCGCCCGCAACCCGGCGTACTGCCTCCAGGAACTCGTCCACGCGGGACACCCGGTCCTTGAGGAGGTACCCAACGCCCTCGCTGCCGGCCGCCAGCAGTTCGGCCGCGTACACCTCCTCGACGTACTGCGAGAACACCAGCACCGGGAGCCCCGGCCGGGTACGGCGGGCCTCGATCGCGGCGCGCAGGCCCTCGTCGGTGAAGGTCGGTGGCAGCCGTACGTCGACGATCGCGATGTCGATCTCGTGCTCGGCGATCGCCTTGGCGAACTCGTCCGCGTCGGTGGTGATCGCGGCGACCTGGAAGCCGGAGTTGTCGAGCAGCAGGCTCAGGCCCTCGGCGAGGATCGGGTTGTCCTCGAGGATGATCACCCGCACGGAAGGATCACCTCGACTGTGGTCGGCCCGCCGATCGGGCTCTGCAGCTCCATGTGACCGTCGATCGCGTGCACGCGGTGCAGCATGCCATGCAGACCACTCCCCCGGCCCAGCAGGTCGCTCTGCTCGCTGATCCGGGCGCCACCGATCCCGTCGTCGGTGACGGCCAGGTAGAGCTCAGACCCGCGCCGTTCGAGCTGTACGTCGACATGGCCGGCCGCACTGTGCTTGGTGATGTTGGTGAGCGACTCTGCGACCACGAAGTACGCCGCGGCCTCTACTGCGGCTGGTACGTCGCCCAGCTCGCCGATGCGGAGGTCTACGGGTAGCGGGCAACGGGCGGCCAGTGCGGAGACCGCGCCGGCAAGACCGCGGTCAGCGAGGATCGGTGGGTACATGGTGCGCAAGACTCCGCGTAGCTCGGTCATGGCCTGCTCCGCACCGTCTCTGGCGTCGTCGAGCAGTTTGGCGGCCTTCTCCGGGTCTTCCGCCATCAGCTGCTTGGCAACGCCGATACGCATCGCCAGCGACACCAGCTGGGCCTGGGTGCCGTCGTGCAGGTCCCGCTCGATCCGGCGCAGCTCGGCGCCGTGTGAGTCAACCGCGCCAGCCCTGCTCTTGGTGAGCTCCTCCACACGCTGCGCAAGCCGTGCGGTTTCCAGTTGCTCCGCGCTCGGTGCCAGGAGTGACAGCACAGCTCGGGCGTGCCCACGCGCTACAGCAGGTGCTACCCAGCCAAGGACCAGCAGGCTGACGACAATCTGCGCCAGGCCGTTCGTGATCGCCTCGAACCAGCTGTCCACACCTACGCCCATCAGCGTGAAGTTGCCTGGGTCAAGCTTCCACAGCGCCATCGCCAGCACCGACGCGGGCACACCCATGATCGCGAACACCGCGATCACCAGCTCCGGGATCATCACCACCGGCATCAGCAGACAGCGCAAGCTGCGCTTGAACGAGTTGTCCCGGAACAGCGTCGCGATGTCCCCGGCCTGCCGCGGCAGCGTGGGCGGCAACGGCTCCGCCTGCGGGACACCGAGGTACCTCGCCGCGCGGTACCGCTCGCTGTTCGCGAGCCGCACCAGACCGGCGGTGGCGCCCGGGATCAGCCAGCCGAGGATCAGGCTGATCGGGATCGCCGCCAGCAGGGTGACTGCCTTCAGGTACCGGATCACCAGGTACCCGGCCGCCGGGCCGCCGCGGGAGAGAATCTTCGTGAGCATGTACCCATCCTGCGGCAGAGACGCCGCAGGATGCGGTACAGCAGGCTCTACCTTTCGTGCTCTAGCAGTCCGGAACACCCGGCAGCTTGGCGTTCGGGTCGTCGATGTAGATGTTGGTGATGTAGCCCTTCTGGTCGCGGAGCTTGGACCACCAGTTGTTGGTGTAGCCGCCCGCGGTGACGGTGTCGCCCTGGACCTGGCACTCGACGAACACGCGGGTCGGTCCGGCGAGCGACGTCACGACGGACGCGGACAGCTTCGGCGCGGAGCGGACGTTCACCCCGTTGCCCCAGGTGGTGAAGTTGTACTGCGGCGGGTTCGGGTTGCCGTCGTTCACCAGCTGCATGTAGTAGTCCCAGTTCCAGTTCGGACCGGGGTCGGTGTGGTCGTTGCCGGGCATCTCGCTGTGGCCCTTGATGTGGTCGCGGTCCTTCGGGATGCCCCGCCGGTCGGCGATGTTCTTCACCAGCGCGGCCGACGACCGGTACATCGCGTCGGTGAACCACGACGGCTGGTCGACGTACCCCTCGTGCTCGATGCCGATCGCGAACGGGTTCGCGCTCCGGGCGTGCCACGCGGTGTCCTTCTCGGCCACCATCTGGGTGATCTGGCCGTCGCTGGACCGCACGACGTAGTGCGCGCTCACCTGCGCCGACGGGTTCTTGAACCAGCTGATCGTCCCGGCGTACGAGCCCTGGGTGACGTGGATGACGATCGTGGTGATCGCCTGCGTGCGCCCGACCTGGTAGTTGCTGGTGCTCGCCGGGTCCCAGATCGCGCCTGGGTAGTCGGCGCCCTGCAGCTTGGCGCCGAGCGGTGCGACCTTCGCGTAGACGCCGCGGTCCGGGGTGACCTGCCGCGGGTCGGTCGAGACGCCGGCGGTACGGACCCCGAGGCCGATCACCTTGTAGACCTCGTCGGTGTACAGCCGGGCGGTCGGCGCGTCGGCGGAGTGCGAGTACTTCGCGATCACGGAGTACCACTCGCCGAGCTTGGAACGGTCCTTCAGGCCGGCCTGGTCGGCGTACGAGTCCAGGACCGCGGCGGCGCCGAGGATGTTCGACGTGTCGTCCTTGGACAGCTTCGCGACCGGCAGCCCGGTGAGTTTGCTTGCCTCGGACATCGTCTTGTTCGTGTTGTTCGCGGCCAGGTGCATGACGCCGTAGCCGTTCGCCTGGCTCGGCGCACCGTGGTGGCCGTCCAGATGGGTCTCGGCGAAGCCGACGCTCACCAGCACTTCACGCGGTACGTCGTACTTCGCCGAAGCATTCTGGAACGCCGCGGCGAGGCTCGACTGGGACGGCTGTGCCGCATTGCTCGGCAAGGCGGTCAGCGCTAGTGCTCCGACGGCCAGGAGCGCGGCCAGTTTGGGTACTCGGGACATGGGGCGGTTCCTTCCCGTATCTGGTCCGCCGAGGGGCGTCGGCGGTCCCGCAAGCCACGCTAAGGGAAGATCTTCCGCAGAAGCCACCCTCTCAGGAAGATTTTTCCGTCACCGGGAGAAGATCACGCTCCCACGCAGCGCGATCAGCCGCGGGTACGCCAGTACCGCCGGATTCGTCCGCGGGTCCTCGTCGTACACGACCAGATCCGCCGGATCGCCGGGCCGCAACTCGCTCGGCGCCCCCAGCCACTCGCGCGCCGCCCACGACCCGGCGGCCAGCGCCTGCTCCCCCGACATCCCGATCTCGGTCAGCGCCTGGATCTCCTGCGCCACCAGCCCGTGCCCGAGTACGCCGCCCGCGTCGGTCCCCGCATACACCGGTACGCCGGCCTCGAACGCGTCCCGCAACCGCTGCAGGCGGCGCTCGTACAGGTCCGTCATGTGTGCGGCGTACACCGGGAACTTGCCCGCGGCCTGCTCGGCGTACTGCGGGAAGTTCTCCAGCTGGATCAACGTCGGTACGACGGCCACCTGCCGCTCGGCCAGCTCGCCGAGCAGCCCCGGCTCGATGCCCGTACCGTGCTCGAGGCAGTCGATGCCCGCGGCCAGGAGGTCCGGGAGGGCGTGCTCGCCGAAGACGTGCGCGGTGACCCGGGCGCCGAGCTCGTGGGCGCGCGCGATCGCCGCGGTCAGCGCCTCGGCCGGCCAGCACGGGGTCAGGTCGCCGGCCTCGCGGTCGATCCAGTCGCCGACCAGCTTCACCCACGCGTCGCCGCGGCGGGCCTCCTGCTCGACGTACGCGACCAGTTCCTCCGGCTCGATCTCCCAGCCGTAGTTGCGCAGGTACCGCTTCGAGCGGGCCAGGTGCCGGCCGGCCCGGATGATCTTCGGCAGGTCCTCGCGGTCGTCGATCCAGCGGGTGTCGACCGGCGAACCCGCGTCCCGGACCAGCAGCGCGCCCGCGTCCCGGTCGGCGATCGCCTGCTGCTCCTGGGTCTCCTCGTCGACCCCGCCGTGCTGGTCGAGACCGATGTGGCAGTGCGCGTCCACCAGCCCCGGCACGATCCAGCCGCCCGTGTGCACGGTCGTGACGTCAGCAGCGGCAGGCCGGTCGACGACCAGCCCGCCGCTGAGGTGGATCTCCTGCTGCTCGCCGGCCGGCAACACGGTGCCGACCAGCTTCAGTACGCCGGTCATGGAGCGACCGTATCTGCTACCCGTGCGAGCCGCCGCCCGGCGTACAGGTCGGGGTGGTGGTCTCGTTGCCGGCGCACGGTGTACCGCTCGGGGTTTCCGTCGGGGTGTCGGTCGGCGTCGGGGTCGGAGTCGGCGTCGGAGTGGGGGTCGGCGTCGGCGACGGCGTCTTGGTGGGCGTCTTCGTCGGCGTCTTGGTGGGGGTCTTGGTCGGCGTCCGGGTCGGGGTCGCCGTCGGGTGGTGGGTCGGCGAGTCCGTCGGTGTGTCGATCGGCCGCGGCAGCGTCGGCGTCTCCCACGGGGTCGTCGGCTCCACCGTCGGCACCGTCGTGGTGGCCGTCGGCGTCGGAGTCGGCGTGTTGGTGTCGTCCGGAATGGTCGGCACCTTGCGCGGATCGACCCGGCGGTCAGCGTTGCCGGTCGGCTTCGCGGGCGCGATGTTGCCCTTCGCGTTCGGCACCAGGACGGCGTCCTTGCTGTACAGCCGCATCCATTTCAGGACGGTCGCGACGAAGTCCTTCGAGTGGTGGTACCGCAGCAGTGAGGCGACCAGGTCGCGGGGGTTGCGCAGGTCGTCGCCCTGGGCGCAGAGCACCACCGCGACGGTCGTGACCGCGTCGTACACGTTGTTCGGGTTGCGGAAGCCGTCGCCGTTGCCGTCGGCCCCGAACTCGCTCCACACCTGCGGGATGATCTGCATCGGCCCGACGGCACGGTCCCAGGTCTGGTCGCCGTCGTACTTGCCCTTGTCGGTGTCGGTGATCCGGCCGTTGCCGTGCCGGCCGTTCAGCTCCGGGCCGAGGATCCGGCCGCGGGTGGTGCCGGCCACGTCGACCCGGCCGCCGGCCGCGTGGTCGGACTCGACCTTGCCGATCCCGGCCAGCAGCGGCCAGGTCAGCCCACAGTTCGGCCGCACGACCGCGAGGTTCGCGGTGGCGCGGCGATACGCGGGGAACACCCCGCGCGGGATGCCGTTCACGGCACCCGGCCGCCCCGGACGGACGACCGATCGCCCGTCGGTGGCCCCCTGCACGGGGACGTCGGCGAGGGCGGGTTTGTCGGATCCGAGCTGCCCGTCCACTCCGGGACGCTGCGGCACGATCATCGTCAGTTCGTCGAACTCTCCGCTGTTCAGCCCGGCCCCCGGTGAGGGCGCGACCGGACTGCCCGCCGTCAGCTGATCGGCGGCTCCGGTCCCTCCCGAGGCGACGGTGACAACGGCCCCGACCAGGAGCGGGGCGGTACAGAGTGAAGCGATGATGATTTTGACCCGACGGTTACCACTACGGGTTAGGCGCATAGCCCCTTCAACGAACCAAGCGCCAGAAAGTTACATCAAGACGACGCAAAGTTACGGGCCACAGAATCCGCTCGGAAAACCGGCACCGAGGTAACGCCAAGCGCTACCTCGGAAGAGGTCCGGACCGGGCGCGGCTCACTTCGCCGGCTGGGACGCGGGCGGCGCGTCCGTGGTCGTCTGCTCGCCCGCGGGAGCCGTCGAGTCGCACGGGCTCGGCGTCGGCGACGGAGTCGGAGTCAGGGTCGGCGAGTCCGACGGGGACGGCGTCGGGGTGGGCGTCTCCGTCGGCGGCGTGCTCGGCGGGCAGCTCGGGTCCCCGGGTGTCGTCGGCGGCGTACTCGGAGGCGTGCTGGTCGGGGTGCTCGGCGGGGTCGTCTTCGGCGTCGTCGGCGGCGTGTACGGCGGCTTGGTGGAGGTCGTCGTGGAGCCCGGGCCGTGCGTCGGATTCGGCGTGGTCGGCTTCGTCGAGCCGGTGACGCCGGACGTCGGGCGCGGCGTCGTCGGTACGACGGTCGGCCGGGTGGTCGTCGTACCGGTCGTCGGCGCCGTGGTCGGGACCGTGGTCGGCGGGGTGGTCGGCGGCGGCGTCGTGGTCTGGGTGTTGCCCTTGTCGTCGCCGCCCGCGTTGCCGCCGTCGTCCGGGACGACGATCTGGCCCGGCTTGTCCGGAACGCTCACGGTGTCCTTGCTGTACGACTGCATCCAGCGCAGCACCGTCGACACGTAGTCCATCGAGTGGTTGTAGCGCAGCACCGCCTGCACCAGGCCCTGCGGGTCGGACAGGTTCGCCCCGCCGGAGCACAGGTAGTCCCCGGCCGCGCGGGCCGCGTCGAACACGTTGTGCGGGTCCTTGACGCCGTCACCGTTGCCGTCGGCACCGAACGTCTTCCACGTACCGGGCACGAACTGCATCGGCCCGACGGCGCGGTCCCACGTCGTGTTCCCGTCGTACACGCCCTGGTCGGTGTCGGCGATCGCCGCCATCCCGGGGCTGCCGTCGAGGACCGGGCCGAGGATCTTGCCGCGGGTGTTGCCGTTCGCGTCCACCTTGCCGCCGCCGGCGTGGTCGGACTCGACCTTGCCGATCCCGGCCAGCAACGGCCAGGTGATGTGGCAGCCGGGCATCGACAGCGCCAGATCGCGAGCAGCCTTCTGGTACGCCGCCAGCACCGTGCCCGGGATCCCCGACGCGTCGCCGAACGCGCCGGGGATCGGCTGCACGGTGCCGTCGGTGGTACCGGTGACCGGGACCTGGATCGTGGACTTCGCCTGCGACGGCAGGCTGCCGTCGACACCGGGCTGTGCCGGGACGTTGTTCGCCAGGTCGTCGAAGACCGCGTCCTGACGCGGCGCGGCCAGCGCCTGCGCGTCGACGATGAACGTGTTCGAGGTGACGCCACCGACCACGAACACGGCGACCATGGCGGTGGGCGGAGCCAAGCAGACCCAGGTGGCGGTCAGTTTTCCCCGCCAGGTGTCCAGGTTCTTGAACTGCTGCCTCATCCGAACCGTCCTCGACGCATTCCGCAGTTGGTGTTGCTCTTGGGCGTAGGGACGATCCTAACCGTTGGAAGATCAGCCACAACCGCTGCCGGTGCGCCGTGACCGAGTACCGAACAGTCAGTTCAGCTACTCGTCCCCCCGCGTTCACCACCGTAAGCCCGGGCGCCGCGGCGCGCGCCGGGTGAACGGATGACAGGTCTGTCATCCGTTCAGCTATGCCCGATCGGGAAGCGTCAGTTGCCGCCGAGCATCTTCTTCAGGTCGTCCGGCAGCTCGAACTCGCCGTCCTGGCCGGCGCCGCCGAACGCGGCCGGCAGCTGACCCGGCTGCGGCGCCTGCGGCTGCTGGTTCCCCTGGTTGGCCCGCTTGGCCGGGTTGCCCGAGCCGCGCTTCTTGCCCTTCTTGGCCGCCTGCTGCTTGGCCTTCCGGCCACCGCCGCCGCCACCCATGCCCGGCATCCCCGGCATTCCGGGCATCCCCGGAATCCCCTTGCCGGACGCCATCGCGGCCATCATCTTGCGGGCCTCGAAGAACCGCTCGACCAGGCCGCTGACGGTCGCCACCTCGGTCCCGGAACCCTTCGCGATCCGGGCCCGGCGGGAGCCGTTGATGATGTTCGGGTCGTTCCGCTCGGCCGGGGTCATCGAGTGGATGACCGCCTCGATCCGGTCGATCTCGCGCTCGTCGAAGTTCTCCAGCTGGTCCTTGAACTGGTTCGCGCCCGGCAGCATGCCGAAGATCTTGGTCAGCGGGCCCATCTTCCGGACCGACTGCATCTGGGCGAGGAAGTCGTCCAGCGTGAAGTCCTTGCCGCCCCTCTTCGCCAGCTTGGCGGCGGTCTTCGCGGCCTCCTCGGCGTCGAAGGTCCGCTCGGCCTGCTCGATCAGGCTCATCACGTCGCCCATACCGAGGATGCGCGACGCCATCCGGTCCGGGTGGAAGACGTCGAAGTCCTCGAGCTTCTCGCCGTTCGACGCGAACATCACCTGGCGGCCGGTGACCTGCGCGATCGACAGCGCCGCACCACCGCGGGCGTCACCGTCGAGCTTGGACAGTACGACGCCGTCGAAGCCGACACCGTCCAGGAAGGCCTGCGCCGTGGTGACCGCGTCCTGACCGATCATCGCGTCGACGACGAACAGGATCTCGTCCGGGCTGACGGCGTCGCGGATGTCCGCGGCCTGCTTCATCAGCTCCTCGTCGACGCCCAGCCGACCGGCCGTGTCGACGATGACGACGCTGTGCTGCTTGGACCGCGCCTCGTCCATCGCCTTGCGGGCCACGTCCACCGGGTCGCCGACGCCGTTGCCCGGCTCCGGCGCGTACACCGGCACGCCGGCCCGCTCGCCGACCACCTGGAGCTGGGTGACCGCGTTCGGCCGCTGCAGGTCCGCGGCGACCAGCATCGGGGTCTGGTGCCGGGTCTCCTTCAGCCACTTGGCGAGCTTGCCCGCCAGCGTGGTCTTACCGGCACCCTGCAGACCGGCCAGCATGATCACCGTCGGCGGCCGCTTCGCCATCCGCAGCTCACGAGTCTCGCCGCCGAGGATGTTGACCAGTTCCTCGTTGACGATCTTGATCACCTGCTGCGCCGGGTTCAGCCCGCCGCGCACCTCGGCCCCACTGGCCCGTTCCTTCACCGCCGCGATGAACTCCCGCACCACCGGCAGCGCGACATCGGCCTCCAGCAACGCGATCCGGATCTCCCGGGCGGTCGCGTCGATGTCGGCGTCGGTCAGCTTGCCCTTGCCCCGCAGATTCTTGAACGCGGTGGAGAGCCGATCGGAAAGCGTGTCGAACACGAGAAACAGTCCGTTTCCTCGAAGCGATGAACTCCCCGGAGTCTACCGGCCCCCCAACCTGTGGATAACTCCCACGCCCCAGCCACCCGCTCCGATACCGTGCTACCAGCCCCGCCGGACCGAAGGAGCCCGCACATGACGCTCGACCTGCCAGGCTTCAACGACGCGTTCAACCGTGCGCGCGACCGGGTGCGCAGCGGCGTACCGGATGTCAGTGTGGTCGCGGAGCAGGACAAGTTGCGCGCACTGGTGCCGGCCGACGCCTCCGATCACGACCGCGTCTGGACCGCCCGCCTGATCGACCGTCTCGCCGAGCCGCCGAAACCCGCCAGACAGTGGAGCAACCTGTTCCACGAGGCCGATCGGATCCACGCGGCGGCGTACCCACCGAAGGGGACGACCGAGCAGCGGATCGCGATGCTGGCCGAGGCCCGGGAGCAGATCTGGACCCTCGCCGACCGCGCGACCGAAGACGAGCAGGACTACATCCGCGCCATGACCCAGGACCTCGAGCACCTGGAGAAGACGCTCCGCAACCCGCCGACCACGCTGACCGACCGCCCGTTCCAGCCCTCCGATGGCTGAGACCGCGTACCGCGTCCCCGAGGACTCCGCGACGTACCGCGAGTTCAAGCGGCTCTACGGTCTCGCGCAGGCGCTGCGGCCCACCGGATTCGACCAGTGGAAGGGCGAACTGTACGCGACCAGCGGGAACGGCGGCTTCGACTCCGAACGGGGCGCCATCGGCATCAACGAGTCGATCCTCCGCGAGGGACTGTCGCCGGACAGCCCGAACCGCTCCCGCCAGGCCCACGCACTCGCCGCGGTCCTGAACCGCGCCACACATGCCTCACTGACGCCAGACCGGCCGGACATCGCGAACGCCGTTCGGACGCCGCACGCCACAAGCCTCGCAGAGGGTGTCGCGGCGGTCCGCGTCGCGACCGACTTCGACACGTTCAGCGAACTGGCGGGGTACGAAGGCGCGACCTACGACGGCCAGCAGCACACGGGCGCGTACGCCGCTGCGAACGGGCTGATCGCGCAGGCATCCGGGCCGAAGGTTGACCGCCACGCGGTGCTCAGCAACCTCAGCCGTGGTTCGTGGTCCCAGCAGTTCGACCACCTGGCCGACGCGGTCGTACAGAACCGCCTCAACGACGTGGTGCGGAACGACCCCGGCGCCCGCCAGCAGGTACGCCGCGAACTCATCCAGACGATGCTGCATCCGCAGTGGGACCAGCTGGCCAGACGCTCTCCCGAGGCCGGACGACATGTCGCGGAGAACATCGGATCCGCGCTGAACGCCAAGGTCGACGAGATCCGGCGCAGGTCGCCTCAAACGTCACAGATCGCCCCCTCCGACGGCCCGCAGCAGGTGTCCGCCGCGAAGCCACGTCCTCAGCAGGAATCCACAGCCCGCTTCCTGACCGGCCTCGCGCCGGCAGGCGGAGCGGCTCGGCAGGCGCCGTCGCTCGGCGACGGCTCGCGCGCCGCGGCACAGCACGCCACGTCGGCAACGCGTCCACGAGCGCCTGGTGAGTCCATGCGCAGATAGGCTTTGGACAGGGAGTGATGATGCAGCTACGGGAGTTCACGAACGCGTACAACGCTGCCGAGCCTCGGATTCGGAGCGAGGGCGTCGGTGCGGTCGGTCTGGCCGAGCGGGCGTTGGGTGAGCTGCTGCCTCAACTGCGGTCCGCCGAGGATCGCCGGGTCGCGACCCTGCTGATCGCCCGCCTGCCTGGGTACGCCGTACCCGTGGAGCCGCCGAGCGCGCTCATGGCCGAAGCCTGGCGCAAGATCTTCGAGCTCGGCGACCGTGCTCCCACCGACGAGGCTGCCGGCATCCGCAGCCTGACCCGAGCCCTCGAACATCTCGAGCAGAACCTCCGCGACCCGCACCGGCCGCTCGAGCCGACAGAGACCACCTCCGCGAGGTTGGCAGGGAGGCACTGATGGACCGCGAACAGTTCCGGCGCGAGTACGTGGCCGCGTGGGACGGATTGGTGGCAGGACGACTCACCGATCTCGCCGCCGCCCAGGCCCAATTGCGCGAATCAGCCGCGACGCTCGAACGCGAGAGCGAGCGGGAATCCGCGGAGCGGTTGATCGGCAAGCTGGCAAAGGCCGTTCAGCCGCCACCTCCAGGACAGTCGCCGGAGATGACCGAAGCGTTGCAGATGCTCAACGTCGCGGACTTCAAGAGCGGTACGAAGGAGGAGCGGCTCGCGGCCCTGGCCGCCGCGCGCAAGCAGATCTGGGCGATCGCGGACCGTGCCGGCGCGGACAGCGAGAAGATTCGGTGGCTGTCCCGTGGCCTGGAGGCGTCCGAGGACATGCTGACCGACCCGGCGCCGTGGGACGAACCGCCGCCGGCGGGTACCTGACGGATGGCCGCGGACGACGGCAGTGCCCGAATCGAGCCGTCCTCGGCTGTCTATCAGGAGTTCGCGAGGCTGTACCGGATCGCTCAGGAACAGCGACCGGGCGGCCAGGACCGCTGGAACGGTGAGCTGCAAACCCGTAACGACGACAAGTACGGCGGTCTCCGGCCCGACGGCGCCATGCGGCTGAACCAGGAACTTGTCCTGGATCACCTCACCGGTGCGCCCAACGGTGACCCGGCGGGCCAGGGACAGGCGCTGGCGACCGTACTGCACGAGTCCAAGCACGCCCGAACGCAGATGGACGCCCCGGACGAGCTCAATGCGGTACGGCGCCTGGAGTCGCGCGGACTTGACGAGGGGCTCACAGAGCTCAGCGCGATGGACGACTTCGACGACTTCATCCAGCGGGCCGGCTACGACGGCGTTCCGCAGCCAGCTCCTGAGTACGCCGGCGCGGTGAGCGCGAGCCGCGAACTGTTGCGGCGTGCCACCTCGTCCGAAGAAGAGCGCACTCAACTGCTCAATTCGACGCTGGACAAGCCCGTCTCGATGCGATGGGACGCAGTGGCCGATCACATCGTGCGGAACGAACTGGCCGATGTCGTCCCACCGGATCCCGCGCATCAGCAGGCTGCCCGTGCACACCTCATCAACGAGATGGCGGTCGATGAATGGAGCGTGGTAGCGGATCGCGCCCCGTCCGGCGAACTGACTGGCGACCTGACAGTGGACGGAGTGGATCAGGCAGTCAAAGATCTCGGCGAGCACTACCAGCGGCGGCCGGATGAGCCGTATCCGGCGAAGGTTCCCAATCCGCATGCTGCAGTTGGCGCTCAGGCCGGGGCGGCGCAGCAACTGAACCAGGAGCAGGAGCGGGCGATCTCCACGTCTGATCTGGAAGCTCTGCCGCCGCCTGCTGCCGAGACCCGGGTCGACGTTCCGGGAAGGGCCGCGGCAAGCTCGCAGGCCAGGTCTGCCGGGGGTGTGGGCGCCCGGCCATCTGCTGTGCAGCAGGCAAGTCGTGGTGGCCAAGGTGACCCGATGCGCTTCCTCGGTGCTCAGGCTCCTGCGGCCCGTGCGACGCATCAGAAGCCCGTGCTCGGTGACGGGGCTCGAGGTGCTGGGTCTGCTGGGCAGGCGGCGCAGCGGATGACGCCCGACCGGGGCAATACGCCTACCGACCGTGGCAGTCGCTGAGATAGATCAACCGGAAGAAAGTAGCTAACCGGTTAGGGGCGGCGGGGTGGGGATCTGGGGTTCTTGGGGGCGGGTCGGGGCGGAGGACGGGTAGGTATGTGACGCCTCCTCGGTACGACGCGGGGGCGTGGCGGCCGTGACGGGGTGTTCAACGCGGGGCGATCCGGGTGGGATCGACCACGGGCAGTTGCGTGCGTTGCTGAGGCCGTTGCCGGCTGATCCGAAGTATGTCGGGCTGGACGTCGGCAGCTTCGACCCGGACGGCAGGTACGCCGCCGAGCTCACCGACACCCTGGTGGCGATGCTGCAAACAGCCGTGCGGATCGGGAGCTGCGCGCGGCGCTCAGCTGAGCCAGACCAGGTCTTGGCCGTGGGGTGCGGCTGTGCCGAGGGTGTGGGTCTTGCCGGTGGGCCAGGTCTGTAGGTCGATGCGGTACTCGTAGCCGTCGGTGCCGCGCTCGTGGGTGAGGACGCGGTGCGGTTCGAGGCTGAGGTGGGCGAGGGGCGCGGTGTCGGTGGCCTGTGCGCCCAACTCGGCCAGGCGGGCGTCGATCGCGGCGCGGTCCGGGCGGCGGAGGTACTGCCACATGATCGAGTGCCACACGACGGTCACGTGGCCTTCCGACAGTTCCAGCGCCTGCAGGAACGAGACGGCGTCCTCCGGCCCTACGTCGGCCGGTACGTCGTGGGCGATCGCCAAGGCGCCACGCAGCCGCGCCAAGCGGTCCGTCATGTCCGGCCACACGTACGACGTCAGTGTCAGCGCACCGTTGGGTGTCAGCGGGTCCACCGGCGCGATGTCACAGCCGACCCGTTCCGCGATCCGCAGGTCTACGGACGGCACACGCCCCGACCACGCCGGATCAAAGACAACAGGACTGTCAGCAGGCCCGTACGACCTCCCGTCGGCCACATAGTTGAATCGGTCTGCCCGCAAGTTCAAACCACCACTCGCACCGATCTCGAACAGCCGCACCGGCAACGGCACAGCCGAGACCAGGTGCAGCAGGCCGCCGTACAGCGCGGCCGACCGGCCCACCTCGTTCGTCTGCGGAGGCTGTGTCAGCAAGGACCGCACCTCCCCCACCCGCGACTGAAGCACCTGCTCGAACGCCTCCCAACCGAGCACCGGGTCCCACGTGCCGCCCGTACTCGGGTAGAACGCCGCCAGCTCAGGCGCCGTACCGGACAGCACCAGTCCGTGTACGGCGGCCAGCAGCCGTAGGCCGATTGCCTCGCCGAACGAGCGGCCGTCGTACCCGTCCAGTACCCGGACCGTCACCCCGCCGACCTCGTAGTCGTCGACGAGCAGCCGGAGCAGCTCGGCGTACATCGGGGAGCCCAGGTCCTCACAGGCGGTCGCTTGTCGCTGCAGTGCCTCTACAAGATCCACGTAGCGAGGTTAGAAGCTCAACCGATCCAGCACCGACTTTGCGGTCGTCCGCGCGTCCTCGGGTTCCAACGGCGCACCATGGCGATCCGTTAGGTAGAAGACGTCCACACACTCCGCCCCCAGCGTGCTGACGTGGGCAGATCGGATGTCCGCGCCAGTAGCCGCAATAGCCGCGGTCACGTCGTACAGGAGTCCAGGACGGTCATGTGCCCGCACTTGCAACACCGTTGCTGTCTCGGACGCTTCTGCCAACAAGTCGACACGACTGGCCACGCGCGGCTGGGCCGAGTCCCGAGCAGCAAGCCGCCGTACGACGTCCGACGAGTCCCGCAGCGCTACCGCCAGACGGTCCCGTAGCCGCACCGGATCGGGCGGGGAGCCGGCGACCGTCCACTGCGAGATCCCCAGGCCGTCAACGGACGTCACGACAGCAGACCGCACCGCCAGCCGGTCTACAGCCAGCACTGCGGCAACGGTCGACAGTGTGCCCACCTGGTCGGGTACGGCGACGTTGACGCGCAGGTCGCCGTGGTGCTCGGTCACCGTGACGCCAAGGCGCCCGACACCGACCACTTGGTGCAGCACGGGCACGGGTACGGGCGGGCTCTCCATCCACATGCTCTCGCCGCCCGCCAGCTCGCTGCGTACCCGTCGGCACAGGTCCCCGACCAGCCGCATCCGCCACGGCGACGAGGCCGCCGGACCGGCCGCCCGCGCATCGGCGTACGTCAACGCCTCCAGCAGATCCAGGGTCTCGGTACTGCGGACGATCCCGGCGACCATGTCCACGGTCATCGGGTCGTCGAGGTCACGCCGGGTCGCGACCTGCGCGAGCATCAGGTGCTGGCGGACCAGCAACGTGATCATGTCGGCGTCCGCCTCGCTGAAGCCGATCCGCCGCGCTACCCGGGCCGCGATACCCGCACCGGTGACGCTGTGGTCGCCGTCGAGCGCCTTGCCGAGGTCGTGCAGCAGCGCAGCCACCAGCAACAGGTCAGGCCGCCGTACGTCGCGCACCATCGCCGACGCCTCGACACACGTCTCCAGTAGGTGCCGGTCGACAGTGAACCGGTGGATCGCCGACTGCGGCGGCCGGAACCGTACGGCGTCCCACTCGGGCAGCAGCCGCGAGATGTACCCGGCCTGGTCCAGCGCCTCCCACACCTCCAGCAGCCCGGAGCCGGCACCGAGCAGAGCGCACAGCAACCGCCGCGCCTCTCCGGGCCAGGGCTCCGGAAAGTCAGCAGCCGACGCCGCTAGCCGCGCACAGACCGCAGGTGAGAGCACTAGCTCTCTGTCGGCGGCAACCGCAGCAGCACGGAGACCTAGCACCGGGTTGCGCTCTGGGCGCGCGTCCGGCATCAGCACGACCTCACCCTCGTGCTGCGCCACCCCTTCGTCCAGCGCGAGCAGCAACGGCCCACCGGTCCGCTGCCTGCGCCGGGAACGCGGCGGCTTGGTCATCAAGCTCTCGACCCGTCGCCACGACACGTCACACACATGCGCAAGCGTCCGCCCGGTCGCGTACACGTGCCGCAACAGCTCGTCCCGCCCCGACAACCCGAGCCCTGCCGCCACTTCGCCGGCCAGGTCGGCCACCAGCCGGTCAGTCGCGCGCCCTGCCACCTCATGCAGTACGTCGCGGATCTCCAGCAGGTCACGCCGCGCCCGTTCAACCACAGGGTGCGGTACGTCGACCAGCCACGACGCCACGAGAGCACGCAGTACGACGGCGTCCCGCAGACCGCCGTACGCCTCCTTCAGATCCGGCTCCGCGAGATGCGCGAGCTCTCCGACCGTGGAGGCCCGGTCACGGCACGCCTGGGCCAGCCCGGGCAGCCGGGACTTCGCCGTACGTCGCCAGTCGGCCATGAGCACCGACCGGAGCTGCAGGGTCAGATGGGTGTCGCCCGCGACGTGCCGCGCGTCCAGCAGGCCCAACGCCACCCGGTCGTCGGCCGCGGCCGCCTGCTGCGCCTCGACGAGGGTGCGGACGCTGTGGTCCAGCTTGGTCCTGGAGTCCCACAGCGGGTACCAGATCTGGGCAGCCAGCTCGTCGATCCGCGGGTACCCCTCGGCGTGCACGAGCATCACGTCGAGGTCGCTGTACGGCGACAGCTCCTCGCGCCCGTACCCGCCCACCGCGACGAGGGCGACGCCCTCGGTAGGAACACCGAGGGCGTCGCAGGCCTTCGCCAGCAGCAGTTGCAGCAGCTCGTCCGCCTCCACGGCACGAACCCGCCGCTGCTCTGCCCGATCGACCATCTAGAGCGCGTCTCCGTCCAGTTCGCCGGTCCGGACCCGGACGATCGTCTCGACCGGGGTGACCCACACCTTGCCGTCGCCGATCTTGCCGGTCTGGGCGGCCTTCACGATCACGTCCACCACGTCGGCGCTGTCACCGTCCTCGACGACGACCTCGAGCCGGACCTTCGGCACCAGGTCCACCTCGTACTCGGCGCCACGATAGACCTCGGTGTGGCCCTTCTGCCGCCCGTACCCGCTGGCCTCGGTGACCGTCATCCCGGTGACGCCGAACGTCTCCAGCGCGGCCCGCACGTCCTCCAGCTTGTGCGGCTTGACCACCGCGGTGACCAGCTTCATGCCTTGACACCTTCCTTCTCAGAGGCCTCGGTGGTCCCATTGTCGGTCTCGGCGGGGGCTGCCGCCGGGCGGGCCGACAGCGCACCGCGCAGACCCGACGAACCGACGTAGTCGTACGCCGTCTCGGCGTGCTCGACCTGGTCGACACCGGTGACCTCGTCGTCCTCGGTGAGCCGGAAGCCGATCGTCTTGTCGATCACCTTGCCGAGGATGAACGCTACCGAGAACGAGTAGATCGCGACCACCACGTTGGCCAGCGCCTGCCGGCCGAGCTGCGTGACACCACCACCGTAGAACAGTCCGTTCACGGCCGACGGGGCGGCGGCCGAACCGAACAGGCCGATCGCCAGCGAGCCGAACAGACCGCCGACGAAGTGCACGCCGACCACGTCGAGCGAGTCGTCGAAGCCGAGCTTGTACTTCAGCGAGACCGCGAATGCGCAGATCGCACCGGCGAGTACGCCGACGGCGATCGCACCGAGCGGGGTGACCGCGCCACAGGACGGGGTGATCGCGACCAGACCGGCGACCGCGCCGGACGCCATACCCAGCGTGGTGGCCTTGCCGTGGGTGAGGCGCTCCACGATCAGCCAGCCGATCACCGCCGCGGCGGTGGCGACCTGGGTGTTCACGAACGTGACCGACGCCGTGGTGCCGGCGCTCAGCGCGGAGCCGGCGTTGAAGCCGAACCAGCCGAACCACAGCAGACCGGCCCCGAGCAGCACCAGCGGCAGGCTGTGCGGCCGCATCGGGTCCTTCTTCCAGCCGACCCGCTTGCCGAGCACGATGGCCAGCGCGAGCGCGGCGGCACCGGCGTTCAGGTGCACCGCCGTACCGCCGGCGAAGTCGATCGCCTTCAGCTTGTCACCGATCCAGCCACCGTTGCCCTTGTCCAGGAACCACACGGAGTGGGCGACCGGGAAGTACACCAGGCAGGTCCACCCGATCACGAACGCGATCCAGCCGCGGAACGTGGCCCGGTCGGCGATCGCGCCGGAGATCAGCGCGGGGGTGATGATCGCGAACATCAACTGGAACGCGACGAAAGCGAGCGTGGGCGTCGTCCCGCTGATCGCGTCCGGTGCGAGCAGGCCCTTCAGGCCTACCTCAGAAAAGTC
Organism: Kribbella sp. NPDC059898; assembly: GCF_042730855.1. NCBI lineage: Bacteria > Bacillati > Actinomycetota > Actinomycetes > Propionibacteriales > Kribbellaceae > Kribbella > Kribbella sp. NPDC059898. The sequence goes on from NZ_JBHWKR010000007.1 coordinate 72,588, forward strand.
CCCGATCACGTGTCCGGTGTCACCGGCGAACGTCAGCGAGAAGCCGACCACCACCCAGAGGATGGTGACGACGGCGATGGTGATGAAACTCATCATCATCATGTTCAGCACGCTCTTCACGCGCACCATGCCGCCGTAGAAGAAAGCCAGTCCCGGGGTCATCAGCATCACCAGGGCGGCACTGGCCAGCACCCAGGCGGTATCGCCGGCGTTGATCTCCATCAACGTCATCCCTTCCATCGAACGGGGTGGCCGGCGTCCTCAGTCGGGAGGTCTCCACAACGCCGGGGAGCCCGCCGCTCGGCCACACGGACACGGTGCCGAGACGCGGTTTCAGCCGATCGGTCCGTTTGTTTCAGGCGTGTGACAAAGCGGGCTCCCAGGTGACAACGAGGTGACGTCGCCCACTACGGAGCGGAGTGTGGCACTCTGGCCTGGACCACACGGGACCGCAGCCGCGCCACTGCACCCGTCCGACCTGGGGAACCACGTGATGGAGCCGAGCCAAGGGGTGCGGCCGCGTCGCGGCAGACCACGCGATCCGGAAGCGGAACCGAGGATCCGCCGGTACGCCGTGCAACTGCTGCTGGAGCGGGGATTCGACGGAATGACGGTGGACGACGTCGCCGAGGCCGCGGGGGTCGGCAAGGCGACGATCTACCGGCGCTGGGCCAGCAAGGAGCAGCTCGCCAACGACGCGATGTCCGACCTGTTCGACCTGGAGATCCCGGACGCGGACACCGGCTCGATCGCCGGCGACCTGCGCCAGGTCTACCGGGTCGCGCTGGCGTTCGCGAACAGCGAGCGCGGCCGGGCGATGATCCGGCTCGCGGTCTCCGAGGCGAACCGCGACGAGCGGTCCGCGGCGGCGTACCGCGGCGTGCTGGAGCGCCGGATCGAGCTGACCGCGCAGGCACTGGAGCGGGCCCGCGCCCGCGGCGAGCGGATCTTGAGCTCGGCGGACCCGGTGCTGATGGTGGAGTGGATGGCCGGTGTGTTCGTGATCCGCGCGCTGACCGGCCAGCCGATGCCGCCGCCGGAGGAGGCCGACCGGCTGGCCGACGTGACGCTCCGGGTGATCATGGAGCCCTAGCCGACCTGGATGACGATCGAGGCGACGATCAACGCCACGATCACGGCCACGATCGTGAGCATGACGGTACGGCGCAGACGACGCCGTACCGCCAGGCCCGCTGCCCAGGCCGCGTCGGCCAGGTCAGGCTCCGGCAGCAGGTCGCCTGCCTGCACGAGCAGCGGTGACACGTCCTCACGCCTCATGTGGCATCCCGCCAGTCCCCCGCGCCGAGCGCGGTCCGCAAACGGCTCAGTGCGGTCATCCCGTGCGCGTGTACGGCGGGCTGCGACATCCCGAGCAGGTCGGCGACCTCGAACTCGGTCAGCTCCTCCAGATGCAGCAGAACGAGCACCGCGCGCTGTGCGGGCGTCAGCTCGGCCAGTGCGAGCTTCACTGCGTCCTCCTCGCCCTGGAACGGCTGGTCGCGGTTCCAGGGCCTCAGCGCGGGCTGGTAGAGCAAGCGCTGGACGAAGACGTCCGGGTCGTCCACCCTGGGCCAGCGCATCGAGAGCCGCGTGAAGGCACGCAAGAGCACCCGCTCAGCTCGTTGCAGGTCGCCGTACACGAGGTACGTCGTACGCAGCCATCTGCCTTGTCGTGCATCGACGAACGAGGCGAAATCCGGGTCGACCGTGTCGCGCATCCGACCTCCCGGACCTATTCAACTCCTCAACTACTGCGGGCGGCTACTGCCAGCCGCGTCTCTTCGGTGATGAGGTCGAAGTTGATGGCGGCGCCGGCCATCAGCCCAGCGGCCGCGGACGGCATCACCTGGGCCATCGGGTTGCTGACATTGCCTGCGGCGTACACGCCTGGCACCTGCGTTGCACCCATTGCGTCGACCGGGGTCGCAGTACCGACCTCAGACTCCAGCATGGTCGGTTCCAGCCCCAGATCGGCCAGGAAGCCGGCCCGTGCGCGAACGGTCGTTTGAATCGCCAACGCCTGCCGCGGGACCACCGTGCCGCCTTCCAGCCGTACGCCGGTGATCTTGTCGTCAGCCACCTCCACCTGCTCGACTTTGCCTTGCACTACGGCGATTCCACGCGCAGCCAGCTCCTCCCACTGCTCCTCGGTCGGCTCGGGCGCCGTGTGCAGGAACAGCGTCACGTCGTCGCTCAGCTGGCGGAACAGCTGCACCTGGTGCATCGCCATCGGGCTGGTCGCCAGTACGCCGATCGCCTGGTCGCGAACCTCCCAGCCGTGGCAATACGGGCAGTGCACCACGTCCTTGCCCCAACGGTCAGCCAGCCCAGGTACGTCGGGCAGCACGTCCACGAGCCCCGTGGTCACCAGGAGCCGCCGGCCGAGGTACGCCGTACCGTCCACCAACACCTCGAAGCCGTCCGCCGTACGCCGGGCCGTGGTCACGGTGCCGTCGACGAACGATCCGCCGTACCCCTGCACCTCCCGACGGCCGAGCTTGTAGATCTCCGCGGGCGGTACGCCGTCCCGCGTGAGGAAGTTGTGGACACCGTCGGCAGGCGCGTTGCGCGGCGTACCGTCGTCGATCACCAGGACCGACCGGCGGGACCGGGCCAGCGCCTGCGCACCGCTCAGCCCGGCCGCACCGCCGCCGATCACGATCACGTCGTACTTCGCTGTTCTCGAGGTCATGCCCCGAGGATGCGTGGTGATTTTCATTTTCGACAAGTACTGTTGCCGGTATGGCAAACGACGACGATGTCCTGGAGTCGGTCGGCCCGCGGCTGCGAGCGCTCCGGACCGAACGCGGTACGACGCTGGCGCAGCTGTCCGACGCCACCGGCATCTCGGTCAGCACCCTGTCGCGGCTGGAGTCCGGGCAGCGCAAGCCGACGCTGGAGCTGCTCCTGCCGCTGGCCCGGGCACACCAGGTGCAGCTGGACGAACTGGTGGACGCACCGCCGACAGGTGACCCGCGGATCTACGCCAAGCCGATCAAGCGGCACGGCAGCATCCACATCCCGCTGAGCCGCCGGCCCGGTGGGCTGCAGGCGTTCAAGCAGATCCTGCCCGAGGGCTATCCGGGGAACGACATGGAGCAGAAGACCCACGAGGGCTACGACTGGTTCTACGTGCTGTCCGGCCGGATCCGGCTGAGGCTCGGCGACCAGGACTTCGTGGTCAAGGAGGGCGAGGTGGCCGAGTTCGACTGCCGGGTGCCGCACTGGTTCTCCAACCCCGGCCCTGGTCCCACCGAGGTGCTATGCCTGTACGGCCCGCAAGGAGAGCGGATGCACGTCAGAGCACGGACCAGATGACAGGCCAGATGACAGGAGAGACCGCGTGACCGTCGCGTTGTTCACGTTGGGCGGGACCATCTCGATGGCGGGCAGCCGTCGACTCACCGGCGCGGACCTCACCGCCGCGATGCCCGGCCTTGCCGGCCTCGGGCACGAGGTGGAGATCCAGGACGTCGAGAAGATCCCCAGCGCCAACCTGACCGCAGCGAAACTGCTGGAGGTCGTCGCGGCCGCCGCCCAGGCCGTAGCCGGCGGCGCGGCCGGAGCCGTGGTCACGCAGGGCACCGACACGCTCGAAGAGAGCGCCTTCCTCGCCGACCTGGTCTGGCCGCATCCGCAGCCGCTCGTGTTCACCGGAGCGATGCGCAACCCAACGCTGGCCGGTCCGGACGGCCCAGCGAACCTCTTGGCTGCTCTGCGCGTCGCCTGCTCCCCTGCGGCACGTGACCTGGGCGCCCTGGTCGTCTTCAAGGAAGAGATCCACGCAGCCCGCTGGGTCCGTAAGACGCACAGCACCAGTACTGCGACGTTCCAGTCACCGAACGCCGGACCGCTCGGACACGTCGTCGAGGACCAGGTCCGTGTACTCACGCGCCCGCAGCGCCTGGACAGCATCCAGGCCGACGGAGACAGCGTCAGGGTGGCGCTCTACACGGTCACCATGGACGACGACGGCCTGCTGCTCCAGGGCCTCGCCGACACCCACCAGGGCCTCGTCGTTGCCGGGTACGGCGTCGGCCACGTGCCGGCCGCGCTCGCTCCGGTACTCGGAGAGCTCGCCGCCCGGATCCCCGTCGTACTGACGTCCCGGACCGGCGCCGGTTCGGTGGTGCGGAACACGTACCACTCCCCCGGCTCGGAAACGGATCTGCTGCAGCGTGGGCTGATCGACGGCGGCTTTCTCGATCCGTACAAGGCGCGCGTCCTGCTTCGGTTGCTGCTGGCAACGAACTCCGAGGTCGCGGCGGCCTTCGCGCGCTACGCCTGACCGAGCGAGGCAGCCTTGGCCAGCAGGTAGTCGCGCTCGGGCATGCTCGTCGTACCACGGGCCGCCGCACGGAAGTGTCCGGCGGCGGTCTCGTGGTCACCGCGCATCTCGTACAGGTGCCCGCGGGTGGCGTCCAGGCGGTAGTGGCCGGCCAGCTCCGCGTCCAGCGGTTCGAGGAGCTTCAGGCCGGCGTCAGGGCCGTCCACCATGGCGGCCGCGATCGCACGGTTGAGTTTCACCATCGGGTTGCCGGACAGGTCTTCCAGCAGCCCGTACAGGGCGAGGATCTGCGGCCAGTCGGTGTCCTCGGCGCGACTCACCTCGTCGTGCAGCGCGGCGATGGCCGCTTGCAGCTGGTACTCCCCCAACGGTGGGCTGTTGAACGCCTCCACCGCGAGTGCCACACCTTCGGTGATGTACGCCTGGTCCCACAGCGTCCGGTTCTGCTCAGCAAGCGGGACGAGCTCGCCGTCCTTGCCGGTCCGTGCTGTACGCCGGGCGTCGGTCAGCAGCATCAGGGCGAGCAGCCCGGTGACCTGCCCGTTGTCAGGCAGCTGAGCGCGTACGGCGCGCGTCAGGCGGATCGCTTCGCTCGACAGGTCGCTACGGTGCAGCTCTTCACCACTAGTACTCGTGTAGCCCTCGTTGAACATCAGGTAGAGGACGTGGAGCACGTTACGCAGCCGGTCGTCGTCCGCGTCCAGCTCGAAGCTCGCGCCCTTCAGCTTCTGCTTGGCGCGGCTGATCCGCTGCGCCATCGTCGCCTCCGGCACGAGGTACGCCGTGGCGATCTCGGCCGTGGTCAGCCCGCCGACCGCCCGGAGCGTCAGCGCGATCGCGGACGCTGGTGTGAGCGCCGGGTGGCAGCACAGGAACAGCAGCCGGAGCGTGTCGTCGTACTCCTCGACCTCGCCCAACGGAACCTCCCGGAGCGCGGCACGCTCCTCGCGGCGCCGGCGGGCCTGCTGTTGGCGTACCTCGTCGATGAACCGCCGCGAGGCCGCCTGGATCAGCCAGGCCTTCGGGTTGTCCGGCCGGCCGTCCCGCGGCCAGGTGGTCGCAGCCGCGACCAGGGCCTCCTGTACGGCGTCCTCGGCCGCCGCGAAGTCCCCGGACCAGCGCACGACCGCGCCGAGGACCTGCGGTGTCAGCTCACGCAGCAGGTCCTCGAAGCGCTGCTCAGAAGTCCTCGAGGTCGCCATCCGCGTCCATCAGCCGGCGGACCTCGATCGGCTGCTCCAGCGGTACGCCGCCAGGCCCGGGAGCGCTCGACTGCTCCGCGGCGATCTCCAGCGCCCGCTCCTCCGACGCGACGTCGATCAGCGTGTAGCCGGCCAGGACCTCCTTGGACTCGGCGTACGGGCCGTCGGTCAGCACCGGAGCGCTCACACCGGTCGCGCGGACGACCTTGGCGTGCTTGGGCCAGGTCAGCGCGTTCACCTCGACCAGCTCGCCGCTCTGCCGCAGCCGCTCCACATGGTCGCCCAGGTACTTCATATGCGCGTCCATGTCGGCCTGGTCCCACTCCAGCATCGGAGTGTCACAGTTCCCGCCGTCCATGTTCATCAGCAGCATGAACTTGGTCATCCCGATTCCCCCTTCGTTCAGTCCAGCAGTGCGTCGACGAACTGCTCCGGGTCGAACGGTGCCAGGTCGTCCGCACCTTCGCCAAGGCCGACCAGCTTCACCGGTACGCCGAGCTCGCGCTGGACGGCGATCACGATGCCGCCCTTCGCCGTACCGTCGAGCTTGGTCAGGACCAGGCCGGTGACGTCGATGACCTCGGCGAACACCCGCGCCTGGGTGAGCCCGTTCTGGCCGGTGGTGGCGTCGATGACCAGCAGCACCTCGTCGACCTCGGCGGACTTCTCGATCACCCGCTTCACCTTGCCGAGCTCGTCCATCAGGCCGGTCTTGGTGTGCAGGCGGCCGGCGGTGTCGATCAGGACGACGTCCGCCTCCTCCGCGATGCCCTCCTTGACCGAGTCGAACGCGATGCTGGCCGGGTCGCCGCCCTCCGGGCCCCGCACGGTCCGGGCGCCGACCCGCTCGCCCCAGGTCTGCAACTGGTCGGCGGCGGCCGCCCGGAAGGTGTCGGCGGCGCCGAGGACGACGTGCTTGTCCTCGGCGATCAGCACCCGGGCCAGCCGACCGACGGTGGTGGTCTTGCCGGTGCCGTTCACGCCGACCATCAGGATGACGGCGGGCTGACCGTCCTTGCGGCTCGCCTTGATCGACCGGTCCATCGACGGGTCGACCAGGTCCACCAGCTCCTCGCGGAGGATCTGCCGGGCCTGGTCGGCGCCGACGCCCTCGACGCGCATCCGGGTGCGCAGCTTCTCGACCAGCTCCTGGGTCGGCGCGACCCCGACGTCGGCGGTGATCAGCGTGGTCTCGATGTCCTCCCACGCCTCCTCGTCGAGCTTGTCCCGCGACAGCAGCGCGAGCAGGCCCTTGCCGAGCGAGCCCTGTGAGCGGGCCAGCCGGGCCCGGAGCCGGACCAGCCGGCCCTGCGCGGACTCGGGCTTCTCGAGCGTGGTCCCCGGGAGCTCGGTGTCCTCGAGCGTGCGGGTCGGGGTGTCGCGCGGTTCCGCGGCGTCGTCGCCGACCTGCGGCTCGGCCGTCTCCGGCGTGGTCTCCGGCGTGGTCTCCGGCGCCTCGACGGCCGGCTTGGTGGCCGACGGCAACTCTCCGCGGCGCCGCCGGGCGACGACCAGACCGGTGGTACCGACGACGAGGACTACCGCGATCACGACCACGATCGTGATCAGCGCCTGGTCGGTGAGCAGCGAGACGAGCTGTGGGGTCAACACGGTTCCCCATCTTGGCAGACGCCCGGCCCGCCGCACGCATTTGTCACGTCAGGCAAACCAGTTGTCGCGGAACGTGAGGAGGGACGAGCTCGGGGCGATGGGTGAGCAGCACCACGGTCCGGTCGCCGGCCGCGGCGAACAGGTCGGCCAGCAGTGCCCGGCCGGTCTCCTCGTCCAGATGCTCGGTGGGCTCGTCCAGGACCAGTATGTCGCGATCGGCGAGCAAGAGCCGTGCGAAGGCGAGTCGCTGGCGTTCACCGCCGGACAGGCGGGCACCGTGCTCGCCGACCATCGTGTCGAGGCCGTCGGGCAGGTTCTCGACGAAGACGCCGAGCCGGGCGCGGTAGAGCGCCTTCCAGAGCTGCAGATCGCTCACGCCGGGCTTCGCGAGCAGGAGGTTCTCCCGGATGCTCGTGTCGAAGACGTGGCTCTCCTGGGTCAGGAGGCCGACGACAGTGCGTACCTGGTCGCCTTCGAGGCTGGCGAGGTCTACGCCGTCAAGGAGAACCTCCCCGCCGCGTGGCTCGAGGAAGCGGAGCAGGACGGCTGCCAGGGTGCTCTTGCCGGATCCGCTCGGTCCGGTGATCACTACGCGGCTCCCGGCGGGCATGTCGACGGTAAGGCCGTCCAGTACGTCGGTGTCGTCGTACCCAACGCGGAGGAGCTTCACCTGCATGTCTCGGCCTGGTGGGAGCGGGAGGGGGTTCAGCGGGTCGATGACCGGCGGCGGGGTGTCTACGAGTTCCTGGACTCTCGCGAGGGACGCCCGTACGCGAATGGCGAGTTGGGCGGCGGCGGGGATGCCTCCTAGTACGTCGGCGAGGGCCAGCGGGGTGAGGACCAGTACGGCGAAGACTGGGGCGGTGATGTTCGCCGTACTGCCGAGGACCAGTGCGGCAACGCTGGCGCCGCCGATGCACAGGACGAGCAGGGCGCTGCCGAGGCCGGTGCTCCAGGCGGACCGGCGTTCGGCTGCTGCCAGGTGGGCGTCGTGGCGGGTGAAGTCGTCCAGGACGGTGTCTACGGCGTTGTAGGCGAGTACGTCGGCCGCGGTGAGCAGGGTCTCGGTCGTGGTGGCTGCGACGTCACCACGTGCGCCGGCGATGCTGCGCTCGGCCTGCTCCGCGGTACGGGCGGTCAGCCACGGTACGACGGTGCAGGCGATAAGAACTGCCAGGGCGACGGCTGCGCCTGCTGTTGGGAGCAGTACTACGAGAAGGGCGACCGTAGCGGTGGCTGTTACTGCTGCGACCGCTACAGGCAGCAGTACGCGCAGCCAGAGGTCCAGCACGGCGTCTACGTCCAGGACGAGCCGCGCCAGCAGGTCCCCCTGCCGCTGACCCTTGAGCGGCGCCAGCTTCTCCAGCTGGCCGGTTACCCGAGCGCGGGTCTCCCCCAGCACCCGGTACGCCGCGTCGTGCCCGACCAGCCGCTCGACGTACCGGAAGACGCCCCGTCCGACGCCGAACGCCCGTACAGCCACGATCGGCACCATCAACAGCAGCACAGGCGGCTGCGCGGACGCGGCTGTAATCAGCCAGGCAGACGTAGCCAGCAGAGCGACCGCGGAACCAGCCGCAGCAACACCCAGTACAAGTGCCAGGACCAGTCGGCCCTTCATGCGCTCACCAGCTCTCGGGTGCCAACCGGGACGGTGCGGTCGGCGGCTGCGATCAGGGCGGGGCGGTGGGCCACCAGGAGGATGGTGCGGCCGGTGGTGCGGAGCGAGGTGATGACCTGGGCTTCGGTGTCGGGGTCCAGGCCGGCGGTGGGCTCGTCCAGGAGGAGGACGGGAGCGTCGGTCAGGAGGGCCCGGGCCAGGGCCACGCGGCGTTGCTGGCCACCGGACAGTTGCCGGCCTTGCTCGCCGACCGCCTTGTCCAGCGGGAGGTCGGCGGCTCCTGCAGCGGACAACGCAGCGCGGACTTCGGTGTCCGTGGCGTCGGGGCGGGCCAGGCGGACGTTGTCGACGACAGTGCCCAGGCGGAGACCAGGGTTCTGCGGCACCCAGGCGAACTGCCGCCGCCACTCGGACGGTACGAACTCGTCGGCCGCGCTCCCACCCGCAACCACCACCCCACGATCCGGTACGACGAAGCCGAGCAGCACAGCCAGTACGGTCGACTTCCCCGCGCCGCTCGGACCGGTCAGCGCGACCACCTCCCCCGGCCGCACCTCCAGGTCGAACCCGTCCAGCGCCGGCTCCTCCCGCCCCGGATACGTCACGGTCACGTCGTACAGCTGCAGCGGCGTCACCCGCAGATCCGGTACGTCGACCCGCTCGCCCCGCTCCGGCAGCGGGGTCTCCAGCACGCGGAACACCTCTTCGCTCGCGGCTACCCCGTCCGCGCTCGCGTGGAACTGCATGCCGACCTGCCGCAGCGGGAGGTACGCCTCAGGCGCCAGGATCAGCACCATCAGCGCCGTCTCCAATCCAAGCTTCCCGTCGACCAACCGAAGCCCCACTCCCACCGCAACCAACGCCACCGACAAGCTCGCCAACAGCTCCAACGCGAACGACGACAAGAACGCGACCCGCAGGCTCCCCATCGAGGCGGCGCGGTGCTGATCGGTCACCCGCCGTACGGCGGACTCCTGCGCCTTCGCACGACCGAACAGCTTCAACGTGGTCAGCCCGCCGACGACATCGGCGAAGTGGTGCGCCAGCACCGCCAACGCGTGCTGCCGCCGCCGGCTCCGTGCCTGCGTCACCCAGCCGATCAACGCCATGAAGATCGGGATCAGCGGCAACGTGATCAGTACGGTCCCGGCAGCGATCAGATCGCCCGTAGCCATCCACCCGATCACCCCAGCCGGCACAGTGGACGCCAGCACGAGCTGCGGAAGGTACCGAGCAAAGTACGGGTCCAAATCGTCCAGGCCCTTTGTCAGCAGCGTTGTGAGCGCACTGCTGCGTTCTCCGCTCAACCACACCGGCCCCAGCATCAACGAGTGCTCCAGCACCTGCCGCCGCAGCGTTGACTTCACGGCGGCCGCAGCACGTTGCGCCACGACCTCTTGCGCCCACACCAACAACGCCCGACCGGCCACCACAGCAGCCAGCCCCCACGCCACCACACCGACCCCACTGCCCCGCAGTACGACGCCTGCGATGCCGTGTGCGAGCAGCACCGCCTGCACGATGATCAGCACGCCGCTGAGCACACCGATCACCACCGACGCCGCCAGGAACACCCGGGCGCCCCGTGCGCGCTTGAGCAGCCGTGGGTCGAGCGGCTTCATGCGGCCACGACCCGCTTGCGAAACACCCAGTACGTCCAGCCCTGGTAGAGCAGCACCAGCGGCAGGAAGATCGCCGTGATGATCGTCATCGCCTTCAGCGTGTACGGCGAGGACGCCGCGTCGGCCGCGGTGAGGGACGTGCCCGGCAGCGTCGACGGCATCACGTCAGGGAACAGCGCGACGAACAACGACACCACGGCCAGCCCGATCGCGAGCGTCGTACCGACGAAGGCCCAGCCTTCGCGGCGCAGGACGTTCGCGACCCAGCCACCGGCGAAGGCGACGATCGCGGCGATCGTGAGCACCACCGACGCCGTGCCGCCGCGCAGCACCTGCGCCCAGACCAGGAACGCGATCGTCAGCGCCGCCGCGACCACGCCGGCCCGGGTCGCGAGCCGGTTGGCGCGGACCCGCAGGTCGTCGGTGGTCCGCAGCGCCAGGAAGATCGCGCCGTGCGTGACGAACACCGCCACGAACGTCAGCCCGCCGAGCAGCGCGAACGGGTTCAGCAGCGTCCCGAAGCTCCCGACGTACTCGTGCCTGGCGTCCAGCGGTACGCCGCGCACGATGTTGCCGAAGGCAACGCCCCAGAGCAGCGCGGGCAGCACCGACCCGACCACGATCATCACGTCCATCCGCGACCGCCAGACCGGATCGTCCCGTTTGCCGCGGTACTCCAGCGCGACGCCGCGGACGATCAGCCCGATCAGGATGAAGAACAGCGGCAGGTAGAACCCGCTGAACAGCGTCGCGTACCACTCCGGGAAGGCCGCGAACGTCGCCGCGCCGGCCATGATCAGCCACACCTCGTTACCGTCCCAGACCGGCCCGATCGTCTCGATCGCGGCCCGCCGTTCGGGCTCGTTCCGGCCGAGCACGCGATACAGCATGCCGACGCCGAAGTCGAACCCCTCGAGGATGAAGTACCCGGTCCAGAGCATCGCGATCGCGATGAACCACACAGTCGACAGTTCCATCTCGAAGAGCTCCTCAGTACGCGAACGACAGCGGTTTGTCAGGCTCGTCCGAGCCGGTGTCGGCAGGCGCGTCGGTCCCGGCCAGACCGCCGCGGATCGTGCGCAGCATCAGTTTGGTCTCGACCACCGCGAGCGCGCCGTACAGCAGCGTGAACCCGACCAGCGACGTGATCACCTCGCCGCCCGTCGTACCGGGTGAGACACCCGATGCCGTCGGCAACAACCCGAAGACCAGCCAGGGCTGCCGCCCGGTCTCGGTGAAGACCCAGCCGAAGGTGTTCGCGAGCAGCGGCAGCAGCGGCAACGGAGCCACCGCCCAGATCAGCCAGCGGGCCGGCGCGCGGCCGCGGCGGGTGGTCCACAGCAGCCAGAGCGCGATCGCCGCGGACAGCATCCCGACCCCGATCATCAGCCGGAACGTCCAGTACGTCAGCGGGATGTTCGGCTTGTACGACCCCGGGCCGTAGAGCTGCTCGTACGCGTCCTGCAGCGAGTTGATGCCCTTCACCTCGCCGCCGAAGTGCCCGGTGGCCAGGAACGACAGCAGGTACGGCACCTTGATCGAGAAGATCTCCTTCGACCCGTCCAGCGTGCCGACCGTGAACACCGAGAACGACGCCGGCTTCTCGGTCTCGTACAGCGCCTCGGCCGCCGCCATCTTCATCGGCTGCACCTCGGTCATCACCTTGCCCTGCAGGTCGCCGCTGATCGCCACACCGACGCTCGCGACCAGGACGACGGACGCACCGATCTTCAGCGCCGACCGGAAGACGTCCCGATCGGTGTCGGGGCGGCGCAGCAGGTGCCACAGCGCGACTCCGGCCACGAAGGCGCCGCCGACCATGAACGCGGCGAAGATCGTGTGCGGATAGGTGACCAGCACGACCTTGTTGGTCAGCACGGCCCACAGGTCGGTCAGCTCCGCGCGGCCGCGGGCGGCGTTGTAGCGGAAGCCGACCGGGTGCTGCATCCACGAGTTGGCGGCCAGGATGAAGTACGCCGAGAGCTGTGTGCCGAGCACCACCATCCAGATGCAGCCGAGGTGGACGAGCTTCGGGAGCCGCTCCCAGCCGAAGATCCAGAGGCCGATGAAGGTCGACTCGAGGAAGAACGCGAGCAGGCCCTCCAGCGCCAGCGGGGCACCGAACACGTCCCCGACGAACCGCGAGTAGTCGCTCCAGTTCATCCCGAACTGGAACTCCTGCACCAGCCCGGTGACCACGCCCATCGCGATGTTGATCAGGAACAGCTTCCCGTAGAACTTGGTCAGCCGGAGGTACTTCTCCTTCCCGGTCCGGTACCAGGCGGTCTGCAGGCCGGCGGTGATCGCGACCAGCGAGATCGTCACCGGTACGAAGAAGAAGTGGTACACGGTGGTGATCGCGAACTGCCACCGCGCCAGATCCAGGGTGTCCATCGGAAGGCCTCCCCAGCCCATCTACGACGTTACGTAGTAGATGCTAGCGCAGATCTACTACGACGTGTAGTTATACTTGCCAGGTGGCGAGTGAGGAGAAGGGTCCGCGCCCTCTGGGCGAGCTGGAACGCCTGGTGATGGAGCAGCTCTGGGCTGCTCCGGCCGCCCTGACCGTGCGCGAGGTGCACGAGCGGCTGTCCCGGACCCGTGAGCTCGCTTACACCACTGTGATGACCGTTCTGGACCGGCTGGCGAAGAAGAAGCTGACCGAGCGCGAGCGCGACGGCAAGGCCTGGCGCTACCGGGCCGCCGCGCCCCGGGAGGAGCTGGCCGCGGACCTCATGCGGGACGCTCTGAACAGTGCGGGCGACCGCCGGGAGGCCCTGGTCCGTTTTGTCGGCCAGGTCTCCGACGAAGAGGCCGCGCTGCTGCGTGACGCCTTGTCCAGGTTGGACAGCCAGGGGTGACCACCCCGGTCCTGCTGGCCGTCCTGGCGCTGGTACTCACCGGCCCGGCTCCGGCGCTGCTGGCTCGTTCCGAGTGGCCGTATCGGGTCCCCCGTGCGGCGGTCATCCTCTGGCAGTCGATCGCTCTGGCCGCCGTACTGGCTGCTCTTGGTGCCGGTATTTCCTTGTCCTACTGGATCGCGGGACGGCCTGGGCATCCCCGGTTCGATCCGTCGTCGCCACGGGACCTCGTGGCCGCGTTGATCCTCGCCATGGTCGCGCTGGTCGTCGTACGGCTCTTCTGGGCGGTCGGGCGCGTGGCCGTCGGTACGCGCGCCAGGCGGAAGCGGCACCGCGACCTGGTCGACGTACTGGCCACACCGGACGGGCTGATCCCCGGACTACGGGTGCTGGCCGAGGAGACACCGCTGGCGTACTGCCTGCCCGCGCTGCGTGGTGCTCGCGTTGTCGTGTCCGTCGGCGCACTGGACCGGCTGGACGACAGCGAGCTCAAGGCAGTACTGGCCCACGAGCAGGCGCACCTGCGCGCGCGGCACGACCTCGTGCTCGAGGAGTTCACCGCCCTGCACCACGCGTTCCCCCGCTGGGTACGCAGCGACGTAGCGCTCGAGCAGGCGCGCACGCTGGTCGAGCTGCTCGCCGACGACGACGCCCGCCGCCGCAACGGCCCGCGGCCGCTGGCCCGCGCACTGGTAGCACTGGCCGGATCCCCCGCACCCGAAGCGGCACTGGCCGCGGCCAAGTCCGCCACCGTACTGCGGGTCGAGCGACTGGCCGGGCCTGCGGCCACCGAACGCCGGCTGTCCGCCGTCACCTACGCCGGCGCGGCCGCGCTCCTCGTGCTGCCGACGATCACCATCGCCGCCCCGATCGTGAAAGCGATCGTGGACGCGCTCAGCTAACCGAAACGCTTTCCCTCACCTCGGGCTACGGCCAGCAGCACGAGCCCCGACAGAACCAACAGAACAACCATGGTGACGACGAATGTCAGCACTTCTCTCCCCGGATCCCCACACCCAACACACTGCCTGACGTACCTACCGCGTCAGAAGTTCCCCGAACGCCTTGGCGATTTCGTCGACCTGCCACTCCAGCGTCAACGGCGTCATCACCAGCTCGGTCCATGACCATCCCGGTACGTCGGCCGAGCTCCACGGACCGCTCAGCGACTCGCGCGTCCGCTCCATCCGCTCGACGGCCGCGTGCTCCATCGACTCGGCCGCCCGCGGCGCATAGACCCGGAACGAGTTGCTCTGCGGCGGCTCGGGAAACACCCGGAAACCCTCGCTCTGCAAGGCCATTGCGACCTCGACGGCCCGCTGATGCAGGTCGTCCATCAACGGGAGCACCGTCCGTAGGCCTTCGCGCGCGGAAACGGCGTACGGGAACAGCGAGTAGAGGTTGCCGCCGAGCCGGCGCTGCCAGCGGCGTACCTCGGCGATCACGTCCTCAGGCCCGGCCAGTGCCGCACCGCTGACCGCACCGAGGATCTTGTAGAACGACACGTACACGGTCGACGCCAGGGCACCGACCTCCGCCAGGCTGTGCCCGAGGTACGGCGTACTCTCCCACAGGCGGGCGCCGTCGAGGTGCAGCGGTACGCCGCGCTCGGCGCAGGCCTCGGAGAACATCACCAGCTCGTCCCACGTCGGCAGCACGAACCCGCCGTCCCGCAGCGGCAGCTCCAGCGTCACGGCGGCCAGCGCGCCAGGAATCGCGGCCAGCTCGTCCGGGCGCGGCTGACGCAGGTCGGAGGTCATCCGCTCGATCCGCAGGTGGTGGACCTCTTCCAGCGCGTTCAGCTCGTGCAGCAACAGGTGGGACAGCCCGTGCACAGCCACCCGGCTGGTGCCCGCACGGTCGGCGTACACCCGCAGTACCGCCTGTTGCGCCATGATGCCGGTCGGGAGGAACACCGCGGCCGGCTTGCCCAGCAGCTCGGCCACCTCCTGCTCGAGCGCTGCCACCTCGCCACCGTTGCCATAGACATCGACTTGGTCGTCGGTGACCACCTCCGCGAGCTGCCGCAGCCGCTCAGCTGCCGGCACCCGCCGGTTCGACAGCCAGCGCTCACAGTTGTCCGCCGCGCTCTTCCGGCGCTCCCGCAGGTCCTCGGAGGTAGTAGCCACGGCTCCATCCTCCCCTACAGCGTGGCCGTCACCACATGCTTTCCCTGAACAGTCCGGATCTCCACCGAACGCACCTGGTCGAGCGGGACGAGTACGCCGCCACCGAACGTGCTCCCATTCTTCGCAGCCTTCTCCGACACCAGCCAGCTGCCCGCGGCCCAGCTGTAGCCGGCCTTGTCCGTGACGATCATCTCGCACTGGTCACCGGCCTTCAGGCCCGTCAGCTGGACCTGCACCCAGCTCCAGCCTGGCCGTGGCTCGACGGCAGCGGTCATGTGCGCGCCAGTGGTGGTGTCCACCGTGGTCACCTGTTTGGACCCTGCGACCGGCTGGTCGTTGGCAGGCACAGTCGCCCGCCCGATCGCCACACCGCCGCCCAGCACACCGGCAATGAGCACCAGTGCCGCAGCAACGAGCAGCCAACGCGACCGGCGCTTCACCGGAGCCACCGTCTCCTCAGGCGAACGGGCCGCCCGCAGCGTCCGCTGCAGCAGCAGGTCGCCACCTTCCGGCGGGCCGTCCAGGAACGCCTCCGGCGGAACCTCGCCCAGGAAGTCCGTCAGCTCGCTCAGCTCGGCCAGCTCCGTCCGGCACTCCGCGCAATTGGCCAGGTGCGCCTCGACCTCGGCAGCCTCGGCCGGCTCCAGCGCACCGAGCGCGTAGGCACCCAGCTGGGTACGATCGTGCTCACTCATGGGACACCTCCGCGTTCTTCTCTGCCAGCACCGCGCGCAGAGCTCGGAGGGCGTAGTAGGTACGTGATTTGACGGTACCGGGCGGAACGCCCAGCTCTTTCGCAGCCTCTGCCACGGACCGGCCGCGGTAGTACAGCTGCACGAGCACTTCACGGTGCTCGGGAGACACCTTGTCGAGGGCCTCCATCACCACCATGGTGTTCACCACGGACTCGGAGTGGTCGCCCTCGATCGGCGGCCGGTCCACCACGTCCGCCACCTCGGCCGGACGGGCCGCGCGGGCCCGGGCGCGATCCGTGACCAGGTTCCGCGCCACGGTCAGCAGCCAACCCCGTACCGACCCCTTGCCGCCCGCCAGGTCGTCGGCATGCCGCCACGCCCGCAGCAGCGTCTCCTGTACGACGTCCTCCGCGGCGGCCCGGTCTCCGGTCAGCCGGGTGGCGTACGCGAGCAGGCTGCGCCCGTGCTCGGCGTACAGCATGCGAATCAGCGTCTCCGCGTCCTGCGGCGCTGGGGTGTCACCCACCGACCGCACGATACCGGGACGCGCGGCCGTCCACACCAGACCGGCGCTGGTCGGATCAGTAGCCGTTGCCATTACCCGAGCCACCCGACCGGGTGGTGACTTTCTGCCCGCTCGCGGCGACCGCCCACCACAGTCCGCCGAACGCCTGACCGTTGGCCTGGCCGGCCTGGGTGTCCTGCGTGTAGAGGTACAGCGGCATACCGTTGATGGCCAGCTGCTTGCTGCCGTCCGACCTGGTGATCGTGCTGACCAGCGAGGCGTCGATGCCGGTCAGCTGCGGAGCGCCGGACCCGGCCGCCACCGCCGGCCACAGGGCCAGGCAGCCGCCTTCGCAGTTGGACTTGCCCTTGGTGTCCTTGTCGTACACGTACACCGTCCGCCCGTTGCCGTCGACAACAACCTTGCCGAGCGAGCCGACGGTCGCCGTCGCGAGCTTCGCCGTACCCCCGGCCGGGGTCGACGGCGGCGCGGAACTGACACTCGAACTCGACCCGGAGCCGTAGCCGTTCCCGCCGCAGGCGGTCAGGCCGGCGAGGCCGAGCACCACCACACCCGTCACACTGGCCACACGCTTCATGACAGCCTCCTCGGTCGAGCGACATCACCCCGCACACGTACGGAACGCCCGATCGGTTCAGCTAGACAGGTTCGGGTTCGCGGATGCGTTGGGAGATGACGGCGGAGACGCCGTCGCCGCGCATTGTCACGCCGTACAGGGCGTCGGCGACCTCCATGGTGCGCTTCTGGTGGGTGATGACCAGGAGCTGGCTGTTCTCGCGGAGTTCTTCGTAGATCTCCAGGAGGCGGCCCAGGTTGGTGTCGTCGAGTGCGGCCTCGACCTCGTCGAGGATGTAGAACGGCGACGGGCGCGCCTTGAACAGGGCGACCAGGAACGCGACCGCGACCAGTGAGCGCTCGCCGCCGGAGAGCAGCGAGAGGCGCTTGACCTTCTTGCCCGGCGGGCGGGCCTCGACGTCGATGCCGGTGGCCAGCATGTCCGACGGGTCGGTCAGCACCAGCCGGCCCTCACCGCCCGGGAACAGCCGGCTGAAGACGTGCTCGAACGCGATCTCCACGTCCCGATATGCCTCGGTGAACACCTGCTCGACCCGGTCGTCGACCTCCTTGACGATGTCCATCAGGTCGCGGCGGGACTTCTTCAGGTCGTCGAGCTGCTCGGAGAGGAAGCGGTGCCGCTCCTCCATCGCCTCGAACTCCTCGAGCGCGAGCGGGTTGATCTTGCCCAGCTGGTTCAGCGCCCGCTCGGCCTGCTTCAGCCGCTTCTCGACCTTGGTCCGGTTGAACGGCTCGCCCTCGGGCTGCTCCTCCTGATCCGGCGAAGGCACCGGCGGCACCAGCTGATCCGGCCCGTACTCCGTGACCAGCGCGTCGACCTCGACCCCCAGCTCGCCGAGCGCCTTCTCGTACAGCGCTTCGAGCCGCATCTTCTGCTCGGCCCGCGCGAGCGCGTCCCGGTGCACGGTGTTCGTCAGCTGCTCCAGCTCGGAGCTGAGGTTCCGGGTCTGCGACCGGGCCTGCGCCAGCGCCTGCTCGCGATCGGCCCGCTGCGCCTGGATCTCCGCCCGCTCGGCCGCGGCCAGCTGCAGCGACGACTCCAGCCGTGCCAGCACGTGCCCAGCAGCCAGGTGTACGGCGTTCGCTGCCTCGGCCTGCCGCGCCCGCCGGGCCGCCCGCGCGATCGACCGGGCCCGCGCCTCGCGCTCCTGCCGCGCCGCCCGCTCCAGCGAGTCCGCGCGACCGGACAGCGCCCGCGCCCGCTCCTCGGTGGTCCGCAGCGCCAGCCGCGCCTCCATCTCGGCGGCACGCCCCGCCTTGGCGGCGTCGGCCAGCCGGTCGCGCTCCGACGTGTCGGGCTCGTCGCCCTCCTCGTCGAACGCCTCGGCGTCCATCAGCCGCTCTTCCAGCTCGGCCAGGCCGGAAAGGTTCTTGTCGCGCTCCTCCTCGGCCGCCGCGATCGCCTCGGCCATCCGCTCGGCTTCACCGCGGGAGGCCTTGGCCAGCGATCCGAAGTGCCCCAGCTGCTCGGCGACCGCGGCCATCGACGCGTCCGACTCGTGCAGCCGGGCCAGCGTGATCTCGACGGACTCCTTCTGCCGGGCGCGCTCCTGCTCCATCGCCTGCAGCTCGAACCGCAGCCGCTCGCTGCGCGCCGTCGCCTCGGTCAGCTTCTCCGCCGCCTCGTCGACCGCGGACTGCACCTCGATCAGGCTCGGCGCCGCGTCCGACCCGCCGTACACGAAATGCGCCCCGAGTACGTCGCCCACGCGCGTCGTACAGGTGACGTCGGGCAGGTTCCGGAGCAGGGACCGCGCCGCGTCGACGTCGTCCACGACCGCGACCTTGCGCAGCAGCCGCCGCAGCGCGGGCCGCAGCGTCTCGGGGCATTCGACGACATCCACGGCGTACGACGCGCCGTACGGCAGCACCGGCCACAGCGAGTAGTCGTCGGCCGGAGCGTCGCCGAGCAGCATCCCGGCCCGGCCGAGGTCGTGCTCCTTGAGGTGGCCGACCGCGTGCAGCGCGGCGTCGGTGTGCGTGACGGCGACCGCGTCCGCGGCCTCGCCGAGCGCCGCGGCGATCGCGGTCTCGTACCCGGGCCGGACGCTCAGCAGCGCGGCAACCGACCCCATCAGGCCGTTGATCTGCTCGGACGCGGCCAGCAGCGCGCCGGCTCCGTCCTTGCGGTTCAGACCGAGCTCGAGGGCTTCCTTCCGCGCCGCCAGACCGGTGCGCTCGCGCTCGGCGTCGCGCTCCTCGGCCCGCAGCTTCGTCAGCCGCTCGTCCAGCTCGTCGAGGACCGCCTGAGCGCCCTCGTACTCCTCGTCGAGCCCCTTCTCGCCGGCATCCAGCCCGGCGACCTGGGTCTCCAGCGCGGTGAAGTCGTGCTGCGCCTTGGCGGCCCGCTCCTCGGCCTCGCGGCGGTTGCTCGCCAGCCGGCCGATCTCCGACTCGGCGGCGGCCGCGCGGCTCTGCAGCGCGTTCACCTGGCCGGTCAGCCGGGCCAGGCCCTCGCGGCGGTCGGCGGCGGCCCGGATCAGCGCCGAGATCCGGCGCTCCTCCTCGGCCTCCTGGGACTCCAGCTGCTGGCGGCGCTCCACGGACTCGGCGAGCAGCTCGGAGTGCGCCTCGACCTCGGCCTCGATCTGCGCCTCGGTCTCACGGACCCGAGCCGCCTCCAGCTCCAGCTCCTCGGGGTCGCGCCCCGGCCGTGGTTCCTCGGCCTCGTCGTTCAGCGAACGGATCCGGTCCGCGGCGATCCGCGCCGTCCCCTTGATCTTCTCGCCGAAGCCGGACAGCTGGTACCAGGTGTCCTGCGCGGCCTGCAGCGCCGGCGCGTCCTCGCGGAGTGCGTCCTCGAGCTCGGCCTCCAGCTCCCGGGCCTCGCGGAGCTTCGCCTCGACCTCGGTACGGCGTTCGGTCAGCCGGGCCTCGTCGCGCAGCTCGGCCTCCAGCGCGGACTGGGCCTGGACGATGTCGTCGGCCAGCAGCCGGGCCCGGCCGTCCCGGACCTCCGCCTGGATCGTCACCGCCCGGCGCGCCACCTCCGCCTGGCGCCCGAGCGGCTTGAGCTGGCGGCGGATCTCGGTGATCAGGTCGCCGAGCCGGTTCAGGTTGCCCTCGGTGGCCTCCAGCTTCCGGATCGCCTTTTCCTTGCGCTTGCGGTGCTTCAGGACACCCGCGGCCTCCTCGACGAACCCGCGGCGGCCCTCCGGCGTGGCGCGCAGGATCGAGTCCAGCTGGCCCTGGCCGACGATGACGTGCATCTCGCGGCCGATACCGGAGTCGCTGAGCAGTTCCTGGACGTCGAGCAGCCGGCAGCTCTGGCCGTTGATCTGGTAGTCGGAGCCGCCGTTGCGGAACATCGTCCGGCTGATCGTCACCTCGGCGTACTCGATCGGCAGCGCGCCGTCGGTGTTGTCGATGGTGAGGACGACCTCGGCCCGGCCGAGCGGCGAGCGCCCGGAGGTGCCGGCGAAGATGACGTCCTCCATCTTGCCGCCGCGCAGCGACTTCGCGCCCTGCTCACCCATCACCCAGGCCAGTGCGTCGACGACGTTGGACTTGCCGGAGCCGTTCGGCCCGACGATGCAGGTGATGCCTGGTTCGAAGTTCATCGTCGTCGCGGACGCGAACGACTTGAAACCCCGGAGCGTCATGCTCTTCAGGTACAAGGCGAAGGTCTCCAACCCGTGAAAGGACAGACGGTACCTAAGGAACCGCCGTAGCTGTTCGTCACGCTGCCGCTACCCGGGGGAAGGTGTTCCGCTTCGCAGTCTACAAAGAGATTCGCGTAATCCGGCGGAGGCCGAGCCGTTCAGAGATGGCCGGCGAAAGACAACCGGCGGGGGCCCGGACGGGGGCCACCGCCGTTCGTAGCGTAGTGCGGACGGTCGAGAAGTACTTCTCTTGAAGCGTCAGACCGAAGCGGGGGCCCGCAGAGCCTCGTCGACGGTGAGCAGCCGACCCTCGTGGATCTGGGCCACCAAGTGATCGTTCTCTGCCTGGAGCCGCATCACGTGCGCCTCCAGATCTGCGACACGCCGGTTGAGCAGACGAACCTGCTCGAGCATGCGCGGGTCAGTGCCTCCAAGATGCCCTAGAAGAGCCTTGGCCATTGTGCTGTCCTCCGGAAGGGTTCTGGCCGGTCGCGCTCCTCAGTCCAGGTCATGCGGGAGCGCCGAAAAAGGTGTGCCGTCTTTCAGGGTGACACCGGCGGGGGCGACGGGTCAACCTGGGCCACATTTGTTAACGATACCTCGTTCACCAGCGGACCTGCCGTGGAACGGGCTGACATTTCGGGCACCGGTACGACGAACGGTTCATGAACGGCTCGCGACGGATCGGCCGCCCGTCCCGCGGGCACGGCGATCCCTCCTGCCCGTAGACGTTCAGGCCGCGCTCGAAGTACCCGGATTCCCCGTTCACGTTGACGTACAGCGCGTCGAAGCTGGTGCCACCAACGGTCAGCGCTTCCGTCATCACCTCGTGCGCGTGGCCGAGAACACCCCTTATTTGTAAGGGTTTCAGCGTTTCCGTCGCCCGGGCGTAGTGCAGCTTGGCCCGCCACAACGTCTCGTCGGCGTAGATGTTGCCGATCCCGCTGACCGCGGTCTGGTCCAGCAACGCCCGTTTGAGGCCGGTCTTGCGGCGCCGGACCTTCGCGACCACCTCGTCCGGATCGAACAGCGGATCGAACGGGTCCCGGGCGATGTGCGCGATCTCGGCGGGCAGCTCCGCGCCGCCCTCGGAGTACGACAGACCACCGAACATCCGCTGGTCCACAAACCGGACCTCTTGGCCGCCATCCGAGAACCGGAACCGGACCCGGAGATGCGGCTCGTCCGGCGCGCCGGCCGGCTGGACCCGGAACTGACCGCTCATCCCGAGGTGCGTCAGGACCGCGTCGCCGGAGGTCAGCGGCAGCCACAGGTACTTCCCGCGCCGGGCCGGCTCGGCGAACACCTGGCCCTTGAGCCGGGACACGAAGTCCTCCGGCCCGGCGGCATGACGCCGTACCGGGCGCGGGTGCAGCACCTCGACGGACTCGACGGTCCGGCCGGTGAGGAACTCCACCAGCCCCCGCCGGACGACTTCTACCTCGGGAAGCTCAGGCACCGGAGGACACTACGGCTGCTGCGAGGGGTCCACGCTGTCCGGATGCGCGGCGCGCAGGGCCTTCCAGGCGGTCTCGGCAGCCTGCTGCTCGGCTTCCTTCTTGCTCCGGCCGATGCCGTGGCCGTACGTCTCGGCGCCGATCCGGACCCGGGCCTCGAACGTCTTCGCGTGGTCCGGCCCGGACTCCGCGATCACGTACTCCGGGACGCCGACGCTGAGCTGGGCGACCAGCTCCTGCAGCGACGTCTTCCAGTCCAGGCCGGCACCGAGCCGCGCCGACGACTCCATCAGGTCGTCGAACAGCCGGTGCACCACCCCGCCCGCGACCTCGAAGCCGCGGTCCAGGTAGACGGCGCCGATCAGCGCCTCGACACAGTCGGCGAGGATCGAGGACTTGTCCCGACCACCGGTGGCCTCTTCCCCGCGGCCGAGCCGCAGGTACTTGCCCAGCTTGAGCTCGCGGGCCACACCCGCGAGCGCACGCATGTTGACCACCGCGGCCCGGAGCTTGGCCAGTCGGCCTTCGCTCAGGTCCGGGTGGTTCCGGAACAACGACTCCGTGACGATGACGCCGAGCACGGAGTCCCCGAGGAACTCCAGCCGCTCGTTCGTCGGCAACCCACCGTTCTCGTACGCGAACGAACGGTGGGTGAAGGCGTGCTCCAGCAAATTGTCAGCCAGCGATACGCCGAGCCGCTGATTCAGCTCGGCGTAGAGCCCCGTTTCGTTGACCGAAGAATTCACTGTGACTGGTGCCGTTTAGCTCTCGACGACCTGGCGGCGCTCGCCCTTCGCGCCGTACTGGCCGCAGTTCGGGCAGACGGTGTGCTGCAGGTGCTTCGCGCGGCAGGCGGGGTTCACGCAGGTCACCAGCGAGGGGGCAGTCGTCTTCCACTGCGCCCGGCGGCTACGGGTGTTGCTGCGCGACATCTTCCGCTTCGGAACGGCCACGGTCATGAACTCCTTGATTCACTGGGGACGGTCGGCCCCCAGACGGCTGGCATCTCTAGTTGTGGTTCTGTTCGTCCTGCTGGAGGAGTCCGCCCAGGGCGGCCCAGCGGGGATCGGTCCGTTCCTCGTGTGTGTGGCCGGGTTCGTCCGCCAGGCGCATCCCGCAGTCGGGGCACAGTCCCGGACAGTCGTCCGTACACAACGGCTGGAACGGCAGCGCGAGCACCACCTGGTCCCTCAGCACCGGCTCGAGGTCGATCAGATCGCCCTCCATCCGGCTGGCCTCGTCCGGCTCGGCTTCGCTCTCCGGGTAGACGTACAGCTCCTGGACGTCAGCGAGGAACTCGTCCTCGATATCGACCAGGCACCGCGCGCACTCTCCGACCAGGCGGCCACGGGCCGTTCCGGTGACGAGCACCCCTTCGACCACCGATTCCAGCCGTAGATCGAACTGGATCGGATCGCCTTCGGGGACGCCGATCACGTCGATTCCGAGATCTGCCGGCGCCGGGGCCGTGAAGGTGACTTCGCGCTGGGACCCGGCGCGGCGTGTCAGCTCGTGCGTATCGATCACGAGTGGGGACCGCGGGTCCAGGACGCTCAGGACAAACCTCTCAGGCGTGGGCAGGCAAGATCTCGGTCTCGTCGAGACCGGTTGTCAAGACTACCAACTCCCCGGCGTACCGCCCAATCCGGGGCACACTAGAGCTTGTTCAGTAACCGTGCGTGAACAGCAGGCGTCACGAACGAGCTGACGTCGCCGCCCAGCCTGGCGATCTCCTTGACCCAGCTGGAGGAGACGAACCCGTTCTCCGGCGCGGTCGGGAAGAACAGTGTGTCGACCCCGGTCATCCGCCGGTTCAGCTGCGCCATCTGCAGCTCGTAGTCGTAGTCGGCGGCCGACCGCAGGCCCTTCACGATCACTCCCGCGCCCTCGGCCCGGCAGTAGTCGACCAGTAGGCCGTCGAAGGTGCCGACCCGGACGTTCGGGAACGGCTCGACCAGCTCGGTGAGCATCTCGATCCGCTCCCGCGGGTCGAACAGCCGGTTCTTCGACTGGTTCACCCCGGTCGCGACGATCAGCTCGTCGAAGGCGGCGGCCGCCCGGGTGACGATGTCGAGATGCCCGACCGTCGGCGGGTCGAAGGTGCCGGGAAAGACAGCCTTAGCCATGGCGGTGACCGTACCAAAGGCGCGCCTCGCCGTACTTGCGGTCCCGCAGTGCGGCGAACCCCTCCGGCCACTCCCACGGCTCCCGCTTCCCGCGTTCGACGACCAGTACGGCGTCGTCCGCCAGCCACCCGTGCGCCGCCAGCCCGGTCAGCACGTCCTGCAGCTCCGAGGTCTCCAGCTTGTACGGCGGGTCCGCGAAGACGAGGTCGAACACGTCCGGAGCGTCACTCGCTGTGATCTTCTCCACCGGCCGGGTGAGCAGCGTCGCGCCGGGCAACCCGACCACCTTGAGGTTCGCCGCGATCACCTCCGCGGCCCGCCGGTCCGACTCGACCAGCAGGACCCGCGCCGCGCCGCGCGACAGCGCCTCCAGCCCGATCGCGCCGGACCCGGCGTACAGGTCGAGCACCGCCAGCCCGTCGAAGCTGCCGAACTCGGACTCCAGCGACGAGAACAACGCCTCCCGCACCCGGTCCGCCGTCGGCCGCGTCCCACTCCCGGGCGGTACTCCGATCCGCCGCCCTCCGGCCGCTCCCCCGACAATGCGTGTCACGTCTTCTCCAGGTACTCGGTGGTCTCCGACTCCAAAGCCTCCCGAACGACGCTTCGCAGCGCCGGGTACTCGGCCAGCTCTGCGTCCACCGAGACGATCGAGTTCGCCACGTGCCGGGCCGCGAGGATCACGTCCTCGTCGCGGAGCACGCTCAGCAGCTTCAGGCTCGACCGCCGCCCGGACTGCGCGACCCCGAGGACGTCGCCCTCGCGCCGGGTCTCCAGGTCGATCCGGGACAGCTCGAACCCGTCCGTCGTGGACGCGACCGCCTCCAGCCGCCCGTACGACTTCGACCCGGCCCACAGGTCCGTGACCAGCAGGCACAACCCCGGGACCTTGCCCCGCCCGACCCGGCCGCGCAGCTGATGCAGCTGCGAGATCCCGAACCGGTCGGCGTCCATGATCACCATCGTGGACGCGTTCGGTACGTCGACCCCGACCTCGATCACCGTGGTCACGATCAGTACGTCGACCTCCCCGGCCGCGAACCGCGACATCACCGCGTCCTTCTCGTCGGCCGGCAGCCGCCCGTGCAGGATCTCCACCCGCAGGTCGTGCAGGATCTCGCCGAGCGCCTCGGCCACCTGGATCACCGAGATCGGCGGCCGGGCCTCCTTCTTGCCGCCCTCATCGGCCTCAAGGAGTTCGCCTTCCTCATCGGAAGCGTTCTTGACGTCGTCCCCGATCCGCGGACACACGACGTACACCTGGTGCCCCTTGCCGACCTCCTCGCGGACCCGGGCCCACGCGCGCTGCAGCCAGTCCGGCCGCTCCTTGGCCGGTACGACCGACGACTGGATCGGCGACCGCCCCGCCGGCAGCTGGGTGAGCGTCGACACCGCGAGGTCGCCGAACACCGTCATCGCCACGGTCCGCGGGATCGGCGTCGCGGTCATCACCAGCACGTGCGGGGTGTTGTCGCCGGACTTCGCGCTCAGCGCCGCCCGCTGCTCGACCCCGAACCGGTGCTGCTCGTCGACCACCACCAGCCCGAGATCCGCGAACTGGACCTTGTCCTCCAGCAGCGCGTGCGTCCCGACCACGATCCCGGCGGCGCCACTGGCCGCGTCGAGCATCGCCGTACGCCGGGCCGCCGCGTTCAGCGAACCGGTCAGCAGCCCGATCCTGGTGGCGTGCTCCGCGCCGCCGAGCATGCCCTGCTCGGCCAGCTCGCCGAGCATCTTCGTCAACGTCTTGTGGTGCTGGACCGC
Organism: Kribbella sp. NPDC059898; assembly: GCF_042730855.1. Classification (NCBI taxonomy): domain Bacteria; kingdom Bacillati; phylum Actinomycetota; class Actinomycetes; order Propionibacteriales; family Kribbellaceae; genus Kribbella; species Kribbella sp. NPDC059898. The sequence continues at coordinate 98,668 of NZ_JBHWKR010000007.1, forward strand.
GAGCACCTCGGTCGGCGCCAGCAGCGCGGCCTGGCCGCCGTTGTCCACCACGGACAGCATCGCCCGCAGCGCGACCACGGTCTTCCCGGAGCCGACCTCACCCTGCAGCAGCCGGTGCATCGGGTGCGGGCGGGCGAGGTCCGCGAAGACCTCCTCCCCCACCTCGGCCTGTCCCTCGGTCAGCTCGAACGGCAGCCGCTTGTCGAAGTCGTCGAGCAGCCGCCCCTGGACCCGCGGCCGCGGTACGGCGTTCAGCGCGTCCGTGACGGCCCGCCGCTGGGCGAGGATCGTCTGCATCACCAGCGCTTCCTCGAACCGGAACCGTTGCTGGGCCCTGTCGATATCCTTCTCGGTGTCCGGCAGATGCACCAGTTGCAAGGCGTCCCGGAGCCCGAGCAGCTTCTCGTTGCGCAGGATCAGGTCCGGCACCGGGTCGCCGATCCGCTCGTCCAGGCTGTCCAGCACGATCTTCACCGACCGCTCGATCGTTGCGGTCGGCAACTTCGAGGTCGCCGGGTAGAGCGGCCGGAACGGACGCGCCCGGCGCTCGATCTCGGCCTCGGTCAGGTCCTCCTCGTCGAGAACCTCGGTGCCCGGGTTCTTCAGCTGCATGGTGGTGCGGAACATCGTCACCTCGCCCCAGAACAGGGCCGAGGTGCCGGGCGTCAGCTTCGTCAGCAGCCAGGGCTGGTTGAAGAACGCCGCCTCCAGGTCGTTGCGGCCGTCGGTCACCACGACCTTGGTGATCGTCCGCCGCTTCCGGAACTTGTGGGCCTCCTCGGGCTTGATCTCGAGCTTGGTGTCCAGCGCACGGGCGGTGACCTTCTTGACCCGGCCGTTCACCGTCGCCTGGTCGCCGACCTCGAGCTCGTCGAACGGCGTCAGCTCGCCCTTCTTCAGGTACCGCCGCGGGTAGTGCCGCAGCAGCTCGCCGACGGTCTCGATCCCGAGCACCTCGGCGAACGTCTTGGCCGTCTTCGCCCCGAGGAAGTCCCGGAGCTTGCGGTCCATGTCCGTCTTCATTCGACCCCGATCAACAACGGGTACCTGTCCTGCCCACCGTCGTACACCATCACATCGACATCTTTGCGTGCCCTGCGGACATGCCGCTCGACGGCCGCCGCCAGCCCCGGGTCGGCGTCCCGGCCGGTGACGATCGTCAGCAGTTCGCCGCCACCACCCAGCAGCCGGTCGACCACGCCGTACGCCGCCTGCTCCAGGTCGTCGGTGATCAACGCGAAGTCGCCGTCGACCACCCCCAGCGCGTCGCCGACGCGGCACATCCCGGCCATCGTCCAGGCGTCCTTGACCGCGACCGTGACCGCGCCGTGCCGGGTCTGCCCGGCGGCGGCCGAGAGCTGGACGACGTCGTCGTCGAAGCTGCGCTGCGGGTCGTGGACGGCGATCGCGGCCAGGCCCTGGACCTGGGCGCGGGTCGGGATCACCGCGACCCGGATCCCGTCCTGGCGGGCGGCGGTGGCGGCGGCCTCGGCGACCGCGAGCGTGTCCTGGTCGTTCGGCAGGATCACGATCTCCGGTGCCTTCGACTCCTCGATCGCCTGCAGCAGCTCGCCGGTCGAGCAGCGGCGCCCGGGGCCGCCGCGGATGATCCGGGCGCCGGCCTCGGTGAACAGCTCGCCCAGTCCGTCGCCGGCGACGACCGCGATCACGGCCCGGCCCGGGGCGGGCTCGTGGTGGTGCGCCTGGTCGTCGAAGTGCGTGACCCGGATCCGGTGCGGGCGGCCGATGTCGATGCCGCGCTCGATCGCTGCGCCGACGTCGTCGGTGTGCACGTGGACGTTCCAGAGCCCGTCGCCGCCGACCACGACGACCGAGTCGCCGAGCGCCGCGAGCCGCAGCCGGAAGCCGTCGACCTGGTCGTCGGCCGCATCCAGCAGGTACATCACCTCGTACGCCGGTCCGTCGACGCTCGCGCTGCTCTCACCCCGGGGTTCGACCCGGGCCGGTACGTCGACGCGGACGTGCCGGCCGGTGAGGACCGACTCCATCGCGCCGAGGATCACCACCAGCCCGGCTCCCCCGGCGTCGACGACGCCCGCGCGCCGCAGTACGTCGAGCTGCTCGGTGGTCCGGGTCAGCGCCTGGCGGGCGGAGGCGACCGCGGCGAGGCAGACGTCGGCGAGGGACTTGCCGTCGTTCGCGGCCGTCATCGCGCCGGTGGCGGCGGCCCGGGCGACGGTCAGCATGGTGCCCTCGACCGGCTCCGCGACCGCGCCGTACGCGGCGTCGGCGGCGTACCGCAGGGCGTCGGCGAAGGCGGCGGCCTCGCTCATCGGCGGGTCGGCCAGTACGCCGCCCTCGCGGTCCCTGGGAAGGTTCTCGTCCAGGCGCAGGCCGCAGGCGCGGATCAGCTGCGAGGTGATCACGCCGGAGTTCCCGCGGGCGCCGAGCAGGGCGCCGCGGCCGAACGCCTGGATCGCCTCGGTGAAGGTCAGCTCGCCCTTCGGCAGCGCGTCGCAGGCGGCTTCCCAGGTCAGGTAGAGGTTCGTCCCGGTGTCGCCGTCCGGCACCGGGTACACGTTCAGCTCGTCGATCTCGGCCCGCGCCCGGGCCAGCTCGGCCAACGCGGTCCGGGCCCACGCCCGCAGCACCTCAACCGTCAGTTGCTCCACGCCCGGAAGGCTACTCGGCGTAAAGACGGACAGGAGGTAGTGCCCTCGCAGCCGTTCGGGCGCTGTCCGCCACGCGGGCGCGGGCGGCTACGTACACCTGTACGTCCTGTCGGTCTTTACCGCGGTCGACGGATAGGGTCAGGCTGGGCGAGAGGTGGGAGAAGGCGTGGGCGGCGGTAGGAGCGTGCTGTTCTCGGTCGCGGCGGACAGCTACCCGTCGGCCGTGCGGGAGATCCGGGGCGAGTTCGGCCCCGAGACCGGGATCGAGCGGGTCGGGGCTGACCTCGGACGGCTGTCCGGGCCGTCGGTGCACGAGGTCGCGCAGGCGTGTGACGCCGGGCGGATCATGTTCGTCCGGCATCTGACGGTCGAGATCGCGAGCTTCGAGGAGCTGCCGCCGGAGTACGAGCTGGCGGAGCTGGTGCTGGCCGAGCTGCCGGAGTACCCGAAGGCGCTGGCCGTCCAGGCGTGGACGGACGGCCCCGGCGGCGGGTCGTACTACCACCGGATCGAGGAGGCGCTGGCCGGCCGCGGCGTGGCCGTCACGCGCTCGGGACAGGAGTACGTCGTCTCGTGCTTCGGCGGCCGGAAGGCGATCCTGCTCGGCCTGAACCGGCTCGCGGACAGCCTGTCGGACTGGCCGGGCGGGCGGATGCGGCTGGCGCGCGGCGAGGAGCGGGTCTCGCGGTCGGAGTTCAAGCTCGAGGAGGCGATCGCGACCTTCGGGCTGGACCTGCCGCCGGGCGGGAAGGCTGTGGATCTCGGGGCCTCGCCAGGCGGGTGGACACGGATCCTGCGGCAGCACGGCCAAGAGGTGTGGTCGGTGGACCCGGGCTCGCTGGACCCGCGGCTGCGCGGCGACCGGCGGATCCACCACGAGCCGACCACGGCCGGCCGGTTCTTCGCGGACAACCGGGTCCGCTTCGACGTCGTGGTGAACGACATGCGCATGGATCAGGTCACCAGCGCCCGGATGATGCTCGACGCGGCCGCCCACCTGCGCCGCGACGGTCTCGCGATCGTCACGCTCAAGGGCGGCGGCAAGAACCCGCTCGACGGTGCCCGCCGTGGCCTGCAGGTCCTCGGCGAGCGGTACGACGTACTCCACGCCCGCCAGCTGCACCACAACCGCAACGAGACCACGGTCGTCGCCCGGAGGTCCCGCGAGTAGATGGCGCGCAGCAGGCGTCATCTACTCGCGGGACCTCCAGAACACGACTAGGCGCCCGGGGTGATCCCCGGGCGCCTGGTCAAAGGCCCTACACGGAAGCTTTTGCTGGGGTCAGCCGACGACGCGCTGAACCTTCCCGGCCTTGATGCAGGAGGTGCACACCTTCATCTTCGTGGGCGTGCCCTTGATGATCGCGCGGACCGGCTGGATGTTCGGGTTGAAACGACGCGGCGTACGCGCCTTGACCCGCCGGATCATCGCACCCTTACCCAGGCGGGCAACGCTGTTGCCGAACGTCGGCTGCTTGCCGCAGACATCGCACTTCTTAGACATGATTCTCCGTGTTCAGGGTCGTGACTCCGACAGATCATGTTACATGGGTGTGAGCGCCCCACCAATTCGGCCATCAGGCAGTGAGGTAGGCCACTTCCTCGTCGGTCAGCGTCACCGAAAGCCCCGGCGTCGAGGTCCGCGTCTCGCTGACGTGCCGCGGCCCGATCAACGGGAACACAGGGTACGGCTGGTGCAGCAGCCAGGCCAAAGCGATCGCCGTCGGCTCGACGCCCTTCGCCGCCGCCAGCTCCCGCGCCCGGTCCAGCCGGCGGAAGTTCTCGTCGGAGTAGAAGCAGCGCACCAGCTCCTGGTCCGACGTGTCCTCCGGCTTGGCCCGCCCGGTGAAGAACCCGCGCGCCTGGCTCGACCACGGGAACAGCGCGACCTGCCGTTCCCGCAGCCACGCCTGTGACTCGTCGTCCGCCACGTGCCGGCAGCCGGCCCACGGTACGTCGTACGCCCGCGCGAGGCTGAGGTGGTTGCTGAGCAGCGTGAACGGCTGCTTGCTGTTCGCCTCGGCGTACGCGTTGGCCTCGTCGAACCGCGCCGTGGTCCAGTTCGACCCGCCGAACGCCTTGATCCGGCCGGCCTTGAAGTGCTCGTCGAGTACGTCGACGAACTCCGACACCGGGATGTCCTCGTTGTCGCGGTGCATGAAGTACAGGTCGACGTGGTCGGTCTGCAGCCGCTCGAGGCTCTCGTGCAGTTGCCGGGTGATCGACTCCGGGTCGCAGTGCGGCGTGTGCGCGCCCTTCCCGATCACCACCACGTCGTCCCGGTTGCCGCGCGACGTCATCCATTGCCCGAGCAGCTTCTCGCCGCGCCCGCCGCCGTAGATGTAGGCCGTGTCGAACGTCGTACCGCCGCGCTCGACGAAGTCGTCGAAGACCACCGCGGCGTGCGGCAGCGTCTGCTGGTTGTCCACGCCCATCACCAGGCGGGACACCTGCCTGTCGACGCCCGGCACGTGGCCGTACGTCATCGGGGCGTCGGCGCGCTTGGTCAGCGGGCGTCCGGTCGCGGTCGGGACGGTCGCGTCGTCCCGCTCGCTCGCGTACTGCTGCCCGATCGCGGCCCGCCACAGGTCCTGCACCGTCAGGTTGCCGAGCGTGTCCGCCCAGCTCATCTCCGGTGCCTCCTTCGCACCGGAGGCGATCGCAGCCTGTACCGCCTCGGCCTCGGCGGTGTAGATCAGCGCCGGCTCCGCGGACAGCTCCCGCGGCTCCTCCCCGACCCTGGACAGCACGACCTCGTTCGGCTTGCCGTCGCCGCCGAACCACGGGTCGTCGATCTGCAGGTAGCCCTTGCTCCCGTAGATCCGTACCTGGTTCTGGTCGGCGAGCCGCACTCCGGTCGTGATCTGCGCGGTGATGCCGCCGTCGAAGAACAGCGTCGCCGCCGTCCACTCGTCGGCGCCGGTCTCGCCGACGGTGCCGACCGCGTTCACCGCGGCCGGATCGGCGAACGGCTGCCCGGTCGCCGCGCCCGCGATCAGCCGCGCCATCGACACCGGGTAGCCGCCGACGTCGAGGATGCCGCCGCCCGCCAGTTCGTCGGCATAGATCCGGCTGCTCGGGTTGAACGACGCGTTGAACGCGAAGGTGGCCTGGATCGAGTGCACGGTGCCGAGTTCGCCGTCGCGGACCAGCTGGGTGATCAGCTTGGTCTGCGGCAGGCACCGGTACATGTACGCCTCCATCAGGAAGACGTCGTTGCGTACCGCGGCCTCGATCATCGCCTCGGCCCACGCCCGGTTGATCGCCAGCGGCTTCTCGCACAGCACGTGCTTGCCGGCCTCGGCCGCCTTGATCGCCCACTCGACGTGCATCGGGTGCGGGGTGGCGATGTACACCGCCTCGACGGTGCCGTCGGCGAGCAGGTCCTCGTACGAGGCGTGCCGGCCGGCGATGTCCCACTTGTCGGCGAACGCGTTCGCCGAGTCGAGGGACCGGCTGCCGACCGCGACGACCTCGTTGGTCTTCGACGTCGGGACCTGGCTGGCGAACCGGGACGCGATGTTGCCGGTGCCGATGATGCCCCAGCGGAGCTTGTGGTCAGTCAAAGGGAATCCCGTGGTTGTAGGTGAAGGTCAGAACTTCATGGCGCCCGCCGCGAGATCGGCGATGAAGCTGCGCGCACCGATCAGGAAGACGCCGATCAAGGGGATGACACTCATCAACGCACCGGCCATCACCATCGAGTAGTCGGTGCCGTAGACGCCGTTCAGCTGGTCGAGGGCGACCTGCAGGGTGAGGCGGTTCGGGTCGGTCATCACGATCAGCGGCCAGAGATAGTCGTTCCAGACGTTGATGAACGTGAAGATACCGAGGAAGGCCAGACCGGGCCGGAGCACCGGCAGGCCGACGGTCAGGTACTGCCGGAAGAAGCCGGCGCCGTCGACCTTGGCGGCCGAGATCAGTTCGTCGGGGATCGCGCCCTTGGCGTACTGGCGCATCCAGAAGATGCCGAACGCGTTCGCCGCGCCCGGGATGATGAGGGCCTTCAGCGAGCCGATCCAGCCGAGCTGCGCGAGCACCACGAACTGCGGCACCAGCGACAGCTGGGTCGGGATCATGAACGTCGCCAGCAGGATGCCGAACAGCACGTTCCGGCCCGGGAACTGGTACTTCGCGAACGCGAACGCCGCGAGCGAGTCGAAGAACAGCACCAGGACCGTGACGGCCAGCGACGCGATCAGCGTGAGCAGCATCGAGCCGAAGAAGTCGATGTTGTCCAGCACCTTGCGCATGTTCTCGAACAGGTGCGAGCCGATCAGCAGCTTCGGCGGGTAGCTGAAGATGTCCGGGGTGGTGTTGGAGGCCATCACCACCATCCAGTAGAACGGGAACAGCGAGACCAGCACGCCGAGCATCAGCACGATGTGGCCGACGGCGGTGCGCACGCGCTCAATGGACATCTGCGGCCTCCCTCTTGGCATTCTGGGCTGCGATCCTGCGTTCCACCCGCCGAGCGGCGCGTCGGGTCAGTCGTTCCTCGTCGTTGCCGCCGATCAGCCGCCAGTTGATGATGCTGAACAGCACGATCAGGACGAACAGCGCCCACCCGACCGCGGCCCCGTACCCGAACTGGTTCTTGATGAACGCGCTCTGGTACAGGTACGACACGATCGTCAGGCCGGCGTCACCCGGGCCGCCGATGTTGCTGGTGTCGCCGAACAGCACCCGGGACTCGGTGAAGATCTGCAGGCCGCCGATCGTCGAGGTGACCGCGGTGAACAGGATCACCGGCCGCAGCATCGGCACCGTGATCCGCCAGAACGTCTGCCGCGGCGAGGCGCCGTCCACCTTGGCGGCCTCGTACACGTCGGCCGAGATCGCCTGCAGGCCGGCCAGGTAGATGATCGCGTTGTAGCCGACCCAGCGCCAGGTGACGATGGTGGCGATCGCGATCTTGATCCCCCACGGCGACGTCAGCCATTCGACCTGGCCGAGCCCGATCGACTGCAGGAACGCGTTCAGCAGGCCGAAGTTGTTGCTGAAGATCGACCCGAAGACCAGCGTGATCGCGACCACCGAGGTGACGTTCGGGACGAAGTACGCGATCCGGTAGAAGGTGCGCAGCCGGGTCGCGTTGTGCAGCGCGTTCGCGATCACCAGCGCGAGCAGCAGCATCGGGACCGTGGATAGCACCCAGATGATCAGCGTGTTGCCGATCGTCTTCCAGAACGTCGCGTCGGTGAGCAGGTAGTGGTACTGCTCCAGCCCGACCCACTTCATCTGCCCGATGCCGTCCCAGGAGTGGAACGAGATCCAGATCGAGAACAGCACCGGGAACGCGCCGAAGATCGCGAACAGGACGAAGAACGGCGCCACCGCGGTGTACTGCGGGAGCGCCTGGCGGTACTTGTTCGGCGGCTTCTCGGTCTCGGCGGCCGATGCCACCGCGGCCGGTACCGCCTTGCTCGTGACTGCCATTCAGATCGCCCCCGCTCGGCTCAGCTCGCGCTGGATCTGCTGCTGGGCGTCCGCCCAGGCCTGGTCGGGACTCTTCCCGGACGCCTCGATGTTCACGAGCTCGGAGGTGATCGGGGCGTCGATGATGCTGTCGTACGGCGAGAAGTACGCGCCCGGGTACTTCTTCGCGGAGTCCGCGAACACGTCGACGATCTTCTGGCCGCCGAAGAACGGGTCCGGCGCCGACAGCCGCGAGTCCGTGTAACTGGCCGGCGTGGACGGGAACAGCACCGGGTCCAGGAACGCCTGGGCCTGATTCTTCGCCGACTCGAGCCAGCTGATGAACGCGAACGCCGCCTGCGGGTTCTTGCAGTACTTCGTGATGCCCAGGAAGGACCCGCCCTTGTTGCCGGCGCCACCAGGAGCCGCCGTCACCCGCCAGAGTCCCTTGGTCTTCGGGGCCGCGTTCTTCGGCCCGAGCTGCGCCCACCAGACGGCGCCGTTGTAGGCGACCAGCTTGCCGTTGGTGACGACCGCGTTCTTGTCGCTGGAGTTCTGCGCGTTCGCCGACAGCCCTTCCTTGACCACGCGTACGGCGAGGTCGAACGACTGCCGTACGTGATCCTGGTCGCCGATGTACTGCCCGTCCCGGGTCATGTACTTCTTCGGCAGCTGGGCCATCCGGTAGCCGTAGATGCTGGTGATGTTGTCGGCGATCGACGATCCCGGGACGGCCTGCTTCACCTTCTTGCCCAGCGCGATGAAGGCGTCCCAGTCCGGAGCGAGGCCGGCGACGGCGGCCGGGTCGATGTCGATGCCCGCCTTGGTGAAGACGTCCGTGCGGTAGAACAGCGCGGTCGGGCCGGTGTCCATCGGGTACGCCATCATCTTGCCCTGCGGCGTCACTCCCCAGTTCCACTTCCAGGGCAGGAAGTCCTTCTCGAGCTCCTTCGCGCCGAGCTCGTTCAGGTCGTGGAACTGGTCGGCGTTCGGGAAGTACGTCGCGACGTCGTCGTTGATCGCGACGATGTCCGGCACCAGGGACTTCCCGGCCAGTGCGGTCAGTACCTTGGTCTTGTAGTTGCTGCCGATCCGGGTCATCGCCAGCTTGATGCCGTCGTACCCGGGGATCGCCTTCTCGGCCTGGCCGATCAGGTCGTCGTTCACGGACCCGACCCAGGTCCACATGCTGAGCTCGTTCTTGCCGCCCAGCGAGCCGACGGAGCCGCAGCCGGTGAGTCCGGCGGCGGCCGCGGCGGTGCCGGCCGCCAGGAATTTCCTTCTACTCAGTGTCATAGCCTCACCTGGCGCTTTCTGTTGGTTTTCGCCGGAAGGTGTCCACTCATGTTTACGTAGCCATAGGTAAGCGCATACCGCCTTAACCGGTCAAGGGCTCCGATGACAAGATGACGCCATGACCTCACGCGCCGTCCTGTTCGATGCCGACGGAGTGATCCAGCGGCCCACCTTCGACTGGTGGGCCCGGCTGGGCGCGCTCGTCCCCACCGACAAGGAGGCCTTCGTCCGGGACCTGATGGCCGCGGAACGGCCCGCACTGGTCGGGAAGATCGATTTCCGGGAGGCGCTCGGCGACGTGCTGCGGCGCTGGAAGTCGACCGCGTCGGTCGCGGAGGCGATCGAGCCGTGGCGCTGGTTCGAGGCGGAGCCCGAGGTGGTCGAGCTGATCCAGAAGCTCCGGGCGGCCGGGATCGAGTGCCACCTGGCCACCAACCAGCAGGCGTACCGGCGGCGGATCATGCAGGACGAGCGCGGGTACGGCGCCTGGTTCGACCGGACGTTCTACTCCTGCGACCTCGGCCTCGCGAAGCCGGACCCGGCGTACTTCCGGGAGATCCTGCGCGTGATCGACCTACCGGCGTCCGAGGTGCTGTTCATCGACGACAACGCGGCCAACATCGAGGGCGCGCTGAGCGTCGGCCTGCGGGCGGAGCTGTACGACCTGTCGGCCGGCGTCCCAGCTCTCGTCGAGCTGCTCCGCCGGCACGACCTGCCGTTGTAGCTCAGCCGGCGGCCGGGGGTACGGCGACCGGGACGGTGTGGATCTGGCCGGTGCGGGCAGGGCCGCGGAGGCGGGCGAGGTTGTTGGCGATGGTGTCCTGCAGGTGCCACTCGGACGTCAGGATGCAGAGCGTCGGGCCGTCGAAGTCGACCAGCGTGAGCGAGAACGGCGCGCGGTTCTCCGGGAGGTCGATGCGCTGCAGGATCTCGCCGCCGTCGGCGACCCGGACCACGCCCTCGCTGCCGGTCTGCGACCAGATCGCGCCCTCGGCGTCCAGGCAGATGCCGTCCGGCCCGAGGTTCCCGGCGTACACCCGGCGGTTCGTGAGGTCGCCGTTCGGCTGGACGTCGAACGCCGTCAGCCGGCCGGCGAACGACTCCGCGATCACCAGCGTGCGGCCGTCCGGGGTGAGCACCATGCCGTTCGGGAACTCGATCCCGTCCGCCACCTCGCGGATCGCGCCGTCCGGCGTGACCCGCTTGATCCAGCCGGGTGTCGGCGCCTCGCCCCCGGCGAAGTCGAAGTCCGCGCCGTCCAGGTAGATGTTGCCGTGGGCATCGACCACGAGCTCGTTCGCGTGCTGGTCCGCGAGGACCGTGACCGAGCCGTCGGGTTCGTACCGGCGGAGCTTGTCGCCGGTCGTCAGCAGCCGGCCGTCGGGGGTCCAGTCGATCGACCAGCCCATCAGGTTCTCGACCGGAACGTCGCGGAACTCGGGCTTTCCGTCCGCGTCGATCGCGACCACCTGCTGCTGGGTCCAGTTGCAGAACCACAGCCGGCCGTCGTACCAGCGGGCGGACTCGGGCATCGCCAGACCGTCGATCAGGAGCTTCATCGTGCTGCCTTCCTCGTTCTCGGGTGCTTTCACCCACTACACGAACGAGGTACGGCCGGATCGACGGCTGAGCAGAAGAAGTACGGCGAGCAGCGGAAGCGTGATCAGGTACGCCGTCCGCAGGTCGAGCACCCGCGCCAGTACGGCGAGCAGCGCCGGGGCGACGAGGATCGCCGTACCGGACGCCAGCGCGCCGACCGCGGCGAGACGGGCGGAGCTGATCCCCGGGGTCGCGACGAGCGCGGCGAGCGTGACCGGGTAGAGCGGCGCGACGCCGAGCCCCGCCACGACCAGCCCGGCGGCTACCACGGCCGGTACGTCGAACAGACTCACCAGCAACGTGCCTGCTGCCGCGAGCAGGCTGGACGGCACCACCGGCGACCACCCATTGAACCGGATCGGCCCGATCGCCCGCCCGACCGCCATACCGATCGGAAAAGCACTCCCCAGCAGGGCGGCCGTCGCGGTAGGCAACCCACTCGCCACCAGCCGAGCCACCGCCCACACCACAAAACAAAACTCAACAGCCACCGCCAGCACCACCCGCAACCACCCCACCCCCACCTCCACCGCAACCCGCCGCCCCACCTGCCGCCACTTCCCCACCAACCCAACCGCAGGCGCCGAGTCAATCAGCACAGCCACCCCATCAGCCGCCCCCACAGCCCCCTCCGCACTGACCGCCCCCACAGCCCGCACCGCCCGCTCCGCAACGGACGCCCCAGCAGCCGGCTCCGCCGCCGCGGCCCGCTCCCACGCACCTGCTCGCTCCGCCCCCGCAGCCCATTCCGCGTCGGCCGCCCCCACAGCCCCCTCCGCACTGACCGCCCCCGCAGCCCGTTCCGCCGCCGCGGCGCGCTGCCGCCTCTCTCCCCGTTTCGCCGCGCGGAGGGCGGTGGAACGTTTGCGGGTGAGAAGTGCGAGGAGTAGGAGTGGTGGTGCTGCGGCGAGCATGGCTAGCCGGCCTGTGGGGCCCAGTGAGTCCAGCGTGCCGATGGCCAGTGGAGCGAGGATCCCGGTCCCGCTGGCGACCGCATTCACCCGACTGAGCCGTGAAGCAGCAGTAGGCCCGTTCAGCATCAACGGAGCGACCAGCACCAGCAACGCCCCGCCCAGGCCAACAAACAGCCCGCCCGTGATCGCCACAGCGTACGAAGACGCCACAGCGATCAGCACCGCCCCAACAGCACACACAACCGACCCCAACGCCAGCACCGTAGGCATCGCCCACCGCCGCAGCATCCGCGGACCGACCACCGCGACCAGCATCAGCCCAACAGCGAACCCCGACGACAGCAACGCCAACCGACTCGTCGGCTCCCGCAGGTCCCGGGCGAGGATCGCCACGCACGCCCCGAGCCCGGCCAGCACGAAACCCATCGCCGACAGCGCGATCCCGATCCGGACCTCGTCGCTGCGGCTCCCGGCTTCCGCCGGGGCCTGCGCGGTCATTCCAGACCTTGGAACAGCGCGTCGAGCCGATGCAGGTCCGGGAGCTCGATGTCCGCCGGCACTCCCTTCAACCCGGCCGTCAACGCCCCGGACGCCTTCCCGGCGGTCAGCCCGACAACGGTGTCCTCGACCACCAGACACTCGGTCACCGGTACGCCGAGCAGCTCCGCCGCCCGCAGGTACCCCTCCGGGTCCGGCTTGCCGCGGCTGACGTCGTCGATCGTGACCAGCACCGACGGCGCGATCCCGCCCGCGGCCAGCCGCACCTTCGCCAGCTGCGGCGGCGCACTGGTGTAGACCGCCCACGGCGTACCGATCCGCTCCAGAGTCGCGATCAGCTCGACCGCGCCCGGTTTCGCCACCACGCCGTCGACGTCGTTCACCTCGAGGTCGTACACCCGCGCCCACGCTGCGGTCAGCTCGTCCGCCGACGCGTCCGGCAGGAACTGCGCGACCGTCGCGGCCGCCGGGTTCCCGTGCGCGACCGCGAGCACCGTGGCCGGGTCCAGCCCGCACTCGACCGCCCAACGGCTCCAGCTCCGGTCCACGACCGCGTCCGAATCCACCAACGTCCCGTCCATGTCGAACAGCACGGCGCGGATGTCCCGGATGTCCATCAACCCTCCCATTAAACTCGTCCTCCGAGCATAAACGGAAAGGCCGCGATGACTCCAGTACGCCGGGGACAATGGCAGACGGCCGCGGACGTCCTCAGCCAGGTCGCGCGACAGCCGGGGATCACCCGCGCCGCGGTCGCGCGCACGCTCCGGCTGAGCACGGGCTCCGCCACGGAGGTGACGGCCCGGCTACGCGACGTACACCTGCTGACCGAGGCTCCTGCGCCCAGCCAGGGACGCGGCCGCCCGACAACCGTGCTGCAGGCGCACCCGGAAGGCCCTGTGGTGCTGGCACTCGACCTACGGCAGAGCAACTGGCGCAGTGCGGTCGTAGCGCTGGACGGCACGCTCCAGGACCAGCAGTACCAACGCCACCGGAGCCGCCGAGCCCAGGTGGTGCTCAAGAACCTCCGGCAGACGGTAGAGCAGACACACGAGCAGTACGGCGACCGCCTGCAGCTCGTGAGCCTCGCCGTACCGGGCACTGTCCGCGACAACCAGCTCATGCAGGCGCCCACGCTCGAGTGGGCCGAGCTGGACCTCGCTCAGGTCACCGCCGACGTCGACGTACCGCTGCTGGCCGGCAACGACGCAACGCTCAGCGGTGTGGCCGAGGCACGGACCGGCGCGGCCGCGGGCGCTGGTACGGCGGTGCACCTGATCATCGAGGTGGGTATCGGCGGGACGTTGCTGATCGACGGCGTACCGGCGTCCGGGGCGTCCGGGGCGGGTGGTGAGTACGGGCACATGCCGTTCGGCGACCGTTCTCGTACCTGCCCGTGCGGTGCTCGCGGCTGTTGGGACCTGGAGATCGACGGACGTGCGCTCGCGCGCCACCTGAAGCAGCCGACACCTGACGATCCCGTGGCGTATGCAGAGGAGGTACTGCAACGCACGGACCGTCCCGCACGGGCAGCCATCGCCAGGGTGGTCGCCGCACTCGGCTACGGCGTCGCAGGGCTCGTCAACGCGCATGACCCGGACGTGGTCACCATCGGCGGGCTGGCGATCCCATTACGCGCTGCTGCCGAGGACACGTTCCAAGAGGCGTACAAGAGCGGCCTGATGACCTTCCACCGCGGTTCGCCGCCACCAGTGCTGCCGGCCACGCACCAACCGGACGGCCCGCTGCGTGGCGCGGCGGCGTTGGCCCTCGACCAGCTGACAAGCGAGCCGGCGGTCGCCGCCTGGGCTGCCCAGCGCTAGTCGGCGACCTCTTCTTCGACCTCTTCTTCTTCCACGGGCCGCGGCTTCGGCACGATCGGCGGCTCGAGCTTCGCCAGGATCTCGGTGATGTCGTGCCGGTGGTGCTGGATCTCGTGGGCGGTGTGCCGGATGATCCAGCCCAGCGTCCGCGGCGCCCGCACCGGGTAGTTGTAGAGCCCGAGCTTCCCGAGCTGCTGCGGCTGCAGCACCCGCGCGGCCGCGCCGAACTCGCGCGCGAACCGCATCAGCGCGGCCGCGACCTCCGCCGGGTCCTGGTCCTCGTACTTCTGCTGCTTCACCCGCCCGGTCCGGTCCATCGGCGCGTACACCGGCCGGTCCTCCGCCAGGCACTGCGCGATCCGCAGCCGCTGCACCTCGAGTACGTCGCGCACGTGGCACGCGTACTCGATCGCCGACCACACCTCGGGCTCCGGCCGCAGCCGCACGACGCTCGCGTCCGGACCGGCGGCCGCCTTGGTCAGCGCCATCGCACAGTCCGCGGCCTGCCGGATCAGCAGCGTCACGGTGCCCTGCAGGTCACCCGTGTCGTAGTTGAATCCGCACTGCTCGCAGTACCCGTCGACCGGGGGCTGCTGCTTGCTCAACTGCCACTCCCTCGAAATCTCCATGCGTGGTCGACCGGACCGATCCCGCCGCCCAGGGCGAACCCGGCCGCGATCGCACCGGTCACGTACTCCTTAGCAGCGCCGACCGCGTCCGGTACGTCGTGCCCACGGGCGAGGTACGCCGCAATGGTGCTGGCCAGCGTGCAGCCGGTGCCGTGGGTGTGCCTGTTGTCGGCGCGGGGGGCACTGTACGCGCGACGTACCCCAGGACCGTGCAGGATGTCGACAGCCGCCGTACCGACGTCGTGGCCGCCCTTGACGAGCACCCAGGTCGCGCCTGCGTCCAGCAGCACCTTCGCGGCGATCTCCCGGTCCTCCACGGTCTCCAGCTCGACGCCGGACACCGGGCCGAGCTCCGTGAGGTTGGGCGTCAGCACGGTGGCCAACGGGACGATCTCCGACCGTACGGCGTCCATCGCGTCCGCCGCGAGCAGCGCGTCGCCGTGCTTGGACACCGACACCGGGTCGACCACGATCGGTACGCCGTCGGGCAGCGTGCGCAGCAGCGACGCCACCACGCGCGCCATCGCCTCGGACGCCAGCATGCCGGTCTTCACCGCGTCCACGCCGATGTCGTCGACGACGCTGCGGAACTGTGCGCGGACCTGTTCCTCGGGCAGCTCCCAGGCGCCCTGGACGCCGAGGCTGTTCTGCGCGGTGATCGCGGTCAGCACGCTCATGCCGTGCACGCCGTTGGCGAGCATCGCCTTCAGGTCCGCCTGGATCCCGGCCCCGCCACCGGAGTCGGAACCGGCGATCGTCAGCACTCTGGGGGGCGGCATCTCAACTCCTGAAATGTGCATGTCCGGTCTCTGCAGCATACGGCGCGCCGTCCACGGTCACGGTCCCGGGCGGGCGTTCCTCGTTGCCCTCAGCAACCGAGCCGATGACGGTCCAGCCCTCGGGTACGTCGGCCGGCTCGAAGGTACCGACCAGGGCATGGTCCTCGCCGCCGGTCAGCACGAACTTGAGCGCGTCCGCACCCGTCGCCGCGGCCACCGCCTGCAGCGGCTCCGGCACGGTCAGCGCCTTCGTGTGGATGTCGATGATCACCTGGCTCGCCACCGCGATGTGGCCGAGGTCGGACAGCAGCCCGTCGCTCACGTCGCACATCGAGGAAGCCCCGCGGAGCGCCGCCCGAGGACCGTCGGCGTACGGCGGTTGCGGGCGCCGGTGCGCCTCGACGACGGCCCGGGGCGAACGGAACCCGCGGGCCAGCACCGCCCAGCCCGCCTCCGCCCAGCCGAGCCGGCCGATGTACGCGACCTCGTCGCCCGGACGCGCGCCGGAACGCAGCACCGGTGCGCGGCCGTCCAGCGAGCCGAACGCGGTCACCGACACGACGATCTTGTCCGACTGCACGGTGTCGCCGCCGACGATGCTCGCGCCGACCAGCTCGCACTCGTCGACCAGGCCCTGGTTCAGCTCCAGCGCCCAGGCGGTCGGCAGGTCGGCGGGACCGCCGAACCCGACCACCAGCGCCGTCGGGCGGGCGCCCATCGCGACCACGTCGGCCAGGTTCTGGGCGGCGGCCTTGCGGCCTACGTCGTACGCCGACGACCAGTCCCGCCGGAAGTGCCGGCCTTCCACCAGCAGGTCGGTGGTGATCACTATCCGGCCGTCCGGCACCGCCAGCACGGCCGCGTCGTCGCCAGGACCTACCAGGACGTCCTCACTCTGGGACAGCCCCTTGGTGACGGCCGCGATCAGGCCGAACTCACCCGTGCTCCCCAACGTCTCTGTCACGTCAGCAGACCTCCCATATCGCTAGCCGGAGTCTAGGCGGTACCGTGACGGAGCAACGAGTACGCCCGGCCACCTGGCAGTACTGTGGCTGGAGCCCAGCTGAGGACGACTGAGTGGAGAACGACGTGGTGGTCCAGGCCTACATCCTGATCCAGACCGAGGTCGGCCGGGCGGCCGACGTGGCGGCACAGATCGCCGAGGTCCAGGGCGTCACCCTGGCCGAGGACGTCACCGGTCCGTACGACGTGATCGTCCGCGCGGAAGCCCGCAACGTCGACGAGCTGGGCAAGCTGGTGGTTGCCCGGGTCCAGAACGTCCCCGGCATCACCCGCACGCTGACCTGCCCCGTCGTCCACATCTGAAAGGCCACACGGGACCCCGCCGCGCCTCCGCATGCCCAAGATCCTCTCCCGCGTCGCACCCGGCGTAGCACTCGGCGTCCTGCTCGTTGCCGGCTGCAGCCCCGGCGCCACGCCGGTCCCCGTGCCCTCGCCTGCCCCCGAGGTCGCGGCCGCCTGCACGAGCCTGGTCAACGCACTCCCCGCCAAGGTCCTCGACGCCAAGCGCCGCAAGACCACCCCGGAGAGCCCCCTGACCACCGCGTACGGAAACCCGTCCATCGAGGTGACCTGCGGCGTCGCCGCCCCCGCCGGCCTGGCCGAGGCCCAGTCCCAGTGCTTCGAGGTGAACGGCGTCGGCTGGTTCGCCAAACAGGCCCCGAACGGCTACATCTTCACCACCATCGGCCGCACCATCTACCTCGAGGTCGCCGTCCCCAACAAATACGCCCCCGAAGCCAACGCCCTCACCGACGTCGCCGACGCCGTCCACAAGTTCGACAAACTCGTCACCCCCTGCCTCTGAACTCGGCCGTCGTCACGGCGGTTGCCGCCGCGAGCAAGCAGATCAGCGCGCACCCGGCGAAGAAGACGCCTGGTCCCCAGACAGCCGTAACCACACCGGTCACCGGGTACAGGACTGGACTGAGGCCAACGGTGGACAGGGACGTCACCGAACCGACTCTGCCGAGGTAACGGGGATCGGTGTTGCGTTGAAGAAGGGCATTGCCGAGCGCCGACGCGACACCGCTGATCATTCCGAGCACACCCGAACCGGCGATCAGTATCTCGGCCGTGTTCACCTGTCCCAAGGCACCGACGAGTACGGCGGTCGCCAGCAGGGAACAGGCGAGCACGGCGCCTGCCCGCGGGACGTGGGTCAACGCGGTAAGCAGAATCCCAGCGGCGGCACCTCCAACGCTGAATGCAGTGAGCGTCCACCCAAGAACGGCCGCGGTCCAGTGGCGTTCGGCGGTCAGCAGCACCAGACCGACGCCGACCGGACCGCTGAAACACAGGTCGCCCAGCCCAACCACCACAACCAGCCGGGCCAGTTGCCGGTTCTGCCGCAGGTGCTGCAGCCCATCCTTGAGGTCGGCGAACGGTGAGCCCGCCGACCGCCCACCGGGTTGTGTTCGATTCAGGCGGACCGCAACCAGGAGACCGACGGACAGGCTGAACAGCAAACCGGCCAGACCGAACCCGCCGGCGACTCCGGCAGAGGTCAGCACGATCGCAGCGATCATGGGACCAGCGGCGTTGCCGAGACGGACCGCCAGCATTCGCAGCCCTTGAACCTGGCCGAGTTGGTCAGGATCGGTGAGCCGGCCGGCCAAGGCCCCGACCGCGGGCATGAACAGTGCGTCGATCACGCCGAAAACCAGCGCGACGGCGAACAACATCCACAGCCCGGCCGACGCGAAGTGCATCAGCGCGGCGGCGCAGAACACGATCAGGCAGCGAGCGAGATCGCTGCCGATCACCACTCGGCGCGGTCCGTACCGGTCGGCGATCACCCCGCCGGCCAGCATCAGCACCGCGCGGGGAATGGCTCCGACCGCAAGCACCGCACCGACCTGCGCGGCCCCGGCCGTCCGGGTCACCGCCCAGGACAGGGTGAGAAAGAAGGCGACGTCACCGGTGACCGATGCGGAGTATGCCGCGGCCCAACGCAGGACGTTGCCGTCCCGGTAGGCGACGCTCGGCGTCGCGCCCCTAAGCATCGTCGTCCGGTTCCATCAGTGGAAACGCGTGCAACTGGACGGCAACCGGCACGCCCGCGCTGTTGTCGCGGTCGCGGTACTTCTTGACCACCGCGGCCAGCTCGGCCTTCGCCTCGTTGAGCTCTGCCGGCGTCAGTCGCAGCGTGTAGTTGCCGAACGTCGACGCCTCGTACCACTCGTCCGGCAGTAGCGGCGCCGTGTAGGCCAGCCGTCGCAGCTGCTCGCTGTACGCGAGCACCACCGCATGCAGGTACGCCCGGCTGTCCTGCCGCTCGTCGGGACCGCTGTCCGCGGGCTGGTGCACGGACGAGCGATGCCGAGCCCGCCACCAGCGGTCGCGCCGGGTACCGCGCTCGAGGTCCTCCTCGATCAGGCCTCCTTCCGCCAACCGCCGCAGGTGGTAGCTCGCTGCGCCCGAGTCGATCTCGTAATGCGCCGCGAGCCGCCGCGCCGTCGCGGGACCGTGCTGCCGCAGGTGCTCCAGCAAAGTCAGCCGCATCGGATGCGCCAGCACCCGCAGGGTGGCCGCGTCCAGGGTGATGTCGCCGGGCGGCAGCTGATCGCTCATAGGCCCCAAGATAACCCAGAAGAGTTCTTCGCGAAGACTTCTTCTCATTGGCTGGCGCCGCAATCTTCTACAAGACTTGTCCGGTCGGGGCCGACGGCTGCGACGTCTCGGGTGGAAGTGCCCGGTAGTGGGTGCTCGGACGGATGGAGATGGTGATGAAGTACATGATCCTGACGTACGCATCGCAGCAGGACTACGACGGGATGGCGGGGAAGGCGACCGGGAAGCCGGCCTGGGAGGCGGCGGATTTCGCGGCGATGGGTGAGTTCATGGAGAAGTTCAACGGTGAGTTGGCTGCCTCGGGTGAGCTGGTGGAGACGCGGGGGCTGGCGGCGCCGGTGCTGACCCGGCGGCTGGGGTCGAAGGACGGGCAGCTGGTGGTCACGGACGGGCCGTACGCCGAGACCCAGGAGGTGCTCGCCGGGTACTGGATCGTGGAATGCGAGTCCTTCGACCGCGCGACCGAGATCGCGTCCCGCCTGGCCGACACCCCGAGCCCGGAGTTCGTGCGGGCCACGGCGTACGCCGACGTCCGCCCGATCGTCGAGGGCCGCGACGAACTGGTGGAGTGAGTTCGGATGGAGGTCGACGATCTGCTGCGGGAGCTGGCGCCGCAGGTGCTCGGTGCGCTGGTGCGGCGGTACGGGCACTTCGACACGGCGGAGGACGCCGTGCAGGAGGCATTGCTCGCGGCGGCCCAGCAGTGGCCGGAGGACGGCGTACCGGCGAGCCCGCGTGGGTGGTTGATCACGGTGGCTTCCCGGCGGCTGACGGATCTGCTCCGGCGGGAGCAGGCCCGTCAGCGGCGGGAGGACCGGGTCGCGCAGTGGGCGCCACAGGGTGATCCGGTGGGCGACGCCGACGACACCCTGGTGCTGCTGTTCCTGTGCTGCCACCCGTCGCTGTCGCCGGCGTCCCAGATCGCGTTGACCCTCCGGGCCGTCGGTGGTCTGACGACGGCCGAGATCGCGCGGGCGTTCTTGGTGCCCGAGGCAACGATGACCCGGCGGATCACCCGGGCGAAGGCGAGCGTCAAGGACAGCGGTGCCCGGTTCACGCTGCCGGCCGACCGCGCGGAGCGGCTGGGCGCGGTGCTGCAGGTCGTGTACCTGATCTTCAACGAGGGCTACGCGAGTACGACGGGTCCGCACCTGCAGCGGGTCGAGCTGGCGGCGGAGGGGATCCGGCTGGCCCGGATGCTGTACCGGTTGCTGCCCGACGACGCCGAGGTGGCCGGGCTGCTGGCGTTGCTGCTGCTGACCGACGCCCGGCGTCCGGCACGCACCGGCCCGCTCGGCGAGCTCGTCCCGATGGCGGAGCAGGATCGGTCGCTGTGGATCCCGGAGCTGATCCGCGAGGGCGTCGACCTGATCACCGCGACACTCCCCCGCGGCCCGGTCGGTCCGTACCAACTGCAGGCCGCGATCGCGGCGGTCCACGACGAGTCCCCGTCCGCAGAGGAGACCGACTGGCCGCAGATCGTCGCGCTGTACGAGGTGCTGCTGCAGCTCACCGACAACCCGATGGTCGCCCTCAACCACGTGGTCGCGGTCGCGATGGCCCGCGGCCCGGCCGAGGGCCTCCGGCTGCTGTCCGAAATCGAGCACGACGAACGCCTCGCGAACGACCACCGCCTGTACGCCGTCCGCGCTCACCTGCTGGAGTTGTCCGGCAACCTGCCCGCCGCCCAGGAAGCCTACGAAGAAGCAGCCCGCCGAACCACCAGCCTCCCCCAACAGCGCTACCTCCACACCCGCGCCGGCAACCTCTAGCTAGCGCTGCGTCAAGCGACGTTCCGGTCGTAACGGCGCAACTGTCGCGGATGGACAACCTGGGGAGGATCCCTGCCGATCCGGGTGTGCGCCGATCCCGATGGTCCTCCCCACCCGGTCACCGCCCACGCCTGCGGGCCGTGCGGCGGGGGCGTGGCGGATCGGTGCATGCAGATGGACAGGATGTGTCGGGTGGCTGGGTAGTGCACCTGAGCGTGATCGCGTCCGCGTGTACAGCGTTTCGCAGGTGAACTACCTGTCGAATTGCAGGGCACCCTCCGAGCTAGTGCCTAGCCCGGAGATGTTGAGGCCGTAACCCATGCTCGACCCCACCGCTCCGATCCCACTCGCCCCGACCGCCGCAGCTGAGGCCCTTTGAGAGGTTGGCCTCTGAAATGGCGGGTTCGCCACCGGCATGCAAGCCGCCAACCGGCCATTTCAGAGGCCAACCTCTCAAGTGCCCGCCGCGACCGCCCGCAGGCGTAGGCGGCGCGACGAGCAGGCCGGGGAGGAACTAGCGGTGGCGCCAGGCGATGCGTTCGTCGGGGCGATCGTTGGTGGTGATGCCGGAGGCGCTCGCGAAGTGGCGGCTCAGGCGTTCGGGACGGGTGTACGCCGGCCAGCCCGGATCGCCGGTCTTCGCGAAGTCGATCCAGGCCTGGTGCACCAGGTCCGCCAGGTGCTGCGGCGGCCGCGCCCCGAGCATCGGCGCGGTCGACGGGTCGTCCAGGTTGTCGAACACGAAGGCCAGCTCGATCGCGTGGCACGCGCCGAGCGTCCCGTTGCAGGCCGGCGACCGCCAGCCGAACTCGTACAGGTACGTCCCGGGGTGCGCCTCGGCCAGCCGGATCGCGGGGATGCGGTAGTACGAGTCGGTCATGATCGCGGCCAGCACCTCGCCGGGCGTGGCGTCGGGGCGGTTCGCGCGATACCGGCGGACGCCGTTCATCGACAGCCCGAAGCGCGTCCGGGCGGCGGCGTACAGCAGCGGGGTGCTGATCTTGGCCGCGACGCCGGTCGGGATCAGGAAGAGCCGCGCCTCATCGCTGTTGGTGCCGACCATCAGGTCGACGTCCGCGCCGGCACCGGCCCGGATCCGGTCGAGCGGCGCGGCCGGGAGCAGCGAGCCGTCCTCCACCGGGCTGAACGGCAGGAGCGTGCGCGCGACATCGCCCCACGCCTTGGCCCGCGCCTTGCCCATCACCTGCTGGCTGAGTTGGTCCTGCGCGGTGAGCAGCCGCTGCAGCGGTACCTGGGCGATCGCCTCGCGGGTGGGCGCCGTCCCGAGCATCGCGGCCAGCCGCTCGCCGACCAGCCGGGCGGTGGCGGCGTCGATCGTGTTGTTCGCCGCGCCCGACTCGGCGATCGCGCGGTGGAACAGGCCGGCGGCGGCCGGCATCGCGAGCAGCGTGCAGACGCTCATCGCGCCGGCCGACTCGCCGAAGATCGTCACGTTGCCGGGGTCGCCGCCGAACGCCGCGATGTTGTCGCGGACCCAGGTCAGCGCCGCGATCTGGTCGAGCAGCCCGAGGTTCGGCGAGCCGTCGCCGAACCACAGGAACCCGTCGGCGCCGAGCCGGTAGTTGATCGTCACCAGTACGACGCCGTCCCGCGCGAACCGGCTGCCGTCGTACACCGGCAGCGCGCCGGCGCCGCTGGTGAACGACCCGCCGTGGACGAACACCATCACCGGGGCGTTGCCGTCCAGGTCCGGCGACCAGACGTTCAGATTCAGGTAGTTGTCACCCGGGACGATCGCCCGCGGGACGAGCTCCGCGAGCGGCCCCGCGGCGCCGGTCTGCGGCGCCGTCGGCCCGTACGACGTCGCCTTCAGCGGTGCGCTCCACGGCCGGGGCGGGCGCGGCGGCCGGAACCGGTCCGGCCCGACCGGCGGCGCGGCGTACGGGATGCCCTTGAAGACGAGCGAGTCGGTGCCCAGGACGGGCCCGTACTGCGTGTCGGCGAGCGCCATGCGGACGGGTCAGCGAAGTCCGGTCGGGCGGGTCATCGCGAGCTGCAACAGGTGCTCGACCAGGCTCGCGTAGTCCTTGCCGGAGGCCGCCCACAACCGCGGGAACATGCTGGTCGGGGTGAACCCGGGCATCGTGTTGATCTCGTTGATGATCACCCGGTTGTCGGCGTCGACGAAGAAGTCGACCCGGGCCAGCCCCTCGGCCTCGATAGCGTCGAACGCGATCAGGGCCTTCGCCCGGATCTCGTTCGCCAGCTCCGCCGGCAGGTCGGCCGGGACCGAGAGCGCCAGGTACTCCTCACCCTCCGGCAGGTACTTGGTCTCGAAGTCGTAGAAGTCGTGCCCGCCGCCGGACACCGCGACCTCGCCGCAGACGCTCACCTCCGGCTTGGTGCCGTCCAGTCCGCCGAGGACGCCGACCTCGATCTCCCGCGGGCCCTTCGCCGACGCCTCGACGATCACCTTCGGGTCGTGCGCGCGGGCCTCGACCATCGCGTCGTCGAGCTCGTCCGGGCCGTTCACCTTGGTGATCCCGAGGCTCGACCCGCCGCGGCACGGCTTCACGAAGACCGGGTAGCCAAGCGCGTCGACGGCCTCCCGGCAGCCGGCCGGGTCCTGCCGCCAGTCCCGGTCCCGGATCACGACATACGGCGTGACCGCGAGGCCGGCGGCCTGGAACACGACCTTCATGTAGTGCTTGTCCATCCCGACCGCGCTGGCCAGGACGCCGGAGCCGACGTACCGGATGTCCGACATCTCGAGCAGGCCCTGGATGGTGCCGTCCTCGCCCCACGGGCCGTGCAGCAGCGGGAACACCACGTCGACCTCGCCGAGCGTGCTCGGCACCTGGCCAGGCTCGCTGACCGCGAGCTCGCGGTTCGCGCCGAACAGCACCGGCATCGCGGTGACGTCGACCTCGGGGAGCTTGCCGTCGGTGATCGACAGCCGCTCGGGATCGCCGCTCTCCAGCACCCAGTGCCCGCTGGTACTGATCCCGACCGGCACGACGTCGTACCGGTCCCGGTCGATCACCTGCAGGACGTTCGCCGCGGTCACGCAGGAGATCGCGTGCTCGCTCGACCGGCCGCCGAACACGACGGCGACCCGGGGCTTGCGCTTGTCTTCCGAGTACTCGCTCACCGGCTCGACTGTAGCGGTCCGGAGATCGTGATCCGACCGGGGTTCGGTTAAGAAGTGTTCAGATCCTCACGTCCCAGGCGACTGGCAACGCTGTCACTCCGTACACGAGCGTGTTCTCCCGGTAGTCGATTTCCTCGAACGGTACGGCGAGCCGCAGCGTCGGGATCCGCGCGAACAACCGGGTGAACACCTCCTGCAGCTCGAGCCGCGCGAGCTGCTGCCCGATGCACTGATGCGGCCCGAAACCGAACGCGACATGCGCCGCCGCGTCCCGCTCCAGGTCCAGCCGGTCCGGATCCGGGAACACGGTCTCGTCGCGGTTCGCCGACGACAACGCGGCGATCAGGTACTCCCCCGCGTCGATCGTCGACGGTCCGACCGTCAGCTCATCGGTCACCTCACGGAACAGCCCGAAATGCACCACCGACAGGTAGCGCAGCAGTTCCTCCACCGCGCCCGGCACCCTCGCCGGATCGGAACGCAGCAGGTCGAGCTGGGCAGGGTTCCGCAGCAGCGCGAGCGTGCTGAGCGCGATCATGTTCGCGGTCGTCTCGTGGCCGGCGATCAGCAGCGTGACCCCGACCGTCACCAACTCCTCGATCGTCAACGGCGTACCGAGCTCCTCGCCGCGGGTGATCAGCCGGGACAGGATGTCGTCCTCACGATGCGCCTGCTTCGCCAGCACCAGGCCGACGATGTACTGGTTCAGGTCGTCGCTGGCCCGCTGGATCTCCTCGGTCCACCCGTCCACCCGCACGAGCTGGGCGCTGCGCTCCTGGAACTCGTCGCGGTCCGCGTACGGGACGCCGAGCAGCTCGCAGATCACCAGCGACGGGATCGGCAGCGCGAACTCCTGCACCAGGTCGATCGGCCCGCCGGCCGCCAGCATGGCGTCGATCCGCTCCTCGACCATGGCCGCGACCCGGGGCCGGAGCGCCTCCATCCGCTTGACCGCGAACTCGGTCGCGAGCATCCGGCGCAGCCGTTTGTGCGCCGCCCCGTCGACCTGCAGGATCGAGCCCGACTCCACCTCCCGGTCCAGGTCCGCGTCCGGTACGACGTGGTCGGACGGCGCGAGCCGCGAGCTCAGCCGGCTGTCCCGGAGCAGCGTCCGGACGTCGTCGTACCGGCTGATCACGTACGCGTCGACGCCGGCCGGCGTGGAGACCTTCGCGGGCGCAGCGGTCCGGCGGTACCCGGCGTACTCGGGGGCGGGGTCGAACGGGCAGCCGGACGGCCTGCTGACGGGGAAGCTCTCGGTCATCGCGTGCCTCTCGTCGGTAATTTGGTAGTGACTACCATATGGCTGATACTCCCAGCAGGGAAGGGTGCCGGTAGTCTGCCCGCGGAGGTGCTGATGGGACTGCGCGAGGTGAAGCGGGAGCGGACCCGCCGGCTGATCGCGGACAAGGCGTTCGAGCTGTTCTGCGACCACGGGTTCGGCCGGACCACGGTCGAGCAGATCGCGGCCGCGGCCGAGGTCGGCCCGAGCACGCTGTACCGGTACTTCCCGACCAAGGAGACGCTGGTCCTGGAGTTCGTCGACGACTGTCTCGCCGACGCGGTCAACTGGTTCGCCGCCCAGCCCGCCCTGGACCTGCGCGACGGCCTTCGGACCGTGATCGAGCGCGTCCTCGAACAGCTGGAGACCAACCCGGACCGGGTCCGCGCGGTGTTCGACCTCGCCGAGCGGAACGAGTCCGTGAGCGCGCATCTGAACGAGCTGATCTGGCGGTTCCGCAACGACCTCGCCGCCCAGCTGGTACGGCGACTGCCGGGCGACCCGACGCACGCGGAGTTCGTCGCCGCACTGTCCGCCGGCATCACCATGAACATCATCGAGAACGTCGTCCGCGTCTGGGTCGACCACCCGGAGCCGATCGACGCCCGGCACCTCGCCCGCCAGGCGATCACACTCCTGGAAACCGGCCGCCTCCCCCTCCCCGGCTCGAACTAACCACCCCACCGCCCTCCCCTCCCTCACCCACCACCCAGTCCCCTCCCCCACCCCACCGCCCAGCCCCCTCCCTCACCCCACCGCCCAGCGGTCAGCCCCCTCCCTCACCCCACCGCCCAGCGGTCAGCTCCGCCGTCCCGCCCGCCCCACTGGGGGCCGGCGCGAGCTCGGCAGCGACAATCCGGCTATGACTTCTGACCTCGACCCGTCCACCGTCGTCGTCCACGCCGGCCGCCCGGAACGAGTACCGAACGCACCTGTCGGACCGTCACCGGTGTTCAGCTCGACGTACGTCGCCGGCGGCGATCGCGGGTACGGGCGGTTCGGCAACGACGCCTGGTCCGCGCTCGAGGACACCCTCGGTCAGCTCGAAGGCGGCCGCGCACTGAGCTTCGCGTCCGGGATGGCGGCCGCCGCGGCGGTGATCGACCTGGTCCCGGTCGGCGGCCGCGTGGTCGCGCCGCAGCACGCGTACTCCGGGGTCCTCGCGCTGCTCGACCAGTACGCCGGGACCGGCCGGCTCAGCGTTCAGCGAGTTGACATCGCGGACACCGAGTCGGTCGCCGACGCGCTCGCCACCGCGCAGGCCGGTGCCGACGGTCCGGGCGGCGGTGTGGGCGGCGGTGTGGACCTGCTGTGGATCGAGTCGCCGACCAACCCGGCGATGGAGGTCGCCGACATCCCGGCCCTCGCCGCGGCCGCGCACACCGCCGGCGCGACCGTGGTCGTCGACAACACGTTCGCCACTCCCCTGCTGCAGCAGCCGTTGCGGCTCGGCGCGGACGTCGTGATGCACTCGGCCACCAAGTTCATCGCGGGTCACTCGGACGTGATCCTCGGCGCGGTGGTCACCGCCGACGACGACCTGTGGTCCGCGATCGAGCTGCGGCGCCGCAGCCTCGGCGCGATCGCCGGGTCGATGGACGCCTGGCTCGCGCTCCGTGGCCTGCGGACGCTCGCGCTCCGGCTCGAGCGCGCGCAGTCGAACGCGGCGTACCTGGCCGAGCGGCTGCTGCAACACCCGCGGGTCAGCCGGGTCCGGTACCCCGGGCTGCCCGACGACCCAGGTCACGCCCGGGCCGCGGCGCAGATGTCCGGCTTCGGCGCGATCCTCGCGATCGAGCTCGGCGGCGACGCCTCGCTGGCGCAGACGGTCTGCGAGAGCACGAACCTCTGGGTGCACGCCACCAGCCTCGGCGGCGTCGAGTCGCTGCTGGAACGCCGCCGCCGCTGGCCGATCGAGGTGCCGACCATCCCCGAGGACCTGATCCGGCTGTCCGTCGGGATCGAGCACCCAGCCGACCTCTGGGCCGACCTCGAGCAGGCGCTCACACGCTGACCTCCCGCAACTGACGGGTTGACGTCTGAGATGCAGGGTTTGCGCCTGGGACCCGGTGGGCGAACCCAGCACCTCGGACGCTTACCCATCAGCGGCCGGGCGTGCCCCGCTTGAGGACCGGACCGCCCAGGAAGGTGAGGACGCACAGCACGACCGGCAGGATGAAGGCGATGTTCAGCGGCATCCAGTGCGCGAGGCCGCCGATCAGCGCCGGTCCGGCCAGCAGGCCGACGTACCCGAGGCCGACCACGCGGGCCATCAGCGCGCCCGAGGACCGCGGGTCGAGGTTGCCGGCGGCGGTGAACAACTGCGGTACGCCGCCGGCCAGGCCGAGGCCGAAGATCGCCCAGCCGACGAGTGCGACCGGCACCCACGGGATCACGATCACCAGCGTCAGGCCGACCGCCGCCATCGCGGCACCCCAGCGCACGATCGCGGCCGGGCCGACCACCGCGGCGACCCGGTCGGTGAGGAAACGCCCGACGGTCATCGCGACCGCGAACGCGCCGTACGCGTAGGCGGCGGTGCTGACCGACGTACCGAGGATGTCGCGGAAGTG
This sequence comes from Kribbella sp. NPDC059898, assembly GCF_042730855.1. NCBI lineage: Bacteria > Bacillati > Actinomycetota > Actinomycetes > Propionibacteriales > Kribbellaceae > Kribbella > Kribbella sp. NPDC059898. The sequence goes on from NZ_JBHWKR010000007.1 coordinate 126,590, forward strand.
CAGCGCCGCCCAGTCGTTGGCGACCCCCTCGGACAGCATCAGCCCGAACGCCAACCCGCCGAGCGCCCAGACCAGCTTGGCGGACGGCTTCGCCCGCGGCGCCTCAGCCACCTCCTCCGCGGGTTCGGTTGCCTCCAGCAAGAATCGGCTGGCGATCAGCGACAGTACGATGCAGACCACGCCGGCCAAGGCGAGCGTGACTTCGGTCGGTACGCCGGCCCGCAGCGTGGCCGCGCCGACGACCGCGGCGATCGCGCCGCCGATCGACCACATCGCGTGGAACGCCGCCATGATCGGCCGCGGGTACCCACGCTCGACGACCACGGCCTGCGCGTTCATCCCGACGTCGATCGAACCGTTGCCGAAGCCGACGAAGATCAGCGCGATCCCGAGGGTCCACCAGTTCGTGGCCAGGCCGGGGCCGGCGAGCGCGAGCCCGAGCAGGATCCCGGCCGCGGGTACGAGCCGGCGCTGGCCGATCTTGTCGACGAGTGGACCGGCGATCTGCATGCCGGTGAACGCGGCGGCGCCGAGCACCAGGAGCAAGAGCCCGAGCGTGCTGTGCGTGATCCCGGTCGCCTGCTCGATGCTCGGGATGTGCACCACCCACATGCCGACCGCGAACCCGTTCAGCCCGAAGTACAGCCAGGTGGCAACGCGAGCGGCGCGAGGTGGAGCAGTTTGGAGTTGTACGTCGGTGGCGCTCAAGAGGCCACCTCGACGAGGGCGCCGCGCTGGGTGAGCAAGGTTCGTTGGTCCTCGGGTGCGGAGTCGTCGGTGATGATCAGGTCGGGGCGGTCCGCCGGGCAGACGTAGGCGAGGGCGGCGCGGTCCCACTTGGCGCCGTCGGCCAGCACGATCGTGCGGGTGGCGACGTTCATCGCCTCCTGCTTCACCTCGGCGTCGCCCAGGTCGAACGCGGTCAGCCCGGCATCGAGGCTGAAGGCACACGGGCTCAGTACGGCGGCGTCGAACCGGAGCGCCCGCAACGAGGCAACGGTCAGCGGGCCGACCAGCGAGAGCTCGCCCTTGCGCGCCTCGCCGCCCGGCATCAGCAGCCGGATCCGCGGCGCGTCCGCCAGCTCGTGCGCGACATGCAGCGAGAGCGGCATGACCGTCAACGCGCGATCGTGGAGCAGCTTGGCGGTCTCGAGGGCCGTCGTACCGCTGTCGAGGACGATCGTCTCGCCGTCGCGGAGGTGCGCGACGGCGGCGCGCGCGATGGCCTGCTTGGCCGCGACCGCCGCCTGGGAACGCAGCGAGTGCGGCGGCTCCAGACCAGACGGCATCGCCGACACCGCGCCGCCGTGGACGCGCTTCAGCACGCCCTGCGCGGCCAGGAAGTCGAGGTCGCGGCGGACCGTCATGTCCGACGCCTCGGTGGCCTCGACCAGTTCCTGGACCGACACTCGGTCGACGACTCGTAGGCGTTCTACGATCACTTGGTGCCGTTCCGCACTTCTCATGCGCAAAAAACTACCATCCGCCTGATCGTTCAAACAGATAGCGTGTTCACTTGTGACAGATGACACCACGCTCGTCAAGCGCTCCCGGTACGCCGTCGCCGCGGTCTTCTGCGTGCACGGATCGGTGACCGGCTCGTTCGCGACCCGGGTGCCGTGGATCCAGGAGCACGCCGGGGTGTCCGCCGGGCAGCTCGGACTGGCGCTCGCGTTCCCGGCCATCGGCGCGGCCCTGATGATGCCGCTCGCCGCCCGCATCACGCACCGGTTCGGCACCCGGACGGCGCTCCGCGGCCTGCTCGCACTCTGGACGCTCGCGCTGATCCTGCCGTCGCTCGCGCCCGGGCTGCTGACGTTGTGCGCGGCACTGCTGATCTACGGCGGTACGGCGGGGATGGCCGACGTCGCGATGAACGCGCTCGGGATCGAGGTCGAGCACCGGCTGAAGAAGTCGATCATGTCCGGCCTGCACGGGATGTGGAGCGCGGGCGCGCTGCTCGGCTCCGCGGTCGGGACCGTCGCGGCGCACGCGAACCTCAGCGCGCAGGTCCACCACCTGATCGCGGCCGTCGTGCTGACGGTCGTCGGCGCGGCGGTCTGCCAGTTCGTGCTGAACATCCATCCCGAGGAGGACGAGGAGCCGCCGGCGCGGTTCGCGTTGCCGCCGAAGTCGGCGTTGCTGATCGGGGCGGTCGGGTTCTGCGCGGTGTTCGCGGAGGGCGCCAGCCTGGACTGGTCGGCGGTGTACCTGCGCGACGTCCTGGACAGCTCGGCCGGGGTCGCGGCGGGTGCGACGACCGGATTCGCGCTGACGATGGCGATCGCGCGGATCACCGGCGACGCGGTCGTCGACCGGTTCGGCGCGGTCCGCACAGTGCGGGCCAGCGGCGTGATCGCGATGCTCGGCGGGCTGCTCGTGGTCGTCGCGCCGAACGCGGTCGCGGCGATGATCGGCTTCGGGCTGATCGGCGTCGGCATCGCGGTCGTCGTACCGCTCGCCTTCGCCGCCGCGGGCCACACCGGCGCCAACGCCAGCCAGGCGATCGCCGGCGTCGCCACCATCACCTACGCGTCCGGCCTGGTCGCCCCGTCGATCATCGGCGGCATCGCCCAGGCCAGCAGCCTGACCATCTCGTTCATCGTCGTCACCGCACTGGCAGCCGGCCTGGCTGTGTTCGCCCGCGTGCTCGCGACCAAGACAGAGGCTGGGGAACTCCAACGGTGACGAACTTTCGGGTAGCGGGACCAGAGGATGCGGCGGCGGTTGCCGAACTGCACGGGGACAGTTGGCGGCGGCACTACCGGGGTGCGTACGCGGACGCGTTCCTCGACGACGAGTCGCCGGAGTATCTCGGCGAGATGTGGGCGAAGCGGCTGGCGAACCGGGACGGCACGCGCACCACGCTGGCGGAGTACGACGGCCAGCTGATCGGGCTCGCGCACGTGGTGTTCGACGCGGACCCGACGTACGGCGCCCTCGTCGACAATCTGCACGTCCGCGCACCACGCAAGCGCCAGGGCATCGGCACCAAGCTCCTCGCCCACGCGGCCACCGACGTACCCACCGGCCTGTTCCTCTGGGTGCTCGAACAGAACACCGCCGCGCAGGCGTTCTACGAAGCCCGCGGCGGCCTCCGTGGCGACCGCAAGAACGTCCCACCGCCCGGCAGCGAATCCCGCCGCCTGAACGGCACCCCGGCGTGCTTCCGCTACTACTGGCCGGACCCGGTCAGCTTGACCGTCTCGATCAACGCGTACGACGCCTGACTCGCCGCCTCCGGATCCCCGGCCCGGATCGCCTCCAGTACGTCGACGTGCGCGTCGCCGAGCCGGTGATCCTCGGGGATCGTCGCGGTCTGGTGGATCGACGCGGTCATCACCTCGGCCAGCGCGTCGTACAACCGGAGCAGCAGCGGGTTCCCACTCGCGACCACGACGCCCCGGTGGAAGTCGGTGTCGACCGCCACGAACGCGTCCATGTCGCCCGACTCGAGCGTCGCGGCACGCGCCTCCAGCACCTCCGCCAACGCCGCCAGGCCCTCAGGCGTCGCGTTCCGCGCAGCCAGCCGCGCCGCCGCGGCCTCGATGCCGGCACGTGCATCCAGTACGTCGGTGAGTGAGGCCGACAGCTCGTCGCGGACGAGTACACCGCTGATCTCGTTGGTCGCGCGTACGTACGTCCCGTCGCCGACCCGCGGCTCCAGCAGACCCGTGAGGCTGAGCGACCGCAGCGCCTCCCGGACCGTGCCGCGACTGACCCCGAGTTCGGTCGCGAGCTGATGCTCCCCCGGGATCCGCGCACCGCGCGCCCACTCGCCGGACTCGATCCGTGCCCGGAACTGCTCCGACACCTGCAGCACGAGCGGCACCTGCCGTACCAAGGACTCCATGGCGTACAGTATATAAATGTAGGACATCTACACGGAAGCTAAGGAGAGGTGTTTCGTGGCAGTGCTGACCGAACCCATGGCCCGCGAGCGGTCGTCGTTGATCACGGCGACCGCCTTCGTGGTCGCGCTGAGCCTGCGGCCGGCGCTGACCGCGGTCGGGCCGGTGCTGCCGCGGATCGGCGACGCGCTGCACCTCGGTGAGGCCGCGCAGGGTCTGCTCGGCACGCTGCCGCTGCTCGCGTTCGCGGTCGCCTCTCCCCTGGTGCACCTGGCGTCCCGGCGGTTCGGGATGGAGCGGGCCGTGTTCGTCTCGCTGCTGGTGCTGGCCGCCAGCAGCGCGATCCGCCCGTACGCGGGCCAGGCCGGTCTGTGGATCGGGACCGCCGTGGTCGGCGCCGCGATCGCCGTCGGCAACGTGCTGGTGCCGGTGATCATCAAGCGCGACTACTCCGCGCAGGTGTCCCGGGCGACCGGGATCTACACGGCGTTCATCACCGGCGGCGCCGCGATCGCGTCGATCCTCGCCGTACCGATCGCCGACGCCGTCGACTGGCGGCTGTCGCTCGCGGTCTGGGGCGGTCTCGCCCTGCTGGTCGCGGTCGTCTGGCTGCCGCGGACGCTCTCGCCGGAGCCGATGCCGGCCGCCACCGCAGACGACGAGACGCCGCCGGTGAGTGTCTGGCGGCAGCCGATGGCGTGGCTGGTGACCGGCTTCATGGGGCTGCAGTCGACGAGCTTCTACCTGTTCGTGAACTGGCTGCCGACGATCGAGATCTCGACGGGCGGCGTCTCCGAGCGTGCCACCGGCGTACACCTTTTCGTGTTCCAGGTGTTCGGGCTGATCGGCGGGCTCACGATCCCGTTCCTGCTGAAGCACCCGACCAACCAGCGGGCCGGCCTGATGACGGCGAGTACGCCGATCTTCGTCGCGCTGCTCGGTCTGCTGTTCGCGCCGCACCTGGCGATCGTGTGGGCAGTCGTCGGCGGCCTCGGCCAGGGCGCCGGGCTGGTCGCCGCGCTGTCGCTGATCAGCCTGCGCGGGCGCGGGCATCACGAGACCACGCAACTGTCCGGGATGGCACAGGCGGTCGGCTACACGCTCGCCGCGGCCGGTCCGGTCGTCGCCGGGTACCTGACCCAGGTGACCGGCGGCTGGAGGACGACGCTGACCGTGTTCGCCGTCCTCGCAGCCACCCAGGTCACGCTGGGGTTCGTCGCGGGTCGCGACAACCGCTGAGTACTACTTGTCCGTCGCGAAGGCCGCGTCGAAGGCTGCCTGCGGCTTGTCGAAGGCGAGGTTGCGGATCACGTTGACCGCCTCCGCCGCACCACGCTTGCGGTCCATGCCGGCGTCCTCCCACTCGACCGAGATCGGGCCGTCGTAGCCGATCGAGTTCAGCACCCGGAAGCAGTCCTCCCAGTTCACGTCGCCGTGGCCGGTGGAGTAGAAGTCCCAGCCGCGCCGCGGGTCCGCCCACGGCAGGTGCGAGCCGAGCCGGCCGTTGCGGCCGCCGCCGACCCGCATCTTGGTGTCCTTGCAGTCCACGTGGTAGATCCGGTCCTTGAAGTCCCAGAGGAACGCGACCGGGTCGATGTCCTGCCAGACCATGTGCGACGGGTCCCAGTTCAGCCCGAAGGCCTCCCGGTGGCCGATCGCCTCGAGCGCGAACGTGGTCGTCCAGTAGTCGTACGCGATCTCCGACGGGTGCACCTCGTGCGCGAACCGGACGCCCTCCTCGTCGAACACGTCGAGGATCGGGTTCCAGCGGTCGGCGAAGTCCTTGTACCCGGCCTCGATCCGCTCGGCAGGCACTGGCGGGAACATCGCGACGTACTGCCAGATCGACGAGCCGGTGAAGCCGATGACGGTCTTCACGCCGAGCTTCTTGGCCGCCCGGGCGGTGTTCTTCAGGTCCTCCGCGGCGCGCTGCCGGACGCCCTCGGCGTCGCCGTCGCCCCAGATCCGGGACGGCACGATCGCCTGGTGCCGGAAGTCGATCGGGTCGTCGCAGACCGCCTGCCCCACCAGGTGGTTGGAGATCGCGAAGACCTGCAGGTTGTACTTCTCCAGGATGTCCTTGCGGCCCTGGACGTACGAGTCGTCGTCGACGGCCTGCTGGACGTCGAAGTGGTCACCGGAGCAGGCGATCTCGACGCCGTCGTACCCGGCCTCGGACGCGAACTGGCAGACCTCCTCGAACGGCAGGTCGGCCCACTGGCCGGTGAAGAGAGTGATCGGACGAGGCATCTGTGCTCCTACTGGTTGTCGACTGTGGTCCAAGCGGAGTCGTTGGCGGCCGACCGCAGTACGGCGTCCACCACGCGGGCGGACCGCGCTCCGGCGGCGAAATCGGGCAGGCCGACCGGGGTCTCCCCCAGGACGGCGGCATAGCTGTCGGCGACGAACGAGTCGAACGCGTCCTGGTACCCCTGCGCATGACCGGCCGGCAGCCGGTTCACCCGCGCCGCGTCCGGGCTCAACGTCTCGGGGTCACGCGTGAGCAGTTGCGACCCGGCGCGATGGCCGACCCACAGCCGGTCCGGGTCCTCCTGGTCGAACCCGAAGCTCGACTCGGTGCCCGAGACCTCCAGGTACAGGCGGTTCTTCCGGCCGGCGGCGACCTGGCTGACCACGATCGTCCCGACCACACCGGCCTCGGTCCGGAACTGCGCGGTGGCGAGGTCCTCGGTCCGCACCTGAACTCCACCACGCTCGGCACGGACCGTCCGGAGCTGCGCGCTGATCGCGGCGATCCGGTCGCCGGTGACGAACTCGGCCAGGTCGCACCAATGGGAGCCGATGTCCGCGAACGTCCGCGACGGTCCGCCGGTGGTGTCGTCCACGCGCCAGTTCTGGTCGTCGGCGCCGGCCAGCCAGTCCTGCAGGTACGAGCCGTGCAGGCTGGTGATCAGGCCGGCCTCGCCCGCGGCAATCCGGGCCCGCAGCTCCCGGACCATCGGGTGGTACCGGTACACGAACGGCACCGCGCCGACCAGCCCTGCGTCCGCTGCCGCCGCCTGCAGTCCACCGGCGTCCTGCACCGAGGTGGCGAGCGGCTTCTCGCAGACGACGTGCTTGCCCGCCGCGAGCGCCTTGAGCGTCACCTCGCGGTGCGTGTTGTTCGGCGTACAGACGTGGACGACGTCGACGTCCGCCGCCAGCAGGTCGTCGAGGGTCGCGAACCCGCGCTCGGCCCCGGTCGCCTCGGCGGCCGCCTCCGCCTTCGCGGGCGACGATCCGACGACGCCGACGACGGTCGCGCCGGAGACCAGCGCCGACCTCCCGTGGACCTGGCCCATGAACCCGCCGCCGACGATCCCGACCCTGAGTTTGCGCGCACTGGTGGACACGTTCGAGGACGCTATGGGACCCTTTTGAACCCTGTCAAGCAAAAGTCCACGCCCTGTACGACGAAAGTCCGGTGAATGAGCGATCTCGGTACGGCGGACCCGCTGCTGCGGGTGCTCCGGGACGGGCAGCCGCGGACGCGGGCCGAACTGATCGAGCTCAGCGGCCTGGCCCGGTCGACCGTGACCGGGCGGATCGAGGCACTGCTGGCGAGCGGGCTCGTCGTACCGTCCGGCGAGGCGGCGTCGACCGGCGGACGGCCGCCGGCCCGGTTCCGGTTCAACCCGACGGCGCGGCTGGTACTCGCCGCGGACGTCGGCGCGACGCATCTGTCGGTGGCGCTCACCGATCTGACCGGCGCGATCCTGGACCGGTCGACGACGCCGCTCGCGATCGCCGAAGGACCCGACGTCGTGCTCGACGCGGTCGCCGCGGCGGGACAGGCATTGCTGCGTACGGCGGGGCGCTCGGTGGCGGAGCTGGCCGGAACCGGGGTCGGGCTACCGGGGCCGGTCGAGCACAGCACCGGCAGGCCGAACCATCCGCCGATCATGCCGGGCTGGGACTCGTACGACGTGGTCGGCCGGCTGAGCGAGACGCTGCCCGGGCCGGTGCTGGTCGACAACGACGTGAACATCATGGCGCTCGGCGAACACGCCACGGCGTACCCGGACGTCGAGCACCTGCTGTTCGTGAAGGTTGCCACCGGCATCGGTGCGGGCGTGATCAGCGGCGGACGGCTGCACCGCGGGGCGCGGGGCGCGGCCGGCGACATCGGGCACATCCAAGCGCCCGGACACACCGAGGTGTGCCGGTGCGGGAACACCGGGTGCCTGGAGGCGATGGCGTCCGCGGCCGCACTGGCGACCAAGCTGGGCGTCGAGACGAGCCAGGACATCGTCGACCTCGTCCGCGCGGGCAACACCGAGGCGACCACCGCCGTACGCCAGGCCGGCCGCGAGATCGGCACGGTGCTCGCCGCCGCCGTCAGCCTGCTCAACCCGTCGGTCATCGTCGTCGGCGGCTCCCTCGCCCAGGCCGGCGACAGCCTGCTGGCCGGGCTCCGCGAAACCATCTACGCCCGATCGTTGCCCCTGGCCACAACCCACCTGCACGTGGTCCCGTCCCACACCGGCCCCGACGCCGCCCTCCTCGGCGCCGCCACCCTCGTCCTGACCCACGTCCTCGCCTAGCCGCACCACCACCATCCCGCCCCCGAACACCCCGCCGCCGCCACCCTCCGCCACACCCAAGCGCTCGCGTAGCCCCGCCACTCCAACCCCGGACGCCCCCGGCGACGCCACTCTCGTCTCCACCCAAGTTCTCGCGTGGACGCGGATCTGCACGCCATCACAATCCTGTCCCTGGGCGCCCACCGCGCTCGGCGCGCGCGTCAGCGCACGATTGTGATGGCCTGGCGATCCGCCCCCTAGCTCAAACCGATCGCGACGTGTTCGATCAGTTCGACCAGGTGGTCCAGTTCGGTGCCGGTGCGGGCGCGGCCGTAGCCGTGGCGGCGGCCCCAGAAGGACGCCTGGACGGCGATCAGCTGGGTCCAGCGGCGGATCCGTTCGGCGTCGATACCAGAGGCCTCGGCGAACTCGTCCAGCTCCGCCTGCAACCGGCGGAGCAGGTCGGCGCCGGTCAGGCCGTCGTCGATGAAGAGGTAGTACGCGCGGGTCCGGAGGAAGATCGCCGCGTCGAAGCCCGGGTCGCCGACGTACCCCTTCGGATCGACGACCAGCCACGGCTCCCGCTCCGCGCGCAGGATGTTCCGCGCGTGGAAGTCACCGTGCACCAACGTCTCCGGCTGCACGCGACACAGCTCGTCCACCACCGCGAGCGCCTCGTCGACAACCGCGGCGGGCAGCGGATGATCGAGCTCTGCTGCATCCTTGGACAATTCCGAAGCCCACTGGCCGGCCTGGTCCGCCATCCGCGGCAGCCCGTCCGGCGCCGGGATCGTCAACTGCCGCAGCACGTCCCCCGCGATCGCCGCGGCCCCGTCGCCGTGCGCGCCCAACGTCACCGGCTGCACCCGCTCGAGCAGCATCGCGTACCGCGCATCGTCCCGCTCGTACAGCCGGACCGCACCCCGCCCACCCCAGGCCTCGAACGCGTCCGGCTCGTGCACGTTCCCCGGATGCGGGAACGACACCTTCAGTACGGCGTCGCCCTCAACCGGCACCACCACACCAACCTGCCCGTGCAGTACGTCGCCCTCCCGCCGGACGCCCCACTGCCCCAGCAGGTCCTCGACAATCCCCGGCAACTCCTCCAGCCATGCCTCCCCCGCGGCACCTTCGCGCTCAACAGTGAGGCGAGCGAAGGCCTCCGGGATCATCCCCACCGCTCCGACTTGGCCGAGCGGGAGACGAGGCTGAACAGCATGTCCTTCGGCGTCAGCTCGCCGGCGACGACCTTCGTCACGTGTTCGGCGATCGGCATCTCGACGTCGTGGTGGTGGGCGAGTTCGCTGATCGAGGCGCAGGACTTCACGCCCTCCGCAACCTGGCGGGTGCCTTCCAGGATCTGCGCGACCGACCTGCCCTGGCCGAGCTTCTCACCGAACGTGCGGTTGCGGGACAGCGGTGACGAACAGGTCGCCACCAGGTCGCCGAGGCCGGCCAGCCCGGAGAACGTGTGCTCCTCGGCGCCCAGCGCCGTACCGAGCCGGGCGATCTCCGCGAGGCCGCGGGTGATCACCGAGGCGCGGGCGTTGTCGCCGAAGCCGAGTCCGACCGCCATCCCGACGGCCAGCGCGATCACGTTCTTGCAGGCACCGCCGAGTTCGCAGCCGATCACGTCGTTGTTCGTGTACGGGCGGAACGTCGGCGAGTGGCACAGCTTCTGCAACCGCGCCGCGGTCCCCTCGTCCGCGCACGCCACCACGGACGCGGCCGGTTGCCCCTCGGCGATCTCACGGGCGAGGTTCGGCCCGGAGACGACCGCGATCCGTTCCGGCCCGGCGCCGGTGAGCTCGGCGATCACCTCGCTCATCCGCTTCGTCGTACCGAGCTCGACGCCCTTCATCAGGCTGACCAGCGGTACGGCGTTCGGCAGTACGCCGGCCCAGTCGGTGAGGTTGTCCCGCAACGACTGGGACGGCACCGCGAGTACGACGGCCTCCGCTCCGTCGACCGCGGCGGCCGGGTCGTGGGTCGCGGTGATCGCCTCGGACAGCCGGATCCCGGGCAGGTACTCGGCGTTCTCGTGCGCGCTGTTGATCGCCGCGCAGAGCGACTCCCGCCGCGCCCACACCGACACCTGGTTCCCCGCGTTCGCGAGCACCGTCGCGAACGCCGTACCCCACGACCCGGCACCGAACACCGCAACTTTCGTCATTCGTTCTCCTCACGTCGCGCCTTGCGGAGGTCGTACAGCTCCTTCGGCGGTTCCTCGCCGCGCAGTTCGCCGAGCGTCTCGGCGACCCGGGCCATGATCGCCTCGGTTGCCTCGCGCAACAGCTCGTTGGTGATCGGCTTGCCCTCGAACGCGCTCAGGTCGACCGGGGTCCCGGCCCGTACCTGCAGCGTCTTCCGCGGCAGCAGCCGGAACCGGATCTTGCCGGTGTACGACTTCAGGATCTCCTGGGCGCCCCAGTTCGCGACCGGGATCACCGGGCAGCCGGTCATCAACGCGATCCGGGCCGCGCCGGTCTTGCCGGTCATCGGCCACATCGCCGGATCGCGGGTGATCGTGCCCTCTGGGTAAACGCCCACGCACTCACCGCGTTCGACCGCGGCGACCGCGTCCCGGAAAGCGTCGACGGCCTGCGCGGAATCGCGGTACACCGGAATCTGCCCGGCCCCGCTGATAATGCTGCCGAGCACCGGGATCTTGAACACCGACGCCTTGCCGAGGAACCGCGGGATCCGCCGGCACTCCCAGATGAAATAGCCGAGCAGCACCGGGTCGAAATGCGAGATGTGGTTCGGCACGTACACCACGCCGCCGTGCCGCGGCATGTTCTCCCGGCCGGTGAACCGGCACTTGGTGAACATGATCATGAACGGTTTGACGATCGCCACGATGATGCCGAACCAGAATCCGCGCGGCGGCCGTGGATCGGCACCCTTGCTGTCCACTGCTGCCTCCTGGTGGTCGAATGCGCCGTCGGTCATGGGAGAATCCTGCCTGATGGCAGACCTACAGGTCGCTCCCTGGACCCTGGTGATCCCGGTGAAGCGTACGGCGATCGCGAAGAGCCGGCTCGCTCCGGCCTACCCTCAGCACCGTCCCGAGCTGGCCCGTGCCTTCGCTGTCGACACTACTGCGGCCGCGCTCGGGTCTCCCCTGGTGCACACGGTCCTGGTCGTCACCGACGACCCGCTGGTCGGCGCCGACGTGACCGCGGCCGGTGCCCGGGTGGTCCCGGACCTGCCCGCCGCGGGGCTCAACGAAGCGCTGCTGCACGGAGCCACTGTGGCGGCTGCGGAGCTTCCAGGCAACGGCATCGCGGCCCTGTCCGCGGACCTTCCCGCCCTCCGCCCTGCCGAGCTCACCGCCGTACTGGCGGCCTGTACCGCCGCACGTTCCTTCGTCGTCGACGAGCCCGGCACCGGTACGACGTTGCTCGCGGCCGCTCCCGGCGTACCGCTGGATCCGCGTTTCGGCGTCGGCTCCGCCCGCGCCCACCAGGCGTCCGGGGCGATCCCGATCGAGGTGGCCGGCATCGAGTCGGTACGTCGTGATGTCGACACCGCGGCCGATCTCGCGCACGCCGTCCAGCTCGGGGTCGGTCCGGCGACGGCGGACGTGATGTCGCTGGTGCTCGGTGCCGCGACGGGGACCGAGGGTCTAGCCTGCTGACATGCAGGCGACTGTGAGCAAGTACGACGGTGAGACGTTCGCCGGGGCCGTGCTGACCGACACCGGGATCGAGCTCCCGTTCACGGTGCACGCGGTCGCGGACACCCCGGTGCGGCATCTGCGGGTCGGCCAACGGGTCCGGATCGAGACCACCGGATCCGGTGCGACGCTGGCGATCACCCGGGTGGAGTTCGCCACCCACCTGTAGACAGTTGCCCCGAACAACGGCGAAGGCCGGTCATCCCCTGGAGTGGGGTGACCGGCCTTCGCTGTGGTGCCTGTGCCGCAGTGCGTGAAGCTCAGCGAGCGGTACGCTTCGCCGCGGTCTTCTTGGCGGGGGCCTTCTTGGCCGGCGCCTTCTTCGCGACGACCTTCTTGGCCGGGGCCTTCTTCGCCGGGGCCTTCTTGGCAACGGTCTTCGCCGGCGCCTTCTTGGCGACCGTCTTGGCCGGGGCCTTCTTGGCGACCGTCTTCTTCGCAGCGGCGGTCTTGGTTGCAGCGGCCTTGACCGGAGCAGCCTTCTTCGCCGGGGCAGCCGCCTTGGTGGCGGTCGCGGCCGGCTTCGGGGCCACCAGTCTCGGCAGCTTCTTGGCGCCGGAGACAACGGCCTTCAGCTCCGCACCCGCGCGGAACTTCGGAACCGTGGTCTTCTTGGCACGCTTGGTCTCACCGGTCCGCGGGTTGCGCACGATGCGCGCGCCACGCTCGATGGCCTCGAAGGCACCGAAACCGGTGATGGCGACCTTGCCACCCTTCTTGGTCAGCTCGCGCTGGACGGTGTCGATCACCGACTCCAGTGCGTGCTGGGCCTGGCGGCGGTTTCCGTCGAAGTGCACTGCGAGCGCTTCGACCAACTGGCTCTTGTTCACTGCTTCCCTCCGTGAACACTAGGCGTCGAGCACAGCGCTCGATCTCACAGGAACGTTATGGACTGAACAGGCCATGCACAAACACCAACGCGGCAATTTGGCCTTGTTTTAGGCGATTCGGACCACAATTCGGCCCGATCCGGGTCCCTGGAGGGGTTTTGGCGGCTGTTTGCCGCCGGCTTCACAGCCAGCCGCGGCGCTTGAAGATCTGGTGCAGACCTCCACACACCAAGGCCATCAGGCCGATCGCGAACGGGTATCCGTACTCCCAGTGCAGCTCCGGCATCTTGTCGAAGTTCATCCCGTAGACGGTGCCGATCAGCGTCGGCGCGAACAGGATCGCCGCCCACGCGGAGATCCGCTTCACCTCTTCGTTCTGCTCGCTGCTGGCGATCGCGAGGCTCTTCATCTCCTCGTTCTGCTGCTGCGCGACCAGCGTCGCGTTCACGGTCAGGATGTCGCGGAGCAGCTCGCGGAAGCCGTCGACCTTCTCCACCACCTCGGTCACGTGGTCGGCCACATCCCGCAGTGAACGTTGCAGTTCCTCGTCCACGCCGTACTTCTGGAAGCCGCCGCGGAGCTGCTCGAGGATGCCGGTCAACGGCCGGGTGGCGCGCTGGAACTCGATCACCTCACGGGACAGCTCGTAGATCCGGCGGGACACCTTCGGGTCGCCGCGGAACACCTCGGTCTCGATCTCGTCGATGTCGTTCTCCAGGCCGGCGACCACCGGCGCGTACCCGTCGACGACCTTGTCCATGATCGCGTACAGCACGGCCTCGGCACCGCGGCTGAGGAGCTCCGGATCGCGTTCGACCCGGCGCCGTACGGCGGCCAGGTTCGGCGCCTCGGCGTGCCGGACCGTCACCACGAAGTCCCTGCCGACGAACACGTGCACCTCGCCGAACTCGACCTCCTCGGTCGCGTCCCGGTACCGGGCGGCCTTCAGTACGACGAACAACGTGTCGCCGTACCGCTCCAGCTTCGGCCGCTGGTGCGCCTCGTTCGCGTCCTCGATCGCCAGCTCGTGCAGGTCGAACTCCTGCGCCAGCGACGCGAGCTCGCGGCGGTCCGGCCGGTACAGGCCGATCCAGGCCAGGCTCTGCGGGGCGTCATGGAGCGCCGAGTAGGTGTCCGCCAGCGAATGCGGGGACGCGACCCGGTTGCCGCCGCAGTAGATCGCGCTGTCCACGACGCTGTGCCCGTTGGGCTTCTGCGGATCGCGCTGCGGCTTGGTCTCCGGCTCGATCGCGGCGGTGGCAACGGCTGCGGCGTGCTTGCGGGCGGCGGCACGCAGTGACGGAGTACGGCTGAACGCACGGAAGGTGCGCAGGCGCAGGTCGGACATGAGTCCTCCAGATGCGGGTGAATCAGGCAAGTGATGAGCGCACGTCTGCCCGACCCCACAACTACAGGAGGAAAGTCAGTCCCCCGAAGGCCGAGCGAGACCGGTATGTCTGGAGGGATCGCTGGTGTTCATGCGTCCTCACCTCCTCGGTCTCGCAAGCCTTGTTCTGACAACCACGCAAGGGTAACACCAGAGTTATCGCCCCCGCCCACCCGAACGTTACGGGGACGACAACTCTGATAGAGCTCTCAGGCCTTCGCGGGAAGGGTTGCAGGCTTGAAGGACGGTCGGGTTGCTTCGTACGCAGTGATCTCGTCGGCGTGCGACAGCGTGATGCCGACGTCGTCCAGACCGTTCAGCAGCCGGTAGCGCGTGTAGTCGTCGATCTCGAAGGGTGCCGAGACGTCACCGGCCGAGATCGTCTTGTTCTCCAGGTCGACCGTGACCTTGGTGCCCGGGTCGGTCTCGACCGCGGTCCACAGCTGCTCGACGACGTCCTGCGTCACCAGGGCCGCGAGCAGGCCGGCCTTGCCGGAGTTGCCGCGGAAGATGTCCCCGAACCGCGACGAGACGACGACCCGGAACCCGTAGTCGAGCAGGGCCCAGACCGCGTGCTCCCGCGACGATCCGGTGCCGAAGTCCGGTCCCGCGACCAGCACCGAGACCCCTTCGTACTCGGGCTGGTTGAGCACGAACGACGGATCGTTGCGCCAGGCCGCGAACAGCCCGTCCTCGAAGCCGGTCCGGGTGACCCGCTTCAGGTACACGGCCGGGATGATCTGGTCGGTGTCGACGTTGCTCCGGCGCAGCGGGGCCGCCGTACCGATGTGCTGGGTGAAGGCTTCCATGATTCCCTTGCTCCTCAGGCGTTCGCAGGTACGGCGACGGGCGGCAGGTCGGCCGGAGCCGCGAGGGTTCCGGTGACGGCGGTCGCGGCCGCGACCAGCGGCGAGACCAGGTGGGTACGACCGCCCTTGCCCTGACGGCCTTCGAAGTTCCGGTTCGAGGTGGAGGCGCTGCGCTCCCCCGGGGCCAGCTGGTCCGGGTTCATGCCCAGGCACATCGAGCACCCGGCACCACGCCATTCGGCGCCGGCGTCCTTGAAGATCGTGTCCAGGCCCTCGGCCTCGGCCTGCAGCCGGACCCGGCCGGAGCCCGGGACCACCAGCATCCGGGTGCCCTCGGCAACCTTCCGCCCGGCCAGTACGCCGGCGGCGGCCCGCAGGTCCTCGATCCGGCCGTTGGTGCAGGACCCGAGGAACACCGTGTCCACGTGGATCTCGCGCAGCGGCGTACCGGCGGTCAGGCCCATGTACTCCAGCGCACGCTCGGCGGCGACCTTGTCGTTCTCGTTGTCGAAGTCGTCCGGCGACGGGACCACGTCCGCGAGCGCGACGCCCTGGCCCGGGTTCGTGCCCCAGGTGACGAACGGCGTGACCTCTTCGGCGCGCAGCACGACCTCGCGGTCGAAGGTCGCGTCCTCGTCGGTGGCGAGGCTCTTCCAGTACTCGACGGCCGCCTCCCAGTCGACGCCCTGCGGCGCGTGCGGCTTGTCTTTCAGGTACTCGAAGGTGGTCTCGTCCGGCGCGATCAGGCCGGCCTTCGCGCCCCACTCGATCGACATGTTGCAGATCGTCATCCGGGCTTCCATCGACAGCGCGCGGATCGCCTCGCCGCGGTACTCGACGATGTAGCCCTGGCCGCCGCCGGTGCCGACCTGCGCGATCAGCGACAGCACCAGGTCCTTGGCCGAGACGCCGTCCGGCAGTACGCCGTCGACGGTGACGGCCATCGTCTTCGGGCGGGCCTGCATCAGCGTCTGGGTGGCCAGCACGTGCTCGACCTCGCTGGTACCGATGCCGAAGGCAATCGCCCCGAACGCGCCGTGCGTGGAGGTGTGGCTGTCACCGCAGACCACGGTCATGCCCGGCTGGGTCAGGCCGAGCTGCGGGCCGATCACGTGCACGACGCCCTGGTCCGGGTCGCCGAGGGTGTGGATCCGGATGCCGAACTCCTCGGCGTTCTTCCGCAGCGTGTCCACCTGGGTCCGCGACACCGGGTCGGCGATCGGCTTGTCCACGTCGTACGTCGGCACGTTGTGGTCCTCGGTGGCGATCGTCAGATCCGGCCGCCGGACCTGACGGCCGGCCAGCCGGAGGCCGTCGAAGGCCTGCGGACTGGTCACCTCGTGGACCAGGTGGAGGTCGATGTAGAGGAGGTCGGGTTCTCCGTCGGCATGGCGCACGACGTGCGCATCCCAGACCTTTTCCGACAACGTCCTGCCCATCAGACTCTCCTTTGAGATTTGGAAGTGTGGTGCTTTCGCTCACAGTGCTCTCGAATACCCCGCTGAAGCGACTTGCGTTCCACGATTCGAGACGGCAATATCGTCCCATGGACAACTCTAGCGGAGTCGGTGTTCTCGACAAAGCAGCTCTCGTTCTGTCCGCACTCGAGTCCGGGCCGGCGACCCTGGCCGGACTGGTGGCGGCGACGGGACTGGCGCGCCCGACGGCACATCGTCTCGCGGTCGCTCTCGAGCACCACCGGCTGGTCGGTCGCGACATGCAGGGACGCTTCGTGCTCGGCCCGCGACTGAGCGAGTTGGCCTCCGCGGCCGGTGAGGACCGGCTGCTCGCGACCGCCGGCCCGGTGCTGGCGCGGCTGCGCGACATCACCGGCGAATCCGCCCAGCTCTTCCGCCGCCAGGGCGAGTACCGCGTCTGCGTCGCCGCCGCGGAACGCCCCTCCGGTCTGCGGGACACCGTCCCGGTGGGTTCGCAGCTGACCATGGCGGCCGGGTCGGCTGCCCAAATACTGCTGGCCTGGGAGGACCCGGAGCGGATGCACCGCGGCCTCCACAACGCATCCTTCAACGCGGCCGCGCTGGCCGGCGTACGGCGTCGCGGCTGGGCGCACTCGGTCGGCGAACGCGAGCAGGGTGTCGCGTCGGTCTCGGCCCCGGTCCGCTCCCCCAGCGGCAAGGTGATCGCCGCAGTGTCGGTCTCCGGCCCGATCGAGCGCCTGTCCCGCCAGCCCGGCCGCATGCACGCCCCCGCCGTCATGGCCGCCGCGGAACGCCTGTCCGAAGCCCTCCGCCGCGCCTCGGAGTAAGTCAGGCCGGCCGGCCGCCGTAGGGGACCGTGAGGATCTCCAGGTTGTGGCCGTCGGGGTCGTTCCAGTAGAGGCCGCGGCCGCCGTCGTTGGTGTTGATCTGGCCCTCGTGCTGATGGAACGGGTCCGCCCAGTAGGTCAGGCCCCGCTCGACGATCCGGCCGTGGATCTGGTCGAACTCCTCCTCGGAGACCAGGAACGCGTAGTGCTGCGTGTGCAGCCGCCCGCGGCCGTCGGCGAAGTCCAGGGAGGTTCCGTTCGCGAGCTGCACCACCGCGAACGGCCCGTAGCTGCTCGGCTCGCCGGTCCCCAGGAGTCCGGCCAGGAAGCGCGCGGACGCCTCCTTGTCACTGCTGCTCACGATCGTGTGGTTGAACTGGACAGCCATTCGTTCAGCCTACGCGGTCGCGGTGGTTGTCACGGCGCGTTACTGAGATCACCATGAGAGCAATAAGCCCTCAAGGAGGTCCGACATGGAGCGGGACTGGCTGACTCTCGGCTGGAAGATGTTGCTCGTCCGTGGTGCGCTGGGCATTGTGTTCGGAATCTTGGCGATCGCGTGGCCGATCTCGACGGCGATCGCGCTCGCGCTGCTGTGGGGAATCTGGGCGCTCGCCGACGGCATCGGCTCGATCGCCCAGGCGTTCCAGCCGGAGTCCAAGGGCGGCCGGCTCTGGCTGATCGTGCTCGGCGTGATCGCGCTGCTCGCCGGGTTCTTCGCGATCGTCCACCCCGGGATGACCGTCGCCACGCTGACCTGGATCCTGGGCATCTGGCTGATCGTCCGCGGCATCTTCGAGCTCGCCGGCGCGTTCAGCAGCCACCTGCCGATGCCGCGCTGGCTCCTGGTCCTGAACGGTCTGCTCTCGTTGCTGATCGGCATCCTGTTCGCCGCCAACCCCGGCGCCGGTGCGGTGAGCATCGCCGTACTCCTCGGCGTCACAGCACTGATCTGGGGCGCCGTATTGATCGCCGTCGCCTGGTCGGTACGCCGGGCCGCGACGGGCCCTACGACGACCGAGACCCCGTCACCGGCCTAGCACCCGCAGGAGGTGCTGGGAACCAGCTCGTAGTCGAGTACGTGCCGCGCCGCCGTCGGCTTGCTCCGGTCGAGGAGCAGGTCGACGGCCTGCCGCGCGGTCTCCTCGATCGGCTGCCGCACACTGGCCAACGGCGGAACCGTCACCGTGCACTCGCTGGTGCCGTCGAACCCCATCACGGCCACGTCCCCCGGTACGTGCAGCCCGGCCTCCCAGACCGCGAACAGTACGCCGAACGCCTGCTCGTCCGTCGAGCAGTAGATCGCCCGCGGCGGCCGCTTCTGCTGGAACCACGGCCGTACGGCGTCCCGCGCGGCGAACCGGGAAACGGGCGCGGCAACGTACCGCGCCGACGCCTTCGGATGCTTGGTGAGCGCGCGTTCGATGCCGCGCCGGTGTTCCGCCGTACCGGGTGATTCCTCGGGCCCGGTGACGACGCCGAGGGTGCGGTAGCCGTGCGACAGCAGGTGGTCCGCCGAGGCCTCGGCGCCCGCCACGTAGTCGATCGACAACGTCGAGACCGTGACACCGTCGGGCACCGGATGCAGGGCCACGACCGGTACGCCGGCCGCGGCGAACCGCTGGATCGCCGGCTCGACGAGCAGCGAGACGAGGACGACGCCGTCGACCTTGCGCTCGATGAACGACCCGATGTGCGCGGACTCCTGCGCCGGGTCGCCCGCCGAGTCGCCGATCAGCAGCAGGTGGTCGTGCTGCCGGGCGAAGTTCTCCAGGTGCTCGGCCAGGGTGGCGAAGTACGGGTTGCGGATCTGTGGGATCAGCAGCCCGAGCGAGTACGTCCGGCCCGCGCTCAGCGCCCGGGCGAGGATGTTCGGCCGGTACTCGAGCTCCGCGGCCGCCTCCAGCACGCGCCGCCGGGTCTCCGCGGACACCGGCCGCGGCCCGTTGTTGAAGACGTAGCTGACGACCGCGGTCGACGTACCGGCGCGCTGCGCGACGTCACGCGCGGTCGCCATCGATCTCCCCACGCTGCACAGCGTAAGCCGTCCCGCCGGCCACGATCCGCTGCGTGATCTCCTCAGCCACCGCCTCGGCCTCCACCGCGGTCACGATCCGCACCGTCCCCCCGGCCCCAGCCGCAAACGTACTGTGCCCACCGTCAGCAACGCTCACCGTGCCCAACTCCGAAAAGCTGAACAGTTCTGGGCAACTCAGTGCGAGCACCGCAACCGGATCGTGCGGCACGTTCCACGTCTCGTTCCAGTACGCCCACCACTGCTCGATGTCCGCCCCGAGTGCCGCCCCGAGCCGACCAGCCGCCCGGATCCGCTCCAGCCGAGCCTTCTCGATCGTCACCTGCCGCGTGATCTCCAGCCCGGTGATCGTCGTCGGAATCCCCGCGCCCAGCACCTCCCGGGCCGCGACGTCGTCGGACTTGAAGTTGTGCTCGGACACGTCGTCGCCGAACGACCCGCCCATCACCCACAGGTGCCGGATCCACCACGCCGCCTGCGGTTCCAGCCGCAGCACCGCGGCGATATTGGTCAACGGCCCGATCGCCGCCACGTCGAGCTCACCCGGCCGCGCCCGCAGCAGCTCGACCAGCCGCTCCGGCGCACTGTCCGCGCTGATCGTCTCCGCGTCCAGCCCGTCGTGCAGCGTGCCTTCGTGCCCGGCCCACCAGACGTCCTTCCCGGACAGCGGATCGACGAGCCCCGGTACGACGGTCAGCTCACGGCCGGCGAGTACGCCGTACCGCCGGGCCAGCTGCGCCCGCAGGCGAGTGTCGCCGTACACGGTGTGCACCTCGGCGAGGTCGATCTCCGGGCTGCCGAGCAGCTGGGCGAGCGCCATCGCGTCGTCCACGTCGGAGCCGATGTCGGTATCGAGAATCAGGGAACGCACATGTCTCCTTACTTGAGCCCGGTACTCGACACGGACTGGACGAAGTACCGCTGGAAGCCGGCAATGACCACCAACGGGATGACGGTGAGGACCACGGCGCCCGCGAAGACGAGACCGTAGTCGGCGAAGTTCTGGCCTTGCAGGTTGGACAGGGCGACCGGGCCGAGGATGTGTTTCGCGTCGGTGCCGATCAGCAGCGGCCACACGTACGCCTGCCATTGGAAGAGGAACAGCATCAGCCCGGCGCCGATCAACGCCGGCTTGGACAGCGGCAGGTAGATCCAGCGGAAGACGCCGAACCACCCCAGCCCGTCCAACCGGCCGGCCTCGACCAGCTCGGCCGGGACGCCGAGGAAGAACTGCCGGAGCAGGAAGATCGCCATCCCGTTGCCGATCCCGGGCAACACCAGCCCGGTGAAGGTGTTGGTCAGGTGCCAGTCCCGGAACATCGTCGACAACGGGATCGCGATCGCGTCGAACGGCACCAGGAAGCTCAGTACGACGATGCCGAACACGAGCCCGCGGCCGCGGAACTCGAACGCCGCCAGCCCGAACGCCGCGGTCGCGCAGACCACCAGCCCGATGATCACCGTCAGCGCACTGACGAAGATCGAGTTGACCGTCGCCCGCCCGACATCACTGCCCAACAGAGCCGAGTAGTTGTGGAACGTCGGCTGCAGCTCGAAAAACGTCTGCCACGACAACTTCAGGTGCGCGAACGTCTCCGAGCCGGGCCGCAGCGAGTTCGTCACCACCCAGAGCAGCGGCAGGAAGAACAGGATGCCGACGACCCCGCCCAGCACCGACAGGCTGACCCGCTTCACTGGTCACCTCGCAGCAGCCGGAACTGACCCGCCACGATCGCCAGCGTGAGCGCGACCAGGATGACCACCTCGGCCTGTGCGACGTGGATGTCGCCGAGCGCGTACGCGCGGTTGTAGACGTCGTACATCAGCAGGTTGCTGTTGCCGTTCGGGCCGCCCTTGGTGAGGATCTGCACCGGCGCGAACACGAGCAGGTTCGACACCGTGTCCGCGACCAGCACGAACGCGAGCGGCCGCCGTACCAGCGGGAGGATCACCGAGATCATCCGCCGCCACGGGCCGGCGCCGTCCAGCAGCGCGGCCTCGCGGACCTCGACCGGGACCTCCTGGATGCCCGCGATCAGGAACAGCATCCAGTACCCGACGCCGATCCAGGACAGCAGCACGATCAGCGACGGCAGCACCTGGCTCGGTGAGGTGAGGAACGGCTGGGCCGGCAGCCCGAACCGTTCCAGTACGCCGTTCCCGAGCCCGTCGGGGCGGTAGATGACGCTCCAGATGACGGCCGACACCGCCGGCGGCGTGGCGATCGGGAGGATCACCAACGTCCGCCACAGCTTCGAGCCGGCCGCCTTCTGCGTGAAGAGCACCGCGAGCAGGAACGAGACCACGACCTGGATCGGGTTCACCAGCACGGTGAACAGCAACGTGACGCCGACCGACTGGCGGAAGTCCTTGCTGCCCAGCAGATCCGTGTAGTTGCTCAGCCCGGTGAACACCCGGCCGCCCCGCAGCAGGCTCTCGCTGTAGAAGCTCTCTACGACCGCGGAGATCGCCGGAACGATCCGCAGTACGGCGAGACACACCAACGCCGGCGTCAGGAAGGCGAGAGCGATCAGCCCTTGCCGTTGTTTCATTTAATCGACTTCCACGCCTCGTTCAGCTGCTGGGTGGCCTGCTGGAGGCGCTGGTCCGAGTTGGTTCCGTTGCGGATGTCGGCGAACGCCTTGCCCATCACTTCCTCGAACTGGATGTACCCGACGCTCACCGGCCGCGACACCGCGGTGTGCTCACTGTCGTACGCCGTGATCGCCGCCGCGCCGGCCGTCTTCGTACCGGAGAACGCGTCCATCTTCGGGGTGTACTGCTTCTGCGCGTCGAGGTTCGCCGGGATGATCGTCGTCGTACTCGTGGTGGCCAGGTTGCCGGCCGGATCGAGCGTCGCGAACTCGACGAACTTGCGGGCCATCCCCTGCTGCTTCGACGCCGGGTTGATGCCGAGCGACCAGGAGCCGGTCGGGGTGACCGGCTTGCCGCCCTGGAAGTACGGCAGCGGCGCGACGCCCCAGTCGATCTTCGAGCTGCCGAAGATCTTCAGGTCCCACGGGCCGCCGACGAAGAACGCCACGTCACCGTTCGAGAACACCGGTCCGGTCTGGAACCCGCCGATCCCGCGCGGCGACAGCCCGCTCGCGAAGGTTGCGCCGTACCACTGCATCGCCTTCTTCCAGCCGTCGGTCTCGACCGCGGGCGTGAGCGCGTCGTCGCCCTCGATGCCGGAGCCGCCGCCGAGCGACTCGGCCAGCGGCTGCAGCTGGTAGTAGGCCTCGGGCTGCTCCATGAACAGGCCGTACTTCGTGCCGCCCGCCTGCATGCTGTTCCGGCCGGCCGCCTCGACCTGCTCCCACGTCCAGCGCTGCTGCGGGTCCGCGGTCGGCGGCGTGACCTTCGCCTTCGCGAGCGCGGCCTTGTTGTAGAAGAGGTACTGCGTCGAGTTCCACATCGGCAGCGACCAGAGCTTGTCGCGGAAGTGGTTGGTCTCGTACGCCGCCTTGGTGAAGCTGGTCTTCACCTTGCCGTCGAGGTCGCTGAGATCGGTGAGGAAACCCTTCGCGGCGAGCTGCGAGACCCGCGGCTCGTCGACCGTGTAGACGTCGATCCCGGTGTCCTTCGCGCTCAGCCGCTGCTGCATGGTCGCGTTGAACTGGTCGAACGGGATTTGCGTGTAGGTGACCTTGATCCCCGGGTTCTTCGCCTCGAAGGCCTTGATCACCGGCTGGTAGGTCTCGGCGTTGTCGGTGCCGGTGAACGTGATCGTCCCGGTCTCGGGGCCTGGGTCGGCCGTGGTGGTGCTGCCGGTCCCGGACGAGCCGCCGCCGCAGCCGGCCAGGAGCAGGGCCGCGGCAACCGCCGCGGCCGGGAGAGCGAAGAGGTTCCGCCGCACAGCGATCCCCTTTCCATCATGCAGGGAGAAGGTCT
The DNA here is from genome assembly GCF_042730855.1 of Kribbella sp. NPDC059898. NCBI lineage: Bacteria > Bacillati > Actinomycetota > Actinomycetes > Propionibacteriales > Kribbellaceae > Kribbella > Kribbella sp. NPDC059898. Next base: position 149,864 of record NZ_JBHWKR010000007.1, read on the forward strand.
AAGCGGTTAGACTCTAAGCGCTTAGACCTTGAGGTGTCCAGAAGGTGGCCGGAGAACGACGAAGGCCCCCGTCCGCGAGGACGGGGGCCTTCCACTCTGGTAGCCCCGACGGGATTCGAACCCGCGCTACCGCCTTGAGAGGGCGGCGTGCTAGGCCGCTACACAACGGGGCCAGAGGTTTGCCGTCCGGATCTTACGACCCGGGCAACGAGGTTGAACTTTACCGATTTTCATCGGCGCGGTCCAATCCGCTGGGGTACCAGGACTCGAACCTGGACTAACTGAACCAGAATCAGTCGGGCTGCCAATTACCCCATACCCCAAAGGCATTTTCACTGAAGTTGGAGAGTTTGTTTCCGCCCTCACCAACCCGGCTCGGTGAGCTTACCCGAGCAGGCGACCGGACACCAAAACGGGCCCCCGTCGGCGAGTTGTCACACCCGTCACACCCGTCGCGGAGCGCCCGCCGGCAGCGTCGCGAGCGGCAGCTCGGACTCCGTCCGCAGGTTCATCCGGCCGGCCATCCAGACCGCGACCGCCCCGAACGCGACGAACTTCAGTACGTCGACCACGACCAGCGACCAAGGCGCGTCCTGGACCCCGAGGCTCGCGCCGAGGCTGTTGGTCAGGCCGGCGAACACGAACGTCACGACGTTGTTCGCCGCGTGCGACGCGATCCCGGACTCCAGCCCGCCGGTCCGGATCGCGAGGAACCCGGCGACCAGGCCGAACGCGAGCCGGTCCACGAACAGCGCCGGGCTCTGCCACGGCCAGATCCCGTGCGCGAGCGTGAACAGCACGCCGGTGACGACCACGGCCACGATCGTGCCACGCAGGTACGTCCCGACCGCCTGCAGCAGGTAGCCGCGGAAGTAGTACTCCTCCCCCGCGGCCTGGATCGGTGACGTCAGCAACGTGATCACGATGACCGCGACCACGTCCGGCGCCGCCGGCCCGCCGTGCCGCTCACCGGTGGCGAGCGGCACGTTGCCGAACTGGACGACCGCGAAGGCCAGCAGCTCGAGCACGATCGCCACCAGCGAGAACCAGGCCAGCGGCCGCCAGCGGAGCTTTCCGACCACCGACGACAACAACCCGGGCGTCTGCCGGTTCAGCAGCTTGGCAACCAGCATCGACAGCGGGATCAGGATGATCAGCGTCAGGTTCGTCGTCAGCAGCCCGAACCAGGACAGCGTCCCGGGCGGATCCTTCCGGATCCCCTGCTGGATCCCGATGATCACGACGCTGCCGAGCATCCAGCCGACGAGGATCGTCAGCGTGCCGAGAACGACGTACACCCGCGGCGTGACGCCGTTCTTCAGCAGCCTCTGGTACGGCGTTCCGCTCATGACGTCGTACGGCGTGCCTGCTCGAGCCGGTGCAGGGACTTGTCCCGGCCGAGCAGCTCCAGCGACTCGAACAGCGGCGGCGAGATCCGGCGGCCGGAGATCGCCACCCGGACCGGGCCGAACGCGTTCTTCGGCTTCAGCCCGAGCCCCTCGATCAACGACGCCCGCAGCGCCGCCTCGATCGCCTCGGTCGTCCAGTCCACGTCCGCGAGCGCCTTCGCGGTCGCGTCCAGGACCGCGTCGGCGTCCCCGGTCAGCACCTTCGCCGCCGCATCCGGGTCGACCGCGAAGTGCGCGTCGTCCACGAACAGGAACCCGAGCATGTCAACGGACTCGTCGAGCGTGTTCATCCGCTCCTGCACCAGCGGTACGGCGGCCTTGAGCACAGCCACCTGCTCGTCCGACGGTTCGGCCGGCAGCACGCCCGCCTGCGCGAGGAACGGGATCATCCGGTGCGCGAACTCGTCCTGCGGCAGCAGCCGCATGTGCGCGGCGTTGATCGCCTCGCATTTCTTCGGGTCGAAGCGGGCCGAGTTCGAGTTCACCTTGCGGATGTCGAACGCCTCGATCATCTCGGCCATCGTGAACACGTCCCGGTCCTCGGCGATCGACCAGCCGAGCAGGGCCAGGTAGTTCAGCAGCCCCTCGGGCAGGAAGCCACGCTCGACGTACTCGCCCAGACCGGAACCCTTGTCCCGCTTGGACAGCCGCTTGTTGCCCTCGCCCATCACGAACGGCAGGTGCCCGAACCGCGGCGTCCGGCCGCTGCCGACGCCGATCTCGGCGAGCGCCTCGTACAGCGCGATCTGCCGCGGTGTCGACGGCAGCAGGTCCTCACCACGCAGAACGTGGGTGATCTCCATCAGCGCGTCGTCCACCGGGTTCACCAGTGGGTAGAGCGGGTATCCGTTCGCCCGGACCAGCACGTAGTCGCCGAGGTTCTCGGGCAGGAACGTGATCTCCCCGCGGACCAGGTCGTCGAACACGATCGGGCGGTCCGGCATCCGCAGCCGCACGACCGGGCGCCGGCCCTCGTCGGCGTACGCCTGGACCTGCTCGGGTGTGAGGTTGCGGCAGTGGCCGTCGTACCCGCTGTGCTGCCCGGACGTACGCGCGGCCTCGCGGCGCTGGTCGAGCTCCTCCTGCGAGCAATAGCAGTGGTACGCCTTGCCCGCCGCGAGCAGCTTGGCGACGACGTCGGCGTAGATGTCCATCCGCTCGGACTGCAGGTACGGCCCGAAGTCGCCGCCGACCTCGGGGCCCTCGTCCCAGTTCAGGCCCAGCCAGCGGAGGGCGTCATACGTGTACCGGTAGCCCTCCTCGGTGTTGCGGGCCGTGTCGGTGTCCTCGATCCGGAGGACCAGCTTGCCGCCGTAGTGCCGGGCGAAGGCCCAGTTGAACAGCGCGCTGCGGATGTTGCCGACGGTCAACAGGCCGGTCGGCGACGGTGGGAAGCGGACCCGCACCCCGTTCGGCTCGAGGTCGCCCAGCACGTCGTCAGTCACGCACGATCACCTTGTTCGTCAGAGTTCCGATTCCTTCGATGCTGACCGAGACCTCGTCGCCGGGCAGCATCGGGCCGACCCCCGCCGGGGTGCCGGTGAGGACCACGTCGCCGGGGAGCAGCGTGGTGAAGGAGGTGATGTAGGCCAGCACCTCCGGGATGTCGAAGATGAACTGACTGGTCCGCCCGTCCTGCCTGGGCTCGCCGTTCAGTTCGGTGCTGACCCGCAGGTCGGACACGTCGAGCTCGGTGGAGATCCACGGGCCGAGCGGGCAGAACGTGTCGAACCCCTTGGCCCGGGCCCACTGCCCGTCGGACTTCTGCAGGTCGCGTGCGGTCACGTCGTTCGCGATCGTGTAGCCGAAGATGGCCTCGTTGACCCGCTCCTTGGGCAGGTCCCGGACGATCCGGCCGATCACGATCGCCAACTCACCCTCGAAGTGCAGGTCGTTGGTCTGCTCCGGGTAGACGATGCCGTCCCGCGGGCCGATCACGCTGGTGTTCGGCTTCAGGAAGATCATCGGCTGGTCCGGTACGTCGTTCCCGAGCTCGGCGGCGTGTGCCGCGTAGTTCCGGCCGACGCAGACCACCTTGCTGCGCGGGATCACCGGCGCCAGCAGCCGGACGTCCGCGAGTTGCAGCTTCTCCCCGGTGAACTGGGCCGACCGGTAGAGCGGGTCCGAGTCGAGAACGTTGACAGTGCCGGTGAGCCCCTCGGGGTCGTCGGTCTCGACGACGCCGTACTTCGGCTCGTCGTCCACGGAGAATCTGGCGATACGCACGGGCCGAGCCTACCGTCGGTGCGGAATGAGACAGTATTCCGGTGACTTTCGACATCCGCCCGGCCGATCCCTCGGAGTACGACGCGGTCGGCGAGCTGACCGTGGAGGCCTACTCGCACGACGGTTTCGTCCGCGGTGAGTACGCGATGACGCTCCGTGCGGCCGCCGACCGCGCCGCCAAGGCGGAGCTGTGGGTGGCGGCCGATTCCTCGGGACTGCTGGGCACTGTTACTTATTGCCCCGTCGGCTCGGTCTACCGCGAGATCGGCCAGGACGACGAGGGCGAGTTCCGCATGCTCGGGGTCGCCGGTCGGGCGCGCGGCCTGGGAATCGGTACCGCGCTCACCCAGCGCTGCATCGACCGCACCCGCGAGCTCGGCCAACGGCGGATCGTGATGAGCAGCGCCACATACATGACGACCGCCCACCGCCTCTACGAACGCCTAGGCTTCCACCGCCTCCCGGAACGTGACTGGGCCCCCATCCCAGGCGTCGATCTGTACGCATTCGCCCTCGACCTATGACCACGCTGCCGTTTGCCGAGTGGACGTCGTACGCCTCCGAGCACGCGGCGCGCGTCGACGTACTGCTTGCTGGTCACTTGGACCGACGAAAGCGCGGCGAAGCACATCCCGTCGAGGATTTCCTCTTCACCTATTACCCCACTCGTCCGAATCAGTTGCGGATCTGGCATCCGGGGCCGGGGGTTCAGCTGGAGGGCGGGGCTGTCTATGAAGGCCGGCGTGGGTACGTGGTCGTCGACGGAACCGCTTCGCTCGATCCGGCCGAGGTGGAACGCCGTACGGACAGCATCACGTGGATCCGCGCGCTGCTGTCCTCGACGCTGGACCGGCAGCCGCAGTTCGGGTGTTTCGGGCTGCACGAGTGGGCGATGGTGTACCGGACGCCCGAGGTACGGCACGCCGCCTGGCCGCTGCGACTAGGTGCCGAGGGCACCGATCAGGTGGTCGACTCGCACAAGATCGGCTGCTCGCACTTCGACGCGTTCCGCTTCTTCACCACGCCGGCGCGGCCGCTGAACACCCTCCAACCCACCCGCGAGTCCCAGCCGGCGCTCGAACAGGGCGGCTGCCTGCACGCGAACATGGACCTCTACAAGTGGGCCGGCAAGCTGATGCCGTTCACGCCGAGCGCACTGCTGCTGGAGTGCTTCGAGCTCGCCCGCGACATCCGCACCCTCGACATGCGCGCCTCGCCGTACGACCTGGCCGCCCTCGGCTACTCCCCCGTCCGCATCGAAACCCCCGACGGCAAGGCGGAGTACACGGCCGCCCAGCGCGCGTTCGCCGACCGCGCCCGACCGCTCCGCCAACAACTGGTGGCCCTCTGCGACACCCTGCTCGACTCACCTCAGATACGAGTGAGCTCGTAGGCCTCGAAGGTGCCCTCCTGTCCTGTGCACGGAACCACGCCGATCCTCGCGGCCTCGATGAAGCCTCCCCCGACCCGCACCTCGTCGCCCAGGCGCGCCACAACCTGCCCATCGGCATCGATCAGAACCGGCGTACCTTCACGAACCCCCGCACTCCACCCGAGCGGCCAGGCCACATCCACATTCGTGTAGCTGGCAACACCGGGTGCGGCGCTGTACGCCATCCGAACGACCAGGCAGTTCGTGGACGTGACTTCGATGGTCCCCTCCAACGCGGCCTGCATCACTATCGTGGGGACCCTGCTCTGAACCGTCAGGCCAGGGATCGGAACGTCGTGCGATCTCTCCATTGCCGACCATCTCCAGCCGTCGCCGCCTATGAACCCAGACTAGACATCGGCTCGCGCCGGTTCGGCGCTAGGCTGCAGGTATGGGAAAGATCGTCGCCATCGCCTTCGCCGCACTGCTGATCGCGGTCGGTGGCGTCTGGACCTTTCAGGGGCTCGGCTACCTCAAGGGCAGCTCGATGACCGGCCAGACCCTGTGGGCAACCGTTGGCCCGATCGTCGCCGCCTTCGGTGTGGCCCTGATCTTCGTCGCGTTCCGCGGGCCTAAGAAGCGCTGACCCGAAGCACTGCCCACTGGTAGTGCATGACGCGGTCCTCGTCCCAGGTCGCCCACTGCTCGACTTCGCCGTACTGCTCCAGGACCGATCGGAGCCCGTCGTCGGAGCGGATGCTGAAGAACCGTCCGGGGCCGTAGCCCTTGCCGTCTTCCCAGACGTGCTCGCTTCCGCTGACGTCTCCCCACAGCCCGATCGCCAGCGGGGCACCGGGCCGCAGAACACGCACGATCTCTTGCAGCGCCTGGCCGAGATCCTCGTCGGCCACGTGCAGCAGCGTGCTCATCGTCCAGCCCGCGTCGAAGGTGCCGTCCGCGAACGGCAACTCGAGCACCGACGCGACCTCGGCCCGCAGACCCAGCGCCTGGCAGGCTTCCACGCTCGCCGGCGACAGGTCCACACCCGTGTAGTCGAAGCCCGCCGCCGCAATCGCCTCCCCGTCGCGGCCGGGGCCGCAGCCGATCTCCACGACCGTCCGCCGGCCTTCCACGCGCAACTGGTCCAGATACGCCGTACGTCGGGCGACGCGCGGCTCGGCGAGTTCGCGATCGACCCGGGCGTGCAGCTCGCCCGTGTAGTACGCGACCAGATCGCGTTCACGTTCAGCGCGGCTCATCGGGTGGCCTTCAGCGCGAAGAACAACGGGATCCGCGGAGCATCGTCGGGGAGGCACCACCAGCCGTCGGGGGTCTGTTCCATCTGCGGCCAGCGCGGCCACGGCAGTACGTCGGACTCGCGCAGGGTGGTGATCTGGAAACCGGCCGACGCCAGGGTCGTGACGATCTCGCCGAGGCCGTGGCGCCATTCGTAGCTGGTCTGGCGGCCGGGCACCTCGTCGCCTGTGTAGGTGACGGTGGAGTCGCGCGCGATCGCGCCGCGCCCTTCCAGGTAGTCCGCGCGGAGCACGAGGTCGTCGGTCTCGCCTGGCAACGAGACCTCGCGCAGCGCGTTCAGGAGCGGGTGGAACTCGACGATGTAGAGGAAACCGCCGGGCTTGAGCAGCCGCCGTACGACGTCCGCCCACTGCTCGAGGTCCGGGAGATAGCAGAGCGCACCCTTGCCCGTGTAGACGATGTCGAACTGCCGTCCCTCGACTGCCTCCGCCGCGTCGTACACGTTGGCATGCAGGTACTCGACGTCCGCCCCGGCGTCGGCGGCGATCCGGCGCGCCGCCTCCAGCGACTTCTCCGACAGGTCGAGCCCACTGGTTCGCGCACCGCGGCGGGCGAACTCGATCGTCTCCGTCCCGAGATGACACTGCAGATGCAGTACGTCGAGACCGTCGAGCGGGCCGAGATCCGCCCACTCGTAGTCGGCGAACCAGTACTCGGCGGGCTTGTTGTAGAACGCGCTCGCCGCGTGCAGCGGCGCCCGGGCGTCCCAGTCGGCCTGGTTGGCGGCCACCATCTGCTGCGTCTGCGCGTCCAGAGTCACAAGCACCAGTCTGCCCGCCGCTTGGGCCACTTTATCCACAGCTCTTGTTCAAGGTTTGTGGATAAGCTTGAATAAGAGTATGGCGAGGGTCGAGTTGCACCGCTGGCCCGGGCACCCCGACGGGTTCACCCGGGCGGAGCGCCTCGGCGGGTCGTACGAGCTGTATCTGCCCGACCCGCTGACCGGGCGCGACTTCGACCTGTCCGACGACGTACTGGCGCTGCTCGAGGACGCGGCCGGCGACCTCGCCCGCCTGGACGCGACCGCCGCCGTACTGACGAACAGCGAGGCGCTGGCGCGGTTGCTGCTGCGGGCCGAGGCGGTCGGGTCGTCGCACATCGAGGGCCTGGTCGTCGGCGCTCGCCGGCTGCTGAAGGCCGACGTACTGCGGGACCGGATCCACGACGTGACCGCCGAGGAGGTGCTCGGCGCGGTCGACGCAATGACCTGGGTGACCGAGTCCGTGCAGGCCGGCGACAAGCTCGAGGTCGACCACCTGCTGGAGGCGCACCGCCGGCTGATGGCGCCGTCGCCGACCCCGGAGTACGGCGGCGAGATCCGGTACCTGCAGAACTGGATCGGCGGCCGCTCCCCCGCCGAGGCGTACTACGTCCCGCCGCCGGCGCAGCTGATTCCCGACCTGCTCGCGGACCTGATGACGTTCGTCCGCGAGTCGCGGCTGCCCGTGCTGGCGAAGACCGCGATCGCGCACGCGCAGTTCGAGACGATCCACCCGTTCGCCGACGGCAACGGCCGGACCGGGCGGGCGCTGATCCACCTGATCCTGCGCGCCGACGGGCTGATCACGCGGACCGTCCCGCCGGTCTCGCTCGCGCTCGCCACCCACGCCGCCGAGTACGTCGACGCGCTGACCGCCTTCCGGTACGTCGGACGCGCCACCACCGCGAAGGCCCGCGCGGCCGCGAACCCGTGGCTGCGGATGTTCGCGACGGCCTGCACGCACGCGACCGCGGAGGCCGCCCGCTTCGAGCAGACCGCCGCGGACCTGAAGACTGCCTGGCGGGAGCAGGCCGCCCCGCTGCGTGCAGGCTCCGCAGCCGAGCTCCTGATCGAGGCGCTGCCGGCCGCGCCCGTGCTGACGCTCGCAGCCGCGGCACTGCTGATCGACCGGTCCCAGCAGGCCGCGAACCAGGGCCTCGCCCGGCTGGTCGAGGTCGGCGTACTGCGGGAGCTCACCGACGGACGGCGCAACCGGATCTACGAGGCGCCGGAACTGATCGACGCCTTCACGTTGCTCGAACGCCGCTTTGCGAGCCCGGCCGGGGACACGCGCATCGAGCGGCCTAGCAGACCGGTCCCGCCGAGGCCAGGACCGACACACTAGGCGTTTGACTTTCCTCCGGAGATCGAGCAAGAATTCGAACACCTGTTCGATCATACCGGGGAGAGTTGAGATGGCGGCGTTCGACTGGGACATCCTGCATCGGCCTTCGGCGATGGCGATGGTCCGCGGCCAGCTGGGCTTCAGCTGGATGGTGCTGTCCGGACGCCTCAACGAACTGACCGACGAGCAGTACTTCTGGAGACCCAGCAGCGAGGCGCTGACCGTCGTCCGCCGGCACTACACCGGGCAGTACCGGCCGCTCGGGTCCGGTGAGTGGGTCGCGCAGTGGCCGGACGAGCCGGACCATCGCGGACCGCGGACGATCGCGTGGCTGATCGCGCATCTGACCGAGACGTTCTTCGAGCGCTGGGAGTGGACGTTCGGCGCGAGCCGGCAGGGTCGCGCGGACATCACGCTGCACGGCAACGCGCAGGACGCGGTCGCCTGGCTGACGTACTGGGTCGAGGCCTGGCAGGAGGCGATCGCCGACCTGGACGAGAGCGAGGCGATGACCGTCGGCCTCAGTCAGGCGAACGAGCTCGACGCCTCCGAGCCGTTCGGGCATGTCGTCCTGCGACTCAACCGGGAGCTGATCCACCACGGCTCCGAGATCATGACGCTCCAGGATCTCTACGCGGTCGCGGCATGAGGACACAAGATGTGCGACCTGCGGCGTGGCGCTACCACTAGATCTAGATCTCTCCGCCTAGCATTACTACCACTGGTGGTTCGGGGAGTCTCATACCACAAGATGTGGTACTGGCATGCCCGGATCCCGGTGCGTGTACCGCCGGTGCACGCGGTCCGAGACCTCACGGGTCTCCGAACTCTTCTGGAGCGCACACCTGTGACCATTGCTTCTTCTTCACCTGTGGAGACGGGCGCGGCGGTCGAGCTGACCGTCGTCCGCCGCAACGGCAGCAGTACGCCGTTCGACACCACCAAGATCTCCGTCGCGATGTCGAAGGCGTTCCTCGCCGTCGAGGGCGCCGACGCCGGCACCACCCACCGGGTCCGGGACCTGGTGGCCGACCTGACCGGCCGGGTCGTGACCGCCTTGACCAGCCGCGGCGAGGTCCGCCGCAGCGTGCAGGTCGAGGACATCCAGGACCAGGTCGAGCTGGCGCTGATGCGCGCCGGCGAGCACCAGGTCGCCCGCGCCTACGTGCTGTACCGCGAGGAGCGGACCAAGGCCCGCACCCCCGCCGACCCGTCCGGCATCACCGAGAAGCCGGCGCTGACCGTCCGCGCGGCCGACGGCAGCCGGTCCCCGCTGGACGTCGACCGGCTCCGCGTCGTGGTCGCCGAGGCCGCCGTCGGCCTGGACGCCGTCGACCCCGAGCTGATCCTGAACGAGACGCTCGGCGCCTGCTACGACGGCATCACCCAGCACGAGGTCGAGCTCGCGCTGGTGATGGCCGCCCGGTCGTACGTCGAGACCGAGCCGCAGTACAGCTTCGCCGCGTCCCGCCTGCTGCTCGACCGGATCCGCCGCGAGGCGCTCGGCCGGGTGCACGGCGAGCCCCGGCAGGCCAGCCAGGCCCACATGCGGGAGGCCTACAAGACCTACTTCGCGCAGTATGTCCAGGTCGGCATCGAGGCCGGGCAGCTCGACCCCGAGCTGGCCACCTTCGACCTCGACCGGCTGGCCGCCGCGATCGACCCCGACGCGGACCTGACCTTCACGTTCCTTGCCTTGCAGACCTTGTACGACCGCTACCTGCTGCATGTCGACAAGGTGCGCTACGAGTTGCCGCAGGCGTTCTTCCTCCGGGTCGCGATGGGTATGGCGCTGCGCGAGGACGACCGCGAGGCCCGGGCGATCGAGTTCTACCAACTGCTGAGCTCGTTCCGCTTTATGTCCTCGACCCCCACGCTCTTCAACTCCGGCACCACCCGCCCGCAGCTCTCCTCCTGCTTCCTCACCACGGTCCAGGACGACCTGTCCGGCATCTTCACCGGCATCCGCAACAACGCCCTGCTCGCCAAGTACTCCGGCGGCCTCGGCAACGACTGGACCCCGATCCGCGGCATCGGCGCCAAGATCCACGGCACCAACGGCGAGTCCCAGGGCGTGGTCCCGTTCATGAAGGTCGCCAACGACACGGCTGTCGCGGTGAATCAGGGTGGCCGTCGCCGGGGGGCGGTGTGTGCGTACCTCGAGACGTGGCACGTCGACATCGAGGAGTTCCTGGATCTGCGGAAGAACACCGGGGACGAGCGGCGGCGGACGCATGACATGAATACCGCGAACTGGGTTCCGGATCTGTTCATGCAGCGGGTCGAGGCCGGTGGTGAGTGGACGTTGTTCTCGCCGGACGAGGTGCCGGAGCTGCACGATCTCTACGGACCGGCGTTCGCCGCGGCGTACGTCGCGTACGAAGCGGCCGCGGATCGTGGGGAGATCCGGGTGTTCAAGCGGGTCAAGGCGGTCGACCTGTGGCGGCGGATGCTGACGGTGCTGTTCGAGACCGGGCATCCGTGGATCACCTTCAAGGACGCCTGCAACCTGCGGTCGCCGCAGCAGCACGACGGCGTCGTGCACTCGTCGAACCTGTGCACCGAGATCACGCTGAACACGACCGTCGACGAGACCGCCGTCTGCAACCTCGGCTCGGTCAACCTGGTCGCGCACCTGACCGCGGACGGGCTCGACGCCGACCTGCTCCGGGAGACCGTCAGGACGGCGGTGCGGATGCTCGACAACGTGATCGACGTGAACTTCTACACGACCCCGGAGGCCGAGCGGGCGAATCAGCGGCACCGGCCGGTCGGGCTCGGCCTGATGGGGTTCGCGGACGCGCTCGCCAAGTTGCGGCTTCCGTACGCCTCCGACGCGGCGGTCGAGTTCGCGGACAGTTCGATGGAGCAGCTCAGCTACCACGCGATCGAGGCGTCCAGCGATCTCGCCGCCGAGCGCGGCCGGTACTCGTCGTACGACGGATCGCTGTGGAGTCTGGGGATCCTGCCGATCGACTCGCTCGACCTGCTGCACACGGCCCGCGACGGTGAGGTGGTCATCGACCGGAGCACCCGGCTGGACTGGGACGCGCTGCGCGCGAAGGTCCTCCGCGACGGCCTGCGGAACTCCAACGTCATGGCGATCGCCCCGACCGCGACGATCTCGAACATCTGCGGCGTGAGCCAGTCGATCGAGCCGACGTACAGCAACCTGTTCGTGAAGTCGAACATGTCCGGCGAGTTCACCGTCGCGAACCCGTACCTGGTCGCGGACCTGAAGGACCGCGGGCTGTGGGACCAGGTGATGGTGTCGGACCTGAAGTACCACGACGGGGTGCTGGCCGGGATCGAGCGGATCCCCGCGGATCTCCGCGAGCTGTACGCGACCGCGTTCGAGATCGATCCGCTGTGGCTGGTGAAGGCTGCCTCGCGGCGGCAGAAGTGGATCGACCAGGCGCAGTCGCTGAACCTCTACATGGCCAAGCCGTCCGGTCGCGCGCTGGATGAGCTTTACCGGTCAGCGTGGCGCTATGGACTCAAGACGACTTATTACCTGCGTTCGCAGTCAGCTACCCATGTGGAGAAGTCCACGTTGCAAGGCACCGACGGCCGCCTGAACGCGGTCGCCGTCGCCCTTCCAGAACCCACTGGAGCGGTCTGCTCCATCGACGATCCCGACTGCGAGGCCTGCCAGTGAGCACTATCTCGATCGGCGCGGACCGCGTCCAGGTCTCCGAGAAGTCCATGATCAACTCGCGGGCGGACGTCAACCAACTGCTGCCGCTGAAGTACACGTGGGCCTGGGAGAAGTACCTGAACGCCTGCAACAACCACTGGATGCCGACCGAGGTCTCGATGCAGGCGGACATCTCCTTATGGAAGTCCAAGGACGGTCTGACCGACGACGAGCGGCTGATGCTGAAGCGCAACCTCGGGTTCTTCGCCACCGCGGAGTCCCTGGTCGCGAACAACATCGTGCTCGCGGTCTACCGCCAGCTGAGCAACCCCGAGTGCCGGCAGTACCTGCTGCGCCAGGCGTTCGAGGAGGCGGTGCACACGCACACCTTCCAGTACATCTGTACGTCGCTGGGCCTGGACGAGGGCGAGCTGTTCAACATGTACCGCGAGGTCCCGTCGATCTCCGACAAGGACGCCTGGGCGCTGAAGTACACCCAGCACCTGGAGGACCCGGACTTCCGCACCGGTACGCCGGAGGCCGACACCGCGTTCCTGCGCGACCTGATCGCGTTCTACGTGGTGTTCGAGGGGATGTGGTTCTACACCGGGTTCGCGCAGATCCTGTCGCTCGGCCGGCGGAACAAGATGGTCGGGATCGCCGAGCAGTACCAGTACATCCTGCGCGACGAGTCGATCCACCTGAACTTCGGCATCGACTGCATCAACCAGATCAAGCAGGAGAACCCGCATCTGTGGACCACCGAGTTCCAGGCGGAGGTCCGGCAGATGCTGACCGAGGCGTGCGCGCTGGAGGTCGCGTACGGGCGGGCCACCATGCCGAACGGGATGCTCGGGCTGACCGCGGACCTCTGCGAGCAGTACATGCACTTCGTCACCGACCGCAGAGCGGAACAAATTGGACTGAATTCGATCTTTGGTGAAACGCGGAACCCCTTTGGATGGATGTCAGAGGTGATGGACTTGAAGAAGGAGAAGAACTTCTTCGAGACCCGCGTGATCGAGTACCAGTCCTCCAGCGGCCTGAGCTGGGACTGACTCCCCGATCAGGAAGGCCCGCGGTGCAACTCGCCGCTCCGCGGGCCTTCCGCCCAATCGCCGGTCCGGAAGCGGTCCGGCCATCAGTCCGGGAGCAGGACGGCGGCCTTCGCGAGCAGGCCGCCGTCGACCGGGAGGGCGATGCCGGTGATGAAGGACGAGCGGTCGCCGGCGAGGAACGCGATGGCTTCGGCCACCTCGGCCGGGCGGGCGACGCGGCCGAGCGGGTGCGTCCGGCCCCAGGTGTCGATCAGCTGCTGCTCGCCCGCGGGACTGCCGTCGCTGAAGGTGCGGGCGGAGGCGCGCAGCATCGGGGTGTCGACGGAGCCGGGGCAGACGGTGTTCGCGCGAATGCCGTGGGCGGCCTCGTCGACCGCGATGGAGCGGGTGAGGGCGTTGAGGGCGCCTTTGCTGGTGGTGTAGGCGGCGACGGATTCCTGGGTGACGAACGCCTGCACCGAGGACACGAGCACGACCGCGCCCGCGCCCTGGGCCCGCAGGTGCGGGAGTGCGGGTTTGACGATGTTGAACGCGCCGGTCACGTTGACGTCGAGGACGGTCCGCCATTCCTCGGCAGTCGTCTCCACCACGTCGCCGTACCGCTGGATGCCGGCGGCGGCGACCACGACGTCGAGTCTCCCGTGCGTACGAACGACCTCGTCGACAAGCTGGAAGCATCCCGCCGCATCGGTCACGTCGAGCTCGGCACCGACCGCGGCAGGACCGGGCAGTCCCGCGGCGATGACGGTCGCGCCGCGCGACGACAACAACTCGGCGGCCGCCGCTCCGATCCCGCTCAGCCCGCCGGTGACGATCGCGACCTTGCCGTCGGACTCAGCCATCAGTAGCTCCGATCCCGTTCAGGACGCCCTGCAGATAGCCGATCGCGTGCGCCCGGCCCCGGCTGCAGTACGCCGCGGAGGAAATGTCACCCCAGGTGTCGAGGTCGCCGATCATCGCCGGCACGTGGTCGTCGATCAGGAACCCGTCGAACCCGGCCGCCAGCAACCGCCGGATCACCCGCGCCGGATCGAAGTTCCCCTCCCCGAGGAAGCACTCGCTGAACCGCGGCACGGTCCCCTGCACGTCCCGGAAGTGCACGTACCAGATCGCGGGCCCGAGCAGGTCGATGACCTCGTTGATGCTGTCCTCGCCGGCCATCTCCGACACCGTGCCCAGGCAGAGGTTGAGCCCCCACGACGGGCTGCCGCCCGCCTGCGCCGAGGCCCGGCCGAGAGCAGCGGGCGACGTGAAGATCCGCGCGATCCCGCCCAGCGGTACGTCGACCGGCGGATCGTCCGGATGCAGCGCGAGCCGTACGCCGGCCTCCTCCGCGACCGGCAGCACCGCGTCGAGGAAGTACTGGTGGTTGGCCCACATCCGCGCCGCGTCGATCGGCTCGCCGGCCGGCTCGTCCGGCGTCAGCCGATACCCGGCGAGCGCATTGCCCCGCGACACCTCCGCAAGGTCGAAAGCACTGACCTTGGCGCCACCACGCCCGCCCGCCGACATCGACGTACGCCAGACATAGGTCGCCAGGAAGTTGTAGCCGAGCAGGTCGATCCCGACCGCGGCGAGGTTGCGGATCGTCTTCTGGTAGTTCTCGATCTGCTCGTCGCGCCCGGGCAGCCCGCGCTGGATCTTCCAGAAGTGCGCGAGCGGAACGTTCTCGAGACCGTCGATCGCGAGCCCGTCCGCGTCGCAGCGCTCCCGCAGCGCCCGCAGCTCCGGAAGGCTCCAGAAGCCTTCCACGCCGGGGAGCACGTCCGGCGTGTGCAGCTGGACGCCGCGCAGCCCGAGCTGATGTGCGAACGTCGCGACCCGCGCGTCGTAGGTGTCGATGTGCCCGAGGGAGATCCGGATGGTCATTCGACGAAATAGTCCGGGTACTGCGCCTGCAGGGCCGGCGCGAGATCGTGCGCCCGCCGGGCGTGGCGACTGATCAGCGTGCGGCCGCCGTCGACGTCCCGCGCCTCGAGCGCGTCGACGATCAGCCGGTGCTCGTCGATCAGGGTGCGGATGCTGGCCGCGTCCGGCTGCGCGAGCCGCCGCAACCGGTCCAGCTGCAGCTTCATCCGCTGCACCGCCTGCCACGCCCCCGGGTACCCGCTGAGCGCGAAGATCTCGCTGTGCAACGCCTCGTCGGCCTCGAAGAACGCGTCGTAGTCCTCGGCCCGGCAGCTCCGCTCCTGTACGTCGAGCAGCTCACGCAGCCCGCCGACGTCCAATGTCGCCGTACCGCAGGCCGCCTCGAACGCCGACGTCTCCAGGCTCTCGCGGACGAACCGCGCCTCCTCCACCTCGGGCAGCCGGATCAGCCCGACGCGGGTGCCGACCTGCGGTACGACGTGCACCAGCCCGGCGTCGACGAGCCGCGCGATCGCCTCCCGGACCGGGGTCCGGGACACCTCGAGGCGGTCCGCGATCTCGGTCTCGGACAGCGAGGCGCCCGGGGCGAGCCGGAGGTCCCGGATCGCGGAGACCAGTTCGCCGTACACCAGGTCGGAGGTCCGGGTGCGGGCCCGGGTCCGGCTGATCGGCGACAGGACGCCGGTCGGATCCGGCTCCCGGACGGTGGCAGGTCGTGGATTCACCCCTGAATCGTTGCATGTGGGTTACTTGTATGCAAGTATCCCGGCACGATCCACGCTGCACAGAGAGACAGAGAGAGCGTCATGAACAAGCGAATGGCGGCAGCAGTAACGGCAGCAGCCGCAGCCGGTCTGGTACTGGCCGGGTGTGGCGGCGGGACCAGCAGCAGCAGTCAGAGCGGCCCGGCCGAGGTCACGTTCTGGGGATGGGCGGCCGGCTATCAGAAGTCCGTCGACCTCTGGAACCAGACGCACCCGGACATCCACGTGAAGTACGAGGCGATCACCAACGGCGGCGCCGGCGGCTACGACAAGATGCTGACCGCCGCGAAGGCCGGCAACGCGCCGTGCCTGGCCCAGATCGGGTACGAGACGTTCGCGAGCTTCCTCGCCGCCGGCGCGCTCGAGGACGTCAGCGACGCGGTCGCCAAGGACAAGGGCCAGTTCCCGGACTGGGTCTGGGGCAACGTCGGCGTCGACGGCAAGGCGTACGGCGTACCGGTGGACACCGCGCCGATGGCGACCTTCTACCGGGCGGACCTCTTCAAGAAGGCCGGCATCGCCGTACCGACGACGTGGGAGGAGTTCGCCGACGCCGCCGCGAAGGTGAAGGCCGCGGACCCGACCGCGCGGATCATGAACCTGCCGACCGACCCCTACCTGTACGCCGGATTCTCCTGGCAGGCGGACGCGCCGTGGTTCGGGGTCAAGGACAACGCCTGGTCGGTCTCGTTCGACACCGACGGCGGCAAGAAGGTCGGCGAGTACTGGCAGGGGCTGTTCGACAAGGGCCTCGTCACGTCGTATCCGGCGTTCGACGCGACGCTGTACTCCGCGTGGAGCAAGGGCAAGGTGTGGGCCGAGGTCGGGCCGGTCTGGTCGGCGTCCCTGATCCGCGACAACGCCGCGGGTTCGGCCGGCAAGTGGGCGGTGGCGCCGATGCCGCGCTGGAGCGGCAGCGACTCCGTCGGCAACTCGGGCGGGTCGGCGACGGCCGTGATGAAGGGCTGCGCGCATCCGAAGGAGGCGACCCAGTTCGCGCTCTGGATGTCGACCGACAACGCGTCGGTGTCGAACCTGATCGCGTCCGCCGCGATCCTGCCGGCGTCCAAGCCGGGCCTGACCAACGCCGCGCTCGACGCACCGCAGAGCTACTACGGCGGTCAGCCGATCTACAAGCTGTTCCGCAGCGAGGCCGGCAAGGTGACCGACGGCTGGGTGTGGGGACCGATCATGTCGACCTCGGCCAAGTCGCTCGGTGACGGCTTGGGCAAGATCCCCACCAAGAAGAGCACGTACGGCGACGCGCTCGCGAAGGCCCAGCAGGACACCGTGTCCGCCCTCAAGTCGCAGGGCTTCTCGGTCAGCCAATGAGGACAAAGGAGCTCCGCCGGGCCGCACCGTTCATGCTGCCGTTCCTCGTGCTGTTCGTGTTCGTCTACCTGGTGCCGACCGCGTACTCGATCGAGCAGAGCTTCTTCGCGGTCAAACGATCGGGTCTCGGGCTCGGCGGGTCCGAGACCGTGTTCACCGGCTTCGGCAACTACACGCAGGTGTTCCAGGACAAGGACTTCCTCGCGGCGCTCGGCCGGGTGGCGTTCATCGGCATCATCCAGGTGCCGGCGATGCTCGTCATCGCGCTGTTCCTCGCGCTGCTGCTCGACGCCCGGACGACGAAGGGTGCGCGGTTCTTCCGGATCGCGTACTTCATCCCGTACGGGTTGCCGGGTGTGATCGCGGGGCTGGTCTGGTCGTTCCTGTACGCGCCCTCGCTGAGCCCGATCACCCGCGTGTTCGAGCACCTCAGCTTCGTCGGCGACGGCGCGCTGCCGTTCTCGATCGCGAACATCCTGACCTGGGCCTGGACCGGCTACAACACGATCCTCGTGTACGCCGCGTTGCAGGCCATCCCGGAGGAGACGCTGGAGGCCGCCGCGGTGGACGGCTGCTCGGGCTGGAAGGCGGCGCTGTTCATCAAGGTGCCGCAGGTCCGCCCGGCGCTGCTGATGGCGCTGGTGTTCTCGATCATCGGCACGTTCCAGCTCTACAACGAGCCCGTCACGATGAAGTCCGTCGCGCCGAACCTGTCGTCGACGTACACCCCGATCATGGCCGCGCTGCGATCGCTGTCGGCCAACAACTTCAACTACGCGGCCACGCAGTCGGTGGTGCTCGGCGCACTGATCTGCGTGCTGTCCGTCCTCGTCTTCCGGGCCTCCGCCAAAAGGACTGATGCATGACCAAGGTGAGCCCGACCTCCCGGCTGTTCGTGCTGGCGGTCATGACTCTTGCCGCGCTGTACTTCCTGCTGCCGGTGTGGTGGCTGGTCGTGTCCGCGACCAAGAGCAGCGGAGACCTGTTCTCCGGCAACGGCTTCTGGCTCGGGCACCACTTCGCCCTGTGGGACAACGTCCAGACGCTGTTCCGTGCTCAGGGCGGCATCTACACGCACTGGCTGCTCAACTCGTTGCTGTACGCCGTCGGCGGCGGTGCCGTCTCGACCCTGCTGTCGGCGATGTGCGGTTACGCGTTGGCGAAGTTCCCGTTCCCGGGACGCGAGGCGGTGTTCGGTACGGTGCTGGCCGCCGTACTGCTGCCCGCGCCGGTGCTCGCCGTACCGCTGTATCTGCTGTTCAGTCACACCGGAGTGGTGAACACGTTCTGGTCGGTGTTCATCCCGAGCATCGTCAGTCCGTTCGGTGTCTACCTCAGCCGGATCTACGCCGCCTCGTCGGTGCCGGACGCGCTGATCGAGGCCGGCCGGATCGACGGTGCCCGGGAGTTCCGCATCTTCGCGATGGGGATGCGGATCATGGCGCCGGCGCTGGTCACCGTCTTCCTGTTCCAGTTCGTCGCGATCTGGACGAACTTCCTGCTCCCCTCGCTCATGCTCGCCAACAGTTCGCTGCAGCCGGTCACCGTGGGGCTGGTCGGCTGGCGCGAGATGCAGGGCTACCCCATCGGCTACACGACCGTCGTCACCGGGGCGTTGCTGTCGGTCGTGCCGGTGGTCGCGATGTTCGTGTCACTGCAGTCGTTCTGGAGCAAGGGCCTGGTCACGGGGGCCGTCAAGTAAGTGCCCAACCGAAAGGGATGGATCCATGAGGGTGAAAACCTCAGCTTTGGTGTTGTCCATCGCACTGCTGCTCGCAGCACAGTCCTCCGGCGCAACAGCTGCCACCACTGCTGATCCGCCGGTCAATCTGCTCGCCGCGGACATGGACACCGGCATCGACACCGGTGTCAGCCCGTTCACGCTGTCCAGCACCACCAGCGGCGGGAGCCAGCAGGTGA
This sequence comes from Kribbella sp. NPDC059898, assembly GCF_042730855.1. Classification (NCBI taxonomy): domain Bacteria; kingdom Bacillati; phylum Actinomycetota; class Actinomycetes; order Propionibacteriales; family Kribbellaceae; genus Kribbella; species Kribbella sp. NPDC059898. The sequence continues at coordinate 168,873 of NZ_JBHWKR010000007.1, forward strand.
TCGACAACGCTGTCGAGCTGCGCGACTCCTCGCAGAACGCCAACCTGGCCAGCTACTTCTACCACCGGTTCCCCACCGGGGCCTTGAAGGACCGCATCAACGCGATCTACAGCCAGCCGGTCGGCAGCCCGGCGGAACAGTTCGTCCTGCAGTTCGACCTGAAGCGCACCGCGGCCAGCAGCAAACCCGTTGCCAAGGACATCTATGCGCAGATCTCGTTCGGCAACTGGGACGACGTCGCCGTACCGCGGTTCCCGGTCCCGTCGGTCAGCCTGACCACGACAACGGCGTACAAGAGCACGACCGGCGGCACCGTGACCGAGGCCGACCTCCCGGAGTACCGCTTCACGGTCGTCCCGAACGGCGGCAAGCGGCTCGTCACGACGGTCGAGCTCGGATTCCAGGTCCGCGTCGACACCGGCGGTACCGACGAGGCGATCACCGTCGACAACCTCGGCGTGTACGACGCGGGTGCTGTCAACGACACGTCGCCGCCGACCACGCCGACCGGTCTGACCGCCGGTACGCCGTCCTCGAGCGGGGTCGCGCTGCAATGGCAGCCGTCGACCGACGACACCCGGGTCACCGGGTACGACGTGTTCCGCGACGGGTACCAGGTCGCATCGGTGAGCGGCTCGACCACGATCGCGCCCATCGGCGGGCTGATGCCGTCGACCGGGTACGACTTCACGGTGCGCGCGAAGGACGCGTTCGGCCACGTCAGCGCGATGAGCGCTCCGGTCCACGTGACGACCGCGGCGAGCGTACCGACCAAGCCGGCGCCGTTCCCCGGCACGATCGGGTCCCGCACGCAGTGGCTGTGGGACAAGACCAAGGCCATGCAAGAGGAAGAGGGCCCGATCAACGTCGCGGAGTACACCGCGCAGCTCGTCGACCACGAGAACGTCGACGCGAACCTCGCCAAGCTCGACAAGCTCTTCCAGGGCTACGACTACGAGCAGTACAAGAGCGTCGCGAAGATGTACGCGTACCTGATGGCCGGCGACCAGTTCAGCCCGGCGATGGTCCAGGACGTCCGCACCTACTTCGCGAAGTACGGGTACAAGAAGCTCAACCAGACCGAGAACCTGCGGATGAGCAACTACGTCACCGGCTACCTCGTCGGTCAGACGTTCCCCGACGTCGTCGACCTGAACGGCAACTCCGGCACCACGCTGATGGCGATGAACAAGGCGAACATCCTGGAGATGGTGCAGGCCGCCGTCCACCGCGGCTGGGCCGAGTACGAGAGCCCTGAGTACACGGTGATGACGTACGTCTGCCTGAACGCGATCTACCAGTGGGCGGACGACCAGGAGCTCCGCCAACAGGTCAAGATGGCGATGGACGTCATGTGGTTCGAGTGGGCGAACGACTGGAACGACGGCTACCTGATCTCGTCCGAGAGCCGCGCGAAGGGCGACCTCGCTTCGGTCAACGACCCGACCTGGCGGCCCGCCGACCACGCCACCGTCGCCTGGACGTACTTCGGCGCGCACCGTGCACAACAGGGTGTGGGAGAGTCCGACAATCCGGCGCCCTCGGCGTACCGGCCGGACCTCGAGTACGCCGGATTCCTCGCCTGGCCGGGAACGACGTACAAGCCGCCGGCGCTCGCGGTGCAGATCGGGCAGACGACCGGCAAGTCGTACACGGCCCACAAGACGAACCTGCAGAACTCCAGCGGGCACGCGATGGACATCTACCGGACCAGCTACGTGCGACCGACGTACGGGCTGGCCACCGAGGTCCAGTACCGGCGGGTCGACAACTGGATCGAGGACCAGCCGATGATCCTGCGCTGGAAGTCGGACGCGCCGAACCCGCTGTTCCGGCTGTCCACCGACCAGGGCAACGCGCCGATCGGGTCGTACGACCAGCCGGCCGACCATCGGGTGATGCAGGACGGGCCGACGGCCGTCGGTGTCTACAAGACGTCCGGCGACCAGACGTCGAACTACCTCAACGCGATGTTCCCCGACAACGGCTCGATCAAGCAGCGCAAGGAGGTGGCCGGCTGGACGGTCGTCGACACGGGTTCGGCGTACTTCGCCTTCAAACTGGCCAAGCCCGCGACCTGGTACCACCAGACGCCGAACGACCCGTCGAACAAGGTGAAGACGACGACCCAGATCCACCCGACCGCGACGCTCGCCTACAGCTACGACATCCTGCGCAGCCAGGCCAACACCAACGGCTGGGTGCTGGAGACCGCGGACGCCGCGGCGTACCCGAACCTGGACGCGTTCACCGCCGAGCTGCTCAAGAAGACCAGCCTGGACACGAGCCACGTCGACGACGCCAACCCACGGCTGATCTACCACACGCTGCGCGGCAAGGACCTCGACATCACGTTCGACTCCGCCACCGCGGCCCCCGGCCCGACCCACCTGGTGAACGGCGAGCCGATCGACTACGACTCGTTCAAGCTCTTCGACACCCCCTGGCTCAAACAGAACCAGCTGGCGTCGAGGTTCACCGCCCAGGTCGGCAACCAGTCCGTCGTCTACGACTTCGACAACTGGACCGTCAGCTACCACCCCGCCCAGTGAGCGCTAGTACTTCTGGATGAAGTCGAGCGCCGTCCGGGCGACCTCTTCCCAGCCGTGGTCGATCACCAGTGAATGGCCACGGCCGGGAAGCTCCACGAACTCGGTGACGCCCGCGTTCTTCGTGTGCTGCTTGTACGCGGCGTGTGTGATCGCGTGCGGCACCGTGTGGTCCTTCTCCCCCGAGATCAGCAGGATCGGCCCGCGGTTCTCGGCCTTGTAGTCGACCTTCGTCTCGCTGAACGGATTCAGGTTCGCCACGGCCGCCTGGAAGATCGGTACGCCGGACGCCGCGACGTGGAACTCGTCGTACAGCTGCCGGGACTCGTCCTCGTCGAGGTTGTTCGTCCAGCCGTACTTGAACTCGTCGAACGTCAGCGTCACCGACCGCCGCGCGTTCGCCGGGTTCCCGAGCACGGGCGAGCCGGCCTTCAACGCGGACGGCGGCAACGGCAGTACGCCGCGACCGGGCGCCGGGTCGATCGCCACCGTGACCGCGGCCGCGCCCTCGCCGGCGACCTTCTGCGCGATCAGCCCGCCGAACGAATGCCCGATCACCGCGGGCTTCTGGTCCAGGCCGCGGATCGCCTCCAGGTAGTGGTCGGTGACCGCCTGCACCATCTTGTGCGCGAACACCTCCGGGTGCTCGCGGGCCTCGGCGACCGTCTCCGGATCGTCCGGCCAGCCGGGGGCGACCGTGCTGTACCCGTTGTCCTCGAACAACCGGCGCCAGCGGTCCCAGCTGCTCGCCAGCAGCCAGAGTCCGTGGATGAATACGACTGCTTGCTTACCGGACGTGTTCGCCTGCTCGATCTCCGACTGCTCGCGCTCGGTGAGAGACATCGACAACCCCCTCCAGGTCAGTGATGGTCACGACGCTAGCCCGGAGGGGGCAGTCCTGGGAATCGATTCAGCGCGGATTGTTCGCGTGGGTCAGGGTTTCCCACGCGAAGAAGTAGTTCGCGCCCGCCGGGCGTTCGGCCTCGGTGTACTGCAGGACGGCGGGCAACTGCCGGCCGAGGCGGTTGTGGTAGTGGTTGTAGACGATCTCGGTGACCGGGCCGAGGCCTTTCTTCACGGTTCCGCCGCAGAGGTTCGACGGTGTCGATGCGCCGTTCTCCAGGCGGGTGTGGAAGTTGTACGCGTCAGTCAAACGATTGCCGGCTTCGGCGTACAGGTCGACGCCCTCGTGGTAGGCGGTCTCGGCGATGTGGGTGGCGGCGGTCAGGCCCCAGCCGGTGTGGCCGAAGTCGCGGCAGGTCTCCTGGGCCAGGCCGTTGGTGAAGGTTGATTGGCCCTGCCAATAGTCGACGATCTCCTGCCGGCTGTTCTTCGGGCAGGTCGACGGCGCCTTGGGGTACGCACCGTCGGACTTCTCGTACACGTACCCGGGCAGCCGGCCGCGCCAGATGCTCAGCGCCTTGTCGAACGCCGCATGGTCGTCAAGGAACACCGCGATCCCGATCGCGGCGTCGGTCATGATCAGTTCCCAGTTGCCGTTCTTGCACCCGGCGCCGTTGCGTACCTCGGGCAGGTACACGTCGCGGAGCATCTTCTCGAAGCGCCCGCGCTGCGCCCACGTCCCGCCGTACGTGTGCTTGATCAGCTCACCGGAGCGCGAGAACGAGGCGCCGGACCAGCCGGTCTGCAGCGGTGCGTTGGTGTTGGTGTGGTCCTTCAGTACGGCGGACCAGGCGTCCATGATCTGGATCGACTTCTTCGCGTACCGGTCGTCGCGGGTGAAGTACCACATCAGTGCCTGGGTGTACGCCGCGAGCGCGTCGTTGCGTTCGTCGGAGCACCCGTTGTTCGGGTTCGAGCTCGAGCCGCACTCGACGATCGCGCGCGGCTTCGGGGTGTACGACAAGGCGGCGTACGGGCTGGCCTTCATCGAGTCGTACGCCGCCTTCTGGGGCTGGGCGCCCTTCTGGACCTGCTGTCGCGCGTAGTCGAGTTGCGCCTGGTCGACCAGGACGCCGGGGTGCTTGAACGCCGGCGGTGCGGCGGTACTCGGTTGACCCGCGAGGAACCCCGCGGTCAACGTGACGATCAGGGTGAGTAGGAGTGGGCGCATGGCTGCCTCCTGCAGTGTGGGGCGGAGACAGCCAAGCTAGCGCTCGACGAACTATTAGTAAACCTTCCTAACCAAGGAGGGCGATGATTTCGGCGACGGTGCCGGTCTCGCCCAGGCGCGGGAAGATCCGGGTCAGCGAGTTGTGGTGGGCGTCCGCGGACAGGTCGGTCATCGCGTCGGTGGCGAGCGTGACGTGGTAGCCGTGCTCGAAGGCCGCGCGGGCGGTCGACTCGACGCCGATGCTGGTGGCGATCCCGGTCAGCACGATCTGCGTGATGCCGCGGCGGCGCAGGTGGATGTCGAGATCGGTGCCGTGGAACGCGCCCCAGTTGCGCTTGGTCACGATGATGTCCTCGGCATGGCCGGCCAGCTGCTCGACGACCTGGTCGGCACCCGCGGGCGGGGTCTGGCGGGCGGACCGTGGCCCCTGCTCGGTCCGGCCCGGGACCCAGTCGGCGCCGTCGGCGGCGATACTTACCCGGACCAGGACCACCAGCCGGTTGTGCTTGCGGAATGCCTCGGCGAGCTCCACGGCCTTGCTGATCACGTCGGCGGTGGCGTGCGGTTCACCCGGGAGCCCGGTGACGCCGTTCTGCAGATCGATGACGACCAGCGCCGTCTTCGGGTCAAGAGTTGTGACTGGCACAGCAGGACCTCTCTATTCGGGGAGTTGCAGGAGGGTCACCAGCATCAGCAGACCGGCGACGACGAGCAGGAAGACCGCCATCTCGTGCAGGCCGGTCGTGGTCGCGCCGTGCTGGAAGAAGTGGGCGTTGGCGGCCGCGGAGATCAGCGCGCCGACGTACACGCAGGTGCGGAGCAGCCCGGCGGACGAGCCGATCCGGGCCGGATCGGACTGCTGGTACAGGGCGGTCTGGTTGGCGAGGTTGTTCAGCCCCTGCGGTACGCCGGCGATCACGCCGACGACCGCGAGGATCCACACCGGCGTACCCGGGCCGACGAACAGCTGCGCCGCCGCGGCCGCCAGCAGAAAGACGCCTCCGGCAACGAGTTTGCCGCGGACCGCCGCCCGCCGTCCGGTGACCGCGGTGACCACGACCGCCGCCAGCGACAACGGCAACAGCAGCAGACCCGCCTTCGAGGCGTTCAGCCCGCGCGCCTCCTCGAGCCACTGGGTGAAGCCGTAGAGGAACGAGTACGCCCCGACGAACGCGAGCACCTGCCGCAGGTACGTCATGATCAGCGGGCGGTTGCCGCCGAGCACCCGCAGGTCGATGAACGGCGCGATCACCCGCAACTGCGCGATCACGAACGCCACGCCCAGAGCGAGCGCGAGTACCAGCAGATACCACCGCGAGACGGCCGGGCGCATCAGGAACAACATCAACGAGACCAACGTCGCCGCGAACAGCACGATCCCGGCGTAGTCGAGCCCACCGGCGCTCCGCGAGCGGGCGGTCCGCGGCAGCCAGAGCGCGCCGAGCACCACGCAGGCCAGCGACAGCGGCACGTTGATCGTGAAGATCAGGTGCCAGCCGCCGAGCCCGATCAGCAGGCCGCCCAGCGTCGGGCCGATCACCGCGATCACCTGGTTCGCGATCGACAGGCTGCTCAGGATGACCGCGGGCGTCTCCATCCCGGTCCGGTCCGCCTCGGTCCGGATCAGCGACATCGCCGCCGGGTACGCCGCCGACGTACCGAAGCCGAGCAGCACCCGGGAGGCGATCAGTACGCCGAGGTTCGGGGCAAAGGCGCCGAGCACACCGGCGACACCGACCAGCGAGGTGGCGATCAGGTACAGCGGGCGCGGTCCGAAGATGTCGACCAGGCGGCCCATCACCGGCTGGCCGACAGCGGTCGCAAGGTACAGGCCGGTGACCAGCCAGGCGGTCTGTGACGGCGGTACGCCGAACGCGGCGCCGATCGGGATCAGCGCGACCGCCAGCATCGACGAGTTGATCGGGTTCAGCACCGACCCGACCAGCATCGGGGCGATCAGCCGCCGGTCGAAACGGTCCGTCAACGGACTGTCGCCGCCTCGATCGCGTGGTCCAGCAGCGCGAGCGCCTTGATGATGGTCTGCCGCTCGGCCTCCGAGCAGTGCTCCTGCAACGTCTGCGCCAGCCACTCCTGGCGGACCTTGCGGTCACCCTGCAGGCGGTGCCGGCCCTTCGACGTCAGCGACACCACCTGCCGGCGGCCGTCCTCCGGATCAGGGTGCCGCTCGATCAGGTCGGCGTTGCGCAGCGCGGTCAGGATCGCGGCCACCGACTGCGGCCGGATCCGCTCCGCCGCGGCCAGTTGGCTCGCCGTCGCCGGGCCGTCCTTGTCCAGCCGGCTCAGCATCGACAACTGCGACGGCGTCAGGTCGTCGGTCTCCGCGAGGTCCTTCAGCCGGCGCTTCACCCGGCCGAAGACCACCCGCACCTCGCCAGCAGCTTGTGTCGCCGATGCACTGATCACATCGCCAACACTAGATTAGACAGTCCAAACTGTCCAGTTCAGACTGATCAGTTCGAGCTGATAGTCACGTCCAGTACGCCGATCACCCTGTCCAGCCGGGCGGCGACCCTCCCGGCGTCGAAGCCGTTGCCCTCGACGACGACCCGCAGCTCGCCCCGGTCCAGCGACAACGTCAGCTCCCGGACGTCGTACGGATTCAGCAGTACGGCGACCCGTGCCAGCAGGCCCTCGACCTCCGCCACCTGCGCGGTGAAGACCGTGAGCACCCGTTCGACGGCGAGCAGGCTCATCGCGCGACCTCCTTGTGGCGCAGCAGACCGAACGTGAACCCGTCGACCAGCGCCTCCCAGGACGCCTCCACGATGTTGTGCCCGACGCCGACCGTCACCCACGAACCCTCGCCGTCCGCGGTCTCGATCAGGACTCTGATCACCGCGTCGGTGCCGTGTCCCTGGTCGAGGATGCGCACCTTGTAGTCGACCAGCTCGAACTTGTTCACCGCCGGGTACGCGCGCTCGATCGCGGTCCGCAGCGCGTGGTCGAGCGCGTTCACCGGGCCGTTGCCCTCCCCGGTGACGATCTCCCGCTCCCCCGCCGCGACCAGCTTCACCGTCGACTCCGACACCGCCTCGCCGTCGGCGCGCGACTCGGTGATCACCCGCCACGACTCGACGTCGAAGAAGCTCGGCCGCTTCCCGTCGACCTCCTCGGTGAGCAGCAGCGAGAACGACGCGTCGGCCGCCTCGAACGTGTACCCGCGCGACTCCAGGACCTTCACCCGATCGGCCACCCGGCCGACGAGCTCCCGGTCGTTGCCGAGGTCGAACCCGAGCTCGCGGCCCTTCAGCTCGATGCTCGCCCGGCCGGCCATCTCCGACACCAGCATCCGCATGTCGTTGCCGACCCGCGCCGGATCCGTGTGCTGGTAGAGATCCGGGTCCACCTTGATCGCGCTCGCGTGCAGCCCGGCCTTGTGCGCGAACGCAGACAGCCCGACGTACGGCGCCCGGTGCGAAGGCGGCACGTTCGTCACCTCGGCGATCGCGTGCGCGATCCGGAACGACTCCGCCAGGTTGCCCGCGGGCAGCAGCTCCATCCCGCGCTTCAGCTCGAGGTTCGCCACGATCGCGACCAGATCGGCGTTGCCGGTGCGCTCGCCGTACCCGTTGACCGTGCCCTGGACGTGCGTGACGCCGGCCTCGACGGCGGCGATCGAGTTCGCCACCGCGCAGCCGGCGTCGTTGTGACAGTGGATGCCGAGCCTGGCCCCGGTCGATTCGAGTACGTCGCGGACGACGTCCTGCAACTCCCGGGGCAGTGTGCCGCCGTTGGTGTCGCACAACGCCACCACGTCGGCGCCCGCCTCGGCCGCTACTCGTACCACCTCCAGCGCGTACGCCCGGTTCGCGCGGTAGCCGTCGAAGAAGTGCTCGGTGTCCAGGAAGACCCGCTGCCCGTTGTCCCGCAGGTGCCGGACCGTGTCGGCGACCATCCGCAGGTTCTCGTCGAGGGTCGTCCGGAGCGCCCGCTCGACGTGTGCGTCGTGGCTCTTGGCAACGAGTGTGACGACCCCCGCGCCGGAGTCGCGGAGCGCGGCGACCTGTTGGTCGTCGGCGGCAACGGTCTCCGGCTTGCGGGTCGCGCCGAAGGCCGCGAACGTCGCGTTCCGCAGGTGCAGCTCGGTCCGCGCCCGCTCGAAGAACTCCGTGTCCTTGGGCACCGCCCCCGGCCAGCCACCCTCGATGAAGCCGACCCCCAGCTCGTCCAGGTGCTGCGCGATGGCGATCTTGTCGGCCACGGACAGCGCCAGCCCCTCCTGCTGCGCACCGTCGCGCAGAGTGGTGTCGTACACGTGGAAATCGTCCGAGATGCTCATGCGGGTCGGCCTTCCGGAAGGGTCTGTTCGGGCAAACAAAAAACCTCCCGCAAGGTGCGAGAGGTCTGCGCGCTCAGGTACAGCTGGCTGAGCGCGCCTAGAGAATAATCACCCGATAGTGCTTCATGACGTCTCGAAGTCTGCCACACAATCACCGATCGGTAACGGTGCCGTCTCGCATCTCGACCATTCAGTACGCAAACGGGTACTGGAGTTCAGGCGGTAAGGGACCAGCCCGGGTCGTCCCAGGCGGTGTAGAAGTCCTCGCGGGACAGCGGGCGGAGCCCCCAGTCGTCGCGGTCGAGGGACTGGTCGGTGAGCATGCCGTCCTCGTCCTCGAGGCGCTGCCACCAGTACCGCGTGACCTCGCCGTCCTCGCCGGCGCCGAGCTGGCGGATGACGACCCACTCCCGCTCGTGCCAGACGGCCTCGTACAGCCAGTCGGTCCCGTAGTCGTCGACCGCGGCGCCGTACGTCCGCGGTGCGGTCCCACGGTCGAGGTCCCGGATCAGCTCGACCGTCGACCGGATCGCCGCGAGGGTCTCCGCGGACCACCCCCGCCGCTGGGCCAGCTCCGCGTAGTACCCCTCGACCTCAGCCGGAAAGCCGCTCATGCCGCCCGACCCTATCGGGTTCGGCGAAGGACCAGCGAGCGCCGTCCCACACCCCGAGCTGAGAAGAACCTATGAAAACGCCCGGCAGCCGTGGCTGCCGGGCGTTCGGAGGAGCGGGGTCAGAAGGCGCGGGTCATCCAGCCGTGCGGGTCGGCCGTGCGGCCGTACTGCACGTCGAGGAGAGCCGACCGGACGGCCGCGGTGACCGGGCCGCCGTTGCCGTCACCGATCCGGGTCTCGCCGTCGCGCCACTTCAGCGAGGCGACCGGGGTGACGACCGCGGCGGTACCGCAGGCGAACACCTCCTGCACCTTGCCGGAGGCAGCACCCTCGCGCCACTCGTCGACCGAGACCTTGCGCTCGGTGACCGTGTAGCCGAGGTCGGTGACCAGCTTCAGGATCGAGTCCCGGGTGACGCCCTCGAGGATCGTGCCGGACAGCTCCGGCGTGACCACCGAGTTGTCGTCGAGGACGAAGTACAGGTTCATCCCGCCGAGCTCTTCGACCCACTTCTTCTCGACCGCGTCCAGGAACGCGACCTGGTCACAGCCGTTCTCGATCGCCTCGGCCTGGGCGAGCAGCGACGACGCGTAGTTGCCGCCGGTCTTCGCCGCACCCGTGCCGCCGGGGGCCGCGCGGGTGTACTCCTCGCTCAGCCAGATCCGGACCGGCTTCACACCGTTCGCGAAGTACGACCCGGCCGGCGAGGCGATCACGCAGTACGTCACCTGCGCGGACGGCCGGACGCCGAGGAACGGGTCGGAACCGAACATGAACGGCCGCAGGTACAGCGAGGTCTCGCCGCCACCCGGCACCCAGGCCTTGTCGAGCTCGACCAGCTTGTGCAGCGAGTCGAGGAAGACCTCGGTCGGCAGCTCCGGCAGCGCGAGCCGCTGCGCGGACCGCTGGAACCGGACCGCGTTCGCCTCGGGGCGGAACAGGTGGATCGAGTCGTCGGGATGCCGGTAGGCCTTCATCCCCTCGAAGATCGTCTGGGCGTAGTGGAACACCGAGGTCGCCGGAGAAAGCTCCAGCGGACCGAAAGCGGTGATCCGTGCGTCGTGCCAGCCCTTCTCGGCCGTCCAGGTGGCGATCGCCATGTGGTCGGTGAAGTACTGCCCGAATCCCGGGTTCGCCAGGATCTGGGCGCGCTGGTCGTCGCTGGCCGGTGTGGTGGTTGGCTCAACGGTGAACTCGCTCATAGCCGCACCGTACCTCTCGACCAACTGGTCATGCGAGCGCCGGCTCCGGCCGCGGCGGGAGCCTCTCCTGCCGTCACCGGTCAGCCCGCCGCGCGCTTGGCGATCGCGTCGCCGATCTCGGCGGTACTGCGGGCAGCGCCCGTGCGCTCCTCGATGTCCGCCTCGACGGCCGCCTCGATCGCGCGCGCCGCGTCCGGCAGGCCGAGGTGCTCCAGGAGCAGCGCCGCGGACAGGATCGCCGCGGTCGGGTCGGCCTTCTGCTGGCCGGCGATGTCCGGCGCGGAGCCGTGCACCGGCTCGAACATGCTCGGCGCGGTCCGGTCCGGGTTGATGTTGCCGCTCGCGGCCAGCCCGATCCCGCCGCTGATCGCGGCCGCCAGGTCGGTGATGATGTCGCCGAACAGGTTGTCGGTGACGATCACGTCGAACCGTGCCGGGTCGGTGACCAGGAAGATCGTCGCCGCGTCCACGTGCAGGTAGTCGACCGCCACGTCGGGGAACTCGGTCGCGACCGCGTCGACCGTCCGCTTCCAGAGGTGGCCGGCGTACACGAGCACGTTGTTCTTGTGGACCAGCGTGAGCTTCTTCCGCGGCCGCGCCTGCGCCCGGACGAAGGCGTCCCGCACCACGCGCTCCACGCCGTACGCCGTGTTGACCGACACCTCGGTGGCGATCTCGGCGGGGGTGCCGACCCGGAGCGCGCCGCCGTTGCCGACGTACGGACCCTCGGTGCCCTCGCGGACCACGACGAAGTCGACGGTGCCCGGGTTCGTCAGCGGGGAACCGACGGACGGGTAGATCTTCGAGGGCCGCAGGTTCACGTAGTGGTCCAGGGTGAACCGGAGCTTGAGCAGCAGACCGCGCTCGAGTACGCCGGACGGGACGCTCGGGTCGCCGACCGCGCCGAGCAGGATCGCGTCGTGCTTGCGGATCTCCTCCAGCTCGGCGTCCGGCAGCGTCTCACCGGTGGCGTGCCAGCGCTTCGCGCCGAGGTCGTACTCGGTCCGCTCGAACGTCACGCCGTGCTGCGCGGCGACCGCGTCGAGGACCTTGAGCGCCTCGGTGGTCACCTCCGGTCCGATCCCGTCACCGGGAACGACGGCCAGCGTGAAGAACTTGTTCTCGCTCACTTGTTGGGTTCTCCCCCATTGTCACGGCGGTTCATGGCCTCTTGGACAGCCTTGACCTCGGCCGCGGGCGCCGGGCGAGCCGGACGGCGCCGCCGGGCGGCCTTCCGCTCACGGCCGTCGACGGCCGGCCAGTTGGCTGGATACATGTCGTACATGCTGCTCCTTCCCAATATGTCGTGGGCGGCAGGATGCGCACGAATTTACTCGCACGTCCGACTATTTCTCCACAATGCGGGCAGGTTGTCCCGGAATATGAGATCCCGGTGCGGGCGCCGGCCCCGACCTGTGCCAGTCTCAGCCCGTGAGTGCTCCTCCAGAACTGCCGCCGCTGGTCTCGGCGGCCCTCAGCCTGTCCGGCCGGCGCGGATTCGTCAGCTCCACCAGGAACGAGACGGGCCGGCTGCTCGCCGCCCTCGCGGCCTCGAAGTCCGGCCTGCTCGGTGAGCTCGGCACCGGCTGCGGCGTCGGCTCGGCCTGGCTGCGCAGCGGCGCCGGCGAGGGCACCAACATCGTCACCGCGGAGAGCGACCCGCAGCTCGCGCAGGCGGTCGGCGAACTGTTCGCCGCCGACGAGCGGATCGAGGTCGTGTCGGCCGACTGGACCGCGCTGATCGAGCGCGGCCCGTTCGCGCTGCTGTTCGTGGACGCCCGCGAGGCGAAGCTGTCCGCCCGCGACGTGATCGCGGACGTCGTCGAGCCGGGCGGCTTCGTCGTACTCGACGACTTCACGCCGTCCGCGGTCTGGCCGCCGATGTACGAGGGCCGGGTCGACACGCTCCGCCAGGAATGGCTGATGGACCAGCGTTTCACCACCGTCGAGGTGATGGTCGCGGCGGACGCCGCCGTCCTGCTCGCCACCCGGCGCTAGAAAAGGCAGCGGGCCCGGGCTATTGAGCCCGGGCCCTTGTCAGCCGCCATGCGCCTGCGGGCGGCTGACCGCCTCCAGTAAATCAGTCGTTCGGGTGAATCAGGCCTCGACGTCCACGGAACGGGCGGTGGCGGCCTGCACCGCGGCGGTGATCTCGTCCAGCACGGGTGCCGCGATCTTCGAGTCGACCGACAGCGCGACCAGCGCCTTGCCGCCCTTGCGGTCCCGGCTGACCTGCATGCCGGCGATGTTCACGTCGGCGTCGCCGAGGATCCGGCCGATCTGGCCGACCGCGCCCGGGCGGTCCTCGTAAGTGAGGAACGCCAGGTGCGCGGCGAGCTCGATCTCGACGTCGAACCCGTCGATCTCGACCAGCCGCTCCGACTGCCGGACGCCGACCAGCGTGCCGGCCACCGACACCTGCGCGCCGTCGGCGAGCGTGCCGCGGAGCGTGATCAGGTTCCGGTGCTCCGGGCTGTCGTGGTCGGTGACGAGCCGGACCTCGAGGCCCCGCTCGGCCGCCAGCAGCGGCGCGTTCACGTACGAGACGTTGTCCTCGACGACATCCGCGAAGACGCCCTTCAGTGCGGCCAGCTCGAGCACCTTCACGTCGTACTGCGTGATCTCGCCGCGGACCTCGACGTCGAGCTGCTGCGCGACGCCGCCGGCCAGCGCGGTGAAGATCCGGCCGAGCTTCTCGGTCAGCGCGATCCCCGGCCGGACCTCCTCGGCGATCACGCCGCCCTGGACGTTCACGGCGTCCGGGACCAGCTCGCCCGACAATGCCAGCCGGACCGACTTCGCGACCGCGATGCCGGCCTTCTCCTGCGCCTCGTCGGTGGACGCGCCGAGGTGCGGCGTGACGACGACGTTCTCGAACTCGAACAGCGGCGAGTCGGTGCACGGCTCGGACGCGAACACGTCCAGCCCGGCGCCCGCGACCCGGCCTTCCTTCAGAGCGCTGTACAGCGCCTGCTCGTCGACGATGCCGCCGCGGGCCGCGTTCACGATGATGACCTCGGGCTTGACCTTGTGCAGCTGCTCGTCGCCGATCAGGCCGATGGTCTCCGGGGTCTTCGGCAGGTGCACCGAGATGAAGTCACTGGCCGCCAGCAGCTCGTCCAGGGAGGCGAGCCGGACGCCCATCTGCGCGGCCCGGCCGGCCTGCACGTACGGGTCGTAGGCGATCACGTTCATGCCGAAGGCGGCCAGCCGCTGCGCGACCAGGACGCCGATCTTTCCGAGGCCGACGATGCCGACGGTCTTCTCGAACAGCTCGACACCCGAGTACTTGCTGCGCTTCCACTCGCCCTTCTTCAGCGACTCGTTCGCGGCCGGGACCCGGCGGGCGGAGGCGAGCAGCAGCGCGACGGCGAGCTCGGCGGCGCTGACGATGTTGGAGGTCGGGGCGTTCACGACCATCACGCCGGCCTGGGTGGCGGCCTTCACGTCCACGTTGTCGAGGCCGACGCCGGCGCGGGCGACGACCTTCAGCTTCTTCGCGGCGGCGAGCGCCTCGGCGTCCACCTTGGTGGCGCTGCGGATCAGGATGGCGTCGACGTCGGCGATGGCGGGGAGCAGCTCGGCGCGGTCGGCGCCGTTGGCGTGGCGGATCTCGAAGTCGGGGCCGAGCGCCTCGACAGTGGCCGGGCTGAGCTCTTCGGCGATCAGGACGACGGGCCGGGTTACGTCAGTCATGGAGGAATCTCCTGCAGAAGCGGTAGGGGCTCATGATGAACAGAGCACCGCGCTGTGCCCGCTGAGTCGATCGTACCGCGTCCGGCATCCGCCCCGCTCGGGGACCCGGATGCCGGTCAGTCGGTGTCGCAGCTCACCGGGTCGGTCGCGTAGGCGATCTTGTCGATCACCGGCTTGCCGCCCACCCACACCAGGTCGACCCGCCCGTCCAGCCGGTTGCAGATGCCGCCCCCGGCGCCTTTCGCGGTCCCCGCGAACAGCACGTTGTACGCCATCCGCGCATAGGAGCCGTCCGGTGCCAGATCGGTGATCCTCGGGTTGAAGAAGTACGACGTCGAGTGGCCCTGCCGGTCCCGGGCCACGGTCAAGGACGCGGCCAGGCGCGGAGAGTACAGCGCCTGCAGGGCGTCGAAGTCGTGCTTGTTCTCGAGGGTCAGGTAGTTCGCCAGCAACTGCCGCACCTTCAGGGCCAACGGGGTACCGGCGACCTGCAGCACCGGGACGATCCCGCCCTGCGGGCCACGTGACTCCGGGCAGGTCCCCGCGGACGCGACGGTGATGCCGGACGGCGCGGGCGCGACGTACTCGCGGAGTTTGGCGACCGGGACGACCGCGGCGGTCGGGACCGTGGGACCCGTGACCAGGCCGACCAGCTCGCCGGCCTTTCCGACCACCGGGCCGCCGAGCTTGGCCGCGTTCATGAACTGGCTCAGCGGCTTCGGATCGGCCGCGGACCCGATCTCGTTGACGACCTGCTTGCCGGCCGCCGTGTACCCGATCAGTGCCCGCTCGGCCCGGCGGCCCGGGTCGGCGGCCGGCAGGTGCAGCGGCGGGTCGTCGAATCCGATCGACTGCAGGACCGCGACACCGTCGGCGCTGGTCCCGAGCAGGTTGGCCCGCCGCATCCGGCCGTCGGGTGCCACCACCACGATCGACTTCGGCTGGTCGACGGCCGACGCGGCGGTCAGGATCCGGCCGTTGTCGATCAGGACGCCGGACGCCTCGCCGGTGCCCGCGCAGGTCGTGGCCAGGACCCGGACCACGGCCGGGCCGGCGGACTTCAGTACGGCGGCCGTGTCGATGCGCACGCTGCGCTGGCGGAAGTACCAGCCCGCTGCGCCGCCGGCGGCGACGATCAGGATCAGGGCGATCAGGCCGGCCAGGAAGCGACCGAAGAGCCAGGGGCCGCGGGGTGGTGGCTCGGCTCCGGTCGCCGGGCGGCTCGGGCTCTCCAGCTGGGTGAGCGATCCGGCACCGCCGGGGATCCGCCGCGGTGGGCGCGGCGCTACGTCGTTCACCACCGCTCACCTCCCCCACCGAACCGGAATCGTCACACATTGTTGCAAACCGAAGGGCCCGGACCGTCCACCTGGACGGTCCGGGCCCTTCACGACCTCGGTCAGCGGGCGGCAGAACCCTCGACGTAGTCGTCGTCGTGCGACTTGACCCACGCCATCAGGCCGCGCAGGTCCTTGCCCACGGCCTCGATCGGGTGCTCCTGGCTCTTCTTGCGGAACTCCGCGAACTCCGGCGCGCCGGCGTCCTGGTCGGCGATGAAGCGGGCCGCGAAGGTGCCGTCGGTGATGTCGCCGAGGACCTCCTTCATCCGCGCCTTCACCGACGCGTCGATGATCCGCGGGCCGGACACGTAGTCGCCGTACTCGGCGGTGTCGGAGACCGACCAGCGCTGCTTGGCGATGCCGCCTTCGTAGATCAGGTCGACGATCAGCTTGAGCTCGTGCAGGCACTCGAAGTACGCGACCTCGGGCTGGTACCCGGCCTCGGTCAGCGTCTCGTACCCGGCCGTGATCAGCGCGGAGACACCACCGCAGAGGACGGCCTGCTCACCGAAGAGGTCGGTCTCGGTCTCCTCGGTGAAGGTGGTCTTGATACCGCCGGCCCGGAGGCCGCCGATGCCCTTCGCGTACGAGAGCGCCAGGTCCCACGCCTTGCCGGTGGCGTCCTGCTCGACGGCCACCAGCACCGGTACGCCGCGGCCCTCGGAGTACTCGCGGCGGACCAGGTGGCCCGGGCCCTTCGGGGCGACCATGAAGACATCCACACCAGCTGGTGGCTTGATGTAGCCGAACCGGATGTTGAAGCCGTGCCCGAAGACCAGCGCGTCGCCGTCGACGAGGTTCGGCTCGATGGCGTCCTTGTAGAGCTTGCGCTGCGCCGGGTCCGGAGCGAGGACGACGATCACGTCGGCCTCCTCGCAGGCCTCGGCCGGGGTGACGACCCGCAGGCCCTGGGCCTCGGCCTTGGCCCGGCTCTTGGAGCCTTCCGGCAGGCCGACCCGGACGTCGACGCCGGAGTCGCGCAGCGAGAGCGCGTGGGCGTGGCCCTGGGAGCCGTAGCCGAGGACGGCCACGTGCCGGCCCTGGATCACCGACAGGTCGGCGTTGTCGTCGTAGAACATTTCAGCAGCCACTTCGGGCACTTCTCCTTAGTGTTGATTCGGTACGGCGGCGGCGGTACGGCCCGGCGGCGGCGCCGGTACCGGGTGCGAGTGGTCGACGGGTCGCGCCTGGACGTTCGGCGGTCCGGTCTGGACGTGCGGCGGCGGCACCGGGACCGGCCGCAGCGTGCGGTCGGAGATCGAGCGGCTGCCGCGGCCGATCGCCACCATGCCGGACTGCACCAGCTCGCGGACGCCGAAGGGTTCCAGCACCCGGAGCATGGCCTCGAGCTTCTCGGGATTGCCGGTCGCCTCGATCGTGATCGCGTCCGGTGCCACGTCCACCACCTTGGCACGGAACAGCTGGACGGTCTCCAGCACCTGCCCGCGGGTCAGGGTGTCCGCCTTGACCTTGACCAGCAACAGTTCGCGCTGGACCGTCTGGGTGGGCTCGAGCTCGACGATCTTGATCACGTTCACGAGCTTGTTGAGCTGCTTGGTGATCTGCTCCAGCGGCTGTTCCTCGACGGTCACCGCGATCGTCATCCGGGACACCTCGGGGTGCTCGGTCGGACCGACCGCGAGCGAGTCGATGTTGAACCCGCGGCGGGAGATCAGCGCGGCCACCCGGGCCAGCACACCGTGCTTGTTCTCGACCAGGATCGACAGGGTGTGTTTCGACATCAGAGTTCCTCGCCTTCCCAGCTCGGCGCCATGTCGCGGGCGATCTGGATCTCGTCGTTGCTGACGCCGGCGGCGACCATCGGCCACACCATCGCGTCCCGGTGCACGACGAAGTCGACCACCACCGGCGCGTCGGTGACCGCCATCGCCTTCTCGATGGTGGCGTCCAGCGAGTCCTTGTCGGTGCAGCGCAGCCCGACGCCGCCCATCGCCTCGGCCAGCTTGGCGAAGTCCGGGATCCGGGTCGAGTGCAGGTCGGTGTTGGAGTAGCGCTTGTCGTAGAACAGCGTCTGCCACTGCCGGACCATGCCCAGCGACTGGTTGTTGATCACCGCGACCTTGATCGGGATGCCCTCCAGCGCGCAGGTGACCAGCTCCTGGTTGGTCATCTGGAAGCAGCCGTCGCCGTCGATCGCCCAGACGGTCTTGTCCGGGCGGGCGACCTTGGCACCCATCGCGGCCGGTACGGCGTACCCCATGGTGCCGAGGCCGCCGGAGTTCAGCCAGTGGCCGGGCTTCTCGAAGGGCAGGAAGTGCGCGGACCACATCTGGTGCTGGCCGACGCCCGCGGTGTACACGGTGTCCGGGCCGGCGATCTGGCCGATCCGCTGGATCACGTGCTGCGGCGACAGCGTGCCGTCCTCCGGCTCGTCGTACCCGAGCGGGTAGCGCGCGCGGACGTCCTCCAGCTGGTGCCGCCAGGTGTCGTACGACGGGGTCCGGCCGGCGTTCGCGATCTCGGTCCGGAGCGCGGCGATCAGGTCGGTGATGACCTCCTTGCAGTCGCCCACGATCGGCACGTCGGCGACCCGGTTCTTGCCGATCTCGGCCGGGTCGATGTCGGCGTGGATGACCTTCGCGTCCGGGGCGAACGAGTCCAGCTTGCCGGTCACCCGGTCGTCGAAGCGGGCGCCGAGCGTGATCAGCAGGTCGGACCGCTGCAGCGCGCCGACCGCGGACACCGAGCCGTGCATGCCGGGCATCCCGAAGTGCAGCTCGTGGGTGTCGGGCAGCGCGCCGCGGGCCATCAGCGTGGTGACGACCGGGATGCCGAGCAGCTCGGCGAGTTCCTTCAGCTCGGCGCTGGCCTGGGCGCGGATCACGCCGCCGCCGACGTACAGCACCGGCTTCTCGGCGGCGACGATCAGCCGGGCCGCCTCACGCACCTGCTTCGGGTGCGGGCGGGTCACCGGCCGGTAGCCGGGCAGCGCGAGCTCGGTCGGCCACTGGAAGTCGACGCCGGTGGTCTGCATCGCGTCCTTGGTGACGTCCACCAGCACCGGGCCGGGCCGGCCGGTGGAGGCGATGTGGAACGCCTCGGCGATCGTGGTCGCGATCTCGTTCGGGTCGGTCACCAGGAAGTTGTGCTTGGTGATCGGCATCGTGATGCCGCGGATGTCCGCCTCCTGGAAGGCGTCCGTACCGATCGCGGCGCCCGCCACCTGGCCGGTGATCGCCACCAGCGGCACCGAGTCCATGTAGGCGTCGGCGATCGGCGTCACCAGGTTGGTCGCGCCCGGTCCGGAGGTCGCCATACAGACGCCGACCTTGCCGGACGCCGCGGCGTACCCCTGGGCGGCGTGGCCGGCGCCCTGCTCGTGACGTACCAGGATGTGGCGGATCTGGGTCGAGTCGAGCATCGGGTCGTACGCCGGGAGGATCGCGCCACCCGGGATGCCGAAGACGGTGTCCACTCCGGCATGTTCCAGTGCGCGGATCAGAGCCTGTGCCCCGGTCAGCTGCTCACTCATGAGTGCCTTCCCTCAGTCCTGTCACGATGGTTGTACTTTCGCGACCGATCCATCCTCGCTTGTGGCCGTCGTCCTGGCACTACTGGGTCGCAGATAGTCGCCCTGGCAACAAAAAACCCCTTCCGCCGGGTTGGCTGAAGGGGCGCGCTCGACTCGGTGGTCGCGTCAGTCGGCGCGCCGCACAAGTACGAGGAGAATCGATCGCATGTAGGCATTATTCGCCGAAACCTGCCGACCGGGTCAAGTTCAGCCGCCTACCGTCTCAATTTCTGAGACGACCGTCTTACGGGGCACACCCCCTTAGGCTTTCGGGGTGACTGACGATCCGTACGGCGACGAACAACTGGTACAGCTCTACGACCTGGACAACCCGGCCGGTGATGACCACGCGTACTACCGCGCCTTGGCCGAGGGCACCACGAAGGTCCTCGACTTCGGCTGCGGCACCGGCCTGCTGACGCGGTCGCTGGTCGCGCCCGGGCGGGAGGTGATCGGCATCGACCCCAGCGCCACGATGCTCGGGTACGCGCGCAAGCAGCCCGGCGCCGACGCGGTCACCTGGATCGAGGGCGACCACCACGCCGTCGAGCCGGCCGGCGACGTGGATCTGGTGGTCAGCAGCGGCAACACGATGATGCACGTCGCGGAGCACGCGGCCAGCGTGGTCGCGCTGGCCGCCGCGCTGCGTCCCGGCGGCGTGCTCGCGTTCGAGTCGCGGAACCCGGCGATGCGCGCCTGGGAGCAGTGGACCAGCGAGGCGACGTACGGCGAACGCGACACGGTCGCCGGGCACCTGAAGGAGTGGCTCGAGCTGATCGAGATCGCGGACGGACGGGTGGTGTTCGACGCGCACAACGTGTTCGAGGACGGGCACGACGCGGTCTACCGCAACGTCCTGTACTTCCGGTCCGCCGACGAGATCACGGCTGACCTCCGTACGGCGGGCTTCTCCGACGTGGTCGTCGACGGCGGCTGGAACGGTGAACCGCTGGCAGCGGACTCGCGGCTGCTGGTGGTGCGGGCGACGAAGTAGGCTGGCGGCACCGCGACTGGCGAGGGTGGGGTACCACCGGGGAGCTTTCGAGCGGGGCGTCGTCCGCCTGGGCGCCTCGGACGTCGTTCGGAGGTCCGGATGCAGTTGCGGTACGGCATGAATCCTCAGCAGGCGGCCACTCTCGAGAACGCGCCGTTCACGGTGCTCGCGGGTGCGCCGTCGTACATCAACATCCTGGACGCGCTGACCGGCTGGCAGCTCGTGCGCGAGGCGGCGGAGCGGTTCGGCGTACCGGCCGCGGCGTCGTACAAGCACGTCTCGCCCGCGGGAGCGGCGCTCGGTACGACGCCGGCCGAGGCGTACACGCGGGCGCGGGCCGCGGATCCGAAGTCGTCGTACGGCGACTTCGTGGCGGTCTCGCATCCCGTCGACCTGGAGCTGGCCGCGGTACTGAAGCGGGTCGTGTCGGACGGGATCATCGCACCCGGGTACGACGACGGCGTACTGGAGATCCTCGCGGCGAAGAAGCGCGGGACGTATCTGGTGCTTGCCATGGACCCGTCGTACGAGCCGCCGGTGGAGGAGGTGCGCGAGGTGTACGGCGTACGGCTGACGCAGGAGCGGGACGCCGCGCCGCTCCCCCACGACCTGCCGGACGACGCGGCGCTCGGGATGATCGTCGCGCGCTACACCCAGTCGAACACCGTGGTGCTGGTGAAGGACGGGATGACGATCGGGGTCGGCGCCGGGCAGCAGTCACGCGTCGACTGCACCCGCCTCGCCGGGGAGAAGGCGGCGCTCTGGTCAGACGAGCCGCTGGCCGGGGTGACGATGGTGTCGGACGGGCATCTGCCGTTCGCGGACAACGTCGAGGTGGCGCATCGGTACGGCGTGACCCACATCGTCGAGCCGGGCGGGTCGATCCGGTCCGACGAGGTCGCGGCTGCCTGCGCCGCGCTCGGGATCACCTGGACGGCGACGGGGTTGCGGCTGTTCAGGCACTGAGCAGGTAGGTGCCTTCAGCAACAGCTTTCCGGACCTCGGCGGCGGTCCGCTCCGCGTCGAGCCGGGTGGTGTCGATCGCGTGCCGCTCGAGCTCGCCGAGGTCCGCGAACGCCTGGTGCATGCCGGTCAGCGCCTCGGCGTCGGTCAGCTCGGACTCGGGGCGGTCCTGTCCACGCCGCAGGGTCGTCCCGAGATCCGGGCGCAGCACGACGTACGACATCGTCCACTCCCCCTCCGCGGCAGCGGCCCGGAACGGCGCGAGGAACCACGGGCCGATGATCCCGTCCACCACCACGTCGTACCCGCCACGCGCGTAAGCGCCGACGGTGGCGACGATCGCGTCGATCACCACCTCGTTCTGCCGCTGGGATCCGGGGAGGTAGGGCGCGACAAAGCCGGTGCGGATACCGCGGTAGTACTCGTCGGTCGTCAGATGCATCGTCGGCCGCGGCGCGCCGGTCGCCACCAGGCGCGCCACCGTCGTTTTGCCGGAACCGCAGGGACCGGTCAGCAGCAACACGTCGCTCATGCCGACCGACGGTACCGATCAACCGCCCGCGACGCTCGGGAGTATCAGCAGTTCGTCGCCGTCGCGCACCTGCGTTCCGAGGCCGTCGAGGTCGCGGATGTTCTCGTCGCGCAGGTAGACGTTGACGTGCCGGCGGACCGCTCCCTGCTCGTCGGTGAGCCGCCGCCGCAGGGGTGCGTCCAGCGCGGCGAAGGCCTCCGCGACCGTGCGGGCCTCGACCTCCACGCGTTCGGCTCCGCCCGCGAACGGGCGGAGCACCGTCGGCAGCCGGACTGCGATCATTCGAGCACCGCGGCGCGGACCGTGAGGATGTCGGGCAGGTGGCTGGCGACCTCCACCCAGGTGTCGCCCGCGTCGGCGCTGGCGTAGACGCAGCCGTCCCGGGTGCCGACGTACACACCGGCCGGGTCGGCGGTGTCGGTGGTCATCGCGTCCCGCAGCACCGGCACGTACGACACGTCGGGCAGGCCGGAGGTCAGCGGCTCCCAGGTGGCGCCGGCGTCGCGCGACCGGTAGACCCGGCACTTCGCCTCGGTGGGGATCCGGTTGCCGTCCGCGACCAGCGGGAACACGTACACGGTCTCCGGCTCGTGCGGGTGCACGACGATCGGGAACCCGAAGTCCGACGGCAGCCCGTCGGCGATCGACTTCCAGATCGCGCCGCCGTCGTCCGACCGGTACACGCCGTGGTGGTTCTGCGCGAACATCCGCTCCGGTACGTCGGGGTGCGCCGCCAGCTTGTGCACGCACTGGCCGAACTCCGGGTCCGGGTCCGGCATGAAGTACGCCTTGATGCCGTGGTTCGCCGGGGACCAGGTCGTCCCGCCGTCGGTGGTCTGGTACACGCCGCCGGTCGACATCGCGACGCTGATCCGGTCCGGGTCGGTGGCGTGCGGCAGCACCGTGTGCACCGCCTGGCCGCCGAACCCGGCGCCCCAGTCCTTGCGGTGCGGGTGGTCCCAGAGGCCTCTGACCAGCTCGAACGTGACGCCGCCGTCGGTCGACTTCCAGAGCGCGGACGGCTGCGTGCCGGCGTACACGACGCCCGGCTGGCCGTCCGGCGCGGCCTGGATCTGCCACACCCGCTCCAGCGACGCGTCGGCGTCCTTCGGGAAGCCGATCGAGCCCTCCGGCGGCTCCGCCCAGGTCTCACCGAGGTCGTCGGAGTGGAAGACCGCCGGCCCCCAGTGCTCGCTGGTGCCGCCGACGAACAGCCGCGCGGTGCCGGCGCTGTCGCCGCGGGTGTCGACGCCCACGGCGTACACACCCTGCATCTCGAACTCCGGCACCGGCCCGTCGAGCCGCCAGTCCTTCCGGGCAGCGTCGCTCCGGCCGATCCAGAGCCCCTTCTTGGTCCCGATCAGCAGTACGGCCTCGGACATCGTCGTCCTCCTCCTAGCGCGGTGGACCTGCCACCACATTGATCAACGGTTCCCCGGACGCGTAGCGCTCCAGCTGCGCCCGCACCAGCCGGGCGACCCGCGGCGCGAACGCCGTCGACGCGCCGCCGCGGTGCGGATTGATCAGTACGTTCGGAGCAGACCACAGCGGATGTCCGGCGGGCAACGGCTCGGGGTCGGTGACGTCCAGCGCGGCCTGGATCCGCCCGGTGCCGAGCTCGGCGAGCAACGCGTCCGTGTCCACGACGACACCGCGCGCGACGTTCACCAGCAGGGCGCCGTCCTTCATCCGCTTGAGGAAGGTCGCGTCCACCATCCGCGTGGTCTCCGGCGTCGCGGGGGTCAGCAGCACGACCACGTCCGCGCGCGGCAGCAGCTCGGGCAGCGCGGAGATCGGGTGGACGCCGTCCCGTGCCCGCCGCGCGACCCGGATCACGTCGCACTCGAACCCGGTCAGCCGCCGCTCCAGCGCCTCGCCGATCGCGCCGTACCCGAGGATCAGCACGGTCCGGTCCGCGAGCGAGTCGTCGACCTCGTCGTAGGACCCCGGCCAGAGCTGCCGCTCCTGGTCGCGGACCGCGCGCGGGAGGTTCCGGAACGTCGCGAGGATCAGCCCGACCGCCAGCTCCGCCGTGGACGCGTCGTGCACGCCGCGCGCGTTGCACAACGTCACGCCGTCGGCGAGCCGCGACTGGACGTGCTCGAACCCGGCCGTCTGCAGCTGCACGACCTTCAGCGAAGGCATCTCCTTGACGACGTCGAAGACGTCACCGCCGCCCATGTAGCTGGGCACGTAGAACTCCACCTCGTCGAGCGACTTCGGCCGCTCACCGCCGGCGAACAGCTCCACGTCGAACCCCGCGGGCACGCCGCCGAGAAACGCCTCGGAGTCCTCCCACGGAAGCCATGCCTTCACCCCATCAGCCCTGTCAGCCATGTCACAGAACCTACTCGGAGCCGTGGACAGTTTGAACTCCCGTGCCACGGAGCGGGCACCGTCGTACTCTGGATCGGTGCCTTCGACATCGGATGTGGCGGCGGTGGTGGCGCACGATCAGGCCGTCGGGCGGCTGCGGGAGTCGTACGAACGGATCCCGCCCGGGGATCCCGTCCGGCTCGCGAAGCGCAGCTCGAACCTGTTCCGGCCGCGCACCGACACCGAGCGTCCCGGGCTGGACGTCTCCAAGCTGACCGGCGTGATCAGCGTCGACCAGGACGCCCGGACCGCCGACGTCCAGGGCATGTGCACGTACGAGGACCTGGTCGCCGCGACCCTCCCGCACGGGCTGACGCCGATGGTCGTCCCGCAGCTGAAGACGATCACGCTCGGCGGCGCGGTCACCGGGCTCGGCATCGAGTCGTCGTCGTTCCGGGCCGGCCTGCCGCACGAGTCGGTGCTCGAGCTGGACATCCTGACCGGCGCCGGCGACCTCGTCACGGCCCGTCCGGACGGCGAGCACGCGGAGCTGTTCCGGACGTTCCCGAACTCGTACGGCACCCTCGGCTACGCGACCCGGCTGCGGATCGAGCTCGACCGGATCTCGCCGTACGTCGCGCTCCGGCACGTCCGGGTCGCGCTCGACGAACTGGCCCCGGCCATCTCCACGATCGTTGCGGACGGCAAGTACGACGACGAGCCCGTGCACTTCGTCGACGGCGTGGTGTTCAGCCCGTCCGAGGCGTACCTGAGCCTCGGCCGGAACAGCGACGCCGCCGTCCGGACCAGCGACTACACCGGCCAGCAGATCTACTACCGGTCGATCCGGCAGCGGCCGAAGGACTTCCTCACCGCGCACGACTACCTGTGGCGGTGGGACACCGACTGGTTCTGGTGTTCCGCGGCGTTCGGCGCCCAGCAGCCCGTCGTACGGCGGCTGTGGCCCCGGCGCTGGCGGCGCAGCGACGTGTTCCACAAGATCGTCGGCTTCGAGAACCGGCACCACTACGCGGCCCGGCTGAACCACCGGCGCGGCCGCCCGGACCGCGAACGCGTCGTCCAGGACGTGGAGATCCCGGTCGCGCGGCTCGCGGACTTCCTGCGCTGGTTCGACAGCGAGGTCGGGATGCGGCCGGTGTGGCTGTGCCCGTTGCGGCTGCGCGGCTCCGAGTCCTGGCCGCTCTATCCGCTGAAGCCCGGCGAGACGTACGTGAACGTGGGCTTCTGGGGCACGGTCCCGATCGCGCCCGGCGCCGCGGACGGCGACGTCAACCGGCGGATCGAGCAGGCCGTGACCGACTTCGGCGGCCACAAGTCCTTGTACTCCGACGCGTACTACGACCGGGACACGTTCGACCGGCTGTACAACGTCCCGGCACTGACCCCAGTGAAACAACGCTACGACCCTGACGCCCGGCTCACCGGGCTCTACGAGAAGGCGGTGACGCGCCAGTGACGACGCTCGCGACCCAGGTATCGATCGCCGAAGCCCTCACGACCGTGATCCCGGACGGACTGCCGTTCCGGTTCACGGCCTACGACGGCAGTGCGGCCGGACCCGAGGACTCCCCGATCCACCTGCATCTGGCCTCCGAGCGCGGGCTGTCCTACATCCTGACCGCACCGGGAGACCTCGGTATGGTCCGCGCGTACGTGATGGGCGACCTGGAGATCACCGGCGTGCACCCGGGCAACCCGTACGAGCTGATGCGGCTGATGCTGGACCAGTTCCATTTCCACCGCCCGAAGGCCGCCGAGGCGCTGCGGATCATCCGCAGCCTCGGGTGGAGCCACCTGAAGCCGCCGCCCCCGCCGCCGCAGGAGCACCTGCCGAAGTGGCGCCGGACGTTCGAGGGGCTGCGGCACTCGAAGGCGCGGGACAAGTCCGCGATCCACCACCACTACGACGTGTCGAACACGTTCTACGAGTGGGTGCTCGGGCCGTCGATGACGTACACGTGCGCGGTCTACCCGACGGCTGAGGCCTCGCTGGAGGAGGCGCAGTTCGAGAAGTACGACCTGGTCGCGCGGAAGCTCGACCTGAAGCCGGGGATGCGGCTGCTCGACGTCGGCTGCGGCTGGGGCGGGATGGTCCGGCACGCGGCCCGCGAGTACGGCGTACAGGCGCTGGGCGTCACGCTGTCCGAGGCGCAGGCCGAGTGGGCGCAACAGGCGATCAAGCGCGAGGGGCTGGAGGGCCTGGCCGAAGTACGGTTCCTGGACTACCGCGACGTACCGGAGCGGGACTTCGACGCGATCAGCTCGATCGGGCTGACCGAACACATCGGCGTCCGCAACTACCCGTCGTACTTCACCTTCCTGTACGACCGGCTCCGCCCGGGCGGCCGGCTGCTCAACCACTGCATCACCCGGCCGGACAACCATTTCCGCAACACCGGCGCGTTCATCGACCGGTACATCTTCCCGGACGGCGAACTGATCGGCTCCGGCCGCATCATCGCCGAGGCCCAGGACGCCGGCTTCGAGGTCCGCCACGAGGAGAACCTCCGCGAGCACTACGCCCTCACCCTGGCCGCTTGGAACGACAACCTTGTCGCCCACTGGGACGAGGCCGTCGCCGAGGTCGGCCCCGCCACCGCCAAGATCTGGGGCCTCTACCTGGCCGCCAGCCGAGCCGGCTTCGAACACAACACGATCCAGCTCCACCAGGTCCTGGCCGCCAAACTCGACCACCGCGGCAACGCCCACTTCCCCCTCCGCCCGACCTGGGGCAGCTGAATCGTGCGAGGCAAAGCCGCGGCGGTGGCCGCCGTACTGGCCTTCGTCGCGGGGTGCTCCGAGCCGACGCCGAGCAGCTCCGCGTCGTCCGGAGCGCCGACTGCCTCGCCGGTGAAGTTGACCGTGGCCTCGACGGTGGTGACCGGACTCGGGGTGCCGTGGGGAGTCGCGTTTCTGCCCGACAAGAGTGCGTTGGTGACCGAGCGGGACGCCGGGAAGGTCGTGCGGGTCGCCGGTGGGCGGGTGACCGAGGTAGGGAGCGTCGACGGGGTGAAGTCCTCGTCGGAGGGCGGGTTGCTGGGGATCGCGGTCGATCCCGGGTATCCGGGGAGGCCGTACGTCTACGTGTACTACTCCAGCGGGAGCGACAACCGGATCGCGCGGATCACCTACCAGGACGGGAAGCTGTCGGACCAGCAGGTGATCCTGGACGGGATCCCGGAGGCGGCGATCCACAACGGCGGACGGCTCCGGTTCGGGCCGGACGGCTTCCTGTACGCCGGAACCGGCGACGGCGCCGAGCAGCCGAACTCGCAGGACGACAACTCGCTCGGCGGGAAGATCCTGCGCATCACCACCGACGGGAAGGCGGCGCCGGGCAACCCGGACGGGCGGGTCTGGATCACCAAGGGCCACCGGAACGTGCAGGGCCTGACGTTCGACGGGAACCAGCTGTACGCCGCGGAGTTCGGGCAGAGCACCTGGGACGAGCTCAACGTGATCACCCCGGGCAACAACTACGGCTGGCCCGCCGCCGAGGGGATCAGCCATCTGGACGGGATGACCGACCCGATCGCGCAGTGGCCGACCGCCGACGCGTCGCCGTCCGGCATCACGTTCGCGAAGGGGTACGTCTTCATGGCCGGGCTGCGCGGCCAGCGGCTGTGGGCGATACCCGTTGCGGGAGGCAAGCGAATCGGCGAACCGAAGGCGTTCTTCACCCAGCAGTACGGGCGTTTGCGGACGGTCGAGCTCGCCCCGGACGGCTCACTGTGGCTCACTACCTCGAACACCGACGGCCGCGGTCAGCCACGCGCGGGCGACGACCGGATCCTTCGCGTGACGCTGAGCAATTGAGAGGTAGGGCACGTCCTGAACAGTCAACCCTTTCAGCCTTGAGGTCGTCTGGTACTTGTTGAAGAAACGACCCGAGGAGGAGATCGGTATGCCGACCGGCCAGGCGTCTGGCGTCCCCAGCAGTGTGATCGCATCAGTGAGCAGCTTCGCCGATGCTCGGCGAACAGCGGAGTACCTGAGAAGTTACGGGATGGACGCGGCGAGCCTGGACATCGTCGGTGCCGGACTCCGGCAGGCCACCAGACGGCCGCGGGTCCCGGTTGTCCGGATGACGGCCGTCGGCGCGCTGCAGGGCGCACTGCTCGGCATCCTGGCGGCGGTCTTCGTCACACTGGTCGCGCAGACCACGCTGACCAGTTTCGCGGTCGTGCTGTGGGGCTTCGTGTACGGGCTGATCGTCGGCACGCTGTGGGGGCTGTTCCGCGCGCTGTTCCGCAACCGGCCGGACACGGTCACCACCGAGATCCACCCGACCCGGTACGAGCTCCGCTGCCCGTCCGACGAGCTCTCGGTCGCCCAGACCCTGCTAGCAAAGGCATCCGACGACGACGTCCGGGTCGAGCAGGACACGACGGCAGTGCACGAGCACCGCGACGCCGCCTGAAAGCACTGAAGTGCCGGACCCGGTGCAGCGGGGTCCGGCACTTCAGGACGGCGTCAGATGCCGAGCTTCTCGTTCAGCAGTTGGCGGACCTTGGCGGCGTCGGCCTGGCCGCGCATGTCCTTCATCACCGCGCCGATCAGCGCACCCGCGGCCGCGGGCTTCCCGGAGTTCACCTTCTCGACCACGTCCGGGTTCGCCGCGATCGCGCGGTCGATCGCCTCGAGCAGCGCCGAGTCGTCGGACACGAGCGCCAGCCCGCGCTTCTCGATGATCTCCGCCGGCGTCCCTTCACCGGCGAGCAGACCCTCGAACACCTGCCGCGCGAGCTTGTCGTTCAGCGTGCCGTCGTCGACCAGCTTCTGCACCTCGGCGATCTCGGCCGGACCGACGGGCAGCGCGTCGAGCTCCGTGCCGGAGTCGTTCGCCGCGCGGGCCAACTCGCCCAGCCACCACTTCTTCGCCGCGGCCGGCGACACCCCGAGTTCGACCGTCGACACGATCAGCTCGACCGCGTTGCCGTTCACGGCGTCCCGCATCTCGAGGTCGGTGAAACCCCACTCCTGCTGCAGCCGGGCCCGCCGTACCGCCGGGGCCTCCGGCAGTGTCGCGCGGATCTCCTCGACCCACTCCCGCGACGGCGCCACCGGCACCAGGTCGGGCTCCGGGAAGTACCGGTAGTCGTCGGCGTCGGACTTCTCCCGGCCGGCCGTCGTGATGCCGGTGTCCTCGTGCCAGTGCCGGGTCTCCTGCAGGATCTTCCCGCCGGCCGACAGCACCGCCGCCTGCCGGGTGATCTCGTAGGTCACCGCGCGCTCGACCGAGCGGAACGAGTTCACGTTCTTGGTCTCGGTACGGGTACCGAGCGCCGTCGAGCCGGACGGCTTCAGCGACACATTGACGTCGGCGCGCAGCGATCCCTGGTCCATCCGGACGTCGGAGACGCCCAGCGAGAACAGCAGGTCGCGCAGCATCGCGACGTACGCCCGCGCCACCGCGGCCGCCTTCTCGCCCGGCACCTCGATCGTCTTGGTGACGATCTCGATCAGCGGGATGCCGGCCCGGTTGTAGTCGACCAGCGAGTGCGTGGCGCCGTGGATCCGGCCGGTCGCGCCGCCCACGTGGGTGGCCTTGCCGGTGTCCTCCTCCATGTGCGCGCGCTCGATCTCGATCCGGTACGTCTCGCCGTCGACGACCACCTCGGTCCAGCCGTTGAACGCGATCGGCTCGTCGTACTGCGAGGTCTGGAAGTTCTTCGGCATGTCCGGGTAGAAGTAGTTCTTCCGGGCGAACCGGCACCACTCGGCGATCTCGCAGTTCAGCGCCAGGCCGATCCGGATCGCGGACTCGACCGCCTTCGCGTTCACCACCGGCAACGCGCCCGGCAGACCGAGGCAGACCGGGCAGGTCTGGGTGTTCGGCGGGGCGCCGAACTCGGTCGGGCAGCCGCAGAACATCTTCGACCGGGTGTTCAGCTCGACGTGGACCTCGAGGCCCATCACCGGGTCGTACTGCGTCAACGCGTCGTCGATCTCAAGGACCTCAGCAGTCATCGGGTCACCTCCAGCTCCGGAGCCTTGGTCATCAGTACGCCGCCCCACTGGTCGGCGAGTGCCGCCTCGAGCGCGCCGCCGACCTTGTACAGCAGGTCGTCGCGCATCACCGGCGCCATCACGTGGAAGCCGACCGGCAGGCCGTCCTCGTCGGCGAGGCCGCACGGGAACGACGCGGCCGCGTTGCCGGCCAGGTTGGACGGGATCGTGCAGAGGTCGTTCTTGTACATCGCGATCGGGTCGTCGATCCGGTCGCCGATCGCGAACGCGGTCGTCGGCGTGGCCGGCGAGACCAGCACGTCGACCTGCTCGTACGCGTTCGCGAAGTCGCGGGCGATCAGCGTCCGCACCTTCTGCGCCTGGCCGTAGTAGGCGTCGTAGTATCCGCTGGAGAGCGCGTGCGTGCCGAGGATGATGCGGCGCTTGACCTCGGCGCCGAACCCGGCCTCGCGGGACAGCGCGGTGACCTTCTCCGCGCTGTTCTCCCCGTCGTCGCCGACGCGCAGCCCGTACCGCATCGCGTCGAACTTGGCCAGGTTGGACGAGGCCTCGCTCGGCAGGATCAGGTAGTACGCCGGGAGGGCGTACTGGAAGTGCGGGCAGGAGACCTCGACCACCTCGGCGCCGAGCTTGGTGAGCAGCTCGACCGCCTCGTGGAAGCGCGCCTCGACACCCGGCTGGTACCCCTCGCCGCCGAGCTCCTTGACGACGCCGATCCGCAGCCCGGCGACGTCACCGTTGCGGGCCGCCGCGACCACCGGTGGGACGTCCTGGTTGATCGAGGTGGAGTCCATCGGGTCCCAGCCCGCGATCGCCTCGTGCAGCAGCGCCGCGTCCAGCGTCGTCCGCGCACACGGGCCTGGGGTGTCCAGGCTCGAGGCCAGCGCGATCAGCCCGTACCGCGAGGTTCCGCCGTACGTCGGCTTGACGCCGACCGTCCCGGTGAACGCCCCCGGCTGGCGGATCGAGCCGCCGGTGTCGGTGCCGATCGCCAGCGGCGCCTCGTACGCCGAGATTGCCGCCGACGAACCGCCGCCGGAACCGCCCGGGATCCGGGTCAGGTCCCACGGGTTGTGGGTGGTGCCGTACGCCGAGTTCTCCGTGGAGGAGCCCATCGCGAACTCGTCCATGTTGGTCTTGCCGAGGATCACGATCCCGGCGTCCTTCAGCCGCTTCACGACGGTCGCGTCGTACGGCGGCTTCCAGCCCTCGAGGATCTTCGACCCGGCCGTGGTCGGCACACCCTCCTGGGTGAGCACGTCCTTCAGCGCCAGCGGCACGCCGGCCAGCGGCGACAGCTGCTCGCCCGCGGCCCGCCTGTCGTCGACCGCCTTCGCCTGCGCCAGCGCGCCCTCGGTGTCGACGTGCAGGAACGCCCGCACGTCGCCGTCGACGGCCGCGATCCGGTCCAGGTGCGCCTGGGTGATCTCGACCGAGCTGGCCTGCTTGGACGTCATCAGGTCCGCCAGCTCCGCCGCGGTCTTCCGCGTCAGATCACTCATCGTCAGTCCTCCTCCAGGATCCGCGGCACCCGGAAGCGCTGCTCCTCCACGGCCGGCGCACCGGACAGCGCCTGCTCCGGGGTGAGGCACGGGACGGTCTCGTCCGCGCGCATCACGTTGGTCAGCGGCAGGGCGTGCGAGGTCGGCGGGATGTCGTCCGCCGCCACCTGGCTGACCTGCCCGACCAGGGTGATGATCTGGTCGAGCTGCGGAGCGAGGTGGTCGAGCTCGTCGTCGGAGAGCTCGATCCGCGCCAGTCGCGCCAAGTGCGCAACCTCTTCGCGGGTAATCGAAGGCATGAACCGATCCAATGCGTGCAGTAGCTGAAAGCCATGTAGACACATGACTGCCGTCAGCTTAGTGGGCCGCCTGTGACAGAGGTATTTCGCCTGTGGACAACAGCTCGATGAGACGGGCGGGCGTGTCCTCCCCTACCGCTCTGTAACATGGGCGGCGACAAGGCGTTACGCGCACGGTGATGGGCTGGGAGATGATCGTTCGGTGTTCCTGCTGCGCTTGATCATCCCGGACCGGCCCGGTTCGCTGGGCGTCGTGGCGACCGCCCTCGGCGAGGTGAACGCCGACATCCACGCGATCGAGATCGTCGAGCACCGCCGGGAGAACGGCACCGCGGTCGACGACATCGTGGTCGACCTGCCGCCCGGCGTGCTGCCGGACCGGCTGGTGTCGGCCTGCAACAGCGTCGCGGACGTCGAGGTCATCTGGTTCTCCCGGTACGGCGCCGGCGGCGGGCTGCACATGGACCTCGAGGCCGTCGAGCAGATGACGTCCGCGCCCGCGGACGCGATCGACATCCTGGTCGAGCAGTCCCCGGCCGTCCTGCACGCGGACTGGGCGGCACTGCTGGACGGCACCGGCAGCGAGGTGAAGGTCGCCCTGGAGACCAGCGCGACCCCGGAGTTCGGCGACGTCGCCGGCCAGTGGCTGCCGCTGGCGAAGGCCACCACCCTGGACGCTCCGGACCACAAGGGCCTCGCCGAGTCCGTCCTGGTCGCGGCCCCCCTCGAGTCCGACCGCCGCGTCCTGGTGATCGGCCGCCGCGGCGGCCCCGAATTCCTCGGCTCCGAAGTAGCCCGCCTCTCCTACCTCGCCTCCCTGGCCGTCACCATCCGCGCCACCGCCTGACCCGTACACAGAAGAACCCCGCTCGCGTCGGCGAGCGGGGTTCTTGACGTTCCGGCTCAGGTGAACTGGAAGTAGGCGAGGGCCCAGAGGCCGGCGATGATCAAGAGGACTACGACGCCGACGAGGGTGACGATCAGGATCGCCTGGCTGTTGGAGCCGTTCCGGTCCGGGAGGTCGAACTGGGTGGGGCCCCAGGCCCCGCCGCCGTCGACGCGCTGGACGGCCTCGGGCGGCGGCTGGGCCACCGTCCGCGACTCGCGCTTCTCCCGGGGGAACTTCACATCCGGCCTCCGTGCGTCAGGCGTAGAACGACTCGTACTCGATCGTGACCCGCTGCGACCCGTAGCTTCCGCTGCTGTCGCCGTCGATCTCGACCTTCCAGCCGCCGACATAAGCAGCGTACTGCTTGCCGTCACTGTGCGCCTGGATGTACGCCTTCACCGCCGCAGCGTTCCCGCCCTTGAGGACACCGAACGCGTCGTTCATCGCCGACGTCATCGCGCCCTTCACGGCGCTGCCGCTGTCCGCGGACGCGCTGAACTCGAGCATCTTGATGCCCTTGTTCCCGCTGGCCAGGAAGAACACCCGCTGCGATCCGTACTTGCCGACGTCCTTGCGGCAGGAGCTGGTGCAGACGTACGTCTTCGCCTTCAGCGCCGCGGTCATCTCGGCCACGGTGGTGTCGAAGGTCTGGTCCGGCAGGTCCAGCGACTCCTCACCGTTCTTGTGACCGGACACCCGCAGGCTCGAACCGTCGTTGCTGAGCTGGAACGAGCCCCAGTTCGTGCCGACCTCGGAGGACCGCTGACCGGTCTTCACCGCGTCCTGGATCTTGGTCACCGAGTCGCCGCCGAAGGTGTCGTTGCCGATCGCCTGCAGCGCCTGGCCGAACGCGACCTGGGCGTTGTTGTTGTTGTCCTCGTCGTCGGTCTCGACCCGCGCCGCGATGATCGTGCCGTCGGACTTGAACTGGAAGATCACCGACGACGACTTGCTGTTGCCGTCGAGCTTGAAGCAACCGCGGTGCGCACCCTGGCCGGTGTTGAACAGGTCGCTGCAGCCGAAGCCCATACCCTGCAGCTTGTCGGTCACGGCCTTCGCCTGGCCGGTCGCGTTGCCGAGCTCGCCGCCGGTGCCACCACTGGTGGTCGGGGACGTCGACGGGTCGCCGCCCTGGCTCTGGCCGGTCGTCGGCTGGCTCTGCGGGGTGTCGTTACCGCCGAACGCGCGGATGCCGAGGAACACCAGCAGGCCGATCACCACGATGCCGACCACGCCACCGCCGATCACCAGCGGCAGCTTGTCCTTGCTGATACCGCCCGGGCCCTTGCCGCCACCCGGACCGCCCTGACCGCTCGGCTGCCACTGCCCGGGCTGTCCGCCCTGCTGCTGGTGCCAACCACCCTGCTGCGGCTGCTGCTGACGCTGCCCCCAGGACTGCTGCTGGTACGCACCGCCGCCCTGCTGCGGCTGCTGACCCCAGCCACCACCGGGCTGACCCTGTTGACCGGGCTGCTGTCCCCAGCCACCCTGCTGTGGCTGGTCCTGCTGCGGCGGACGCCCTTGCTGAGGCTGGCCTTGCTGAGGCTGGCCCTGCTGCGGCGGCTGGCCGTGCTGCTGAGGTTGCTGCGGCTGCTGAGGCTGTTGCCCCCAGCCACCACCCTGAGCGGGAGGCTGCTGTCCCCAGCCACCCTGCTGAGGCTGCTGCGGCGCACCTCCCTGTCCCCCGTGCTGCCCGCCTGGCTGTCCCCCCGGCTGCCCAGGACCCCACGGTCCCTGCGGCGGCGTCGTCATATGTTGCTCCTTCTGACCCAGATCTCGACGTGCAAAGTTAACAGTCGGACGGCTCAGCCCGGTCGGCGGATCCGTCCGGCCGCGAATTCTTCCGCGAGTTTCAGGACTCCCCGGCCGCTGGCGTACTCGCCACCGCGGCCGCCGCCTCGGCGCCGTCGTCCAGCAGCACCCGGAACCCGGCGGAGTCCAGGATCGGTACGCCGAGTTGCACGGCCTTGTCGTACTTCGACCCCGGTGAGTCCCCGACCACCACGAACGACGTCTTCTTGGACACCGAACTCGCGGCCTTCCCGCCACGCCCGACGATCGCGTCGGTCGCCTCGTCGCGGCTGAACCCTTCGACGGTCCCGGTCACCACGACGGACAGCCCGGTCAGCGTCTGCGGCAGCGTCGGACCGGTCCGCTCCTCGCGCATCTGCACGCCGGACGCTTGCCACTTGTCGACGATCTGCTGGTGCCACGGCACCTGGAACCACTCGATCATCGCCTGCGCGATGGTCGGCCCGACCCCCTCGATCTCGGCCAGTTGCTCCTCGCTCGCGGCCCGCACGTCGTCGATGTTGTCGTACACCTCGGTCAGCGCGGCCGCGGCGGTCGGCCCGACGTGCCGGATCGACAGCGCCACCAAGGCCCGCGACAGCGGCTTGGTCTTCGCCTCCTCGAGGTTCGCCAGCAGCTTGCGGGCGTTCGCCGACAGGGCACCGGCCTTCGTCGTGAAGAACTCGCTCTCGGCCAGCTTCTCCTCGGTCAGCGCGAACAGGTCGCCCTCGTCCGCGAGCAGGCCGCCACTGATCAGCGCGTCCGCCGCTTTGAACCCGAGCCCTTCGATGTCGAACGCAGACCGCCCGGCCAGATAGAACAGCCGCTCCCGCAACTGGCCCTGGCAGTACTGCGAGTTCGGGCAGCGGATGTCGACGTCCGACTCCTTGGCCGGCGCCAGCACCGTGTCGCACCACGGGCAGCGGGTCGGCATCTCCCACGCCGGCAGCCCCTTCGGGCGCAGGTCCACCACCGGCCCGAGCACCTCCGGGATCACGTCGCCCGCTTTCCGCAGTACGACGGTGTCGCCCGGGCGGACGTCCTTGCGGGCGACCTCCTTGGCGTTGTGCAGGGTCGCGTACTCCACCGTGGACCCGGCGACCCGGACCGGCTCCATGTGCGCGAACGGGGTAACCCGGCCGGTGCGGCCGACGTTCACCTCGATCTCGATGAGCTTGGTGTTCACCTCTTCCGGCGGGTACTTGTACGCGATCGCCCAGCGCGGGGCGCTCGACGTGGACCCGAGCGCGCGCTGCAGGTCCAGCTCGTCGACCTTCACCACGACGCCGTCGATCTCGTGGTCCACCGAGTGCCGGTTCTCGCCGTAGTACGCGATGAACTCGTTGACCGCGTCGAGCGTGCCGACCCGGCGGGCGCGGTCGCTGACCGGGAGGCCCCACGCCTTGAGCTGCTCATACGCGTCGGAGAGCCGGCCGAAGGTGTGCCCTTCGACCTTGCCGAGGCCGTGCACGACGAACCGCAGCGGGCGGGCCGCCGAGACGCGCGGGTCCTTCTGGCGCAGTGATCCGGCGGCGCTGTTCCGCGGGTTGGAGAAGACGTCCTTGCCGGCCTCGACCAGCTGGGCGTTCAGCTCCTCGAAGTCCTCGACCCGGAAGTAGACCTCGCCGCGGACCTCCAGGAACGCCGGGAGGTCGTCGCCGTGCAGGTGCTCCGGGATGCTCTTGATCGTCCGCACGTTCGGCGTGACGTCCTCGCCGGTACGCCCGTCGCCGCGGGTCGCGCCGCTGACGAGCTTGCCGTTCTCGTACACCAGGTCGAGCGCGAGGCCGTCCACCTTGAGCTCGCACAGGAACCCGCTGTCGACGATCTGCTGGACCGTGACCTCGCGCTCCAGCCGCTTCGCCCACGCCTCCATCTGCTCGGCCGAGAACGCGTTGCCGAGGCTCTCCATCCGCATCGGGTGGTCGACCGGGGTGAACAGTGTCGAGATCGGGGCGCCGACCTTCTGGGTGGGCGAGTCCGGGGTGCGGAGCTCGGGATACTGCTCCTCGATGCCCTGCAGCTCGTGCATCAGCGCGTCGAAGTCCGCGTCCGAGATGATCGGGCTCGCCAGGTAGTAGCGCGCCCGGTGGTCCTCGATCTCCTGGCTCAGCTCCGCGTGCCGCGTCCGGACATCCGCGGGCGCCCCAACGTTCTCGCTCATAAGCCGAACTTACAGCCGGCCACCGACGTTTTCCGATTACTCGCTGGCGGCTTCGCCCACCACGTCGACGACGTCGCGGAGGAGTTTCAGGCGCGCCCGGGCGTCGGCCGGCGACGGGGCGGCCGCGAGTCCGCACGCAGGCGTGATCACGACCTGGTTCAGCAGCTCAGGATCGAGCCCTAGCTCGCGCCAGCGCCGTACCAGCGGCTGTGCGGCCTGCTCCGGCCGCGGCAACGGTCCTGTGGTCGGAACGACGCCCGCGTAGATCTTGGTACCTGCTTCCACCGCAGCCGCCACCTGGTCCCAGGCTGCGTTGTTGAGCAGTGACACGTCCACGGCGATCCCGTTCGCGCCGGACCTGGTGAACACCTCGATCGGCGGCCGTTCCGCACAGCAATGCACCACGCTCGGCGGGAAGAGGCTCAACAGCTCCACAGCACCAGGACCGTCCACAGACCGGTGCTTGCTCCAGCCTGACGCCGTCGGCACAGCACCAGCCAGTACGGCGGGCAGCCCGGGCTCGTCCAGCTGCAACAGCACCTCAGCCCCTGGTACACGCTTGCGTACTTCGGCCAGGTGCTGCTCCACGCCGTACGCCAGAGCCTGGGCGAGGTCCCGCCGCGCGCCGTGGTCCGCCAGCACCTTGTCACCCCGCGGCCGCTCTACCGCAGCAGCCAGCGTCCACGGGCCGGTGACTTGTACCTTGAGCTGGCCCTGGTACCCGTCGGCGTACTCCTCCAGCACATCCAGGTCCTCATGAAGCAAAGCCCGCGCCCGCCGCTGGTCAAGGCTGGCCCGCGCGTCTCCACCACCCGTCAGGCGCCACCCGACGGGTTGGAGGTCAGCCGCGAGCTCTGTGAGTACGGCGATGGTCCGGCTGATCATGTCGCCGTACGGGCGGGCCGGGAGCTCGGGGAGGAACGGGAGGTCGACCAGCTCGAGTACTGCGCGCATCCACTCGCGGATGTCGTCGCCGGGGACCGAACCGAGACCGGTGGTGGTCATACGGCGGCGCTGACGCGCTGGACGCTGTCGATCGTGGCGGAGCCGATCACACGGGTGCCGTCGTACAGGACCACAGCCTGCCCGGGGGCGACGGCGGAGGTGGGTTCCTCGAAGGAGACCTGCACCTGATCACCCAGGACTGTTGCGACCACAGGTACCTCTTCGCCATGGGCGCGGAGCTGGGCGCCGGCGCGTAGCTCGGCGGCGGGAGCGGGACCGCACCAGCGGGGCTTGGAGGCCGTGAGGTGGGAGACCGCCAGTTCCGCGCGGGAGCCGACCGTCACAGTACGGTCCACCGGGCTGATGTCCAGGACGAAACGGGGCTTGCCGTCCGCGGCCGGCGTACCGATCTTCAGGCCCTTGCGCTGGCCGATCGTGAAGCCGTGGGTGCCCTGGTGCTCGCCGAGCTTGTTGCCCTGTGCATCGACGATGTCGCCAGGGGACTCGCCGAGCTGGGCGCCCAGGAAGCCCGCGGTGTTGCCGTCGGCAATGAAGCAGATGTCGTGGCTGTCCGGCTTGGCGGCCACCGACAGCCCGTGCCGCTCGGCCTCCTCGCGGACCTCGGTCTTGACCGTGTCGCCGAGCGGGAAGAACGCGTGCGCGAGCTGCTGCTGGGTCAGCACGCCGAGCACGTACGACTGGTCCTTGGCCGGGTCGACCGCCCGGTGCAACTCCCGCGCACCGTCCGCGGTGTCCACGATCCGCGCGTAGTGCCCGGTCACGACCGCGTCGAACCCGAGCGCGAGCGCCCGCTCCAGGACGGCGCTGAACTTGACCTTCTCGTTGCACCGCAGACACGGGTTCGGCGTACGGCCGGCGGCGTACTCGTTGACGAAGTCCTCGACCACGTCCGCGTGGAACCGCTCGGCCAGGTCCCAGACGTAGAACGGGATGCCGATCACGTCCGCGGCCCGGCGGGCGTCGCGGGAGTCCTCGATCGTGCAGCAGCCGCGCGCACCGCTGCGGTACGACTGCGGGTTCCGGCTGAGCGCCAGGTGCACGCCGGTCACGTCGTGCCCGGCCTCGGCCATCCGCGCCGCCGCGACCGCGGAGTCCACTCCGCCGGACATGGCTGCGAGTACCCGCATCAGGTGTTCCTTCCCACGTTCTGCAAGCCGGCGGACTTCGCCCGCTCCACCACCGGCCCGATGTTGTCCAGCACCGCGTCCACGTCCGCCCGGGTCGACGTGTGCCCGAGGGTGAACCGGAGCGAGCCGCGGGCCCGCTGGTCGTCGTACCCCATCGCGAGCAGCACGTGGCTGGGCTCGGCGACGCCGGCGTTGCACGCGGAGCCGGTGGACACCTCGATCCCGCGCGCGTCGAGCAGCAGCAACAGCGAGTCGCCCTCGCAGTCGCTGAAGGACAAGTGTGCGTTACCGGGCAAGCGGCCGGCCGGATCCCCGGACAGCTTGGCGCCCTCGACGGTGCTGGTGATGCCGTGGATGAGCGCGTCCCGCAGCTCGGTCAGCCGCACCGCCTCCGCGGCCTGGTGCTCGACCGCGTGCTCCGCGGCCACCGCGAACCCGGCGGTCGCCGGCGCGTCGAGGGTGCCCGACCGTACGTCGCGCTCCTGTCCCCCGCCGTGCAGGATCGGCGTCAACTGCGTCTCCTTGTGCACGACCAGCGCGCCGATCCCGTACGGACCACCGAGCTTGTGCGCCGACACCGTCATCGCGTCCACGCCGAGCGCCGCGAAGTCCACCGGCACCTGCCCGATCGCCTGGACCGCGTCGGTGTGCACGGGTACGCCGTACTCCTGGGCGATCGCCGCCACCTCCGCGACCGGCTGCAGCGTGCCGACCTCGTTGTTCGCCATCATCAGCGTGACGAACGACACGCTCTCCGGGTCCCGCTCGACGGCCCGCCGTACGTCGTCCGGCCGCACCCGGCCGAGCTCGTCGACCGGCAGCCACTCGATCTCGGCGCCCTCGTGCTGCCCGAGCCAGACCGCCGGGTCCAGGACCGCGTGGTGCTCGATGCCGCTGAGCAGGATCCGGCGGCGGCGCGGGTCCTGCCCGAGCCGGGACCACCAGAGGCCCTTGAGCGCGAGGTTGTCCGCCTCCGTACCGCCAGAGGTGAAGACGATCTCGCTCGGCTGGGCGCCGAGCGCAGCGGCGATCGACTCGCGCGCCTCCTCGACCGTACGGCGTGCGCACCGTCCGGAGCCGTGCAGGGACGACGCGTTACCGGTACGGGCGAGGTGACGGGTCATCGCCTCGATCGCGGCCGGGAGCATGGGGGTCGTCGCCGCGTGGTCCAGGTACACCGTGCGACGGTCGGTGGAAGTCATATCGGTTTCAAGGGTATGTCCGCCGCGGATGTTCCCGCTCCCCGGGAGCCGAGTGACCCGCCCGCGCGTCATTCTTCCCGGGGGGTTCATCGCGTCGGGAAGGCGGAGTCATGAGCGATTGGTGGACAGAGCGGCGGCAGAACCAGCAGCTGTCGGACCTGCAGAGCGAGATGTCGTACGCGCGGTCGGAGGCGTCCAGCCTGCGCTCGCAGCTGTCCCGGGTCCAGGGCAGCCTGCAGAGCCGGGTGGACAGCATGTCGCGCGCGTTCGACGCGTTCGTCGAGCTGTCCGACCTGCGCCAGGAGACGGTCGCCTTCCTCGACGCCGCCGAACTCCGCCGGTACGCCGCCCGCGTCCTGAGCGCGATGGCCGCCGGCGCGGAACTCCCCACGCCCGGCCGGCCCGTACCGCAGTACTGGCTCGAGCCCGCCGTCGTCGCGCTCGTCTCGCTGCACTCCGGGACCCCCGACGAGGAGGCGGTGAGTACGGCGATCAAGCTCGACGAGCGCCGTACGTCGACGTTCCTGGCGCTGGCGTTGGCGGCGCTCGGGCAGCGTCACCAGGTACGGAACGAGTGGATCGACGCGGCGTTCGGCGTACCGTCCGACGACGGCTCGCTGACCCGGGTCCAGCGGGTGCTGTGGACGACGGCCGCGCGCGGCGGATTCAGCGCGGAGTCGCTGGACCTCGTCGTACAGCGGCTGCAGGCAGCCGTGTCCACCGACGGCGCGTGGCTGACGCGGCTGGAGTCTCGCGGCAGTACGACGGCCCGGCCGCGCGGGCTGAAGGGCACGGAGAGGCAGGACGACGCGTGGATGCGGCTGAGCCGGGTCCGCGACGCCGTCGACTCCATCGTCGGCAACACCGAGGCCCGCGAGCCCGACCCGAGCCTGACCGCCGACACCACCACCGAACCGGACAAGAACAGCACTGCCGCCCTCCTCCGCCTCCTCATCTCCGAAGGCAGCGAACCCGAACGCGAGACACTCGCGCGCATCGCCGTACTGCGCTCCCGCGTCACCAACGGCGCCGAATCCGTCGAAACCCTGTCGGACTCCGCCGGCAAGGTCGACGCCCTCCTCGCCGACGACCTCGCCATGGCCGCCGAACCACACCTGGCCGCGACCGCGCTCCGGATGATCAGCCCATCGGTCCTGCCCGCCGTGGAAAGCCTCGCGCAGATCGCCGACCAGCCCGGCCCGTCCGAGGTATCCGTCGACAGCGGCAGCCAGACCGTGACCATCCGCAAGGACGGCCCCGACCAGCTGCAACTGGCGGCCGCCGCGGCCGCCATCACGTCCCGCGTCGGCGGTCCGACAGCCGGGCAACTGGCAGTACCGATCGGGTTCCTCGGCGCGGGCGTGCTGGTGGCGGTCGGGCTTGGACTGCTCGTGCACTGGTTCTGGATCGTGGTCGGCCTGGCCCTGATCGGCATCGGCCTCAACAGCTACTGGAAACTCCGCACCAACCTCGCCGCCGACCGAGCCCGCACCGAAGGCGAAGTAACCAACCTCAACGACCGCTGCACCACCGCCACCACCACCTTCACCACCTACCTCAACAACACCCCCACACGCCGAGAATCCATCACCACCGACCTAACCCACCTCCGCACCCAACTCACCCCAAGCACCGCCCCAGCCACGTAAGCCAACCGCCAACCAACGGGCGGATGCGGTTGACGGGCGCATGCGGCTGACGGGCGCATGCGGTCAGCCCCCGCGTGCTCCGCAGGTGCTCCGATCGCTCCGCTCCCTCCCGCACCCGCTCCGCGCTCCCACCCACCGGCTTGCGCCGGCATGCAGCCTGCTTCCGCAGGCGAGTGGCGAACTGCCGCTCGCGAGCGACCGCTAAGCGGACGTACTTCGTGAGGCCGGGCCGGGTGAGTGCGCAGACACCAGACGCACGTACTACGTGAGGCGCGCCCCGGTCAGCGACGCGGGCACATCAGGCTGATCTGCTTCGCGAGACGGCACCGGGTGAGCGGCGCGGCGCCGTCTCGTCGTGCGCGTCCAGGCAGACGCGGACCTGCTCCGACGTACCGCGGCCGACCACCCGCCGAACCTGGGCCGCGATCGCGAGCCCGCACCCCGGCCCGCAAGAGGTCGATCAGCCCGCGAACCTGCGACACCCCATGGACACAGGGAACAAGCTATGGGGACTGAGAACAAGCCCTACCCTGTCGTCAGTCACCACAGGCTGTTCCCGGTAACGCGGGGCGAGCCACGTCAAGGGTGGGAGCGCAACCCCACGGCGTAGGGTCGGCCGGACGAGCGGTTGGGTGGGCGGCTCCGACGTACCAGCATCGCCGGCAAGCGCCGCGCGGAGGGCGCGGCTGCTCCGTCGTGCGACTGCCGGCGGCCAGTCGCGCAGGCACGGTCCACTCGTCGGTGTTATGAGGGCTTCCGATGTGTGGCGGGGTACACAACAGCCCGGCGCGGACGTACGTCGGCCGAGCTGTTGGCCTGTGCGGTTGTTACCTGCCAGCACCGCCCGCCGGAGCCGACTGCAGCGGCGACCCCGGCGGTGCGAGTCCGCTGGTGGTGCGGATGCGGGTGAGCTGGCGGTGGGAGCGGGTGCAGGACACGGGCGCGACCGCTTGCAGGCAGCGGCGGAGCGGCCCGCGCGGTAGGCGTACGCAACTGCCCGGCGCGGCTTGGGCCCGGCCGGGCTGTTGGTGCTGTACGGCTGTCGGATGTAGCACCCGACTGCGGACGCGGCTGCCGCGTGGGGTTGGTGACGTGGTGCGGGTGTCCCTGCACGGATGCCGCGTGCGTGTGCCGCGTGCGTATGCTGCCTTTGCGGGTGATGCGTGCGCGGCTGCTCGTGGTGTTTGCCCGGGTGGAGCCGGGTGGCGGGGGCGCTCGTAGGTCGCAGGTGGCGCATTCGGATGTGGCGGGAACGCAACAGCCCGGCGCGGCTTGGGGCCGGCCGGGCTGCTGGAGTGGTGTTGGTGCGCGCCCGCCGCAGGAAGCGCGGCTACCGGGTTCGGCTGGCGTGGGGCGGCCGCTGCGTGGTGCTGGGTGGAGTGGCCGCGCGGTGCGGGTGGGTGAGCTGTGGTTAGGACTTGCGCTTGGTTACTTCTTCGGTGGCGGTGGGGAGGACCTTGTGGAGGTCGCCTACTACGCCGAAGTCGACCAGTTCGAAGATGGGGGCTTCGGGGTCCTTGTTGACGGCCACGATTGTCTTCGAGGTTTGCATGCCGGCGCGGTGCTGGATGGCGCCGGAGATGCCGGCCGCGACGTACAGCTGCGGTGACACCGTCTTGCCGGTTTGGCCGACCTGGTAGGCGTGGGGGTACCAGCCTGAGTCGACCGCGGCCCGGGAGGCGCCGACCGCTGCGCCGAGGGAGTCGGCGAAGGCTTCGATCGGGCCGAAGTCGCCGCCGGTACCGCGGCCGCCGGAGACGATGATGGCGGCCTCGGTGAGTTCGGGGCGGCCGGTGGCCTCGCGGGGCTTGGAGTCGGTGATCCGGGCCGTCTTGGCGGCGTCGGAGATCGTCACGTCGAACTCCTCCACCTCCGGCGACGTCTCGGCGGCTTCCGGTGTCGCGGCGTTCGGCTTGACGGTGATGATCGGGGTGCCGTGGGTGACCTTCGCCTGGACGGTGAAGTTGCCCGCGAAGACCGACTGCGTGGTGACGGGACCTTCCTGTACGTCGACGGCGTCGGTGATCAGGCCGGAGTCCAGCTTGACCGCGAGCCGGGCGGCGATCTCCTTGCCCTCGGCGCTCGACGAGATCAGGATCGCGGACGGCTCGAGCTTGGCCGCGACCTGCTGCAGCGCCTCCGCCTTCGGGGCCACGAGGTACTGCGTGAGCTCCGGGTTGGACAGCGCGATCACCTTCGTGGCGCCGTACTGCCCCAGCGCCGGCAGCGCCGCCTGCACCTCAGAGCCGATGAACACGGCGACCGGCTCGCCGAGCCGGCGGGCGATCGTGAGGAGCTCGGCGGTCGTCTTGCGGACCGCGCCCGCGGAGTGGTCAACGAGAACGAGAACGTTCGACATAGCGCGCCCCTCAGAGGAACTTGTTGGTGGACAGGAACTCGACCAGCCCGGCAGCGCCGCTGCCGTCCTCGTCGGTGACGATCGTGCCGGCGGTGCGCGCCGGGCGGGCGGTCACCTCGACCACCTCGGTCCACGCGCCGGAGCCGCCCACCTGGCCCAGCTGATCCGGGGTCAGCTCGAGGTCGGCCAGCGACCAGGTCTCGACCGGCTTCTTCTTCGCGGCCATGATGCCCTTGAACGACGGGTACCGCGGCTCGTTGGCCTGGTCGGACACCGACAGCACCAGCGGCAGCGTGCCCTCGATCGTCTCGCTCGCGGTGTCGCCGTCGCGGCGGATCCGGACGGTCTGGCCGTCGACGGTCACCTCCGAGCCGAGTGTCACGGCCGGCAGCCCGAGCCGCTCCGACACCATCGCCGGGACGACACCCATGCCGCCGTCGGTCGACCCCATGCCGAACACGACCAGGTCGGCCTCCAGCTTGGCCAGCGCCTTCGACAGGATCAGCGAGGTGGCCACCGCGTCCGAGCCGTGGATCGCGTCGTCGATCACGTGGACACCGGCGTCGGCACCCATCTGCAGGCCCTTCTTCACCGCGTCGGCGGCCTGCTCCGGGCCGACCGTGAGAACGGTCACCTCGGCGTCGCCGGCCTCCTTCACGGTGAGCGCGGTCTCGACGGCATATTCGTCCAGTTCGGACAGCAGCCCGTCGACACCGGCGCGGTCCACCGTGTTGTCCTCCGAGCGGAAGCGGC
Source organism: Kribbella sp. NPDC059898 (assembly GCF_042730855.1). Taxonomy (NCBI): domain Bacteria; kingdom Bacillati; phylum Actinomycetota; class Actinomycetes; order Propionibacteriales; family Kribbellaceae; genus Kribbella; species Kribbella sp. NPDC059898. The sequence continues at coordinate 213,677 of NZ_JBHWKR010000007.1, forward strand.
GGTCCGCGGTGGCATCCGGCACGAACTTCGCGCAGACGACGATCTTCATAGCGTGTGGGACCCCTTCTGGTTAACGGTCTCTCCAAGCCTGCCATGGATGTTACCCGCGAGAAACATACGGCTGGTGCGAGTCCCATCACAGTCTCGGGCACGACTAGTCTGAGTCGGTGACCGAGACGTTACCTCTGACCGGCGAGCGGACCGCGCCTGGGATCTGGCATGAGAACTATTGGGTCTCGACCGCCAACCCTATGTGCTATCACGCCTGCCACGCCTGACTCACGGTACCTACGCACCTCAGGTTATCCGGCCAATTAGCGGACCGGCCAGGAGCACCAACCTCCCAACCGGTCCTAGACCGGACTACGGAGGTCCGACCGTGAGTGAAGTATCCCAAGACAACGACAACATCGACCCGCAGACGTTCGAGCCGACGACCGAGACGGAGCGGTACAGCTGGGATCTCGGCTACGAATCGGGCTATGAGGCTCGCCTGAAGCTCCGCGGTAAGACGATCGACGACAAGATGGACGAACTGCGCGAGGTCCTGCGCGAGCTGATCGCGGAGCTCGACGGCGTGATCGACGAGGACGAGCGATGACCGCCGAGCAGGAGCTGCGCGAGCAGTTGAAGGAGGACCTGCTGCGCCACCTCGACCGGGATGTTCACCGCTCCGGGTACGTGATCGCCTGGATCGCCAGGGAGTTGACGTTGACGCAGCTTGAGCGGCTCCTGGACGAGCTGGACGGCATGTACGGCGCTCCAGGGCGCCAGTAGTACCCGAACGACCGGAACGGCCTCCTGGAAGCCCCAGGAGGCCGTTCACGTATGTGTCACCAGGTCCCGAATCCCCCCGTACCTAGCACCGACTGGACGGTGCCGCCACGGTGCCGGATCTCGCGCCGTAGCGTCGTGATGATCTTGTCGGCGGCATCGCGCGAGTCGAGCGCGCCGGTCACGTTGATGTTGAAGTTGTTGATCACGGCCCCCGATCCAGTCCCGACCGCACCCTGCCGTACGCCGGTGGTCGGGAGCGCCGCGTTGGCCAGCTGACTCGCGGCGCCGGCAACGCTCGGCAGCCTGCTGACCATGCCACTCGCGAAGCCCTCGGCCGTCATCGCGCCGTGCCATGCCAGCACCTTCGACGGCGAGCGGATCCCTAGGTCCTTCTTGATCCGGCCGACGATCGCGGCAACCAGCTTGGCGCTCGCTGCGTCCAGCGCCTTCGTCTTCGCCAGGAGGCCGTTCACGAGGCCCTGTGCGCCGTCCACACCGGCCTGATAGAGCGTGCTGGAAGTGGAGGTACCCAGAGTGCCGGAAACCTTGTTGATCTGGCCCTGGAGACTGTTGACGGCGTTGATGGCGGACTGCCCACCGCCGAGCAGCGCACTCGCGAGATCCCCACCCTGTCCGGCGCCTGCTTCCGCCAGCTGCTGGTACACGGTCGAGTTGAGGCCCTTCGCCTTGAGGCTGGCGAGGTTGGTGACGAAGTTCTGCGTCTTCCGCAGAGTGTCCGACATCTGGCCGATGATCGCCGATGCGGTGATGCTCCCGGAGCTGTCAGCCTGCGTGTTGACGATCGAGTTGAAGCTGAGCGCCGCGTCCGTGATGGACTTCTTGAAGTCGTTGCGGACTTGGACGGCAGCGGCGAGCTTGTCCTGGGCGGCCTTCAGCTGTCCTGCCGCCTGGACTCGCAGATTCGCCAGCGCTATCAGCTTCTTGCTGCCGGCGGTGAGCGCGTTGGACAGCTTCTTGTCGCCGCCGGTCAGGTTCTTGATCATCGTCTGAACGAGCGCGGTCTCCTGGGCGATGTCGGCGCCGGTACCGGCCTTGCCCGCACTGGAGAATCCGCGGCTCAACTCGCCGCGGAGTTGGCGGAACCCGCGGTTGGGTACGACGAAGCCGTTGTGTTCGGTGATCAGGATCTCGGGACCCTTTTCGCCGATGACGTACGGCTGCCCGGCCTTCACCGGACCACCCGAGGCGCGCGCCTTGATCCCCGCCGGGATGCCGCCGACCGTGTTCGTCTGGATCATGTTCTTGTAGAAGTTCGTGGTCAGCGTGACCGTTTTCGACGCAGGCAGCGAGTTGAGCGCGGCCTTCGCGGTGGCAATCCCGGCTTCGAGCTTCTTGATGTCGGCGTTCAGCTGCGCCCGGCGTTCCTTTGTCAGATCCTTGCTCGCGAGTTCGGTCTTCGCGGTCGAAAGCTTCGCCTGCAGATCCTGGATGTTCGCGTTCAGCCTCGCCGTACGGCTGACGTTCGGGATGCCGAACATCGAGGCGGCCATGGCCTTCGCCTGCGGGATCGTGGCGCCCATCTGGTGCGCGATCTGGATGAAGTTCGCGCGGGACTTCTCCGCAGCCAGACCGGCGGCGTCAGTGCCCTTGCCGGCTTTGATCATGTCCGACGCGAGCTGGTTCGACGCGGTGGCGAGCGCGTTCAATGCGGCCTGGTTCGCGCGGCCTGCCGCAGTATGAAGGTCCAGGCCCTTGCCGTTGGCCTTCAGTGATGCGGTCGCGTCGGCGGTGGCCTGAGCGACCGCGATCTGGTCGGCCGACAAGCCGAGGTTGACGCCTTGCAGCTTGAACAACGAGGTGATCAGCGCGTTGGTGGCGGCCGTCTGCCGGTTGAACTCGGCGGTCAGGGCACGGGCCTGGCGGTTGGCGAGGACCGTCGCGTTGGCAACGCCGGTGATCGCGGGCGCAGCAGCGCCGTGGGCGCGGGCATAGGCGACAGCCGCCGCACCCGACTGGTTCAGCACGCCGGCGAGCTTCTGGCTGTCGACAGTCGACCCACTGAGCAGGCCGTCGACCTTCGAGATCGCGGTGAACAGGGCATCGAAACCGGCCTTCACCGGGTTGAGCTTTTCCGCGAGACTGGTGAAGCTACTGAAGCCGCCGGGGAGCTTCTTCACCATTGCGTTGAGGTCGTTCAGGACCTGGATCGTCTTGATCGCGCTGTCGGCGAGACCGCCGATCCCTTGGGCGAGATCCTTGAGTCCTTGAGGGTTCTTCTCGACCGAGTTCGACAGGTCGATCAGTTTGCCGGACAGCTTGCCCACGATGTCCGGCAACGCGCCACCGAGCGACCTCAGTACGGCGACGGTCGCGGTGCTGAGTGGCTGCATCGCTGGCGCGAGACGCTCGAACGCCCTGCCCACGTCGTTGCCGAACTGGGTGAACGCCGGCGCGAGCGTCTTGAACGAATCAGCGAGAGCGGGCTTGAAGGTGCCGAACGTACGTTTCGCCGTGTCGGCCATAGAAAGCAAGGTGGACTCGAACGGCGTCGACAACTGCCGCATGTCGGAGCCCATGCCGTCCAGAGTGGTGGACCAGGTCTGCTGGACGGCCTTGGACTTGGCGGCGAACACGACCCCGAGCGTGCCGAGACCAGCGCCGAACCCGGCCACCAAGCCGGAGGCCGCCATGGCGCCGACTTCGGGAAGTACCGCCACCACCGCGGCGCCCAGACCAACGGCCAGAGCAGGCCCGAGAACGGGCGTCTTTAGTACCCCGGCAGCTCCACCGATGAAGCCGTTGCCCGCGTTCTCGCCGGCCTGCTTGAACACGTTCCCGCCGTCGCCGGTGAACCACTGAAGCACCGACTTCCCGAGGCTCTTGCCCGCAGCTTTGCCTTCGTTCTCCAGCGTGCTACCCAGGGACTTCGCGGCCTTCTCGGCATCCGTTCCCGCGCGTGCGGCGTCACGCCGCGCCTTGGCCAGGTTGTTCTCTGCGGCAACGATCTGGGATGCCTTGGAGTTCGAGTTGGCGCGCACCTCCTGGAGGCGCTTCTCCGCCACTGCTACCCGGCCCAGGACATCACTTTGCTTGTCCTGCGCCTTGGTCAGCGCCTCGGAGGCCTTCTGCGCCTCAGCAGAGATCTTGACGCTCTTGGACAGGCTGGAGCTCGTCTTGTCCGCCGAGCGAGCCACCTTGTCGAAGGTGCTCGAGGCACCGAGATCGCGAGCTGTGATTGTGAAGGCGAGCGATGAATCAACCATCTCAGTCCCTCCGGGTAGCAGCGGCCTTCTTGCTCCTCGCCACCTCGGCGCGCCCGCTGTGAATCAGCTTCTCTGCCTCGTGCTTCGGCAGGTCGGTCTCTTCGCCCCGAGCGGGCCACGGGACACCGTTGCGGGTGCCCGTAACCTGCTCCAGCATGCGAACCCTCATCACTACGTGGCCGAGTGGGTGAACGTCTTGATGGCGTTCAGGTCCACCAGGGCGCCGTCGAGGCGGATGATGGCGCGGAACGACACCAGATCGTTCTGGAATGCGAACTCGTTGCTTCGCTCGAACCGAAGGCCGCCCGCGATCCGGACGAAGTAGCGGCTCCAGTCGCCGAACGCCACGGACTCGGCGTTGGCGCCCATCGCCGACACGAACGGGTCCACGTAGAACGGGTACGGCGAGCCGCTGATGTACTCGTTGCCGACCAGTTCACCCTGGGTCGTCTTCAGGTTCGCGATCGCCGTACGGGTCGCGTTGCGCAGGAGGAATGCCGTCGAAGGGGACTGCGTGTACGGCTCGGCGAGGCTGCCGACCAGGCTGTTCAGCAGATCCGTGCCCTGACCGCCCGTGGCCTGCGTACCGAACGAGGTCGCCGTACCGGTCGGGCCGGTCACACCCGCAGGGGCATCGGTCAGCGCGCCGCGCGGCTGTCCAGTTCCCGTGCCGGTCATCAGGTGCGCCCCGTACGCCTGGGCGAGCGATTCACCGGCCTGCCGCGCCAGGAACGACATGAGGTCGGTATTGCCATCCGCGGCGAGCTCGGTGGAAACCTGGAAGAACGTCGCGTACTTGTACGCCTTCAAGGTCACCGTCGCGAGAGTCGGATCCGACTCGGTGATGGTCGCGGCCTCGTTCGTGATCAGCGAGGTGCTGAACGCGGTGGACTTCGGCACCACCAGGTCCTCGCCGGTGGCGGTGTTGATCACCGTGGCGCCGGCCCGCATCACCGCGGATCCTTCCAGCAGGTGCATTACGATCCGGTCGTATGTCGACGTCGGCAGCGCCTGCGTTGGGGTCGTCTTCAGCAGGTCGCGAAACTCCATGCCCGGCTGCCACTGGCCGCTCCGGGTCGGCGCGATCTCGATCGGTGCCGGGTTCTTTGCCAGGATCGCCGAACGGAACGCGGCAGCGAGGTCGCGATCATCAGCCGACAGTACGCCGGACAGATCCCTGCCCGTAACGCTGCGGAAGCTGTCGTTGAGCTCGCGGCCACGCTTCTCGCCATCGCTGATGGCCTTGATCCGCTCGGCAACCTGCTCGGCCTCCGCATAGAGCGAATCGAACTCGGTCTGCTCGTTCAGCGAAAGGTCGCGGTTGTGGACGACGCCCTTCTGGGCGATCTCCTGAGCCTGCTTAATCAGGTCCACGCGCCGCTCTCGCAGCTGGTCGGCAATGGTTGCCATGTCACTCCTTCGGGGACTCTGCGCCTCAGATGCCGGCTCGTCCTCGATGGGGACCTGGATCAATTGGCCGTTGGCATTGATCACATCCCACTTCACGTCAGACTCCTCGGGGTGGACGCGGGACGCATAGATGCGTTCCATGGATGAAAGGGGGATGGCGGAATCCACCGCCACAACCCGGGGAGCGAATCCACGCTCCGAACCCGGGGCACTGCGTCACTCGGGGAGTCCACCCTGGTCACCCGAGGAATCCACCTCAGGGCCATCTTCCGTGACTTCTCCCAAGTTTACCGTAGGAAAGACCGCATCAAGCATCGACTCTTCCGCGCGGCGCAGATCGTCGCGCACATCGCACGCCAGCATGAGCACCTCGTGACACCGATCGCCCTGCGCGCCGGTCCACCGGCGATCCAGGTCCCACAACGCAGCGATGTCCGCTGTACGCCGTTCGGCGGTCAGCCCACGGAAGTACGCCACCAGCACGTCGTCCGGTTCGAACAGCATGTCTCGTACGTTCATCAGTCCTCCTCGATTCGTTGCTCTCATGGAAACCTCGACCATCTCCGGATGGGTAGCGAAACAGGAACAGGATTCCGGAATCGTTTGGACATCATCCCGATCCGCATCAGATCTAGGTGATGTTCGGATCAGATGCACCAGTGCCGGGGATGATCGCCGCGCCGTTCCCGGCAATGGCAGCCCGGCGGACACGGACACAGGTCGGGAGCAGGCTGCGGCAGCGGACCCACTGGCATCCGGGCACCCTTGCTCGCGTTGTGCGACCTACAGGTGCCGCGCAGGTTCGATCGCTCGTACGGGCTGCCTCCGGCCTGTAGCGGCACGATGTGGTCGACTTCGGTCGACGGACGCACGCAACCCGGCACCATGCACAACGGCTCGTCACGCAGCACCTGCGCACGGATCGCGCGCCACCTCTTGCCGTCGATCCGCTCCTGATTCGACCGGCAGTTGTCACACTTCGACCGCGGCCTGCCGCCGTTCCGCACGAACGGCGGCGTGAACGGCCTACCGCAGCCGCTACACATGGTCATCATGACCACCCACCGTTGCACTGTGACAGGAAAAACGTGGTAGAGAGATCGCTGTCTGGAGCTCGGGTGGATAGGCCAATTTAGAAAAAATCCACCCAATCAGACGTTTGATTTGGTAACTGACTAACGGATTGGGTGTCATCGCCCCTCCTCCTGGTTGCTCGGTGCCGGGATCCGCACACCTGCCGCTCGGTCGTACTGACCCACGGCGGCGGCGGCCGCCACGTCGGCGACGGATGGTGGCCTGGCGTGCGAGCTCCTGCTTCCATGCCTGCTGCTGTTCGTTCATGACGCCTCCTGTGCACGACAGCCGGGATGGCGGCCAGTTCGTGCGTACCAAGCGCCAGCAGGGATAACGCCACCGCAGATCGAGCAACCATCACTGGTGACGGGTTGAGGTTCGCCGTCCTCGCGCGCGCGGTCTGTGGTCCCGTTTACTACGGCCACCGACAACGGAGTTGGGTGAAGCGAAGCGGAGCGAGCGTCCTCTTGCATATAGACCTCTTGTGATCCTGTGGGGACGGGTTGAGATGCGCTAGTGACGGGTTGAGGTTCGTCCTGCTCGTGGCTCGTTGCCTTGTTCAACGTGTCTCCCGTGACGGGTTGAGACTGTGGCTCTGGTTCTCTCAAGGCTTCTCCCGTGACGGGTTGAGATGCCTTGGTCAGTTGCCACGTGGTCGCCACCGTCTTGCCGTTGCCGAGTCGGTGGCCGCGTTGCACTTGGACGAGGTGGCCTTGCTCGCGCGCCCACCTCGTTGCCCGCTCGACCGTTGACAGTCCGACCCCGGCGTCCTCGGCGAGGCGACGGGTTGAGGCGAATCCAGTACCGTCCTCACGCATCCGCAGTGCCAGGCAGAGCAGGACCACAAGCCGCGCGGTGGCAGGCTTGGCGTCACGGACGATGCGCATCCATACGAGCGGCTTCATCGCCGCTCCCTGAAGACGGCGCCCAGGTGGTCGGCCAGAGTGGCAAGATCGCTTACCTGGTCGGCTCGGATGATCCACTTGCGGCCGTACCGCCTCGCGTCGGGCACAGCCTCACGAACGATCTCGTCGATGTCCTTGCCGGTCACGGTGACGGTGCCGTACTTGGTGGCGAGACTGACCCAGATGATCGGCCGCGCGCTCATGAGACCTCCCGCAGGACAGCGGCGACGTCGTACTCGGCATTCGCTGGTGCGATGGTTCCAGCGGCGAGCAGGTTCGCGTGCCGGCGACAGGCGAGGATCTCAGCTTGAAGGGCGTTGTAGCGCTCCCAGAGCTCCTCACGGGTGGCTTGTCCGTGGAAGTCTCCGCGGCGAGGCAGAGCACGCTCCAGCGCCTCCGCACGGCGTTTCCAGTACAGCGCGGTTGCTTCGGTCAACGCGTCGAGAAGGACGCGCGACCTGAAGTGCTCAATGTATGGATCTGGCGAGGTACCGTAGACGCGTTGAGCTTCTTCGTGGCGGCTCTGCTTCGAGACCCCGGCCTGACCGCCGGGGTCTTCCCTTTGCTCAAGCTGCATCGGGACCGCCCGCCTCGCTGAGCTCAGCCTCGGCGGCTTCGGCAACCTCGGTCAGCTCGCGCGCCTTCCGGCGTGCGGCCTTGGCTTTCAGGGACATGCGCAGCATGTGGGCGCGCATCAGCTGATCGGCGCGACGTTCTACCTCGGCAGGGTCGAGAGTGCCGTCCGGGTCGACCTCGCGGATGAATTTGGCGCGCAGACCGGCGCGGGCGGGGATAGTCGCGGCTACGCGATCGGGCGTACGGCCCCAGCGTTCGGCGGCGGCGATCCGGGCAACGAGCGAACGTTCCTCGGGAGTTCGGGCAGGCAACGGACAGCCCTCCAGGGCCTGTCCGGGATGCCGTCCCCGGGGGTCCGCGCTACGCGGGAGCGTTCAGATTCAGCACTACTGTACCGCGAGCGGTTAGCACATCGGTGGTCGCCACGCTGCCGCTGCCGTGGTGGTGGCAGAACGCCGAGAGCGTCTCAGGGATCGCTGGATTGGACAGGGCCGGATGGGATAGCACCTGCACGTTCGGCAGGCGCATGCCGCGCCGGCGGTCGGTGGTGATCCACATCTTCACGCCACTTGGGGCGATCACCACGTCTCCGAGTCGCTCTCGGTGGGAACGGTTCTCAGCGGTACAGGATCCGCACCACGCGGTCAGCACTACCGTCCCGTATTCGGCCACGTGCGCCTTGACGCCGCTCGGTGGCGGCCAGGCACCGCTCATAGCCTGTCTCCCAATCGCATCCGCTTGAACGCTTCACGGGCGCGCTCGTCGGCCGCCGAGTTCCCATACCTCTCCAGCATCGCGTCGGACCGCCATCCGGCGAGCCGCTTCAAGTCGCGCTCCTGGCCACCGGCGAGCAACCAGCGGTGAGCGAATCCGTGCCGAAACTGATGTGCGTGGATCTCCTCGATACCGGCCTCACGAGCTCGCTTCTTCAGTGCGTATTCGACGCCGTCCGACGAGAGGCCGCCGCGAATCCCGAGCCAGAGGGCGTCCGTGGTGGCTGCCAGCCGGTGTTCACGCCGGGACCGTAGGTACCGATCTAGCGCCCGCCCCGTCTTGGCGCCGAACGGGACCGCCCGGTCGACGTCGCCTTTGCCGTGGACGTGGACCACGTCGTGATGCTTCAGGTCGACGTCGGTCATCTGGAGACCGGCGCACTCCGAGATCCGCAGTCCGCAGTCGAACAGGACCCGCAGGATCGCCTGGTCGCGGCGCTGAGTGAACTCCTTGCCTTCACAGGTACGCAGCAGCTTCGCCACATCGTCGTCGGAGATCAGCGGCACGGGCTTCGGCTTCACCGTTGCCGGTTCGATGCCGGCCATCGGGTCCTTGGTGAGTTCGTCCTCGGCGACCAGCCACCGGACGAATCGGTGCAGTCCCTTGTAGCGGATCTGCAAGGTAGCCGGTTCGCGTCCCAGGTCGGCCAGGTCGCCGAGCCACGTGGCGATCGCGTACTTGGTCATTGACTCGGCGGTCGGCGGACGATCGTGGTCGATCAGCCAGTCGCGGAACTGATTCACGGCCAGCATGTACTGCTTGATCGTCTTCGGGGACCGGTCCGCGGCCTTCAGGTCTCGCACCCAGGAGGCGGCGAGGTCGTCAAGCAGTTCAGCCATACAGCACCTCGTCGACCTCGTCCTCGGTCAGCAGGCGGATGCTTCCGCGGCGGTTGATCAGCTCGGCGGGGACGATCCACTCCCACGGCGGCAGACCTTCCTCGACGATCGCGAACTCGTCCAGGTCGAGATCATCCGGCAGTCGAACCTCCAGAACCTGATCTCCCTTCGCGCCGTCGTTCACGTTGGCGGGACGGTTCCCCAGGAAGACTCCGGTCGGCGTGTGGCCGACGAACATGTACGAGCCGGTGTTGTCACGGAAGCCCTCGCGCAGGATCGCCTCGGCGGCATCGGTGGTGTGGAAGAACTGGGTCATGGGACTAGGTTATCCCGTGAAAGTCCTTTATGCTATCCGCAATGGAGAGCCATGAGGCCGCGTTTCCGCAGGTCATGCAGCTAACGGGCGAGAGAACAGCACCGAACATCTGGCATGAGAACTATTGGTTCGCGCGCCATGACGCTGCCTATCGCTGGATTACGGCCAATCTGCCGATCGAGCCGGGTGGCCGGGTCCTCGACGCCGGCTGCGGCGAGGGGTACGGCGCGGAGTTGCTCCGGCGGGCCGGGGCGAGCTCCGTGACCGGACTCGACTATGAAGATACGACCTTGCGGCACGTCCGCCGCGTTTATCCACAGGTCAATGTCGCCAAAGGCAATCTGGTGCAGACGCCGTTCGCCGATCGGGCCTTCACGACCGTGACCTCGATGCAGACGATCGAGCACCTGTGGGAGCAGCCGCGGTTCGTCGCGGAATGCGCGCGGATCCTCGCGCCACAAGGCACCTTGGTCCTCAGTACGCCGAACCGCCTGACCTTCCCGAGCGGCAACTGGTACCACACGCGCGAGCTGACCGCCGCCGAGTTCGTCGAGCTGCTCGAGCCGCACTTCGAGATCACGCAGGCGCTCGGGCTGCACCACGGCGTACGGCTCACGTCGTGGGAGACGCGGTACGGCTCCTGCGTGGACGCGCAGCTCGCCGCGCCGCACGAGCAGTGGGACGACGAACTGGCAGGGCTCGTGCGGAGGACGACGTACGAGGACTTCGAGATCCGTCCAGGCGACCTGGACGGATCTCTCGATCTGATCCTCGTCGCTACGGCCGGATGATCTTCTCGACGATCTTGCCGGCGATCAGGTAGACCAGCGCCGCGATCCCCCAGTTCACCAGCAGGGAGTTCTTCGCGGTCTGCAGCCGGAACAGGTCCTTGAACGGTCCCACCAGGTCGTGCCCGCGCTCCAGGATCCAGCGCACGATCTCGTTGCTCTGGTTGGTCTGGTCGAGCGCGGTGAACAGCGCGCCCAGCGCCAGTACGGCGGCCGCGAGCACCGCGATCAGCCAGATCAGCGAGGCGATCAGGTTCCGCAGCTTGCGGACGCCGGAGCCGACCGAGGTCAGTGCCTGCTTGCCCTTGCCGGAACCCGCCGCCGCGCTCTTCGACGCCGGCGGTTTGTTGCCCGAGGCACCCGACGGCTTGGCCGGCGGCTTCGCTGCCGCGGTCGCACCGGTGGCCGCGGGTTTCTCCGCGTCACCGCCGGCGGCGGCCGTACCGGCTGCGGCATCCTCCGAGCCCGCCGCAGCCGCCGGCGCGTCGCCTGCCGAGGCTGACGAAGCCGCCGAAGCCGCGGCGCTCTCCCGGGCCCGCTGCTCGGCCACGATCTCGGCGGCCGTCTTCGGCCGTACGGTCTTCGTCGCCGTCGTACCGCCCGCGCTGCTCGCCGCGGCGCCCGCGTCGGTCCCCGGCGTCGAGCCCGCCTTGGCGGCTTCGGCGGCCGCCTCCGCCTTGTCGTCCTGCGTACCCACGTCGTCCATCTCCTCAGCCGGGGTCCGTTCCTCGTCCGTGGCAGCCGGCGCTCTCCTCCGCCGGCTGACCGGGACCGGGCGCGGCGACAACCGGCGGCGGGCGCCGGCGACCGGCGCCGTACCACCGTCCGCCGATCCGTCGCTCACGCCGTCAACTGTCTGCACGTCCGAATCCACGCTCACGCCCATGTCTGTTTCGTTCGTTTCAAGCACTGGTTCCAACGTAGCGCCGGCGACCGCCATCTCGGCCACGATCGGCACCGGGTCGACCGCACGCGTGCGCGCCTGCGTGATCGAGCCGTCGGCCGCGGCCTGGTCCAGCGGCGACCGGGCGGCCTGTTCGGCAGCCTCGGCCTGGTCAGCCACGCTACTTCTCCTCTCCGATGCGCATCCGGTCCATGTCGTCACGGGCGTCCGACCGGACGTGGGGGCCATAGTGCCCGACTGGTGAGTAACTTGAGAACCCCTCGGGGCTCTCTTTTTCACCACCTGCTTCTACCTCATCACCGACCGCATCGCCCGGCGCCACGCTCGCGGGCTTCTGCACCGGCGGCATCCCGGCCTGCAACCGGGCCGCCGTCCGGTCGTTCGCGTCGGCCAGACCGGCCAGGTACTTGCGCCGCTCGGCGTCGGCGGCGTACCGGGTCCGCCGGTCCGCGAGCACCTTCGCCGGTACGCCGGCCGCCACGGCGTACGCCGGGATGTTGCCGCGGGCAACGCTGTTGGCGCCGATCACCACCCCGCGGCCGATGTCGGTGCCTCGGGTGACCGTGACCTTGGTGGCCAGCCAGCAGTCCGGCCCGATCCGCACCGGCGACTTCACCAGCCCCTGGTCCTTGATCGGCAGGTCGAGGTCGTCGGTCTTGTGGTCGAAGTCGCAGATGTACGTCCAGTCCGCGATCAGCGTCGACGCGCCGATCTCCACGTCCAGGTAGCAGTTCACCGTGACGTCGCGGGCGAACACCACCTTGTCGCCGATCCGCAGCGTGCCCTCGTGCGCGCGCAGCCGGGTCTCGTCACCGAGGTGCACCCAGCGACCCAGCACGATCCGGCCGTGACCGGGCCGCGCCACGATCTCCAGGTGCTTGCCGAGGAACACGAATCCCTCGGTGATCACCTGCGGGTGGCGCAGCTTGAACCAGGCGAACCGCCAGTACCGCTTCAGGTAGTACGGCGACCACGCCCGATGGCGCACCACCCAGCGCAGATTCGCCACGGACAGCAACCGCATCGACACACCCTACTGCTTGCCGGCTACCCCGGTGATCGAGACGTTGTAGTACAGCTCGTCCGGGACGACGGAGGACAGCGCCTGGTCGACCTTGGACAGCTGCAGCCACGACTTGTACGCGAACATCCTCCACCCGAAACCGAGCTTCTGCTCCGGTACGGCGGCCTCGAACGTGCGGATCGGCCACCCGACCCACGCGGCCAGCAGCTCCTCCGTCACGGTCTTCACGTCCACGGCACCGGCCCGCCCGGCCATCCGCGCGAGGGTGTCCGGGTCGAACGTGTGCAGGTCCACGACCGCTTCCAGGGCGGCCGCGCGGGACGACTCGTCGAGTTCCTCCTGCGGACGCCGCCAATGCGCGAGGGCCGGGAGCTTCGTGACGTTCGTGGTCGCCCACCAGGTGAAGCGGGACAGCCGCCGGGCCACGAAGTCGCCGTACCGCGTGGGCTCTCCGCAGATCACGAAGCGGCCGCCGGGCTTGAGGACGCGGAGCATCTCGCGGAACGCCAGCTCGACGTCCGGGATGTGGTGGATGACGGCGTGGCCGATGACCAGGTCGAACGTGTTGTCGTCGTACGGGAGCTGCTCGGCGTCGGCGACCTTGCCCTCGATCGCGAACCCGAGGGTCTTCGCGTTCTTCTTCGCGGCCTCGACCATGCCCGGCGAGAGGTCCGTGACGTGCGCCTCGTCGAGAACTCCGGCCAGCTTGAGGTTCAGCGTGAAGAAGCCGGTGCCGGCGCCGATCTCGAGGGTCTTGCCGTACGGCCAGCCGCGGTCGCCGGCCACCGCGGTGAAGCGGTCACGGGCGTAGTCGACGCAGCGTTCGTCGTACGAGATCGACCACTTCTCGTCGTACGTCGAGGCTTCCCAGTCGTGGTAGAGGACCTGGGCCAGCTTGTTGTCGTTCCAGGCGGCCTCGACGTCTTCGGCGGAGGCGGCGGGTTTGGAGGTTGCGGACATCACTTTCCCTTGAATTCGGCCTTGCCCGGGCCGTTCTCGACGAAGGACTTCATCCCGATCGTGCGGTCCTCGGTGGCGAACAGTGCGGCGAACTGCTGACGCTCGATCTCCAGGCCGGTGGACAGCTCCACGCCGAGGCCGGAGTCGATCGCCTCCTTGGCGGCACGGAGGGCCATCGCGGCGCCGTTCGCGAACTGCAACGCCCAGGCGACGGCTTCGGTGTAGACGGCGGCGGCCGGGACGACCTTGTCGACCAGGCCGATCTGGAGGGACTCGGCGGCGTCGACGAAGCGGCCGGTGTAGATCAGGTCCTTCGCCTTGGACGGGCCGATCAGGCGGGACAGCCGCTGGGTGCCGCCGGCGCCCGGGATGATGCCGAGCAGGATCTCCGGCTGGCCGAGCTTGGCGTCGTCGGCGGCGATCCGGTAGTCGGTGCAGAGCGCGAGCTCACAGCCGCCGCCGAGCGCGTAGCCGGTGATCGCGGCGACGGTCGGCTTCGGGATCGCGGCGACCGCGGTGAGGGCGGACTGGAGCGGGCCGGAGCGCTTCACCATGTCGGCGTACGACATGTCGGCCATTTCCTTGATGTCGGCGCCGGCGGCGAAGACGCGTTCGCCGCCGTAGACGACGACGGCCCGTACGTCGTCGTTCGCGGTGGCCGCTTCCGCGGCGGCGCGGATCTCCTCCTGGACCTGGACGTTCAGCGCATTCATCTTCGGCCGGTCCAGCCGGATCGTACCGACGCCCTCACTCACGGTGAGATTCACGAACTCGCCCATGCCTGAAGCTCCTTCGCTCTGGCCTACCCACGGGTCACATCTCCGGGAACGGTACCGGATGCGGACGCCCACCACTCACCAAACCCCGGGTGAACGGGCCGGACGGCCGCCGCTGAGCGTGCGCGACGGCCGTCCGGTCGGGTTGGTGGGTGTTTACACGTCCACCGCTTGCCCCGACGCTGCGGAGCGGCGGGCGGCGTCGACGATCTTGAGGGTGCGGAGGCCCACGGCGCCGTCGGGCTGGGGGACCACTGCCGGTGGGGTGCCGGGGGTGGCGGGGCCGGTGGTGCGGACGGCGTCGAGGAAGGTGTCCAGGAGGGACTCGTCCAGGTTGCCGCCGATCGGGAGGAAGACCTCGCCCGCGGGGTCCGTCCCGCCGACGTGCGGTACGAACGGTTCGATCTCGACCGAGCCGTTGGTGCCGGTCACCTGCAGGGACACGCCGCCCCAGGTCGCGCCGTTGTCCGGGACGCTCCACGAGCAGTCGATCGTTGCCAGCAGCCCGTTGTCGTAGTTGATCGTGACCAGTCCACCGGTCTCGACCTCGACGTTCTTGTCCTGGTGCAGGATCCGGTTCGCGGCGGCGTACACGCGGGTCGCGGACGCGCCGCCGGTCAGCCCGTCGATCAGGTCCGCGCAGTGCACGGTGTGGTCGACGAGCGCTCCCCCGCCGGCCTGCTCCGCGTCGGTGAACCACTGGCGCGCGTCGTACGGGATCTTCCCGTTGTTCGTGCCCAGTACGGCGAACACGTCGCCGAGCCGGCCCGCTTCGACGTTCGCCCGCAGCTGCAGGTACGCCGGCGCGAACCGGACCGGGTACGCGATCATCAGGATCGTCCCGGCCGCCTCGCACGCGGCGAGCATCGCCTCGCCGTCCACGACCTGCGTCGCCAGCGGCTTCTCGCACAGTACGTGCGCACCGACCGCCGCGGCCCGCTCCACCAGCTCGCGATGACCCGCGTTCTCCGACGTCACCACCACCGCGTCCGGGCCCCACGCGAACAGCTCGTCGTACGTGTCGACGTACGGAACGCCGAACAGCTTCGCCAGCTCCGCCCCGCGCGGACCCGCGTCCGGCGCGGACGCACCGTCGGGATCGGCGGACAGCACCTCGACGTCCGGCATCGCCGCGAGCAGCTGCGCGTACGACCCCGCGTGCACGTGCGCGAACGACGCGATCGCAACCTTCAAGCTCATGCCACTGCTCCCGTCGAGACGAAGGTCTGCATGTCGATCGGCTGACCCGACTCCATCGACGCGCGCGCCGCCTCGGCCAGGTAGACCGCGGTCGCGCCGTCGGGGGCAAGCACCCGCGGCTCCGGCCCGCCGCGCAGGCCGATCGCCAGCTCGCGCAGCTGCGTCAGGTACGGGCTCTCGCCCAGCGCCGACGGGATCAGCAGGTCGCCGCCCGCGGAGTCGGTCAGCTCGTCCTTGTACCCGGTGTCGGCGTCGGACTTGAACTTCAGCACGCCCTTCGCGCCCGCCACCTGGAAGCCGGTCTGGAACGTCGTACCGGTCGCGCCCCAGGTCGCGCGGCAGTGGCTGATCGCGCCGTTCTCGTGCGTCAGCGTCACGTGCGCCGCGACGTTCACCGGGCTGATGCCGTCGACGGTCGGCGGGTTCTGGACGGCGTACACGGACTTGACCTCGCCGCAGAGCCAGCGGGCCTGGTCGAGGTCGTGCACCATCAGGTCCATGATCACGCCGCCCGACCGGGCCACCTCGCGGTACCAGCCCGCGCCGGCCGGCGACGACGCCTGCCGGTAGAACCGCGCGACCGCGACGTCACCGATCCGCCCGGCCTGGATCGCGTCGTACGCCGCCTTGTAGGCCGGGAAGTACCGCACCACGTGCGCCGGGTACAGCTGTACGCCGGCCGCCTCCGCGGCGTCGATCACCTCGTGCGAATCGGCCGCGGTGAGCGTCAGCGGCTTCTCGCAGATCACGTTCTTGCCCGCCTTGATCGCGGCCAGCGTGATCTCCTTGTGGGTCGCCGACGGTGTGACGATGTCGACGAACTCGGCCTCGGCCAGCACCGCCTCCAGCGACGGCACGACCTCCAGCCCGTACTGCTCGGCCAGCGCTTCGGCCCCCTCGAGCGAATACACCAGTACCCGTGCGCCGACGGCCTTCCAGGACGCGGCATGGACGTGCGAGATGTTGCCCGCGCCGATCAGACCTACGGTCAGACCGGCCAACTCTTCCGACATGTGTTCCCCTGAGTGCAGAGGTGGGTAAATTACGAACGATCCTTGCGTATCACTGCGCACAGACGTTCGCAACTACCGTCTCACGAACACAACCACCTCACTATCGTGAACTTCGGTCGACCTGTGCAGAATGACCCGGTGAAAGAAGCGACCGCCGCCCCGAGCGCTCCAGGCCTGTCCGTCGAGACCGGCCTGCGTCCGGGCGCAGTGGTCCAGACCGATGGGACGACGTTCACGCTCTGGGCGCCGGCGGCCGAGCGGGTCGAGCTTGCGCTGATCGGGGACGACGGTGGGCAGCGGAACCTGGACCTGGCCCACACGGGCGAGTTCTGGACCGGGTTCGTGCCGGGCGTCGGGGCCGGTCAGCGGTACGGATACCGGGTGCACGGGCCGTTCGATCCGTCGCACGGGTTGCGGTTCGATCCGTCGAAGCTGGTGCTGGATCCGTACGCGCGGGCCGTCGACGGGGAGCTCGACCACGGGAGCCCGTTGATCTACGACTCGTCCGACGGCGACTCCGCCGGGCATGTGCCGGTCGGGGTGGTGGTCGCGGACTCGGCTCCGCCGCCGCCGATCAGCAGGCCGGTGCACTGGGGCGAGACCGTCATCTACGAGCTGCACACGAAGGGCTTCACGAAGCTGCACCCCGACGTACCCGAGCAGCAGCGCGGGACGTACGCCGGGCTCGCGCACCCGTCGGTGATCAAGTATCTGACCGAGCTCGGTGTCACGTCGGTGGAGCTGTTGCCGATCCACCACTTCCTCACCGAGCCGGCGATCGCGGCGCGGGGCCTGCCGAACTACTGGGGTTACAACACGCTCGGCTTCTTCGCCCCGCACGCGCCGTACTCGTCGTCGGGGTCGCGCGGCGAGCAGGTGACCGAGTTCAAGGCGATGGTCGCCGCGTTCCACGCCGCGGGCATCGAGGTGATCCTGGACGTGGTCTACAACCACACGGCCGAGGGCGGCTTCGACGGGCCAACGTTGAGCTTCCGCGGGATCGACAACCGCGCGTACTACCGGCTCAGCCACGGCGCCGCGATGTACGACGTGACCGGTACCGGCAACTCCGTCGACACCTCGCACCCGCAGGTACGGCGGCTCGTGATGGACTCGCTGCGCTACTGGGTCGAGGAGATGGGCGTCGACGGGTTCCGGTTCGACCTGGCCGTGACGCTGGTCCGCAACGAGCGGCACGAGGTCGACATCCCGGACCACCCGTTCCTCGCCGAGGTCGCGGCCGACCCGGTGCTCGGCCGGGTGAAGCTGATCGCCGAGCCGTGGGACGTCGGCCCGTTCGGCTATCAGGTCGGCAACTTCGGTACGCCGTGGTCGGAGTGGAACGGCAAGTTCCGCGACAGCGTCCGCGACGTCTGGCGGAACACCTCCGACGGCGTGAAGGACCTCGCGTACCGGCTGTCGGGGTCCAGCGACCTGTACGGCGACGACGGCCGGTACCCGTACGCCTCGATCAACTTCGTCACCGCCCACGACGGGTTCACGCTCCGCGACCTGGTCAGCTACGACCACAAGCACAACGAGGCGAACCACGAAGACAACCGGGACGGCACCGACGACAACCGGTCCTGGAACTGCGGCGTCGAGGGCGAGACCGCCGACGCCGCAGTGATCGGGCTGCGCAAGCAGCAGATGGCGAACCTGATGTCCACACTGATCCTCTCGACCGGCGTACCGATGATCACCGCCGGGGACGAGTGCGGGCGGACGCAGGACGGCAACAACAACGCGTACTGCCAGGACACCGAGCTCTCCTGGTTCGACTGGTCGTTGCCGGCCACCTGGTCCGACCACCTCGACCTGACGAAGAAACTCATCCGGCTCCGGGCCGCGCACCCCGCGCTGCGGCAGTGGCACTACTTCTCCGGGCAGCCCGTCGTACCGGGCGGCCGGAAGGACCTGTCGTGGATCGCGCCGCACGGCGGCGAGATGACCGACGCGGACTGGTTCGACGGGAACCTGCGGACGATCGGGATGTTCCTGCGCGGCGATGCGCTGCGGGCCACCGACGCGGAGGGCAACGCGCTCACCGACAGTTCGTTCCTGCTCGCGCTGAACGCGACGCCCGAGACCCGGAACGTCGTCGTACCGGATGCCTCCTGGGCGCCTGCGTACGAGGTGGTGCTGGACACCAGCAAGAGCATGGTGACCGAGGTGGAGGCCGGTGCGACCGTGCCGCTCGCACCGCGTTGCCTGGTGCTGCTCCGCGCTCTCTGAGGTTGTTAACCTTCCGCCTGTACATTCGACGGTCATCTGTTGTTCACCTCTGGGGGGACCGACGTTGACCACACCGATCGGGGCGCTGCACCGCGCCATCATGCGCTGGGGCGAGGCCGAGCGGACCAGTTCCCGGCTGGCTGTCCAGCGTTGGGTGGACGGCGTGGCGTACGTCGACGTCCAGGCGCGGACGTACGCGGACTACTGGACCCGGCAGAACACCAACGCACTCACCGCCGACGGCCCGTTGTGGGTTGTACTGGGCGACTCGACCGCACAAGGCCTGGGAGCATCCTCACCACTGCACGGGTACGTCGGACAGGTACTGAACGCCCTTCGCCGTAAGGGAACGCCCTGGCGCGTGCTGAACCTGTCACGGTCCGGTGCACAGACAAAGCACGTGCTGGAGGACCAGTTGCCGTTGCTGGACGGCCTGAAGCCGGCACTCGTCACCTGCGGGATCGGCAACAACGACATCCTCGCCACGCCGCCGAAGCGGTTCCGGGACCACCTGCGCCAGGTGATCGACCGGCTGCCGTCCTCCTCGGTCGTGATGGACCTGACCGTTCCTGACCGGCTCTGGCGGATCGGCGGCGCCGTCAGCCCGTACGTGTCAGGCATCAACCAGCTGATCAGCAACACAGCCACGTCCCGCGGGCTGCCCGTTGCCGAGGTGTCCCGGTACGCACGCCCGCCGTGGCGCGGCATGCTCGCCCCTGACGCGTTCCACCCGAACAACCTCGGCTACCGGCGCCACGCCGACGCCCTGCTGGCCGCACTCCCGTCCGGCGTACTCAGCTCGTAAGAAGCTCCTCCAGCCGGTCCAGCGTCTTCTTACTCTCCTGCCGGACACCGAGCGGCACGATCCGCGCCCTGCCCGGAACACGGATCCCACCGGTGAGCGCGACGCGCGTACCGCCGCCGGGCTCAGGTGCGGCCGCCATGCCGATGATCAGGAAGCGGCTCTGCAGCCAGCACCACCCGGGCCGGAGCTGACCTTCCAACCGAGCACGTTGCCCTCTGGCGCCTCTCGCCCGTACGACGACGTGGTCGCCGTCCCGCCGCTCGATCGTCGCCGACACGAAGTCCGCCTGGATCTCCGCGAAGACGTCGAGATCGTTCAGCATCGCCTTCACTCGGCCGGGTTCTTGAGGCAGTACGCGTTCGGTGACGGCAGCACCCGGTACGCCGGCCGCGAGCGCGCGGAACCGCTCGACGTCGGTGAGCTCGATCTGGGGCCAGTTCATGATCTCCACGCCTTCCGGAAGCTCGCGCGCGCTCGGTGCAGCCGCGACTTCGCCGTACCCGCCGGCAGGTCGAGCACCGCGGCCGCCGCCAGTTCGTCCATTCCTTCGAGATCCCGCAGTACCAGGACCGCACGGTGCTCCGGCGACAGCCGGCGCAGCACGTCCTGTACGTCGACCACCAGCTGCGGGTCGTCGCGGTCGGGTAGCTCCGTCAGCTCGGCCGGCTGCTGGCGCCGGCCGCGACGCGCGACCCGGACCGCCTCACGGACCGCGATCGCGCGCGCCCAGCCGTACAGCGCGGCCGGGTTCTGCAGGCCGTGCAGCCCGCGGAAGATCGCGATCAGCGCCTCCTGCGCGGCGTCCGGCCCGTCGTTCAGCGCGATCGGCGCACAGATCTTCCCGACGTACGGCGTCAGCGCGTCGAGGACGTCGTTCATCGCGACGGTGTCGCCGCGCTGGGCCGCGCGGATCCGGTGCGGGTCGATCATCCGAGGAAGGCTGCCATCAGCGGAGTGACCTGGTCGGGGCAGTCGACGGTGAGGGCGTGGCCGCAGTTCGCGAGCACGTGGACGGTTGCGTTCGGCAACAGTTTGGCGAAGCGGCCGGCCTGGGCGACCGGCAGGACGGTGTCGTGGTCGCCCCACAGGACGAGCGCGGGTTGCCGGGTGGACGGGAGCGCCTTCTCGGTGACGCTCCAGTCGAGGCCGCGCTCGAGTGCGTACATGGATCGCACGTTGTCACGATACGTTCCGGGGATCCACATCGCGTCGACCAGCTGCGGTGTGACCAGGTTCTTGTGGACGAACAGGCCGCGGACGGCGGACTCGACCATGCTGCGGTTCGCCGCGAGCTTGCCGAGAACCTCGCCGACGAGCGGGAGCTTGAGGATCTCCCAGCTCGCGACGTCGGGTTGGTCCAGGCCGGACGGGGCGAGCAGCAGCAGCTTGCTGACCTGCTCGGGATGCCGCTGCGCGTAGGCGAGCGCCCAGCCGCCACTCCAGGAGTTGCCGCCGAGTACGACGTTCTGCAGGTGCAGCGCGTTGAGGAACTGCTCGAGGGCGTTGGTCATTCCGTTGAGATCAAACGCGAAGCCCTTGTCGTGCAGCCGGGTCTCCCCCTGGCCTGGCAGGTCCACGGCGTACACGGTGTGATTCTTCGCGAGTACAGCCATCTCCTGATCCCAAGCGAGCGCAGGAGACGCTCCCGGCGCCAGCAGCACGACAGGCGATCCTGTCCCCTGCTGCAGGTAGTGGACCCGCGCCAACGGCGTCTCCACATACCTCCCAGCCTCAACCGGGTGAGGCCGTTCGCTGGGCTGGTACACGTAGGCAACCAACGCCAACACCGTCACCACAGCAACTGGGACTGCGACGACAGCCGCCTTCACCCACCGGATTCGAAGCATCCTCATGTCAGCCACACACAGGGCGACGCAAGCGGGCGTGTAGAGCAGCAGGTTCAACCAGTAGAACGCAGTACTGCTGTAACTGAAGGCCCAGGCCACGCCGAGCGAGGCACGGACGGCCAGGCCTGCGGTGAGGCCGGTGACGACCAGCCTGGCGACCGGGGACCGGTCGGACCTGAGCACCGCGAAGGCCAGCAGCAGGTGCAGTGCTGCGAGAGGCAGCACCACCTGCGGAGCGAACGAGACTTGGATGCCGAGCACAGCCCGGGAAAGGGAGCCCTCGTCGGACGCGGGCCAGGTCGCGCCCGTCGCCCAATAGATGTGCAACGCCGCCAGCACGGTATGCACGCCCGCGACGATTCTTCGAGACTGCATCCCGAACCCTCCTCAAGTTGTGGATGACAACTCGGAAGAGGAGTGGTTCGGCCGGGACGTTCCCCGGGGTGACCTAGATCTCAGGCCTCGGGATCCGCGGGGGCGTCGGCGAGCAGCAGGTAGAGCGAGCGGCGGGCGTCGGCCAGGATCTTGGCGGCCGCCGTACGCTGGTCCTCCGAGCCGCTGCGCGCGACCTGCCGGGTCGCCGAGTGCAGTTCCTCGAGCAGGCCTCGCAGGTCCGCCCCCGGTGCGGCGCCCGCGAACGCGGCGAACGGGTCGGCGTTGCGGCCCTCGACGTACTCACGTCCGGCGTCGGTGAGGGTGACGAGCTTGCGGCCGGCTTCCGCGGTCACGGTGACCAGGCCCTCGTCCTCCAGTTGGTTGATGGTCGGGTAGATCGCGCCGGGGCTGGGGGTCCAGCGCCCGTCGCTGCGGTCGGCGATGGCCTGCATCAGCTGGTAGCCGTGCATCGGCTCCTCGGTGAGCAGCATCAGGACGGCCGTACGGACATCACCGCGCGGAGCCCGGCCGCGGCCACGACCCGGGCCACCTCCAGGCCCGCGGCCACCACGGCCACGGTGCATCGGCATGCCTTCTCCCATCCGCGGTCCACCGCGACGGGGATGACGGTGGCCGCGCCCGCGGCCACGCAGTTCGTTGGGGGTGTTCATGGTTTCCTCCTCGATATTCTTCATGACACTAACGATATATCGTTACCGTCATACACGCAAGGCCCTCCCCGAAACTCGGTTGCGGCCCACGCCACAGGTGCCGACCGTGAGGAGATGAGCACGTTCGAGGAACTGATGAGCGAAGTGATGTCGACGGCCGAACGGTTCGGTCACCGCGAGCACGTCCGCCTGACCTGGTTCGCCGTACGGCGCTACGGAACGACCGATGCCGTCGACCTGATCGGCGAGGGCATCCAGCGGACCGCCCGGTACGCCGGAGTGCCGCAGAAGTACAACGCGACCGTGAGCAGGGCGTGGGTCGAGTTGACGGCGTACCACATGGGTGAGGTGCCGGGTGAGAGTTTCGACGAGCTGGTCGGGCGGAATCCGGGGCTGCTGGACAAACGGCTGCTGACGCACTTCTACCACTCGCGCACGTTGGCGTCCCCGGATGCGCGCACGGGATGGGTGGAACCCGACGTACGGCCGTTCCCCAAGTTCAAGGACGCGTGAAGTTCAGCCGCTGAGGGGTGTGGATACCGGTGCAGACCTGATACGTTCACGCGTCGCCCGGCCCACCTGGGAGTGCCGGGGGCTTCAGAAGGGACTGCAGTTGTGAGGCTGTTCAACACCAAGAAGAAGAAGCTCGTCGCCGCGTCGATCGCGGCGGTCGGTGTCATCGGGGCGGGTGCGATCGCCGCGAACGCCGCGGGTGGAACCGGGTGCGCGACTCTCACCTACCCGCTCTGCGCGCGCTCGGTCTCGTCGGTGCAGATCGTGGACAACTCGGTGGCCGAGGTGGACCTGGCCCCGGCCGTCAAGGACAAGCTCAACAAGGTGGGCACCGGCGAGGCCGGCCCGGCCGGACCCGAGGGTCCCGCGGGCGCAGCTGGTGCGACCGGCAAGGACGGCGTCTCGGGCCTCTCGGTGGACGGCCCGCAGAAGACCGTGCCGAAGGGCTACAGCACCGTGACGCTGACCTGCGCCGACGGCAAGAAGGCGATCGGCGGCGGCCTCAAGTGGGACACCGGCAGCACCACGGCCGCTGACGTGTTCCTGAACGGCTCCTACCCGAGCGACATCACCGAAGCCAACGGCGTCTCGACGGCCGCCTCCTGGACGGTCGCGCTGACCAACAACGACCCCAAGGGCGCGATCACGGTCCAGCCGTTCGTCACCTGCGTGACGGCCAGCTGAGCCAGCTCGCCACGGACCCCCGGCCGGATCGGCCGGGGGTTTACTCTGCCCCAAGGGCAGGGGGTTTGATAGGCCCGTGCTGACGATCAGTGAGTTCGGGCGCCGCGCAGGCCTTTCGTTGAAGGCCTTGCGGCTGTACGACGTGTCCGGCCTGCTGGCGCCGGCCGAGGTCGATCCGGCCAACGGCTACCGGCGGTACGACGAGGCGCAGCTCGAGCGGGCGCGCCGGATCAGCGTGCTGCGGCAGCTGGACATGCCGCTGACCACGATCGCCGAAGTCCTCGCCGGCTCCGACGAGGCCGCGATGATCCGGCTCGACCGCTGGTGGGCCGCCGAGGAGGCGACCACCGCCGCCCGGCGGGCGACCTTCCAGTACCTGCGCGACCGGCTCGCCCGCTCCGGTACGCCGGGACTCGCCCCGCGCCCGGTGCACACCCGCGGCGTACCGGCGACCAAGATCGCGAGCATCCGCGCGGACACCGACCAGCAGCAGCTGATCGGGGTGATCGTGACGTGCACCGACGAGATCCTCACCTACCTGCGGGCCGCCGGAGCGGACGCGACGGTCGGGTCGTGGGTGATCTACCACGGCGCGGTCACGCCCGAGGGCGAGGCGACGGTCGAGGTGTGCGTCCCGTTCGACGGGCTCGTCGATCCGGCCGGGCGGATCGGGATCCGGGTCGAGCCCGCGCATCGCGAGGCGTACTGCACGATCACGATGGACGAGTGCGCGTACCCGCGGATCATGCTCGCGTACGACCTCGTCTACGACCACGTCCGCGCGCACGGCCTCCCCGAGGCCGGTCCGCCGCGCGAGGTGTACCTCCCCGACTGCCACCTGCTCCCCCGCGACCAGCCGGCGGTCGATATCGCACTCCCCATTCTCGCTCAGCCTGTACTCGAAAGGACTCTCTGATGGACTACGCGATCCAGAGCCGGTTCAGCGACCCCGGCGTACACGCAGGCCTGTTCGACGCGCTCCCCGACGACATTCCCGGCATCGCCGCGGTCGTGCGCAACCTGGTGATCCACTACCGCGGCGGTGGCATCGAGTTCACCGGCGAACGGCTCGCGGAGATCGACAACCGGTGGGTGTCCGCGATCCTCGACGTCGACCAGAAGCGCAACGGTACGCCGCTCGCGGCGCCGCGGGAGCCGGTCGACAAGGTGGTCGGATGCTGCCGCGACTTCACGCTGTTGTTCGTGTCGGTACTGCGGCACAAGGGGATCCCGGCGCGCAGCCGGGTCGGATTCGCGGACTACTTTGCCCAGGGTTTCAACCACGATCATGTGGTCGCGGAGTACTGGAACGGTGAGCGCTGGGTGATGATCGACGCGCAGCTCGACCCGACCGAAGGCCGTCCGTTCGACGTGCAGGACATGCCGAGCGGACCGTTTCGGTCAGCCGCCGAGGTCTGGCTGGGTGTCCGCGCCGGCGACCTCGACCCGGACCTCTTCGGCGTCGACCCGGGGATGCCGATCGGCGGTGCGTGGTTCGTGCGGAACTATGTGCACTACCAACTCGCACATCTGAACGGCGACGAGCTGCTGCTGTGGGACAACTGGGGCAGCATGTCGGACACGCTCGACGGTGCGGACCTGGAGGGTACCGATCGGATCGCTCGGCTGATGGTTGCCGCTGACAACGGAGACGAGGCGGCGGCGAAGGAGGCCGGCGAGCTCTACCGGACCGATCCGGCGCTGACGTTCACGGGTCGCGCGTTCGTCACGTCGCCGGCGTCGGGTGGGGTGTTCAGTTGGCAGGATCTCAGTCGCTGAAGCCGGTGCGGAGCCGGTCGAAGAGCAGTTCCACGCGGGTGCGGTGGTCGTCGACGACGTCGTCCGGCGATTCCCCCGCCAGCTGCCGGCGGGCCGTCTCCACCAGAACCGTCGTATAACCACTCACGTAGAACGCTACGAGCAGCTCGGCATCAGGGACATCGGCCAGTTCTCCGGTGAGGGTTTGCCGGAGGTCGTCGGCGATCTCGCGGGCGCGGGCGATCAGCGCGGGGGACGCCGCGACCGTCGCGAAGAACGGGACCGAGCTGTCCTTCAGGCCGGACAGCGCGTGCCGCTCGTCGACCAGGCGGAGCGTCGCCGTGCGGAGGGACGCCAGTACGTCGCCGTCGGCGCGGGCCGCCGTACGCAGCAGCTCGGCCGCGTCGTCGGCGCGGTCGAGCAGCAGGTCCTCCTTGCGCGGGAAGTGCTTGAAGACCGTCACGCTCGACACCCCCGCCTCCCGTGCGACCTCCGCGACCGTGACCGCGTCGAACCCGCGCTCCAGGAACAACTGGGTGGCGATCTGCGAGATCCGCGCACGGGTCTGCGGTCCGCCGCGGGCTGCGGTTCTGGGCATCTGTGACCTCACTCTCTTGTGTCACTAAGTTTAGTCACTTAACCTAGTGGCATGTCCTCAGCTCAGACAACTGTCATAGCAGCCGGCCCGCGTTCGCTGCGGGAGGCGTGGGTGGCGTTGGCGGGACTGTCCGCGGTGTTCCTGTTCGAGATGCTCGACAACTCGATCCTGAACGTCGCGCTCCCCACCATCGGCCGCGAACTGCACGCGTCGACGACCGCGCTGCAGTGGGTCACCGGTGCGTACGCGGTGGTGTTCGGCGGGCTGATGCTCGGGTTCGGGGCGGTCGCGGACCGGTTCGGGCGGCGCCGGGTGATGCTCGCCGGTCTGGTCCTGCTCGCGGTCGCCAGCCTCGCGACCGCGTTCGTCGGCACCGTCGGGCAACTGATCGCCGTACGGGTGGCGATGGGGGTCGCGGCCGCGATGACCACGCCGGGGTCGATGGCGCTGACCTTCCGGCTGTTCGCGGACGACAGCCTGCGGGTGCGGGCGACGACGCTGATCTCGACGGTCGGCCTGGTCGGGCTCGCGGTCGGTCCGACGGCCGGCGGGTTCGTCCTCGCGGTCGCACCGTGGCAGGTGCTGCTGCTCGTCAACGTACCGATCGCGGTCCTGGCGATCATCGGCGTACAGCGTGGCATCGCGGCCGATCTGCCCGCCGAACTGCACCGCGATCCGGTGGACGTGGCCGGCGCGGTGCTCGGTACGGCGACGATCGTCCTGGCGTTGGTCGCGCCCACGATGTTCGTCGACGCGGGCGCCGGGTCGTGGGTCCCGTGGGTGGTCACCGGGGCGGCTGTTGCCGGAGGCATCTTGTTCTACCTCCGCGAGCGGACGGCGACGTACCCGCTGCTGGATCCACGGCTGCTCGCGCATCCACTGGTCTCGAGCGGGCTGGCGTTCAAGGCCGCGGCCGGCTTGGCGACGGCCGGGCTCGGGTACCTCGTCACACTGCAACTGCAGCTCGACTGGGGCTGGCCGCCCGTGCTCGCGGCGATCGGCCTGCTCCCCCAGGTCGTCGTCCTCGTCGCCGGCGGCGCCCTGATCCGCCCGTTCGTCGAACGAGTCGGACTGGCGCGGGCCGCCTGGATGAGCGCCGCGTCCGTCGTGTTCGGTCTCGCCGTGTACGGCGCCCTGAGCCGCTACGGCTACCTGTAGGTCGCGATCGCGCTCGTCCTGGTCGCGGCCGGCATGCGCGTCGTCGGAGTGGTCGCCGGCGTCAACGTCCTCCGCGGTCTCCCACCCAACCGCACCACCATCGGCGCCGCCCTGACCGACACCGCCACCGAAGTCACCTCCGCCACCGGCATAGCCCTCACCGGCACCATCCTCGCCACCCTCTTCACCGGCCCCATCACCACCCCGAACTGGACCCCCCACCAGACCACCCAGTTCCACACCGCCACCACCACCGCATCCCTCACCCTGACAGCCCTGGCCGCCGGACTGGTCACCTACGGCATCATCAAAAGCCGAGCGCCCAGGGCGCGTACACACTGACCTGCACCATCCGGGTGTCGAGCCAGCGATCGTACGCACAGCCCATGGCGTACTCGTTCCGGGCAATCGCGAGGTTCAGTTTGGTGAGCTGCTTC
This sequence comes from Kribbella sp. NPDC059898, assembly GCF_042730855.1. NCBI lineage: Bacteria > Bacillati > Actinomycetota > Actinomycetes > Propionibacteriales > Kribbellaceae > Kribbella > Kribbella sp. NPDC059898. The sequence goes on from NZ_JBHWKR010000007.1 coordinate 241,318, forward strand.
CGGCTGACGCTGTAGATGGTCACCAGCTCGCGCACCGGCCAGGAGTCGCGTGTGTAGGCCTGCAGGTAGAACCACGGCTCGGTCACATACTCGGTCCCCCGACCGAGCAGCTTGATGGTCTCGTCGTAGGCGAAGGCGTTCAACGAGCCGCGACCCTTGGCGCCTGGCTCGTTCAGGTGGTTCATCGCATTGGCGGTCCATTGCGCGCTGCCCTCCTCGTAGGCGCACGAGAAGATCACCTGCGCCTCACTGGGCTTCGGCGGAAACAGCGCCCGCTCCGGCGCCTTCAACCGGTGCATGCCCTTGAGCTCCTCGGCGTTCGCGTCGGCCGGAACCGGCGTACGAATCGGGGGCGTCACCAGCGGACTCGACGTCCAGCCGGACGGCGTGACGCTCGCCTGGCCGTCTACCGGGCTCGCCGGCGCGCTCCCACAGCCCGCCAGCAGCAGCACAACCGCGACGATCCCCCAGCGCCAACGCATGCGCACCAACCTATGCCCCCGGGAACGTGAACGCCCCCGCCTGGTGAGGCAGGCGGGGGCGTGGTTGGGGGTGGCTCAGAATTCTGAGCCGGCGGGGAGGTCGGGGGTGGTGGGGTCGTCGGGGTCGGACGGGCCGGCGGCGAGGCCCAGTTCGGCGACCGACGCCAGACCCTGGTGGTTCGGGACGACCCGGACCGTGTAGCCGAACGGGCCGGTGCGGTCGAGCTTCAGCTCGCCCTCGTACCGGTGCCGGTTGCCCTCGTACGTCTCGGCCAGCGACAGCGTCGTACGGACCGGGTCCTTGATCTCGTCGTTCGCGTCGACCCGGCCGTGCAGCACCTCGACGCAGATGTCGGCCGGCTGCAGGTCGCCGAGCGCCGCGAACGCGCGCAGGCCGACCGTCGTACCGAGCTGCGGTACGTCGCCGAGGCCCTGGAGCTCGACGTGGTCGACCCGGATCTGCGGCCACGCCGCCCGGACCTTCTGCTTCCACGCGGCCAGCTCACGGGCGCCCTCGTACGTCGAGTTCAGCGCCCGCGACGACTTCGCCGCCGGCACGTACAGCTGCTCGACGTAGTCCTTGACCATCCGGGTGGCGAGCACCTTCGGGCCGAGCTCCTTGATCGTGTGCCGGAGCATCTCGATCCAGCGGCCCGGCACCTCGCCGTCGTAGAACCGCGGCGCGACCTGCTTCTCGATGATGTCGTACAGCGCGTGCGCCTCGAGGTCGTCGCGGCGCTCGGTGTCCTCGATCCCCTCCGCGGAGGGGATCGCCCAGCCGAACTCGTCGTCGTACCACTCGTCCCACCAGCCGTCGCGGATCGAGAGGTTCAGCGCACCGTTCAGCGCCGCCTTCATCCCCGACGTACCGCAGGCCTCGTACGGGCGCAGCGGGTTGTTCAGCCACACGTCGCAGCCCGGGTACATCGGCTGCGCGAGCGCGATGTCGTAGTCCGGCACGAACACGATCCGGTGCCGCACCTCCGGGTCGTCGGCGAAGCGGACCATCTCCTGGATGAGCTTCTTGCCGCCCTCGTCGTGCGGGTGCGCCTTGCCGGCGATCACGATCTGCACCGGACGCTCCGGGTGCAGCAGCAGCGACTTCAGCCGGGCCGGGTCGCGCAGCATCAGCGTCAGCCGCTTGTACGACGGAACCCGCCGGGCGAAGCCCATCGTCAGCACGTCCGGGTCCAGGATCGAGTCGACCCAGCCGAGCTCGGCCTCGCTCGCGCCGCGGTTGATCCAGGACTGCCGCACCCGCGAGCGGGTGTCGTCGATGAACCGCTGGCGGAGCAGCCGCTTGGTCTCCCAGATCTGCGCGTCCGTGGTCTTGTCCAGACCCTCGAACACCGAGTCGCCGTCGGCGGTGTAGTTCGCGTACGTCAGGTCGTGCACCTCACGCGCCACCCAGGTCGGCGCGTGCACGCCGTTGGTGATCGAGGTGATCGGTACGTCGACCGGGTCGAAGCTCGGCCACAGCCCCGCGAACATCCCGCGGCTGACGACACCGTGCAGCTTCGAGACGCCGTTGGCGCGCTGGGCGAGCCGCAGACCCATGATCGCCATGTTGAACAGCGCCGGGTCGCCGCCCTCGAAGTCCTCGGCGCCGAGCTCGAGGATCCGCTCGATCGGGACCTCCGGGCCGAACACGTCGGCGGAGAAGTGCTGCTGGATCAGCTCGACCGGGAACCGGTCGATACCGGCCGGGACCGGCGTGTGGGTGGTGAACACCGTGCCGCCGCGGTTGACCTCGAGCGCGGTGTCGAAGTCCAGGCCCTTCTCGGTGGCGAGCTCGCGGATCCGCTCGACACCGAGGAACCCGGCGTGGCCCTCGTTGGTGTGGAACACCTCGGGCGCCGCGTGTCCGGTGATCCGGCAGTACGTGCGGACCGCGCGGACACCGCCGACGCCGAGCAGCAACTCCTGGAGCAGCCGGTGCTCGGTCGAACCGCCGTACAGCCGGTCGGTCACCTCACGCTCGGACGGCTCGTTCTCCTCGATGTCGGAGTCGAGCATCAGCAGCGGGACACGGCCGACCTGGGCGACCCAGATCTGCGCGTGCAGCTCGCGGTTGCCGGGCAGCGTCAGGGTGATGGTCGCAGGGGTGTCACCATCCCGGAGCAGGCTGATCGGCAGCCCGTCCGGGTCCACCAGGGGGTAACGCTCCTGCTGCCAGCCCTCACGGTTGAGCGACTGCGCGAAGTAGCCGTGCCGGTACAGCAGGCCGACGCCGATCAGCGGCACGCCGAGGTCGCTGGCCGCCTTCAGGTGGTCACCGGCGAGGATGCCGAGACCGCCGGAGTACTGCGGCAGCACGTGGGTGATGCCGAACTCCGGCGAGAAGTACGCGACCGCGTCGAGTGGCGAACCGCCCGCGGTCTGGAACCACCCGTCGTCGGTCACGTAGCCGTCCAGGTCGGCTACCGCCAGTTCCAGCCGGCGCAGGAAGGCATGGTCGTTGGCCAGCTCGTCGAGCCGGGCCGCCGGGACCTCGCCGAGCAGCTTGACCGGGTCACCGCCGGTGCTCCGCCACAGTTGCGGGTCGACAGCCTCGAAGACGTCCTGCGTCTCCGGGTGCCAGGCCCAGCGGAGGTTGTTCACCAGGGTGCCCAGGCCGGTCAGCGGCTCAGGCAGGACAGGGCGGACGGAGAATCGTCGTATCGCTCGCACCGGGACACCGTACCGGGCGACGGTGCGCAAAACACCCTCGGGATGCATCGATCTTGCAACGCGAGCAAGATTTTGCAGCTGTGCGTGTCACGCGCGGGGCGTGGATACCGATACGGTCAGTGTTACAGCTACTACTTCGGAAAGCGAAGGTCCGCTACGCCATGACTGGGCGCATCCCGATCACCGATGTCACCCCGACCGTCGACGCCGGAGCGTATCCGGCCAAGGCCGTGGTCGGCGAGACGTTCACGATCGCGGCCACCGTGTTCCGCGAAGGACACGACGCGGTGAACGCGAACGTCGTACTGACCTCGCCGTCGGGACAGACCAGACGGATGCTGATGACCCCGGGCGCGCCCGGCACCGACCGGTGGACGGTCGACGTGACGCTGCAGGAGCAGGGCGCGTGGACGTTCGCGGTCGAGGGCTGGAGCGACCCGTACGGCACCTGGCGGCACAACGCCGAGATCAAGATCCCGGCCGGCCTCGATGTCGACCTGATGTTCATGGAAGGCGCCGCGTTCTTCGACCGCGCGGCGGCCGGCGTACCACCCGCCGTACGGGCGGACCGGTCGACGCTGGGCGACGCCGCGCACGCGCTGGCCAACGGCGCGCTGCCACCGGAGGCACGGCTCGCCGCGGGGATCTCCCCGCAGGTCCGGGCGGCCCTCGGGCGGTACCCGGTGCGCGAGCTGATCACCTCGTCGGAGACGTACCCGGTATGGGTCGACCGGACGCGCGCGCTGTACGGCAGCTGGTACGAGTTCTTCCCGCGCTCCGAGGGCGCGGAGTACGACGAAGAGACCGAGACCTGGAAGTCCGGGACCTTCCGGACCGCGGCGCGGCGGCTCGAGGCGGTCGCGAAGATGGGCTTCGACATCCTCTACGTGCCGCCGATCCACCCGGTCGGGCACTCGTTCCGCAAGGGCCCGAACAACACCCTCGACCCGAAGCCGGGCGACCCGGGTTCGCCGTGGGCGATCGGCTCCGAGGACGGCGGCCACGACGCGATCCACCCGGAGCTCGGCACGTTCGAGGACTTCGAGTACTTCGTCGGCCGCGCCCGCGAGGTCGGCCTCGAGGTCGCGATCGACCTGGCGCTGCAGGCCTCGCCGGACCACCCGTGGGTCAAGGAGCACCCGAAGTGGTTCTCGGTCCGCGCCGACGGCTCGATCGCGTACGCCGAGAACCCGCCGAAGAAGTACCAGGACATCTACCCGATCAACTTCGACAACGACCCGGAAGGGATCTACGCCGAAGTACTGCGGATCGTGAAGCTGTGGATCTCCAAGGGCGTCACGGTGTTCCGGGTCGACAACCCGCACACGAAGCCGGTGAACTTCTGGGAGTACCTGCTCGGCGAGATCCGCAAGACCGACCCGGACGTGGTGTTCCTGTCGGAGGCGTTCACCCGGCGGCCGATGATGCAGGAGCTGGCGAAGGTCGGGTTCCACCAGTCGTACACGTACTTCACCTGGCGCAACGAGAAGTGGGAGCTGGAGGAGTACCTGGCGGAGCTGACCCAGGAGACGGGTCACTTCCTGCGGCCGAACTTCTTCGTGAACACGCCGGACATCCTGACTGCTTATCTTCAGTACGGCGGACCGGGTGCGTTCAAGATCCGCGCCGCGATCGCCTCCACGGCGTCGCCGGCCTGGGGCGTGTACGCCGGGTACGAGCTGTTCGAGCACGTCGCGCTGCGGCCCGGGTCGGAGGAGTACCTGGACACCGAGAAGTTCCAGCTCCGCCCGCGGGACTGGGAGGCGGCGGAACGTGAAGGCCGCACGTTGGCGCCGTACCTGACGCTGCTGAACAACATCCGCCGTCGGCACCCGTCGCTCCAGCAGCTCCGCAACCTGACACTGCACTCGGTCGAGGACGAGGGCATCATGTGCTACTCGAAGCGCTCGACCGCCCCCGACGGCCACAGCGACACGGTCATCGTCGTCGTGAACACCGACCCGCACGCGGTCCGCGAGTCGATGGTCCACCTCGACATGGCCGCCCTCGGCATGCGCCCCGAGGACACCTTCACCGTGTACGACGAGATCAGCGGCGCCACCTGGCGCTGGGGCCAACAGAACTACGTAAAACTCGACCCCAACACCAACCCCGCCCACATCCTCGCCGTCCGCCGCGGCCAAGCCTGAGAGACTTGTTCTGGGGGTGGATGAATCAGCCCCACGCGGTGCTACGCGCGGCTCCTTCGTCGCCGTGCTACGCGCCGCTCCCACCCACCCCCGGGCTGGCGCCCGGACCTGCCGGCTGCCGCCGGCGCGTTGCGAGCTGCCGCTCGCGAGTGACTGCATCGCCCCGTGCCCAGCCGTGCCTGGTGAGCTGGCTCGTCTGGCGGGGTGGACTAACCGCCACGTTCGGACTTCTCCCTCTTCGTGTCGCAGCTGGATTCCGTCCACATCCGCGGATTGCGGAACCAAACGACGACTCGCCGCGACCGACCTGCCGTTGTCGCCACATGGCTCATCCTGGAGTAAAGATCCCTCGACCGCTCCGAGGTGACCGTGATGAATGCAATGCGCGGCACGACTCGCGGCCGCACACGTGGAACTCCGGTCGCCTCCCCGGATGAAGTGATCGCGGAATTCGGAAGATCGGTTGCGCGGAAACTCGGTCGGGGAGGCAACCCCGAAGACCAACTCAGGGGCCCGCTCGAGATCCTCTTGCGAGGCATCGGAAGCAGCAGCGGGCTGGACACGGTGGCATACGGCGAGGTGGCTCTCAAAGAGTTACGTGCGCGGCCGGACTATGCGGTTGATGTCGGCAACGTGGGATCCGGCGGCGCACGAGTCGGCTACATAGAAGTGAAAGCCCCGGGCAAGGGAGTTCCGCCCCGATGGCGGCCGGCGAAGCGCGAGCGCATCCAATGGGAGAAGTTGGCAACCCTGCCGAACGTCATCTATACGGACGGCCTGACATGGGCACACTTCAGTTACGGGAGACTGATATCGCCAACGGTCACACTCGACGGCGGATTCGGCCCTAGCGGAAAGCCCCTGGCATCATCGCGCGGAGCACTCGAGCGCCTGATTCACAACTTCCTGCTGTGGCAACCGGAGTCACCACGATCTCTCAAGGACCTCATCAGAGTCGTGGCTGGACTCGCCAGACTGCTGCGAGACGAGGTGGCCGCGATTCTGCGCGACCCCGGTCAGGGATCAGCTTATGACGATCTGAGCTTGTTGGCATCAGATTGGCGAGACTTACTCTTTCCTGATCTCGACGACGACGGCTTCAGCGACGCCTACGCGCAAACCATCGCCTTCGCACTATTACTGGCGCGAGTGGACGGTATCTCATTCATCGACAATCCGCTCCACGAGATCGCTCGCCAACTCGGAAAGAAGCATTCCCTGATGGGCCGCGCGCTGGCGGTCCTGACCGAGGGCGATGCGGCCGAGGAGTTGCGGACGGTCGAGACATTGAGGCGAGTCATCGAGGTGGTCGACTGGGCGGCTCTGGATGATGGAAAGACTGACATCTACGCCGACCTCTACGAGCAGTTCTTGGATGTATATGATCCAGATCTGCGCAAACAGAGCGGCTCGTACTATACGCCGCAGGAAGTCGCGCGATCGATGGTAGGGTTCGTCAACGAGATCATCCGCGACCGTCTCCAAAAATCATGGGGAATCGCATCAGACGACTTGGTGGTCATCGATCCTGCAATGGGAACGGGGACATTCTTGGTCGAGATCCTGCGATCTGTTGCCGAAACTATCGACCGCAAGCAGGGGAAGGGCGCGAGAGCAGCTCGCCTGCGCGAGTTCTTCCAGCAACGACTGGTCGGGTTCGAGATCCAGACCGCACCGTACGCCGTAGCGGAACTTCGGTTGCACGAAGCGTTGAAAACACGCTTCAATACTGACGTCCCGCGCACCGAGGTACGATTTCTCACAGATGCGTTGGAAAATCCAGTCACGCAGGAGCAGCGCCTGAGCGCCCCGTATCGCGTCATTGGACGATCGCGAGCCGAGGCCAATAGGATCAAGCGCGAGACGCGGGTTATGGTGGTCATCGGAAACCCGCCTCACGTGGAAAACACTCGTGGCAAGGCTCCGTGGATCGAGGAACGCCGGAAGTTCGGCTTCGATGTCAGCGCCAGGCCGTCACTCGACGAGTTTCGCACCGCCGGCGCAGGGCGCTACGAGTCCGATCTCTACGGTTTGCCTTGGTGCTTCTGGAGATGGGCGATCTGGAAAACATTCGAGGCGCATGATGACAGCCCTGCAGGAATCGTCGCATTCATAACCCCTGCGAGCTTCATCCGCGGGCGATCATTCTCCGGTATGCGCGAATATCTCCGTCGCATCTGCGATGAGGGCTGGGTGATCAATCTTTCGCCTGAAGGAAACCGTCCGCCACAGGAGACTCGAATCTTCGGTCCAGCGGTCGGGCGCCAACTCTGCATCGCTGTCTTCGCCCGCTACGGGCCTGGCGATCGCGATACACCCGCCGCGGTTCAACTTCTCGATCTCACCGGTAAGCGCGAGGCGAAGCTCGGCAAACTTCAGGGCCTCCTGCCGACCGATTCTGGATGGACGCATGCCGAGAGCGGATGGCAGAGCCCCTTCCTACCAGCCACCAGCGAGTCTTGGGAGCAGTTCCCGAAACTGATTGATCTGATGCCGTGGTCGTCTCGTGGGCTCACCGCTGGACGTACATGGGTGTACGCTCCCACCCAGGACATTCTGACGCGACGATGGGAAATCTTTCGATCTGCTCCGCTGAACCGCCGCCGCCAACTGTTCGTAGAATCACGAGATCGTCGGATCGACAGTGAGGTTGCTCCACTTCCAGGATTCCCGCCAGCCGCAGGTTCGCTGGCAGCGGACTACACGAACATGGTAGATCCGATTCGTATTGCTTACCGCTCGTTCGATCGACAATGGGTGATCCCCGACAACCGTCTCATGGTAATGGCTAGACCACCTCTGTGGCGAGTGCGTTCGGATAGACAACTGTATGTGACGGAGCAGAGCAATCACGCGATTGAAACAGGCCCGGCTCTCGCTTTCACCAACCTCCTACCTGACATAGACCACTACAACGGTAGAAGCGGGCGAGTCATGCCGATGTACCGCGACCCGGCGGGGGAAACTCCCAATCTCACCGAAGGCCTACTGAAGATACTTCGCGACCGACTGGGTCACGTCGATGTCTCGCCTCGAGATTTCGTAGCCTACATAGCCGCTGTAACCGGACACGGCGGATACACCACTCGGTTCAAGAAAGAACTGCAGCATCCTGGCGTTCGGATTCCGTTGACGTCCGACTTGTCTCTGTGGAACGCGGCAGTCGAGGTTGGCGAGGAGGTCCTTTGGCTACACACATTCGGCGAACGGTACGTCGACGCCGGGAAGGGCCGCGCGCTTGGGATGGCCGCCTTGTGCGAGGACGCCGGGCCGCGCGTCCTGGCGTCGATCCCAGACGATCCAAGTCGCATGCCGACAAAGATCGACCACGACCCGGACAGCGAGATGCTAATCGTCGGCGAGGGTCGGATCGGCCCGGTGGCACGAGCAGTGTGGGAGTACGAGGTCGGCGGTATGCGCGTCATACGGCACTGGTTCGACTACCGGAGCGGCAACCCTCGACACAAGCGGCGCTCATCGCCCCTCGATGACGAGAACTGTGTGACGTGGACGCCTACGTTGACAGACGAACTGCTGGCCCTGCTGACAGTTGTCCAGCACTGCATCGAACTCGAACCCCGCCAAGCGGAACTGCTTGAGCGCATCTGCAAGGGTCAGTTGATCACATCCAGCGATCTAGAGCGGGCGAGCATACTGCCGCCCAGCGACCTCTCAAGACGTCCACCACCTGGTGAGTCAGCAAGTCAAGGCAAGCTCTTCTGAGGCCTCGCGCCGATCAAGCCGGCTACAGCGGAACGGTCTCCGGGTACTTGAGGCCGGCGCCGGTGTTGAGGGCGACGACCTGTTCGCCGGGGTGGATCCAGCCAACGTCGCTGAGTTCGCGGATCGCGGCGAAGTTGGCGGCGCCTTCGGGGCAGATGAACATGCCCTCGAGGCGGGCCAGCCGATGCTGCTCGGCGAGGATGTCCACGTCGTCGACTGCCAGCGCGCAGCCGCCGGTCTCCTCGATCGCCTGCAGGACCAGGAAGTCGCCGAGCGCCTTCGGGACAGTGATGCCGAAGGCGACGGTGTGCGCGTCCGGCCAGGGTGTGCTCTCGCGCAGACCCTTCTGCCAGGCCTCGACGATCGGCGCGCAACCCTGCGCCTGGACGGCGACCAGGCGCGGGAGTGGGCCGTTGATCCAGCCGAGGTCGCGGAGTTCGTTCAGGGCCTTCCAGATGCCGATGATGCCGACGCCGCCGCCGGTCGGGTAGACGATCACGTCGGGCAGCTGCCAGTCGAGCTGTTCGGCGATCTCCAGGCCCATCGTCTTCTTGCCTTCGATGCGGTACGGCTCCTTCAGCGTGGACGCGTCGAAGTACCCGGTCTGCTCGCGCACGTAAGCCGCCGCGTCCCCGATCAGCCCGTCGATCAGCTGCAGCCGGGCGCCGACGACAGTCACCTCGCGCCGGCAGATCTCCGGCGCCGCGACCGGCATCGCGATCAGCGCCTCCATCCCGGCCCGCGCCGCGTACGCCGCCCACGCGGACCCGGCGTTCCCGTTCGTCGGCATCGCGATCTTCCGTACGCCGACCTCGTACGCCCGCGACACCCCGACCGCGGCGCCGCGCGCCTTGAACGTACCGGTCGGGATCAGCCCCTCGTCCTTCATCAGCAGCCGCTCCACCCCGAGCGCCTCGCCGTACCGCGGCAACGGCAGCAGCGGGGTCATCCCCTCCCCCAGCGTGATCACGTTCTCCGGCGACCGCACCGGCAGCAGCTCGTGGTACCGCCACAGATCCGGCGCCCGCCCGGCCAGATCGTCCTTCTTCAGATCGGGTACGCCGTACCGCGCGAGCAGCGGCGATCCGCACGGGCAGAGCCCGATGATCTGGTCGGCGTCATGGGTCGCCCCGCACCGCGGGCATTCGAGATGGCTGAGCGCAGAGAAGGTCACGCCAGGCGACGTTACCCCGCGCGGAGATCGCTGATCAGCGGGCGTTGGTGATCGGTGAGCCGGAACCCGATCCCGCGGACCGCGTCGATGGTCACCGTCGTACCGAGGTCGTCGAGTTTGCGGCGCAGGCGTTTCACCACCGAGTGCACGTCGGCGGTGCCGCGGACGTTGCGGCCCGGCCAGACGCTCTGGTGCAGGGCGTCGTACGACCAGACCCGCAGCGGCGTCGACATCAGCCGGCCGAGCAGTTCCTGCTCGAGGTCGGTGAGCTGGATCTCGCGGGTACCCCACCGGGCGACCGAGCGGGCCGGGTCGACCGTCAGCTGGTCGTCCTCCCCCGCCGCCGGCGCGGCGCCCGCGTGCGGAGCCGGTCCGGCGGGCGGCGGCGGTTGGGCGGTAGTCAGGAGTCGGCGGAGTTCGTCGAGGCTGGAGACCAGCAGCAGCGGCGCGACGTCGTCGACGAGCTCGGCCAGCCGGACCCGCTGGTCGGGCGACGCGGCGACCGCGATCAGCAGCGGAAAGGTCTCTGGCAGATCGTCCGTTGGGGCGGGTTCACGGGCGGTGACCATCTGATCACGATGTCAACGCGCGCCTTCGATCGTCAACGAATCTGACAACGTTTGCTCAGTTTGCTCACAGTTGCCTCGATCGGCGCGACAGCTAGTCACAAGTTGCTCACGAAGTGTGCTTGTTACCACGTTGTTCTGACACATAAGGTCCACGTCAGGCTCGCGGTGTCACATGCCGCGCTGCTGCAGCAGATGGCTCGGGGGAGTCGACTCGGGGTCGTACAAGTGAGGGGCTGCAGAGATGTCACATCAACGGAAGGGTCTCGCCAGATCACTGGTGAGCACCCTGGCGGCGCTGGCCGTCGTCGCGACCGGGATGGCCGCCGCCGGCCAGGCCCAAGCGTCGCCACCGACCAAACCGGAAGCCACGCCATCGCCCGCCGCCAAGATCAAGCCGGAACTCAAGAACCTGTTGGAGGGCCAGGACGCCAAGTCGGCGTCCGACTACTGGGTCCGGTTCGGCGCCAAGGCCGACCTGACCGCCGCCAGCAAGATCACCAACTGGAACGAGCGCGGCACGGCGGTCGCCGCCGCGCTGAAGAAGGCCGCCGCGGACAGCCAGGCGAAGATCCGCGCCGACCTGGACGCGCAACACGTGAAGTACCAGGCGTTCTGGGGCACGAACGCGATCCGGATCGAGAACGGTTCGCTCGCGCTCGCCCAGGACCTGGCCACCCACTCCGAGGTCGAGGGCCTGTACGCACCGGTCCAGATCGAGGTACCGAAGGTCACGCCGGGCACGCAGGAGAAGGCGGTCCAGTCGGTCGAGTGGGGCGTCGCGAACATCAAGGCGAACCAGGTCTGGTCGCAGTACGGCGACAAGGGTGAGGGCATCGTCGTCGCCAGCATCGACACCGGGGTGCAGTACGACCACCCGGCGCTGGTGCACCAGTACCGCGGTAACAACGGTGACGGCACCTTCAACCACAACTACAACTGGTTCGACGCGGCCGGCACCTCGCCGAACGCACCGTCCGACGGCAACGGCCACGGCACCCACACGATGGGCACAATGGTCGGCGACGACGGCGCGGGCAACCAGATCGGGGTCGCGCCCGGCGTCAAGTGGATCGCCGCGAACGGCTGCTGCCCGAGCGACGCCGCGCTGATCTCGTCGGGCCAGTGGATGCTGGAGCCGACCGACCTCCAGGGCCAGAACCCGGACGCCAGCAAGCGCCCGAACGTCATCAACAACTCCTGGGGCTCCACGCTGCCGTCGAACGACCCGTTCATGGAGGACATCACCCTGGCCTGGACCGCGTCCGGGATCTTCGGTGCGTTCGCCAACGGCAACAGCGGATCGGCCTGTCAGAGCAGCGGTTCGCCAGGCAGCCTGACGAGCAACTACTCGGCGGGTGCGTACGACATCAACAACAACATCGCGTCGTTCTCCGGCCGCGGTGCGGGGCAGAACGGCACCATCAAGCCGAACATCTCGGCGCCGGGGGTCAACGTCCGCTCCAGCCTGCCGGGCAACACGTACGGCGCGTTCAACGGTACGTCGATGGCGACACCACACCTGACGGCCACCGTGGCGTTGCTGTGGTCCGCGTCGCCGGCCCTCAAGGGTGACGTGGCCGCGACCCGCGCGCTGCTGAACTCGACCGCGATCGACACGCCGGACAGCCAGTGCGGCGGCACCGACGCGAACAACAACGTCTTCGGCCAGGGCCGCCTGGACGCGCTGGCGCTGGTGAGCGCGGCGCCGATCGGCGACACCGGCACGCTGTCGGGTACCGTCACCGCCGCCACCGGTGGTGCCGCGCTGGCCGGTGCGAGCGTGACGATCAAGGCCGACGGCCAGGCCGACAAGACGCTGACCACCGGCAGCAACGGCACGTTCTCGTCGGTCCTCCCGGCCGGCGACTACAACCTGACGGTCTCGTCCTTCGGGTACAAGACCGCCACCGCGACCGCGACCATCACCACCGGTCAGACCACCACCAAGGACTTCGCGCTCGAGAGCACTCCGCAGGTGAGCGTCGGCGGTACCGTCACGGACGGCTCCGGCCACGGCTGGCCGCTGTACGCGAAGGTCTCGGTCGAGGGTCCGGGCGGCGTGTTCGACTACACCACCCCGAGCAACGGCCGGTACAGCCTGAAGGTCCCGTCGGGTGCGGCGTACTCGCTGAAGATCGAGTCGAAGTACCCGGGGTACGCCACGGTCAGCCAGCCGATCACGGTCGGCAGCGGCAACCTGACGCAGAACATCTCGGTCCCGGCCGACTCCACCTCGTGCACCACCGCGCCCGGTTACAAGTGGGGCTCGGACGGCGTCTACGAGACCTTCGACGGCACCTCCGCTCCGAACGGCTGGACGGTCGTCGACGGCAAGGGCAACGGTCAGGTCTGGAAGTTCGACAACCCGGGCAACCGGGGCAACACCTCCGGCGGCAGCGGCAACTTCGCGATCGCCGACTCCGACAAGTACGGCAGCGGCGGGCAGCAGGACACCTCGCTGGTCAGCCCGGTCGTGGACCTGACCTCGGTCGCCGCTCCGGTGATCCGGTTCAACCAGGACTTCAAGCGGCTCGGTGACAAGGCCGACGTCGACCTGTCGCTGGACGGCGGTGCCACCTGGACCACCGTACTGGCGCAGACCGCGAACGCGACCGGCCAGAAGGAGATCGCGATCCCGCAGGCCGCCGGACAGGCCTCGGTGCAGGTCCGGTTCCACTACTACGAGGCGAAGTACGCGTGGTGGTGGGAGGTCGACAACGTCCTGATCGGCAGCCAGGTCACCTGTGTGCCGACCGGCGGCGGCATCGTCGTCGGCAACGTCAAGGACGCCAACACGAACGGTTACGTGAACGGCGCGGTCGTCAGCCACGACGGCACCACCGAGAGCGCGACCACCGCGGCGACGCCCGAGGACACCGGTCTGAACGACGGCTTCTACTGGCTGTACACGGCGGCCGACGGCAACCAGAACTTCACCGCCAAGGCCGGCAACTACGTCAGCTCGACCGCCACCGTCGGGGTCGAGGCGGACTGGGCCACCAGCGCCGACTACACCCTGAAGGCCGGCCAGCTGGCCGTCACGCCGGGCAGCATCACCGGCAGCCTGCGACTGCCGACCGGCAAGGTGACCAAGTCGTTCAAGGTCACCAACACCGGTGGCGCGCCGGTGGACGTGAAGTTCGGCGAGAAGAACAGCGGCTTCGTGCTGGAGAACGCGAACGGCACCAAGACCTCCAAGGCCGAGGTGGAGAACGGGGTCGGCGCCCCGCTGCAGCGGCTCGCGGTGGACACGTCGTTCGCCCGGATGCTGTCCGGCAAGACCGGCACCACGCCGGCCGCCGCGAAGCCGATGGCGGCTCCGTGGGCCGACATCGCCGACTACCCGGCGACGGTGATGGACAACCGGGTGGTGAACCTCGACGGCAAGATCTACTCGATTGCCGGTGGCAACGGTAGTGCGTCGACGGCGAACAGCTACGTGTACGACCCGGCGTCGCTCGCCTGGACCGCGATCGCCCCGCTGCCGGGCGCTCGCAACGCGATCACCGTCGGCGTCGTCGGCGGCAAGATCGTCGCCAGCTCCGGCTGGGGATCCTCCGGCCCGGCCGCGGACACCTGGTCGTACGACCCGGCGACCAACGCCTGGACCGCGGTCGCGGCCAACCCGGCTCCCCGGGCCGCCGCCGGCCAGGCCGTGCTCGACGGCAAGCTGTACGCCGTCGGCGGCTGCACCACCGCGAACTGCACCCCGATGAGCAACACCGTGGTGCGGTACGACGCCGACGCCAACAGCTGGCAGACGCTGGCGAACTACCCGAAGTCGGTCGCGTTCGCGTCCTGCGGCGCCATCGACGGCAAGCTGTACTGCGCCGGCGGCAACGACGGCACGAACTCGCTCAAGTCGGCGTACGTCTACGATCCGGGAGCAGACTCCTGGACCGCGATCGCGGACGCCCCGGCCGACCACTGGGCGGCGTCGTACGCCGTCGCCGGCGGGAAGCTGCTGATCGTCGGCGGCGTCCAGGCCGGTGCGGTCACCAACGCCGGGTTCGCCTACGACCCGTCGGCCGAGACCTGGTCGGCACTGCCGAACGCGAACCTGCCGCGGTACCGCGGTGGCGCGGCGTGCGGCTTCTACAAGGTCGGCGGCTCGTCCGGCGGCTTCACGGCGACCGTGGACAGTGAGGCCCTGCCGGGTCTCGAGGACTGTGCGGAGTCGTCGGCGGACGTGAGCTGGCTGTCCCTCGACCAGACCGAGGCCACCCTGGCTCCGGGACAGTCGACGACCGTCAAGGTGACGCTCTCCGCGAGCGTCGACCAGCCCGGCGCCTACACGGGTGCCGTGACGATCGGTGAGAACACCCCCTACACGGTCGCTCCGGTCGGCGTGACGATGAACGTCACTCCGCCCACCACCTGGAGCAAGCTGATGGGCACGGTCACGGGCGTCAGCTCGGCCGGCGCGTCCGCCCCGCTCGCGGGTGCGATCGTCGAGGTGGACTCGTGGGCGCAGTCCTACACGTTCATCACCGACACCAACGGCCAGTACGCGTACTGGCTGGACCGTCGCAACAACCCGCTCACCCTGATCGCCGCGAAGGACGGTTACAAGCCCCAGACCCGCACTACCAAGCTGGTCAACGGGACCCCCGTCGTCGAAGACTTCGCCCTGAAGTCGATCAAGTAGGCAGGCAGCACGAAGCTCGGCCCCCGCGACCGCTCGGTCGCGGGGGCCGAGCCCTGTCCGGGTCTACGATCCGTGCATGGTCGTCATGCTCGTCTTCGGGGTCGTGCTCACGGCCATGACCGCGTGGTTCGTCGTGGTCTCGGTCCGCGAGGTGCTCTGGCTGCGAGGAGTACGCCGTACGGGCCGGAGGATCACCGGCGAGGTCGTCGACAACGAGGCGCGGAACCGCTCGTACTACGGCGGGTACCTGTTGTACCCGGTGGTCCGCTACGAACTCGACGGCAAGCAGTACCGCGGCACGGTCCGCAACTGGCAGGGCAAAATCGAGCTGGGCTCCGGTCTCCCGCTCCTTGTCGACCCCGAGGACCCCTACTCCCCCGCAGTCGCCGACCGCGACTCGCTGGGCCGTGGTCTGGCCATATCGCTGTTCATGCTCGCGGTCGCCCTGCTGCTGACCTACTGGGGCTGGCAGTACCGCAACCGGTAGGTAGGCCGATCAGGCGGGCAGGAGGTTGAAGCCGACGCCGCGGACGGCGTGGATGGTGACGGCGGCGCCGAGGCTGGCGAGTTTCTGGCGCAAACGTTTGACGACCGAATGGATGTGCGAGCCGTGGCCGAGGTGCTCGTTGCCCCAGACCTCGTGGTGCAGGCGCTGGTACGTCCACACCTGACCTGGTTCCGCCACCAGGCAGTGCAGGAAGTCGTGCTCGAGCCGGGTCAGCGGCAGCTCGCGGTCCCGCCAGCGGACCACGCGCCGCTCGACGTCCAGCTGCAGTTCGGCGATCGGCTCCGGGACCGCCTTGATCTGTGGGGGTTCGTGCGCGGTGACGATCTCCGGCGCGGTACCCGTCAGTTCGAAGAACGCGCGTGCCTGGTCGGCGTTCGACACCAGCAGCAGCGCGTCGGCGCCGCCCAGCAGGCGGGCCAGGTGGACACGTTCGGCGGTGGTCGCGGCCACCCCGACGATCAGCGACGTCTCGGACGGCCCGTCTTCCGGCCCAGCAGCGATCGGCAGCACAACAGCCCCCTCCCCAGTCGGAACTGACCTAAGTACGGTTCAGGACGCGAACTAAGTCAAGCGATTGGGCGCGCAGCGGGCTGGCGCATATGCGTCCTGTCCGGGAAAGGACAAGAAACCCGGCGACGCGGGGCCTTGCGGTGTGCGGCCGGCGGCCGTGGCGGAGTACTCTCCTCGCGCACGGCCACTCTGACCGCATCCACGGAGGAACAGTGCCCGGTCCTGTACGACGGCCGCTCGTCATCTGGCTGCTCGCGGCCCTCGCGGTCCCCGTGCTGCTGACCGCGATCCTGGTTCCGGCCCGCGCCGGCACCACCGAGGACGACCTCCGGGCACGTACCGAGGCGGCGTTGAAGGCGCGCGGGATCGAGGCCGGCCGGGTCGACTTCGACGGCCGGGACGCGAGCGTCACGGTGCCGCAGGGTGCCGACGACACGCAGGTCCGGGAGATCGTCGCCGCCGTCGACGGGGTGCGGGCGGTGCGGATCGACCACGCCGGACAAGCTGTGGGCAGCACGCCCTCCCCGACGATCACCAGTACGCCGGCGCAGTCCGACGTACCGGCGTTCGAGGTCGGGCGGACGGATCGGTCGATCCGGGTGCAGGCGCCGGTCCGGAGCCAGGCGGTGAAGGACGCGCTCGGCGCCGAGGTACGGCAGGTGCTCGGGCCGGACCGCGAGTACGACGACCGGACCACGATCGACCCGGCGAACGGGCTCGGCGACGCGACCCCGCTGACCGCGCTGCTGCGGGCACTCGCGATCGGGACCGGCGACGCCTCGGTGCGGTACGACGGGCAGACGCTGACGTTGTCCGGACAGGTACCGGACCAGGCGACCAAGGCGACCGTCGGACGGGCCGCGGCGAAGGCGGTGCCGGGCGCGGTGGTCGCGGATCAACTGGTGCTGCCGGCGCCGCCGAAGACCGCGGTGAGCGAGCCGTGCCGGACGTTCCCGACCCGGCTGGCGCAGTTCACCCGGCAGTACCGGATCAACTTCCTGTCCGGTACGTCGATCGTGAACGACGCCTCGAAACCGTCCGTGATCAAGGCGGCCGCGTTGCTGAAGTCCTGTCCGACCGCGCAGATCGAGGTCGCCGGGCACACCGACAACCTCGGCTCCCCCAGCACCAGCCTGCCGCTGTCCGAACGCCGCGCCGCCGCGGTGAAGGCCGAACTGGTGCGGCTCGGCGTGGCGCCGGGGCGGATCACCGCCAACGGGTACGGCGAGGCGTTCCCGATCGCGTCCAACACCACCGGCGCCGGGCGAATCGCGAACCGGCGCGTGGAGCTCCGGACGCGCTGACAAACCTCAAGTCCGCCCGCGATGCCTGACGGAGTAAGGTCATCGTGGTCCATAGCCTTCGTAGGGGATTCCATGAGTTGGCTGCTCGCACAGGTCTGGGTCTTGCTCCTCGTCGCGTTCGTCCTCGGCAGCGCAGCCGCCTGGCTGCTGCACCGCCTCCGCCCGACGAAAGGCACCCGCTGATGACGTGGCTCCTCCGCGACAACTGGCTGGGCTCCCTCCTCGCCTTCCTCCTCGGCGCCACCATCACCTGGCTCCTCCTGGACCGCCGCACCCCCGCCCACTCCACACCCCCCGAGCCCTCCACACCCCTCGACCACACACGCCCCACCAACGACCTCCACCGCACCACCCCCGCCCGGCCAACACCCCCTCCCCCGACAACACAGGCGAGCCCAGCGAAGCCCGCACCGGACGAGCAGCTGCCCCCACCAGCAACTCGCGCCGACAAGCGCGCCAACACCACCCTGACGAAGCCGACAGCACCTCCACCCGCAGTCGACAGCCCGGCGAAGCCGGCACCCAACAAGCCCGGGTCGCCGCCTGCAGCTTCCGCGTCGGATGACGCGCCCGCCGCCGACGGGTCGGCTCGGTCGGCGACAGCACCTGAGCCGGCAGCGCACCCCGCACGCGATGCACGGACCAGCCCGGTGGAGGCCGTTGACGGGGTGGGGTTTTCGGAGTTGATGGGTGGCGAGCCGACCTTGTTCGACGAGCTGCGGGCGGTGCCCGAGAAGACGGCCGGGAGGTACGGCGACGGCTCGGCGGACGCGGTGCCGCATCAGGGGCCGCCGGACGGGTTCACGATCAAGGGGAACGCGCAGTCGATGCTGTTCCACACCCCGGACTCGCCGTACTACGGCCGCACCAAACCCGAGGTCTGGTTCCGCACCGAGGCCGACGCCGAACGCGCCGGTTTCACCAAGTACGTACGTCGTCCCCGCAAGTCCGCGAACCCGCGCGACTGAAACGACCCCGGCGCGGACCTACGATCGCAGCAGAGCAGCAGACGAGCACCGCGAGGAGGCGGACGTGCAGCGCGACATCACCCTGCCCTTCACCGTCGGCCAGGACGAGAACGGCGTCGTACCCGAGCAACTGACTGTCACGGTGGAGGTCGCCCGATGAGCGAGCAGGAGCCGAAGGCGCTCGACCCGCAGACGCCGGACGAAGCACTGACGCCCGACGCCGTCTTCCTGGCGGGTGAAGGACACGAGGGACGCGGCGTGAACGCCGACGAGGCGTACCCGGGTCTGGAGTCGGTGAGGCTCCGCGGCGGCAGGCGCCGGCGCGGTGGTGCCGGCGGCCGCGGCGGAGCGTCGTACAAGAACGAGAAGCAGCGTGGAGAGCGCGACCGCAACCGCTGAACCGGTCCGTCATCGAATCGCAGTGTGGACTGAGCGCGAGCCCTATTTGCTTGTACTGGCAAAGGGCCGCCAGACTGTGCGGAACGCCTTGCGGGACCGTCCGACCGCCGGCGTCACCACTCACCGCGGTATCCCCGGAGCGGTCCGGGTTCAGTGCATTGCCCTTCCCCTTTTAGGTGCGCCCGATCGGGGTACGGGAACTAGGTTTGGAGACACCCGATGGAGGTGAGCGTGACCGACATGCTGCCGGAGCAGCACCACGGACTGACGAAGAGTGACCCGCTGTGGTTCAAGCGGGCCGTCTTCTACGAGGTCCTCGTGCGGTCCTTCAAGGACTCGAACGCCGACGGCATCGGCGACCTGCAAGGCCTGACCGAGAAACTCGACTATCTCGAGTGGCTCGGTGTCGACTGTCTCTGGTTACCCCCGTTCTACCCGTCGCCGTTGCGCGACGGCGGCTACGACATCTCGCACTACACCGAGGTGATGCCGGAGATCGGTACGGTCGCGGACTTCGCCGCCTTCCTGAACCAGGCACACGCCCGCGGCATGCGGGTGATCGTCGACTTCGTGATGAACCACACCTCCGACCAGCACTCCTGGTTCCAGGCGTCCCGGGAGGACCCCGAGGGCCCGTACGGCGACTTCTACGTGTGGTCGGACACCGACGACAAGTACGCCGACGCGCGGATCATCTTCGTCGACACCGAGACCTCGAACTGGACCTGGGACCCGGTTCGCGGCCAATACTTCTGGCACCGGTTCTACTCGAACCAGCCGGACCTGAACTTCGAGAACCCGGCCGTCGGCGACGCGATGATCGAGGCGCTGAAGTTCTGGCTGGACCTCGGCGTGGACGGGTTCCGGCTGGACGCGGTGCCGTACCTGTTCGAGACCGACGGCACGAACTGCGAGAACCTGCCGCGCACCCACGAGTTCCTGAAGCGGGTCCGCAAGGAGGTGGACGCGAACTACGAGGACCGCGTCCTGCTCTGCGAGGCGAACCAGTGGCCGGCCGACGTGGTCGAGTACTTCGGCGACCGGGATTCCGGCGGCGACGAGTGCCAGATGGCGTTCCACTTCCCGGTGATGCCGCGGATCTTCATGGGCGTACGGCGGGAGTCGCGGTTCCCGATCTCCGAGATCCTGGCGCAGACGCCGGAGATCCCGGACACCTGCCAGTGGGGCATCTTCCTGCGCAACCACGACGAGCTGACGCTCGAGATGGTCACCGACGAGGACCGCGACTACATGTGGTCGGAGTACGCGCAGGACCCGCGGATGAAGGCGAACATCGGCATCCGCCGCCGGCTCGCGCCGCTGCTGGACAACGACACCAACAAGATGGAGTTGTTCACCGCACTGCTGCTCAGCCTGCCCGGCTCCCCGATCCTGTACTACGGCGACGAGATCGGCATGGGCGACAACATCTGGCTGGGCGACCGGGACGGCGTCCGGACCCCGATGCAGTGGTCCCCGGACCGCAACGCCTCGTTCTCCACCGCGACCCCGGGCAAGCTCACCCTGCCGGTGATCATGGACCCGGTGTACGGCTTCCAGGCGGTGAACGTCGAGGCCGAGATGGAGAACGCCTCGTCGCTGCTGCACTGGACCCGGCGGATGATCCAGACCCGCAAGCAGCACCCCTGCTTCGGGATGGGCACCTTCACCGACCTGGGCGGCTCGAACCCGAGCGTCCTGTCGTACATCCGCGAGTTCGGCGACGACGTGGTGCTGTGCGTCAACAACCTGTCCCGGTTCCCGCAGCCGATCGAGCTGGACCTGCGGCAGTGGGAGGGCGTGGAGCCGATCGAACTGCTGGGCGGCGTGCACTTCCCGACGATCGGTGAATTGCCCTACCTTCTGACCCTCGGTGCCCACGGTTTCTACTGGTTCCGGCTGGCGAAGCCGGCTGACCACGAGGAGAGCATGTAGTGACTTCGCATCTGGACCAGGTCCAGTCCTTCTGCGCGAGCCAGCGGTGGTTCGGGGAGAAGG
Source organism: Kribbella sp. NPDC059898 (assembly GCF_042730855.1). Lineage (NCBI taxonomy): Bacteria > Bacillati > Actinomycetota > Actinomycetes > Propionibacteriales > Kribbellaceae > Kribbella > Kribbella sp. NPDC059898. The sequence continues at coordinate 262,421 of NZ_JBHWKR010000007.1, forward strand.
GACACGACGTTCACGTCGAAGCGCTGGCCACGTCGGCCTGGCTGTCGGACGCGGGCGCCTGGCCGGCGGTCCGGATCGGGTTCGTCTACTGTTCGGGCCCGCCCGGGGCGGAGTCCCCGATCCGGGTGTACCAGCTGCCGCTCAGCTACCGCCGCGCACCGGCCGAGAACCTCGGCCACGCGCTGGTCGGCGAGTGGACCGAGCAGGACCTCGGCGACACCGAGGTCTGGGTGTACGACGCGCTGCACGACAAGGAAGCGACGCCGTACTGGCTGGACGGGATCACGCACGACCGGCGGCTGGACGGGCTGGAGTTCCACTCCGTCCAGGCACCGGACTCCACCGTCGAGGTGCCGGAGGACGCGCAGTCCCTGGTCCTCACGGTCGAGCAGAGCAACACGTCGCTGGTGTACGGCGACGTCGCGCTGCTGAAGGTGTTCCGCCGGCTCGAGCCCGGGAGCAACCCGGGCGTCGAGATCGAGTCGGCGCTCACCGAGGCCGGGTCCGAACTGGTCCCGGCGGTGCTCGGGTCCGCTCGCGGTCGGTGGCCGCGCGCGGGCGGCGGCACCGACTCCGGTGAGCTGGCGATGATGACGGCGTTCCAGAGCAACGCGACCGACGGCTGGTCGTTCGCGACCTCGTCGGTGCGGGACCTGTACGCCGAGGCCGACCTGCACGCCGCGGAGGTCGGCGGCGACTTCGCTCCCGAGTCGCACCGGCTCGGCGCGAGTACGGCGCAGGTGCACTCGGAGCTGGCGAAGGCGCTCGGCACCGACATGTGGGCGGCCGACAAGCTGGTCGAGCACGCGTCGGCGATGCGCCGGCGGCTGGATCACGCGGCGTCCGCGATCCCGGAGCTGGAGCCGTACCGCGACGGTCTCGGCCGCTGGTTCGACGCGCTGGCGGCGTCCGACCAGCCGGTGACCGTGCAGCGGATCCACGGCGACTTCCACCTGGGGCAGGTGCTGCGGACGATCGACGGCTGGAAGCTGATCGACTTCGAGGGCGAGCCGGCCAAGTCGCTGATCGAGCGGCGCGCGCTTGACACGCCGGTGAAGGATGTCGCCGGGATGCTGCGCTCGTTCGACTACGCGGCCCGTTCGCTGCTGGCCGACCACCAGGGCGACCAGCAGATCGCGTACCGGGCCGCCGAGTGGGCCGCCCGGAACCAGCGCGCCTTCTGCGACGGGTACGCCGAGGTCGCCGGCACCGACGCCCGCCACCAGGACGTCCTGCTGAACGCCTTCCTGGCCGACAAGGTCATCTACGAGGTCCTGTACGAGGCTCGCAACCGGCCGACCTGGCTCCAGATCCCACTGTCCGCAGCAGCACAGCTGGCCGAGCAGTAGCAGCAGGAGGATTTCGATGGGCGAGCGTGAACCTTTCGAGCAGCCCGTAGTGGCTGTCGATCCCCCTGTGGTGACCGCGGTGCCGGTCGATCGGGTGGGGCTCGAGCGGCTGGTGGCCGGGACGTTCCACGATCCGCATCAGGTGCTCGGGCCGCATCTCGGCGAGCACGGGGTAACGGTGCGGGTGCTGCGGCCGTACGCGAAGAGCGTGACGGTGCTGTACGACGGTCAGCGGCAGGATCTGCGGCACGAGTACGACGGCGTGTGGGTCGGCGTACTGGACATCGACAAGGTGCCGGACTACCGCCTCGAGGTCACGTACACGGACGGGCCCGCGACCGAGATCGACGACCCGTACCGGTACCTGCCGTCGCTCGGCGAGGTGGATCTGCACCTGATCGGCGAGGGCCGGCACGAGCAGCTGTGGACGGTGCTCGGCGCGCACGTCCGCCGCTACGACGGCCCGGCCGGCCAGGTCACCGGTACGTCGTTCGCGGTCTGGGCCCCGAACGCGCAGGGCATCCGGCTGACCGCCGACTTCAACTTCTGGGACGGCCGCGCGCACCCGATGCGGTCGCTCGGCGGCTCCGGCGTGTGGGAGCTGTTCGTCCCCGGCGTCGGCCCGGGCACCCGGTACAAGTTCGACATCTGCGGCCGGGACGGCGTCTGGCGGCAGAAGGCCGACCCGATGGCGAACCTGGCCGAGACTCCCCCGGCGAACGCGTCGGTCGTGCACGAGTCGACGTACCAGTGGGACGACGCCGACTGGATCCGGCGGCGCGCGGAGGCGCAGGCGTACGCCGAGCCGATGAGCGTGTACGAGGTCCACCTCGGCTCCTGGCGGAAGGGCAAGTCGTACCGCGAGCTGGCCGACGAGCTCGTTGCCTACGTCAACGAGATGGGCTTCACCCATGTCGAGTTCATGCCGGTGATGGAGCACCCGTTCGGCGGTTCCTGGGGTTACCAGGTGACGTCGTACTTCGCGCCCACCTCGCGGTTCGGCGACCCGGACGACTTCCGGTTCCTGGTCGACCGGCTGCACCAGGCCGGGATCGGCGTACTCGTGGACTGGGTGCCGGCGCACTTCCCGAAGGACGCCTGGGCGCTGGCCCGGTTCGACGGTACGCCGCTGTACGAGCACCCGGATCCGCGCCGCGGCGAGCAGCCCGACTGGGGCACGCTGGTGTTCGACTTCGGCCGCCCGCAGGTGCGGAACTTCCTGGTCGCGAACGCGCTCTACTGGGCCGAGGAGTTCCACATCGACGGCCTGCGCGTCGACGCGGTCGCCTCGATGCTGTACCTGGACTACTCGCGCTCCGACGGCCAGTGGGTGCCGAACCAGTACGGCGGCCGCGAGAACCTGGAGGCCGTTTCGTTCCTCCAGGAGATGAACGCGACGCTGTACAAGCGGGTGCCGGGCGTGATCACGGTCGCCGAGGAGTCGACGTCCTGGCCGGGCGTCACCCGCGCGACGCACCTCGGCGGGCTCGGGTTCGGCTTCAAGTGGAACATGGGCTGGATGAACGACTCGCTCCGCTACCTGGAGCACGCGCCCGTCCATCGCCAGTACCACCACCACGAGCTGACGTTCTCGATGATGTACGCGTACTCGGAGAACTTCGTGCTCCCGCTCTCGCACGACGAGGTCGTGCACGGCAAGGGCTCGCTGCTGCGCAAGATGCCGGGCGACCGCTGGCAGCAGCTGGCGAACCTGCGCGCGTACCTGGCGATGATGTGGGCGCACCCGGGCAAGCAGCTGCTGTTCATGGGCTGCGAGTTCGGCCAGGAGTCGGAGTGGTCGGAGAAGGGCGAGCTGGACTGGTGGCTGCTGGACCACAGCGACCACAAGGGCCTGCAGGACCTGGTCCGCGACCTGAACCGCGCGTACAAGGACAATCCGGCGTTCTGGGCGACGGACCACGACGCGGAGAAGTTCAGCTGGATCGACGCGAACGACGCGGGCAACAACGTGTTCTCGTTCGTCCGGTACGGCAACGACGGCGAGCCGACGATCGCGTGCATCACGAACTTCTCCGCGATCCCGCACCACGGTTACCGCCTCGGCCTGCCGTACGCCGGGACCTGGGACGAGATCGTGAACACCGACGCGAACTCCTACGGCGGCTCCGGTCTCGGCAACTACGGCTCGGTCGAGGCCGACGGGCCGCAGTGGCACGGAATGTCCACCAGCACGGAGCTGTCCGTACCACCCCTGGCCACGGTGTACCTGCGCTTCACCGGGTAGCGTTCACGTGTGACCGCTCCGCTGACCGATGGTGACCTGACGCTGGACCCTTCGCCGCCGAACGGGCAGCTGACGAGCTTCGCCGTCTCGCGCCGCGCGCCGAGCGGTGCGCCCGACGCCCTCGGCACGGTCGAGCTGCGGCCGACCACGCCGGGGGTCGCGCTGGTGGTCTGGGCGCTCGACGGCGGCCCCGGGGTGGCGGAGCAGGCGCTGCCGTTGGTGGCGGAGTACGCGTTCGGCGAGCTCGGGTTCGAGCGGCTCCAGGTCGAGGTGGACGTACAGTTGCGTGCGTCCGCGCGGGTCGCGATCCGGTCCGGTTTCCGGCGGGAGGGCGTGCTGCGCGGGGCCGCGCTGGTCGACGGTGAGCGCCGGGACGTCGCGATCTACGGCCGGCGGGTGGACGATCCGCGGCCGGACACCGTCACCGGCTGGACGGCGTTGATGGATTCGACGCTGCCGAAGAAGCGCGTGATCGCGCACGTCGTCGTACGGGACACGGCCGGCCGGGTGCTGCTGTGTCAGGTCAGCTACAAGAAGGACCTGGAGCTGCCCGGCGGTGTGGTCGAGCCCGACGAGGACCCGGCGACGGGTGCGTCGCGGGAGATGGAGGAGGAGCTCGGTACGGCGTTGCCGCTCCTCGGCGTCTTGGCCATCGACTGGCTGCCGCGCTGGGAGGGCTGGGGCGACGCGGTCGAGATCCTGTACGACGGCGGCGTCCACGAGCCGTCGCTGATCGACCGCCTGCGGCCGGACGGCTTCGAGATCAAGGACATCTCGTGGCACACCCCGGAGGAGCTGGCCGGCCTGGTGTCCCCGCTGAACGCCCGCCGCCTCCCGATGCTGCTCACTTCCCCCGACCAACTCCACAACCTCAGCAACGGCGCACCGATCACCGGGTGAGCTGATCCACGCACCACTTGTAGTGCCCGTCGCCGGCGTTTTCGTCGTAGATCGTCGCGGTGATGATCGCGTACGCCTGCCGGTAGAGCCGCATCCGGTCCCGGTCGTGCCCGAGCTCCGCGAACCGCTCCGTCAGCAGGTCGTCCAGCCGGCGCGCGTCCGGCGAATACATGTCGAAGAACCCCGCCGCCAGCGACGCCTCGAACGTGCTGTCGCCGGCCGTCGACAAGAACCCCCAGTCCAGCACCGCCGCCACCCGCTCCCCCACCATCAACACATTCGGCGGACAAACATCCCCATGCACCACACACAACTCCCCCACCCCACCGGCGCCAGCCAGGTCGTCCCGCCCCACACCGTCCCGCCCCACACCGTCCCCCGCCACACCGTCCCCCGCCACACCGTCCCGCCCCACCTCAAGTCGGGCCAGTCCGTCCACCACCTCCCCCAACAGTCCAGGGAAATCACGGACGTCCCGCTCCAGATGCACATTCGCAGCCTCAGCACGCCGCCGTACCAACGCCCCCAAACTCGCACCGAACGACCCGACCCAAAACGCCTCCCCCACCACCGGCAACGCCTCAGCAGCCGGCCCCGGCCGCACCGCCCGCAGCGCCTCCACCACGGACACGAACGCGTCCAGCGCAGCAGCCTCCGACAGCCCGGCCTCCGGCAGCGGCACCCCGGTCAGCTTGTCCTCGACGCTGACCGCGAACCCGTTCTCCCCCACCCCCACCTCGCGGATCCGCGGCGTCCGGAACGGCAACTCCGGCAACTCGTCCAGAAACGCCTTCAACGGCAACACGTCCTCCGGCCGCCGCCCGAACCACACCTTCCGCACCGTCCCGTCCCCGAGGTCGTAGACGGCGCCCTCCATCCCCTGCCCGATCAATTCCACCGCACGACCCTAGTGGACCAGCCGGATCGTCAACGGATACACATACTCCTTCCCGTTCGACACCTCGACGGTGGCCAGGATGATCAGCACCACCGCCGCGACCGCCCCGATCACCACCAGCGGTACGACGACCAGCACCCCGAGCCCGAACGTGATCAGGATCAGCACGGTCGCGACCGCCGAGTAGATCAGCAGCGAGATCTGGAAGTTCAGCGACTCCACCGCCTGCCGCCGGACGAACTCCGACCGGTGCCGGAACGCCAGCCAGACGATCAGCGGGCACAGGAACCCCATCGCGAACCAGGCCGCGACGAACACCCCCACATGCGCGATCATCGCCCACGTGCGCTCCTCCGAGGCCGACAGCGGCGTACTCATACTCAACTGAACCACACCGATTCCTTTCCGGGCAGTCGCCGGTCAATACGGGCAACGGAAAGGAACCGACCAATGGCAAGCAAGGAATCAGAAGCCGTACGGCGACACTGGGAGTCCGCACGTGAGCCCAGGGACCAACTGGAACGGAGCCAGGCCGACCATCGCTGGGCCGAGCTGACCGCAGAACCCGACGACGTCGACTACCTGGCCGTACCGGGCCGTCCCGCACTGTGGATCGCCCCGCACGGCGCGGCCACCGACCGGGTGCTGCTGTGCTTGCACGGCGGCGGCTACATCAGCGGTTCGCGGTACTCACATCGCAAGATGTTCGCGCACCTGGCCAAGGCCGTCGGCGCCCGCGCGCTCGTCATCGACTACTCGCTGGCACCGGAACGGATCCATCCGGTCCAGGTCGACGAGGCGGTCGACACGTACCGCTGGCTGCTCGACCAGGGCATCGCCCCCGAGCACATCGTCTTCACCGGCGACTCGGCCGGCGGCGGGATGTCCATCACCACCCAACTCCGGGCGCGGGCGGCCGGTCTCCCGCTCCCGGCCGGAGCGCTCCCGTTCTCGCCATGGATCGACTTCGAAGCCGGCGGATCGACGTACGACAGCAACCGGGACAAGGACGCGTTCTTCCATCGCGACCTGGTCCGCGGGCTCGCCCGGATCTTCCTCGGCCCGGACGGCTCGGCACGCGACCCGTTCGTGAACCCGACGTACGGCGACCTCACCGGCCTCGGCCCGATCTACGTCCAGGCCGGCGGGGACGAGGTACTGCTGGACGACGCGCGGGTGCTGGCGGAGGCGGCGGAGCAGGCCGGGGTCGACGTACGGCTGGACGTGTTCCCGCAGATGCAGCACACGTTCCAGATGGCGGCGGGTCGCGCGCCGGAGGCGGACGACGCGATCGCGCGGATGGGACAGTGGGGACGGAAGGTGCTGGGGCTGTGACCGTTCTGCAGGGGGAGCTGATGGAAGAATTCGCCGACCTCGAGCCGTTCCGCAAGGAACTGCTGGCGCACTGCTACCGGATGCTCGCGTCGGCCCACGAGGCCGAGGACGCGGTCCAGGAGACGTACCTGCGGGCCTGGCGGGCGTGGGCGGACTTCGAGGGCCGCTCGTCGGTGCGGGTTTGGCTGTACCGGATCGCGACCAACGTCTGCCTGACCGCGCTCGAGCAGCGCGGCCGCCGCGCGCTGCCGTCCGGTATCGTTGCCCCGAGCACCGACTTCGACGGTACGCCGCCGCCGGTGCCGGACGGGATCGGCTGGATCGAGCCGATCCCGGAGTCGCTGGTGGCGGGCGATCCGGCCACGATCGTCACGCTCCGGGAGAGCCTGCGGCTGGCGCTGATCGCCGCGCTGCAGTACCTGCCGCCGAAGCAGCGCGCGGTACTGATCCTCCGCGAGGTGCTCGCGTTCCCGGCCGCCGAGGTCGCGACGATGCTCGACACCTCGGTCGCCGCGGTGAAGAGCACGCTGCAACGCGCGCGGGCGCGCATCGACGAGACGTCGCCGACGCAGGGCGAGGTGTACGAACCCACCGATCCGGCGGCGAAGGCCCTGCTCGACGACTACATCGCCGGCTTCGAGAACGCCGACACCGCCGCTCTGGAACGGGCCCTGCGCGCGGACGCCGCACTCGAGATGGTCGGTACGACGACCTGGTTCAGCGGCATGGTCAGCTGCCTGAAGGTGATGGTCGACGCGGCCGGCGAGCCGGGTGACTGGCGGATGATCCCGGTGATCGCGAACGGCCAGCCCGCGGTCGGCTCGTACTACAAGGGCGAGCCGTACGGCGTCGCCGTACTCACCCCTGCCCCGGGCGGCCTCACCCACATCGACGTCTTCAGCACACCCTCCTTGGTGATGTACTTCGGATTACCGGCTACAGCTCCTGCACCGTAAGGCGAGCGCGGCGACTGGTGCTGATCAGGGCCAGCGCCACGACGACGAGACCGACCGCGATCATCGGCCACCAGACGACGTGGGCCGCCCGGACGAACCGGTGCGGGTCGGTGGTCGCGGTCGCGCCGACGATCGAGCCGGCCACCGCGACGCCGAGCGACACACCGGTCTGGCGGCCGACCGACGCGAGCGATCCCGCCAGACCGGTCATCGATACGGGCATGCCGGACACCGCCGAGTTCGCGATCGGCGGGTTGATCGTGCCGAGGAACACGCCGAACAGCAGGAAGATCGCCAGTACGAACGGGATCGGCGTGGTCAGCCCGATCGTGAGCGAGGCGGCCGCTCCGAGCGCGAGCGCCGTACCGGCGACGACGAGTGGCAGGCGCGGGCCACGGGCACCGACCACGCGGCCCGTGAGTGGTGACAGTACGCAGATCAGCAGGCCGACCGGGAGCAGGCTGAGGCCCGCGTCGAGCGCGGAGAGGTGCCGGACGCTCTGCAGGTAGAGCGTGGTGACGAAGAGGAACACGCCGAATCCGCTGTACGCGACCAGTGCGATGACGACCGCCGAGCTGAACGGGATGCTGCGGAACAGCCGGAGTTCGAGCATCGGCTCCTCGCGACGGCGCTCGTACCGGATCAGTGCGACGGCGGCGACGGCCGCGACGAGCAGCAGCACCAGGATCGGCGGCGCGGTCCAGCCGCGCTTCTCGGACTCGATGATCGCGGTCACCACCCCGCCGAGCACCAGGACGACGAGGAACTGGCCGACCGGGTCGAACCGCCGGCCGTGCGCGGCGCGCGACTCCGGGACGTAGCGGCCGGCGAGGAGTACGGCGACCACGACGATCGGCAGGTTCACCCAGAAGATCGACCGCCAGCCGAGGCCGTCGACGAGGGCGCCGCCGAGGATCGGGCCGAGGACCAGCGAGAGACCCGCGGTGGCGCCGAAGATGCCGATCGCGCGGGCCCGTTCGGCGCGGTCCGGGAACACCGTGACCACGATCGCCATCGCGACCGGGTTCAGCATCGTCCCGCCGACGGCCTGGACGGCGCGGGCCGCGATCAGTGTGCCGATGCCCGGTGCGAGGCTGCACAGCAACGAGCCGAGCCCGAACACGGTCAGCCCGAGCCGGAACATCCGCTTCCGGCCGTACCGGTCCGCCGTCGACCCGGCCAGCATCAGGAAGCTCGCCAGTACGAGCGTGTAGGCGTCGACGGTCCACTGCAGCCCGGCCGTCGACGCGTGCAGGTCGTCCCGGATCGCGGGCAGCGCCATGTTGACGATCGAGATGTCCATCACCGAGATCAGCAGACTGGCACAGCAGATCGCGAGTACGGCGTACCGGTGGGTGACGGTCTCGAGCGTTGGAACAGTCATACCGACGACGTTAGGATTTAGAGCGTGCTCGAAGTCAATGAACGCGGGATCAGCATCGCCGAAGCCGCCGAACGAACCGGCGTCAGCGCCCACACGCTGCGGTACTACGAACGCGCCGGCCTGGTCGTGACCACGGTCGACCGTACCGCGGGCGGCCGCCGGCGCTACCGGCAGCTCGACCTGGACTGGATCAAGATCTGCACCAAGTTCCGCGCCACCGGGATGCCGATCCGGACGATCCGCAGGTACGCCGAACTGGTCACCGCGGGCCGCGGCAACGAGAAGGACCGCCTGGAACTCCTGGAAACCCACCGCGCCGAGATCCTCACCCAACTCGCGGAACTCCAGGAGAGCCTCGAACTCATCGACCACAAGATCGACGTCTACCGGGGCCGCCTACAAGCCGGCGACGCCGACCAACTCTGGGCCCCACGCGCCTAAAGCGCGTTGAGCCTCTTGGTGAGGAATCTGCGTTCGGTTTCGTTGGCTGTCAGCTGGATCGCCTGTTGATACGCCTCAGCGGCCTCCGCGGTCCGGCCCAGCCGCGTCAGGACGTCCGCGCGGGTCGCGGGTAGATAGGCGTACGTCGCCAGCGCCGACTCGGTGGCCAGCGTGTCCAGCTCGGTCAGCACCGCGGTGAGGTCCGCCCCGGGGACCAGGCTGTGCGCCGCCGCCCGGTTGAGCGCGACGATCGGCGTCGGCCAGCTCACCAGCATCGCGTCGTACATCCGCACCACCTGCCGCCAGTCCGTCTCCTCCCAGCTCGGCGCCGTCATGTGCAGCCCCGCCACCGCCGCCTGCAACGCGAACCGGCCGGTCCCGCGCCGCAACGCCGCCGTCGCCCGCGACACCCCCTCGCCCAGCAACTGTGCGTCCCACCGCGACCGGTCCTGGTCCGCCAGCAGCACCAGCTCGCCGTCCGCACTCACCCGTGCGTCCCCGCGCGCCTCGGTCATCAACAGCAACCCGAGCAACGCCTGCGGCTCCGGCTCGTCCGGCATCAACCGCACCAGCATCCGCGCCAGCTCGACCGCCCGCCCGGTCAGATCGGTCCGCGTCAGCTCCGGCCCCGCCGCCACGTGCCCGGCCGTGTACACCAGGTGTACGACGGTCAGTACGACGTCCAGCCGCGCCGGCAACTCCCGGTCCGCGGGGATCCGGTACGGGATGCCCGCCGCGGCGATCTTCTTCTTCGCCCGCGTGATCCGCGCGGCCGCCGTCGCCTCGCCGATCAGCAGCACCGCCGCGACCTCGCGCGTCGTCAGCCCGCAGATCAGCCGCAACGTCAACGCCACCTGCGAGTCTCGCGCCAGCGCCGGGTGGCAGCACGTGAACACCAGCCGCAACGGATCCGTCGGCTGCTCGTCCTCGCCCGGCTCCTCCACCAGCAGCGGGAGCTTCCGCCGCAGGTTCGTCTCGCGCCGCAGCCGATCCAGCGCGAGCCGGCGCGCGACCGTACTCAGCCAGCCGCCCGGGTTCCCCGGGATCCCGTCCGGCCAGGTCCGCAACGCCTGCACGAACGCGTCCTGCGTACAGTCCTCGGCCAGGTCGAGGTCACGCGTCAACCGCACCACGGACGCCAGCACGGTCGACCAGCACTCCCGATGCGCCCGGTCCACCACCCGCGTAACCTCGACCGCCTCAGTCATCCCGTTCCTCCGCCACCGCCCCCAGACACGCCTCCGAGACTGGCCCCCGGCGTACCCACCGCCTGCCCGGCCCGCCCCGGCCTACCCACCGCCAGCCCCGCCGGACCCGGCCTACCACCGTCAGCCCGGACCGTCCCCGCGCACCCCGCGGCCGGACCGGCCGGACCCGGCCTGCCCACCGCCGGCCCCCCGGTCCACCGCCGGACCGGCCGGGCTCGGCGTACTCACCGCCGGCCCGGCCGGTTCCGCCGTACCTTCTGCTGCCCGCACGGTCAGGCGGACGGTGCGTCCTGGGCGGTGGTGCTCATCACCGGACGTACCTCGACGTTGCCCGACGGGCAGAGCTTCGCCAGCTCGAGCGCCTGGTCGAGGTCCCGCGCCTCGATCACGTAGAACCCGCCGAGCGCCTCCTTCGTCTCGATGAACGGCCCGTCGGTGACCAGCGGCTCCGCGCCCTCGCGCTGCTTCACCGTGCTCGCGGTGCTGGACCGCTCCAGCGCCTCCCCGCCGAGCACCCGCGCCCCGGCCTTCTCGACGGCCGCCGCGAACTCGCCGTGCAACTTCATCGCCTGGTCCCACTCCGCGCGGCTCAGGTTGTCGTACCAGTCCTCGCTGTCGAACAGCAGGAACATGTACTGCGCCATCTCAGGCTCCCTCGTCTAGTGCTTCCTCTTGGACATCTTGCTGACGATCGGCCCGACACGGAATCGACAACGCCGCGGGAGAATATTTATTACCGTGGCGTACATGGAGCACTTCGACGTTCTGATCGTCGGCGCGGGACTGTCCGGGATCGGAGCGGCGTACCGGATCCGGACCCGCTGCCCGGACCGCACGTACGCCGTCCTCGAGGCGCGCGAGGCGCTCGGCGGCACCTGGGACCTGTTCCGGTACCCGGGGGTGCGGTCGGACTCGGACATGTTCACGCTCGGCTTCCCGTTCCGCCCGTGGAAGGCGGCGAAGGCGATCGCCGACGGGCCGTCGATCCTGTCGTACCTGCACGAGACGGCGGCGGCGTACGGGATCGACAAGCACATCCGGTACGGCGCCCGCGTCGTCAGCGCGACGTGGTCGTCGGCGGACGCCCGGTGGACCGTGCACACCGCCGACACGATGTACACCTGCTCGTTCCTCTACGTGTGCAGCGGGTACTACGACTACGACGCGGGGCATGTGGTCGACTTCGAGGGTCAGGACTCGTTCCGGGGACAGGTGGTGCATCCGCAGCACTGGCCCGCGGACCTGGACTACACGGGTCAGCGGGTGGTCGTGATCGGCAGCGGCGCGACCGCGGTCACGCTGGTGCCGGCGATGGCCGGTACGGCGAAACACGTCACGATGCTGCAGCGATCGCCGAGCTACGTGGCGTCCCGTCCCGCGGTCGACGGGCTGTCCGACCGGCTCCGCGCCGTACTGCCGGAGAACCTCGCGCACCGGGTGATCCGCGGCAAGAACGTTGCGCTGAGCACCTTGTTCTACAGCGCTTTCCGGCGGTGGCCGGCGCATGCGGCGTGGCTGCTGAACAGCGGCGTGGCGAAGCAGTTGCCGCCGTCGATCCCGGTCGATCCGCACTTCACGCCGCGGTACAAACCCTGGGACCAGCGGCTCTGTCTGGTCCCGGACGCGGATCTCTTCAAGGCACTGCGGGACGGGTCGGCGTCGGTCGTGACCGACGAGATCGAGCGGTTCACGCCGAGCGGGCTGCGGCTGCGGTCCGGCGCCGACCTGGAGGCCGACCTGGTGGTCACCGCGACCGGCCTCCGCATGGTTGCACTAGGCAACATCAAGCTCACCGTCGACGGCTGGCGGGTGGAACCGCACGACACGTTCGTCTACAAAGGCATGATGCTCAGCGGCGTCCCGAACCTCGCCTGGTGCATCGGCTACACCAACAACTCGTGGACCCTACGCTCCGACCTCACCTCGCAGTACGTCTGCCGCCTCCTCAACCACCTCACCACCACCCACACCACCCGCTGCCGAGCCGACGTCCCCCCAACCTGGTTCGACCAACCCGCCCGCCCCGTCGTAGACCTCTCCTCCGGCTACATCCGCCGAGCCGCCAACCTCCTCCCCCGCCAAGGCACCTGGGGCCCCTGGATCCTCCACCAGAACTACCCCCGCGACCTCCTCCGCCTCCGCCTCGGCCCACTGGAAGACGGCGTCATGCGCTTCAGCTAGGAGCTGTGGACAACTGGCTCTTCACAGGGTGCGGGTGTAGCCGGGCCCAACCCGTCCGGCGCACCGCGGTCGCCGCCCACTGGCGGGTCGTACGACGAATGACCCACTACAGCACGCCAGCGAACAAACACCCCGCCACCCGCCGACCCTGGCCCCGCCTCGCCCCTCCCCGGGCCACCGACCTGTCGCCGACGCCGAGTCGTGGCAAATGGTCGGCACCCCTAGCGCCGAGTCGTGAGAAAAGGCGCCGAAAACCAGCCACAATCCACGACTCGACGAACAGATGCCGAGCCATTCGCCACGACTCGGCGAACAGCCTCCCGACGGCTCCGACTGTGAAGAGCCGGATGACTCGAGCCGGGGGTGGGCGAGACCCGACAGACTTGAAGCGGAAAGGACAGGGGGCGAGGCTGCGACGTCAGCTACGGACCGGAGCTGGGGGCTGGGAGCGACTTCAGCCAGGGATCGGAGCTGGGGGCTGGGCGCCAACGTAGGCGGCGGCGGGGCGGATGATCTTGGGGTCGGTGGACTGTTCGAGGATGTTGGCGGACCAACCGATGATGCGGCTGACGGCGAACGTCGGGGTGAACATCGCGCGCGGGATGCCGCACAGTTCCATCACGACGCCGGCGTAGAACTCGACGTTTGCATAGAGGTTGCGGCCCGGCTTGAGTTCGGCGAGGACGTCGACGATGCGTTGTTCGACGGTGGTCGCGAAGTCGACCAGGTCGCCGCCGATCCCGCGGGCGAGGTCGCGCAGCATCAGCGAGCGCGGGTCCTCGGTGCGGTACACCGCGTGCCCGAACCCCATGATCCGGTCCCCGGCCGACACCTTCGCGCGGACCCAGGCGTCGATGCGGTCCGGCGTACCGATCTCGTCGAGGCTCGCCAGCGCGCGGTCCGGGGCGCCGCCGTGCAGCGGTCCGGAGAACGCGCCGATCGCCCCGGCGACCGCGGAGACGACGTCCGCGCCGGTGGAGGCGATGACGCGGGCGGTGAACGTGGACGCGTTGAAGCCGTGGTCGACGGTCGACACCAGGTAGTGCTCGATCGCGGTCGCGTGGACGGCGGTCGGCTCCTCGCCGGTGACCAGGTACAGCCAGTTCTCCGCGGCGGTCAGGTCGGCGCGCGGCTCCAGCGGCTGCTGTCCTTCGCGGAGGCGGTAGAGCGCGGCGAGGATCGTCGGTGTCACCGCGCAGACGAGCATCGCGTCGGCCTTGCGGCGGGCCGGGTCGACGTCCCAGAGCGGCGGCAGCGCGCGGACCGCGGCGAGCAGCGACAACGCCGTACGAAGACCGGCGAGCGGATTGAACGCGGGTCCGGCGGCGGCGATCGCGGGGAGTACGGCGCTGACCTCGTCGGGGAGGACGCGCAGCGGGGCGAGTTCCGCGACGAAGCGGGCACGCTCGGCGTCGGTCGGGAGGCGGCCCTCGAACATCAGGTACCAGACGTCTTCGAGCGTCTTGGATTTGGCGAGATCGATCGCCGAGTACTGCCGGTAGTGGTAGAACCCCTCGTCACCACGGACGTCGCCGAGGGTCGTCTCGGTGACGACGACGTTGCGCAGACCGGGCGGAACAGTGATCGTTGTTGACATATCTTCAGAGTTGACAGGCAATCAACTATTGTCAATATTGATCGAGTCAACATGAATGCTGCGAGGAGCGCGAATGCCGGCCGAAGGTGACGAGAATTACCTGACCACCGCCGAGGTCGCGCGTCGCCTCCAGGTCAAACCCGCGACGATCTACGCGTACGTCAGCCGCGGTCTCCTCACCAGCACCCGAGCCCGCGGCCGCCGCGGCAGCCTGTTCGCCACCGAGGAAGTAGAACGCCTGGCCGCCCGCTCGATCGAGCACTCCGGCGTGGTGGAACGCATCGAGTCCCAACTCACCCTGCTCGAGAACGACGAGCTCTACTACCGAGGCCACTCCGCCCGCACCCTCGCCACCACCGCCACAGTCGACGAAGTAGCCACCCTCCTCTGGACCAACCAACCACCCCCAACCCCAACAACCCCCGCACCAACCAAAACCCCCACCCCAGCCACCACCCACACATCCAGCGGGACCACAGCAGGCTTGGGTGATGGGGGTTTGGTGGGTGGTGGTGGGGTGTTTGAGGTTGAGAGGAAGGGGGTGGAGTTGGCTCGGGCGGGGATGGGGGTGGTGCCGGAGGGGGCTCGGTTGACGGATGGGGTGCGGGTGGCGGTGGCGGTGTTGGGGGCTGCTGATCCGTTGCGGTTCGACCTGGCGCCGGGGGCGGTGACGGCTGCGGCGGGGCGGTTGATCGGGACGGTGGTGACGGCGCTCCCGGGGAAGACGGCGTACGGCGCGAAGACGCTGGGCGCGCGGCTCTGGCCGAAGCTGTCGGAGGACGAACCGCGGCCGGAGCTGCTCGACGCCGCGCTGATCCTGCTCGCCGATCACGGTCTCGCGGTCTCCACCGTCGCGGCTCGCGTCGCCGCCAGTGCGCGCGCGAACCTGTACGCCGTGATCTCCGCGGGACTCGGCGCGCTCGACGGGCAGTACCACGGCGCCGCGCCGACCCTCGCGTACGAGTTCCTGGACCGTGCGAAAGCCGATCCGCTGAAGGCGTTGTCGGACCAGTTGCGCTCCGGCAAACCGATCCCCGGTTTCGGCCACCGGATCTACCAGCACCACGACCCGCGCGCCGAAGTACTGCTGGACCTCCTCGGCGACCACCCGATCGTCGGCACCGTCCGCGCGATCGCCGAGCACACCCCCGCGTTCCCGAACAGCGACCTCGCGATCGCCGCGATCATGCACGCGTACCACTTCCGCCCCGACGCCGGCGACGCACTGTTCGCGATCGCCCGGATGATCGGCTGGACCGCCCACGCCCTCGAGGAGTACGCCGCCCCCGCCCTCCGCTTCCGCGCCATGGGCATCTACACCGGCCAAACCACCTGAGCAGCCCGACAGGACGTACACGCCCACCCGTGGTGGTCCCACGCCTGCGGCACCAGACTCGCGCGGGCAGTGGACGCATACGTCCTGTCGACCTGCCGGAGGCCCTACTTCGCGGTGAGTTTTACCAATGTCGCGGCGCCAGGTGCGAGAGAGAGCTGCACTGGGCCGACGCGCTGCGGGACGTACTTCTGTCGGGCCGGCTGGAACAGGCTGACTGAGCCGACTGTCTGCTGGTTCAGCGCGACGACTGCCTTGGCGCGGGCACTGTGCGAGCGGTTGGCGATCAGTAGCCACCGGTCAGTCGTGGCCGCGTCGCGGGACCGGAAGGTGCCGACGACCACGGCGTCGCCGGTGACGCCTGACACCAGGGTCGTCGGGGCGAAGGCGACCGCGCCGTTCGGCAGCGGTGTTTCGTTGGCGTGTTCGACGGTCTCGGAGATCAGCGGCTTCAGCTCCCGGCCGACCGGGTGCAGCCAGGCGGTGTTGATCTGCTGCGCCGCGTAGTACCGCGACGTCCGCTGGCCGTCGACAGTGATCAGCGCCGGGCCGAAGCCTTCCCCACGGGCGGCCTCCGGGGTCCAGTAGGTGAAGTACTGGATGCCCTTCGCGCCGTACGCGAGGCTGATGTTGACCTGCCAGAGCAGCTCCGCCGCGGTCGGTTCGCGATGGTTGTTGTAGGCAAGCGTCTGGATGAACACCCAGGCGGGGATGTCGCCGTGCAGCGCCGCGTCCCGGACGATCGCCCAGTTGTGGAAGTAGTTCGCGTCCTCGCGGCCCTCGGACAGCAACGGGTACCGGTCGAACGAGATCAGCGACGGCTGCACGACGTCGACGAAGTTCCGGTAGTACGCCGGGTCGTCGGACGGGAGCAGGTTGACGTACGGCAGCAGTTGCGGCGCGAGCTCCCGGGAGATCGCCAGCGCCTTCGCCAGGGTCGCGAACCACCCGGCGCCCGGCTCGTCGTAGAAGTTGAAGCCGGCGAGGGACGAGTACGGGCCGTACGCGTTCCGGGCGCGGAGGTACAACGCCTGTGCCTCCGCGGGAGTCACGCTGAGGAAGTCCGCGGGGTTGTCGGAGATCGAGAACCAGCGGGACATGTTCCGGATCTGGATGTCGTCCGAGATCAGCATCTTCAGGCCGGCGTCGCGGGCGAGGCCGAGCTGGTACTGGAAGATGTTGCCGTCGCCGGCGTAGTTGCCGGAGATCAGGAAGTCGAACCCGGCGTTCTTGATCTCGGCGAACCGCGGCGCCGTACTCGCGTACGGATGCGGCGGCCAGAACAACCCGATCGGGAACTCCGGCCCACCGGTCAGCGGCAGCGTGTCCGGCGCCGGTACGGCGACCTCGGCAGCCACCCCCACACCGCCCGAGGCCGTGCCGGCGGCGGACGCGGTGCTGGTGGATGCGGTGGCGGCTGCTGCGGTGAGGGCGGTCGCGCCGGCGCCGAGTAGCAGGCTGCGGCGGCTGGGACCGAGGATCTGGTGCGGGCTGTCCATGGCTCTCCTCCGGAAGGCGGTCGAACGAAAGAACGGTCGAGCAGATCAGGGGTGCCGGCGGTGGGCGGCGACGGCGTCGGCGGTGGCGTCGAAGGCTTGTTCGGCCAGCGCGTAGTCGCGTTGGGCGACGCCTAGGTAGAGGGCATCGAGGACGAGCATCTGGGCATGGCGGCCGGACAGTCCTCCGGTGCGAAGGGTTACGTCGCGGGCGGAGGTGACCAGGACGATGTCGGCGACCTCGGCGAGCGGCGAGCGCGGGTAGTTGGTGACGGCAACGGTCGTCGCGCCCTGCCGGCCGGACCTGGTCAGCGGCTCCAGGACCTCCAGCGTCTCCCCGCTGTGCGAGATCCCGACCGCGACATCCCCCGCACCGAGCAACGCGGAGCTCGCCAACGCGGTGTGCACGTCACTCCACGTACTGGCGGCCCGCCCGATCCGGTGCAGCCGCAACCGCAGATCCTCGGCAACCGCCGCCGACCCGGCGACCGCGTACAGGTCGATCCGTCGCGCGTCGGAGATCGCCGCCGCAGCCCGCCCGAGCGCTCCGACGTCGAGCCCCGCCACGGTGTCCTCGAGCGCCCGCGTATCCGTCCGCAGCAACGTCCGCAGTACGTCGTCCAGCGAGTCGTCCGGCCCTACCTCGGATCCGGTACCGCGCTCCCAGCTGGGACTGGTCCGACCGCTCTCGGCCGCGAGCGTCAGCCGCAGCTCGGCGTACCCGGACAGGCCGAGCGCCAGGCAGAACCGCGTGACGCTCGGCAGCGACGTACCGCAGCGCTCCGCCAGCTGGCCGATCGTCGACGACGCCACCGCCGCCGGATCGCGCAGTACCTCGGCGGCGATCCGCGCCTGCGCCGGGCTGAGCACCGGCAGCAGGCCGTGGATCCGCGCCTCCAGACTCGGCGGCGGTGACTCGACAGCGCTCATGTAAAGAATTCTCAGAGCACCTCAACAACATTTACAAGAATTCACACTGACCGATTCCGGCCAACAGCCGGCGAATCAGCTGTCCGTCATCCGCCGGACAGTGAACTGGTCCGACCAGCCACCGGCGAGGAGTACGTCGATCCGCCCGCTGAGCACGTACGTACCCTCCGGCGTGACCGCCGCCGTCGTCGGCCCGCCCACCGGCCACGGCTCGACCGAGCGCACCCGCGCCGTCCGGAAGTTGTCCGTACTGCTCAGCACGGTCGCCTGCTCGACGCCGGCAGCTCCGAGCTTGTTGGTGATCGCGATCAACCGCCCGTCCGTCGTGAGCGCCAAGCCATCTCCGCCGACCAGTGCACTGGTCAGACCAGTGGTACTGAGTTCACCTCGCGGCGAGATCCGGTACAGCATGCCAGTGTCGTAGCGAACCGTCAGCAGGTAGCCCGACCGCAGCCAGACGATCCCGTTCGCCCCGATCGTGTCGCTGCGCAGCCGTTCGTCGCGCACCAGCACCGATGCGGCACCCGACGGCGTGACCTTGTAGATCGCGTCCGACGCCGGGTCCGTGACGTACGCGTTGCCGACGGCATCGATCGCGAGATCGTTGACGCCGTGACGGCCGCCGGCCGGGTTCAGCCGCGGCGTGTTCAGGTCGACCCGACGCTCGAGCCGGCCCGTGCGCAGGTTGTAGATCGCGACGCCGGATTGCCGGTAGGTGGTGGATTCCGAGGACCGCTCGCCGTTGCCGATGTCGGCGTAGGTGACGAGCAGCCGGTTGCGGACGGCATCGACGTGCAGCCCGAAGGTGGACACACCCGGCGCGACGCCGAACGGATGCGGTACGCCGTCCCGCCCGACCAGCGAGATCCGCCCGGTCGCCATCGACCCGATCAGGAACATCCGCCGCGTCGGGTCCCAGGCGATGCCCTCCGGATACCGGTCGGCCGTCCGCCCGTCGATCTGCACCGGCAGGTAACGGACCGCCGGCCCGGCAACCGCACTGACGGTGGGAAGTGAGGTGGCCAACGCGAGTAGCGCTGCCCCCAGCACACGAAACCTCATGAGAACCTCTCTCGAAAGACTGGATACGAACACAGAGACTAATCAGACCTCTGATGCTCGTCAATGCATATACATCCGCCGCGGTTCGTACGATGTGACTATGCGGATGTCCTTCGACGAGCGGCTCGGTAGTCACCTCAAGCGAGTTGAACAGGAGCTACAAGCAGCCAAGTCGGCCGCAGTGAAGCCGGCCGGCCTCACGGTCCCGCAGTACGCGGCCCTCTTCGTCATGGACGAACAGCCGGGCATCTCAGCCGCTGAGCTGGCCCGCCGCTGCCTGGTCACGCCACAGACGATGACCACGATCCTGCGCAACCTCGAAGCGGCCGGCCTCATCGAGCGGACGCCGCACCCGCTGCACAAGCACGTCATCGAGACGCGCCCGACCGCGGCCGGGCGCAAGGCGCTCGATCAGGCGGACAAGCGGGCCGCCGGCGTCGAACGCCGGCTGGCCGCCGCCTTCACAGCCGAGGAAGCCGAAACCCTCCGCTCCCTCCTCGCCAGGGTGTCAGAATCCCTGACCACAGACCCGATCCTGAAGGACCTTTAGAACAGGGCCGCCATCAACCGACGGCGGGCCTTCACCACGCGGTCGTCGTCCGCACCGAC
Organism: Kribbella sp. NPDC059898; assembly: GCF_042730855.1. Classification (NCBI taxonomy): domain Bacteria; kingdom Bacillati; phylum Actinomycetota; class Actinomycetes; order Propionibacteriales; family Kribbellaceae; genus Kribbella; species Kribbella sp. NPDC059898. Next base: position 282,345 of record NZ_JBHWKR010000007.1, read on the forward strand.
CACCTCGAACAGCTCGAGCAGGTGCAGTCGTACGGCGTTCCGCTCGTCCCCGGACGTCGCCTGGACGGTCGAGATCAGCCGCGCGAACGCATCGTCGACATGCCCGCCCATCAGATCCACGTCCGCGACCAGCAGCTGCGCCTCGACGTCGGCCGGGTTGTCCGCGGCCCGCGTCCGTACGTCGGCCGGCACGTCCTGCGTGCGCTTGACCAGCTGCACCCGCGCCAGCCCGGACCTCGCCTCGGCGTCGTTCGGCGTCTCCTGGAGCAGCTCCTCGTACGCCGCGATCGCGCCGTCGAGGTCGCCCGCACCGACCGCGTTCTCGGCCTTCTCGTACCGCGGGTTCGGCGCGTCCTCCGCCACGGCCTCGGCCACCGCGCCGACCGGCTCCGCGCGCCCGGTGATCCCGTTCGCGACCGCCACGGTCAGCAACTGGTCGAGGTACTGCCGGACCTCCGCCTCGCCCAGCACGCCCTGGAACAGCGGCACCGGCTGACCCCGCAGGATCGCGATCACCACCGGCACGGCCTGGACGCCGAACGCCTGCGCGACCTGGGGGTTCGCGTCGACGTCGATCCGGGCCAGCAGGAACTTCCCGGCGTACTCGGTCGAGAGCTTGATCATCACGTCGCCCAGGCCGCCCTGTGCCCGCGGCGACCACAGCTCGACCACGACCGGGGCCTGCAGCGAACGCTCGATCACGTCGGACTGGAAGTTCGCCTCGGTGACCTCGAGCGCGTAGGCGCCACCACCGGCCGCGGCTTGAGCGCCACCAGCGGCCGGCGCACCGCCGGCCGGCTTGCGGAGGGACGACAGGTCGACCGCCCCGGGACGGGAGAAGTTGGACTGGCTCACCGCTGTCCTCGCATTCCGTGCAGACTCCGCATGTTCACAAACCTATCCTCTACGACGCAGTGGTCCGGCGTTGCGCCCGGGTCGCCATCAGCAGCCGGGCTAGGCCGGCGCGGGTACCGACGATCGCCAGCCGGTCGCCCGTCTGCACCGAACTCGTCTCGCTCGGCTGCCAGTCCCACGGGCCTTGCGACGCCTGCCGGGCGAGGACCCGCAGCCCGCCCGCCTCGTTCAGCTGGCCGAGCGTCCGGCCGTCGGCGACGGAGCCGCCCTCGACGACCACCTCGGTCAGCAGCAGCACCCGGCGCCCGGCCGGTACGAGCACCTGACGCCTCTTGTCGCCGACAGCGGCCGCGACCGCCGGCGCCACCAGCATCGACACCGACCGGCTGTTGCCGAGCCCCAGCTGCCGCTCGACCCGGTCCGCGAGGTCGTGGTCGAACATCCGCATCGTGATCCGGGCCTCCGGGTTGAGGCCCTGGGCAACCATCGCCGACTCCAGGTTGGTGATGTCGCCGTCGGTGATCGCGAGCATCGCCTGACAGTGCTGTACGCCGGCCAGCCGCAGCGTCTCCTCGTTGCTGCTGTCCCCCACCACGACCGGGATCTTCAGCCGGTGCGCGACCTGTACGCCGGGCGCGTCGTCGTCCTGGTCGACCCCGACGACCGCGACACCGCGGTCCACCAGGATCTCCAGCACGCGGGCGCCGACCGTACCGAGACCGCAGACCACGACGTGGTTCCGCGGCCGGCCGCGGACGCCGCCGATGATCCGGGACAACCGGGCGCCGATCAGCGAGTCGACCACGACCGCGGTCAGCAGCGCCATCAGCACGATCCCGGTCAGCTGTACGACGACCGCGCTGACCTTCACCCACGGCTGGGCGTCGCTGAACCGGTCGTCGTCGATCCCGGCCGTCGTGACCACCCCGGCCGCCAGGTACAGCGCCCGCCACCATTCGATCCCGCCGAAGAAGTGCACGATCGCCGTACCGGTCGCGATCAGCAACGCCATCAGCGCCGCGATCTTGCGGACTCGGCTGTCGAGGATGTCGCGGACCGCCTTCGCCCAGCCGGCCGGGCGGACCCGGCGGCCGTACCAGACGGGGCGGATGCCGGTCCCGAGCACGATGTCGACCTTCGGCTCGTCGTCCTCGGCGTCGGCCGGCAGAACGGACAGCGAGCGCGGCCGGTCCGGGTCCGAGCCCGGCATCGGCAGCAGTACGGGCGTCGCCGACGACGTGGCGTCCGCGAGTACGGTCAGGTGCGGCTCGCGGATCAGGTCCGCCTCACCGACGACCACCATCCGGCCGCCGAGCTCCATCCAGGTCAGCTCGTCGTCGTCGAGCGCGTCCGACACGAACGCGGGCGCGGCCAGCGACGGCCCGTTGATCACCACGCAGTCGCCGAGCAGACTGTTCAGCTGGCTGCCGAGCCGCGGGTTCACCATCTGCATGATGATCCGCAGGTCCCGATCCATGTCGCGGGCGGTCAGCGCGGTGTGCACGTTGTGGACGTCGTCGTTGTCGAGCAGCACCAGCGCGCGGGCGGTGGACGGCGTACCGTCGTCGTCCCTGTCGATGCCGGCCTGGCGGAGCAGCGACTCGCTGATCACCGGCGCGTTGATCACCTTCGCGCCCAGCTCGCCGATCCGGTCGCGGTGCCGCGAGGCGGGATTGACGAGCGCGACCACGCGCTCACCCGAGCTCACCAGTTCGGTGACCACCCGGACCATCGTCCGGCTCGACCCGCAGACCACCACCGGTCGTTCACCGAGCGGGCTCGGGTCGGCCGGCGGCTCCTCAGAAGCGGGCGGGCTCTCGGTACTCTCCCCACTGTTCCCGAAGAACGTGACAGATTTCCCCCATCGTGGCCTCCGCACGCACCGCCTCCAGCATGGGTTCGATCAGGTTGCCAGTGCCGCCGGCCGCCTCCACCAGAGCCGATAGCGTACGACGTACCCGGTCCTCGTCGCGGTCGGACTTGCGCTCCGCGAGCACCCGGCACTGCTCGACCTCCACCTCGTGCGAGACCCGGAGGATCTCCAGCTCGCCCGAGACCGTGTCGGTGAGCGTGTTCACGCCGACGATCTTCTTCTCGCCCTTCTCCAGCTTCTGCTGGTACTCGAAGGCCGCGTCCGCGATCTCGGCCATGAACCAGCCGTCCTCGATGCCGCGCAGGATCCCGCCGGTCATCGTCTCGTCCGGGCTCATCTCCTTGATCCGCGCGAAGATCTGCTCGGCCTCGGCCTCGATCGCGTCGGTGAGCGCCTCGACGTACCAGGAACCGCCGAGTGGGTCGGCGACGTTCGTGACGCCGACCTCCTCCATCAGCACCGACTGCGTGCGCAGCGCGATCTCGGCGGACTCCTCGGTCGGCAGCGCGAGGGTCTCGTCGAGGGCGTTGGTGTGCAGCGAGTTCGTCCCGCCCAGTACGGCGGCCAGCGCCTCGACGGCCGTCCGTACGACGTTGTTGGTCGGCTGCTGCGCGGTCAGTGAGACACCCGCGGTCTGGGTGTGGAAACGGAGCCACTGCGCCTTCTCGGTCTTGGCGCCGTACACATCCCGCAGCCAGCGCGCCCAGATCCGGCGGGCGGCGCGGAACTTCGCGATCTCCTCGAAGAAGTCCAGGTGGCTGTCGAAGAAGAACGACAGCCCGGGGGCGAACACGTCGACGTCCAGGCCTCTGCTGAGCCCCAGCTCGACGTATCCGAAACCGTCGGCGAGCGTGTACGCGAGTTCCTGCGCGGCCGTCGAGCCGGCCTCGCGGATGTGGTACCCGGACACGCTCAGCGGCTTGTACGCCGGGATCGTGGTCGCGCAGTACTCCATCAGGTCGCCGATCAGCCGCAGGTGCGGTTCCGGCGGGAACAGCCACTCCTTCTGGGCGATGTACTCCTTGAAGATGTCGGTCTGCAGCGTCCCGTTGAGCTTGGAGATGTCCGCACCCTGGCGCTCGGCGGCGACCAGGTACATGCAGAACGCCGGGACGGCCGGTCCGGAGATCGTCATCGAGGTGGTGACGTCCTGCAGCGGGATGTCCTTGAACAGCCGGTCCATGTCGGTGGCCGAGTCGATCGCGACACCGCAGTGCCCAACCTCGCCGAGCGACTTCGGGTCGTCGGAGTCGCGGCCCATCAGCGTCGGCATGTCGAACGCCACCGAGAGGCCGCCGCCACCGCCGTTCAGGATCATCCGGTACCGCTCGTTGGTCTGCTCGGCGTTGCCGAAGCCGGCGAACTGACGGATCGTCCAGGTCCGGCCGCGGTACCCGGTCGCGTACAGCCCGCGGGTGAACGGGAACTCCCCCGGCCAGCCGATCCGCTCCATCCGCGGGTCGTCGACGCCCTCGGGCGGTCCGTAGACCGGGGCGACCTCGGTGCCGGACAGCGTGGTGAAATCGGCCTCCCGCTTGCGCGCGGCGTCGTACCGCTGCTGCCACCGGTCACGCCCGGCCGCGATCTGCTCGGCATCCATCAGTCAGACCTCCCTAGGGACTGGTCCCAAAATACTAGGACGTCCAACTATTTCCAATCGCGGCTGCGTCACAGGCGGACCGCCGGCACTCATCAATCTCCGCGGAGCGCGCCGAATCGACCCGGTGCCGAGGTCGGGTGTCGCGCGGTTGACGAGTGCTGGGCGTCCGGCGTCAGAAGTCGCCGGCGTTGTGGCGCAGAGGCTCGAGGACCGACCAGAGCATCTTCAGCTGGTCGTCGGTCAGGCCGGCCAGCGCGAAGTCGGCCTGCACCAGGTCGGCGGTGGCACGTTCGACCAGGTCACGGCCCTCGGGGGTGATCTCGCACAGGATCGCGCGGCCGTCGTCCGGGTGCGGCGTCCGGGTCACCAGCCCGGCCGCCTCCAGCCGGCGCACGATCGACGTCACGGACGTCGGGTGCACCTGCAGCCGCTCGCCCATTTTACCGAGCGGCAGCGACCCGCGCCGCGAGAACGTCAGCAGCACCAGCGCCTCGAACCGCGCGAACGTCAGCCCGTGCTTGCGCAGGATCTCGTCCAGCTCGTTGATCACGATCTGCTGCGCCCGCATCAACGACGTGACCGCGCGCATCTGCTCGACGGCGCCCCAGCGCCGGCCCCACTGCCGTGACGCCTCGTCGATCGGATCGAACGGCAACGCCCGCTTCCTCGCCATGTGCGGAACCTTAACCCTCCGCAAATTGTCGGTGGGGTCTGCCAGGGTGCGGGCATGAGATATCTGGATCAGCTACGGACCGAGAGTGCACGGCTCGGTGAGGTGGCGCGGACGGGACTGGCGGCCGCCGTGCCCAGTTGTCCCGGGTGGACGGTCGACGACGTCGTGCGGCACGTCGCGCAGGTGTACGTGCACAAGGTCGAGGTGCTGCGGGACGGCGCGCTGCCGGATCCGTGGCCGCCGGACTTCTCGGAGCTGGACTCTCTGAAGTGGTACGACGAGGCGCGGCACGCGATCGTCGAGGCGCTGGAGGAGGCCGGGACCGAGCGGCCGACCTGGACCTTCAACCCGCGGGACAGTACGTCGGCGTTCTGGCATCGGCGGATGGTGCACGAGACCGTGATCCACCGGATCGACGTCGAGCAGGCGCACGACGTGGTCTCGCCGATCGACCCTGAGATCGCGCTGGACGGGATCGACGAGGTGCTCTACCCGACCGTCGGCGGTCCGTGGTGGGAGGAGGGCGACACCGAGTACCCGGTGGACGCCACGATCCGGCTGAGCGCGGGCGGGCGGTCCTGGACGGTGGTCGTGGACGCGACGAGTGTCGACGTACGGCAAGGGGCCGAGGGTGACGCGGCGGCCGTGGTGAGTGGCGATCCGGCGGCGGTCTACCTGTGGTTGTGGGGGCGGGCCGGTGAGGACGCGATCGAGGTCGCCGGGGATCCGGTGGTCGTGCGGGCGTTCCGCGGGAGAATTTCCGAGGCGTCGCAGTGAGGATGTCCTGTACGGGCGGTGCCGTTCGTTCCCTTCACAACAGACGAGAAGGAGAACTCCGATGGCGCAGTACCTTGCACTGACCTACACCGCGGACGTCGACTGGTGGGCACCCGAGCAGGCCGAGGAGCTGGCCGAGTACCGGCGGTTCGGTGTCGAGTACGCCGGCCAGGTGAAGGCGAGCGCGGTCCTGCATCCGACCGCGACGGCGACCGTGGTCCGGGTGGAGGGCGCACGCGGCGGGCCGATCGTCACGACGGACGGTCCGTACGCCGAGACCAAAGAGGCGCTGACCGGGTACTACCTGATCGAGGCCGGCAACCTGGAGGAAGCGGTGAAGATCGCCGCCGAGATTCCGGCCGCCTGGGGTGGTGCGGTCGAGGTCCGGCCGGTGATCATCGCCAAGTAGGAGCTGGACGGGTGTGGACGAGCTGTACGAGGTTGTCGCCGAGACGGTCCGGATCGAAGGGACGCGGATTCTCGCGACCCTGATCCGGACGCTCGGCGACGTGCAGCTGGCCGAGGACGCCGTCCAGGAGGCGGCGCTGGCGGCGCTCGGGGCCTGGCCGGTGACCGGCGTACCACCGGAGCCGCGCGCCTGGCTGACGGTGACCGCCCGCCGGAAGGCGATCGACATCATCCGACGCGAACGCACGCGCGGCGCGAAGGAACGCGACGGCCAAGCCCTGATCGCACTCCAAGAAGCAGACGTGGTGGAGGACGATCTGCTGCGGTTGATCTTCACCTGCTGCCATCCGGCACTGTCGCCGCCAACCCGCGTCGCGCTGGCACTCCGCACGCTCTGCGGACTCTCGTCCGCGCAGATCGCCGGCCTCCTGCTGACCACCGAGGTAGCGGCGACCAAACGGCTGGTGCGAGGCCGGCAGAAGATCGCGGCCGCACGGATCCCGTACCGCGTACCGTCCGACGCCGAGCTGCCCGACCGCCTACCGGCCGTCTGTGCCGTTGTCCACAGCCTCTACACCGCGGGTCACGCCCCCGCCGAGGGCGAAGCGGCGTACGACGTGGACCTCTGTGCGGAGGCGATCCGCCTGGCGGAGCTGCTGCACTCGCTCCTCCCCGACCAACCGACGCCGACCGCCGTACTGGCGCTGCTCCTCCTCACCGAAGCGCGCCGACCGGCCCGGGTCGACGACGACGGTCAGGTGGTGACGCTCGACCTCCAGGACCGCACGCGGTGGGACCAAGAGCTGATCACCCGCGGCATCGCCCTGCTCAACGAGTCCCTGGAGCGCTCCGAGCGGCAGGCCGACGCGTACCAGCTCCAGGCCGCGATCGCCGCCGAGCACGCCCGCGTACCCATGTACAACGCCACCGACTGGCACGAGATCGTCCGGCTGTACGACCTGCTCGTGACCGTCTCCTCCAGCCCGGCGGCCGAGCTCGCCCGCGTCGTCGCGATCGCCGAGACCGGCGACCTCGACACCGCGTTCGAACTCCTCGACCCGATCCCGCCCAGCTCACGCCGGCACGCCGTACGCGGCGAACTCCTCGCCCGCCGCTCCCAGTACGCCGAAGCGGCCGACGAACTACAGGCAGCCCTCGACACAGCTCCCCCGACGCACCCGGAACGAGCGCACCGCGAACGCCGCCGCGACTACTTCCGCGGGCTCACCCCCTAGTCGTTGTCGATCCAGTTGCCGCGTTCGCTGTTGAAGATCGACTTGGTCGCGGACCCGGACGGAGGCGGCGACGGGCGCGACGAGGTCTGCGCCGCGGCCGGGGCCGGCGTACTGGTGGTGGTGACCTCCTGGGCGGAGTCCATCCCGATCGGGCCGGTGCCGTCGTCGTCGGAGTCCTCGTCCCCCTGGAGTACGTCGACACTCGCGGAGGCGCGCAGGCCGGTGCGCTGGATGACGCGCTGGATGGTCAGGTCCCGGTCGTCGGGACGACTGACCCATTTGATCTCCCGGAAGCCCTGGTCCTGGGCGGCCGACTCGAAGACGAAGTGGCCGTAGCCCAGCATCCGCCCGATGATCGGCTTCTGCAGCGTGATGTCCAGGACCCGCGCGATCGGCGTCGTCGCGACGGTCTGCGAGAACACGCCGCGGATCCGCATCACCCGCATGTTCGTGACCACGAACCGGTCCCGGTGCTCGGTGAGGAACGTCCAGAAAGAGTGCGCGAGGAGCACGAACACCAGCACCAGCAGCACCAGGTTCACGCTCGCACCGACCTTCGTCAGCACCATCGTGGCCAGCAGCGCGCCGGCCAGCACGATCTCCAGCATCGGCACCACGAACACCACCCAGTGGTGCCGGACCTCGTCGATGACGACCTCGCCCTCGTCCGAGATCAGATGGCGCCGGACCTTCGGGTCGAAGATCCGGAACAGGCCTATTCCGGCCATCCACTCACTCCCCTGTCACGCAACTGTGTGTGACCCCGTAGGACAAGTGTCCCGCACGATCGCTCGCGACGGGACACTCAGCGGGTGCTCACTTGAACAGCGCGGTCAGGAAGGTGATGACACTCCCGAAGGCAGAGCCCACGGCCGAGAACGCACCACCGACAGCACCGGCAGCGTTCGCCGGCTGAGTGAACAGATAGAAGCCGGCAAAGGCGATGAGCGCCCAGATCAACAACTTCTTCGGCATGTCGCCACTCCCTTGGTCCTAACCCACTCGGTCGACTGTGTTTGAGTTTGTATCACGGACGGTCACCAATTGTCACTGACTGAACACAGCCCACCGCACAATGCTCACCAGCTACAAGGTCCATTCTGTAACGGATCCGGGGGCACGGCACCCATCGGCGCGCCGCCCTGAGACGCTTACCGCCTGCAACACCGCAAATTCTGCGGCATTTGCCCGAAATCGGCACAACGCACGGTGAACGGAAAGCAAAGACACAATGTGACACTGCGTGGCCGGTTGTTGCACAGCGAGACAAGTGTCACAAAGCAGCAATCAACTCGTCGGCCGCCGAATACGGGTCGACCGCCCCGTCCGCGACCTTCGCGGCCAGTACGTCGAGCCGCGCGTCGCCGTGCAGGTGCGCGAACCGGGCCCGCAGCGCGGTGGTCGCGATGGCCTCGATCTCGTCCCGCGCGCGGCTGCGGCGGCGCTCCGTGAGTACGCCGTTCCCGGTCATCCATTGGAGCCGGTCGTCGATCGCCTGGACGACCTCGGCGACGCCCTCGTTGCGGGAGGCGACCGTCTTCAGGATCGGGGGTTTCCAGGCGCCTTCGGCTCGCTCTGCCAGGGCCAGCATCGAGCGCAGGTCGCGGATGACGGACTGGGCGCCGTCACGGTCGGCCTTGTTCACCACGTAGATGTCGCCGACCTCGAGGATTCCGGCCTTCGCGGCCTGGATCCCGTCGCCCATGCCCGGGGCGAGCAGGACCAGGGTGGTGTCCGCCATCCCCGCGATCTCCACCTCGGACTGGCCGACGCCGACGGTTTCCACCAGCACGACGTCGAACCCGGCCGCGTCCAGCACCCGAAGCGCCTGCGGCGTGGACCAGGAGAGGCCGCCGAGGTGCCCGCGGGACGCCATCGAGCGGATGAACACGCCGCGGTCGGTGGCGTGGTCCTGCATCCGCACCCGGTCGCCGAGCAACGCGCCGCCGGAGAACGGGGAGGACGGGTCCACCGCGAGTACGCCGACCCGCTGGCCGGCCTCCCGGTACGCCGTCACCAGCGCGGAGGTCGACGTGGACTTGCCGACACCGGGCGAACCGGTGACGCCGACGATGTGCGCGTTCCCGGCGTACGGCGCCAACGCCGCCATCACCTCGCGCAGCAACGGTGACTCGTCCTCGACCAGCGAGATCAGCCGAGCCACCGCCCGGGAGTCGCCCTCCCGGGCCCGCTCGACCAACTCCCCCACCGGCGCGGTACGACGACCCATCAGCTCACTCGTCCCACGCCGGCGTACCGCATCTGCATCAGTGCTTCGGGACCCGGACGATGAGGGCGTCGCCCTGGCCGCCGCCACCGCAGAGGGCGGCCGCGCCGGTGCCGCCGCCGCGGCGGCCGAGCTCCAGCGCGAGGTGCAGGACGAGCCGGGCGCCGGACATGCCGATCGGGTGGCCGAGGGCGATCGCGCCACCGTTCACGTTGACCTTGTCCTCGCTGACCCGCAGCTCGCGCGCGGACGCGATCCCGACCGCCGCGAACGCCTCGTTGATCTCGATCAGATCCAGGTCACCCGGCTGGATGCCCTCCTTCGAGCACGCCTTCGCGATCGCGTTCGCCGGCTGGCTCTGCAGCGTCGAGTCCGGCCCGGCGACCGAACCGTGGGCGCCGATCTCGGCGATCCAGCTCAGCCCGAGCTCCTCGGCCTTCGCCTTGCCCATCACGACGACCGCACACCCGCCGTCGGAGATCTGCGACGCCGACCCGGCGGTGATCGTGCCGTCCTTGCCGAACGCCGGCCGCAGCTTCGCCAGCACCTCGGCCGACGTGTCACCGCGGACACCTTCGTCGCTGTCCACGACGAGCGGGTCGCCCTTGCGCTGCGGCACCTCGACCGGGACGACCTCGTCCGCGAACACACCGTTCTTCCACGCCTCGGCGGCGCGCTGGTGCGAACGGGCGCTGAACTCGTCCTGCTCCTCGCGGGTCAGCTTCTCGACCGCGTCGTTCCGCTGGTCGGTCAGCGCGCCCATGGCCTGGTCGGTGAACGCGTCCCACAGCCCGTCGTACGCCATCGAGTCCACCAGCGTGGTGTCGCCGTACTTGAAGCCCTCGCGGGACTTCGGCAGCAGGTGCGGCGCGTTCGTCATCGACTCCATGCCGCCGGCCACGACGATCTCGTACTCACCGGCCCGGATCAGCTGGTCGGCGAGCGCGATCGCGTTCAGCCCGGACAGGCAGACCTTGTTGATCGTGACGGCCGGCACGTCCATCGGGATGCCGCCCTTGGCCGCGGCCTGGCGGGCGGTGATCTGACCGCCGCCGGCCTGCAGGACCTGGCCCATGATCACGTACTCGACCTGGTCCGGCGCGACGCCGGCCTTGGCCAGCGCACCCTTGATCGCGAACCCGCCGAGGTCCGCGCCGGTGAAGCCCTTGAGGCCGCCCAGCAACCGCCCGATCGGGGTCCGTGCACCGGCGACGATGACGCTTGAGTTCCGCGTGTCAGACATGCTGTCACGATACCTGCGACGGCACTGGTACGCCGCTGGTCGAGCACGTCAGACGGGTCACACGGATCGTGCCCCGAGATGTCGGCTCGGCCACTTTCGATGGTCCCGGGGCCGGGTCTGCGCGACGCTTGGCGGATGGATCAGCTGTTCGACGCGATCGACCATGTCGGCATCGCGGTGGCCGACTTCGACGAGGCCGTGCGGTACTACGCCGACGTGTTCGGCATGACCGTGGCGCACGAGGAGATCAACGAGGAGCAGGGCGTCCGGGAGGCGATGCTGTCGGTCGGCGACTCCGGTTCCTCGATCCAGCTGCTCGCCCCGCTGTCGGACGCGTCGCCGATCGCGAAGTTCCTCGACCAGCGCGGTGCGGGCATCCAGCAGCTCGCGTACCGGGTGCACGACCTCGACGCGGTCTCCGCCGTACTGCGGGAACGCGGCGCGCGGCTGCTGTACGACGAGCCGAAGCGCGGCACCGCCGGGTCGCGGGTGAACTTCATCCACCCGAAGTCCGCCGGCGGCGTCCTGGTCGAACTCGTGGAGCCATCGACCTCACACGCCACGTGACGGCACGCTAAACAACGAGTGCTTGTCGGTCCGGCGGATTACTCTGTTCGGGTGCTGAAGGACAGCGCCACCGACTCCTTGCACGGTGCGCCGGCCGGTTTCGAGCACGATGCCTTCGTCCATGCCGGGGACGAGGACTTCGTGCCGCGCGCGGCTGCGTTCATCTCGGAGGGTCTGGCGGCGGGGGAAACCATCGTGGCCGTACTTCCACCGGAGCGGATCGCGGTACTGCGCGACGCCCTCGGGCCCGTCGCGGACGCCGTCCGTTTCCTCGACATGACCGTTGCCGGCGGCAACCCCGCGCGGCTGATCCCGTTCTGGCGCACCATCCTCGACCAGCACCCCGGACCGGTGCGCGGCCTCGGCGAGCCGGCGTACCCGGGTCGCGGCGCGGCGGCGTACGACGAGGTGCTGCTGCACGAGGCGCTGTCCGAGATCGCTTTCGCGACCGACCACTCGTTCCGGATGTGCTGCGCCTACGAGGCCGCCGTCGGCATCGACCCGACCGCGGTGCACGCAGGCGCGGAAGCTCTTGCGGAGAAGGCGTTCCGGACGCCGCTGGACGACGTACCGGATCGTGCCGAGCGGTGGGAGTTCGGGCCGGACGAGCTCGGCGAGGTACGGCAGTGGCTGAGCGGTCAGGCGGCCTCGCACGGGGTGTCGCGGGACCGGCTCGACGACCTGTCGCTGGCGTTGCACGAGATCTGCACGAACAGCATCCGCTTCGGGGGCGGGCGCGGAAGGCTCTCGGTGTGGATCTCGAGCGGGGCGTTGAGCTGTGACGTGACCGACCGCGGGCGGATCGACGACCTGCTGGTCGGCCGGGTCCTGCCGCCGCTCGACGGGCTCGGCGGGCGGGGCGTCTGGCTGGCCAACCAGCTGTGCGATCTGGTCCAGCTGCGGTCGGGCGACGACTTCACTCAGGTCCGGCTGCACACGCGGTTGCGGTGATAGGACCACTGACAACGGTGGACTGATCGAGTGACGGTCGTCTCACCCGGGGTTCGCTGTGTTACACGGCACAGCCAGGGGCGCATACTCAGCGGTAAGTTCACCGCTCACCAGACCCCCTTGTGCAGGAGGTACGACGTGAAGCAGATCCTCGAGGCGATCCTTTCCGGCGACAGTGCGGCCGTCGGCGAGCTCGACGTACCGGACCATTACCGCGGGATCACCGTGCACGCCGACGAGGCGACCATGTTCGAGGGGCTGGACGCCAAGGAGAAGGATCCGCGCAAGAGCCTGCACCTGGACGACGTACCGACGCCCGAGCTCGGCCCGGGCGAGGCGCTGGTCGCGGTGATGGCGAGCGCGATCAACTACAACACCGTGTGGACGTCGATCTTCGAGCCGGTGTCGACGTTCTCGTTCCTGAAGCGGTACGGGAAGCTGTCGCCGCTGACCGCCCGCCACGACCTGCCGTACCACGTGGTCGGCTCGGACCTCGCGGGCGTCGTACTGCGGACCGGGCCGGGCGTGAACGCCTGGAAGCCCGGCGACGAGGTGGTCGCGCACTGCCTGTCGGTCGAGCTGGAGTCGCCGGACGGGCACAACGACACGATGCTCGACTCCGAGCAGCGGATCTGGGGTTTCGAGACGAACTTCGGCGGGCTCGCCGAAATCGCGCTGGTGAAGTCGAACCAGCTGATGCCGAAGCCGGCCCACCTCACCTGGGAAGAGGCGGCGTCGCCCGGCCTGGTGAACAGTACGGCGTACCGGCAGCTCGTGTCGGCGAACGGCGCCAACATGAAGCAGGGCGACGTCGTCCTGATCTGGGGCGCGTCCGGCGGGCTCGGCTCGTACGCGACACAGTTCGCACTGAACGGCGGGGCGATCCCGGTGTGCGTGGTGTCGTCGCCGGAGAAGGCGGAGATCTGCCGGGCGATGGGCGCCGCGCTGATCATCGACCGGTCCGCGGAGGGGTACCGGTTCTGGAAGGACGAGTCGACGCAGGACCCGAAGGAGTGGAAGCGGTTCGGCGCCCGGATCCGCGAGCTGACCGGCGGGGACGACCCGGACATCGTGTTCGAGCACCCGGGCCGGGAGACGTTCGGGGCGTCGGTGTACGTCGCCCGGCGCGGCGGGACGATCGTGACGTGTGCGTCGACGTCCGGGTTCATGCACGAGTACGACAACCGGTACCTGTGGATGAACCTGAAACGGATCATCGGCTCGCACTTCGCCAACTACCGGGAGGCGTGGGAAGCGAACCGGCTGATCGCCCGCGGCATGGTGCACCCGACCGTCAGCAAGGTCTACCCGCTCGAGGAGACCGCCCAGGCGGCGTACGACGTGCACCGCAACCTGCACCAGGGCAAGGTCGGCGTCCTCACCCTCGCCCCCACCGAAGGTCTCGGCGTCCGCGACCCCGAACTCCGCGCCAAACACCTGGACCAGATCAATCGCTTCCGCGACAGGTAGTGCGTTTAGGCGTTTGAACGGGTTTCTGACAGGCTTATCGTGGGGAATTCACGCTGAGCCGCCTGAAGGGAAACTCCGGAATGCCTGACGAGTCGAGCCTGCCGTTCTTCGACCGTACGGCGACCGCGGCCGGGGGCTTCCCGGTCAGCCGTCGCGGGTACGACAAGCAGGCGGTGGACGATTACGTCCGCGCGCTGGAGATGCAACTCGTCGAAGCGCGGCATCGGGCCGAGCAGTTGCAGCAGAGCGTCGCGCCGATGCAGCACCAGCTCGAGGAGACCCGTCGGCAGCTCGAGGCCAGCGCGAACCCGTCGTACGCCGGACTCGGCGACCGGGCCGCGCAGATCCTCCGGCTCGCCCAGGACCAGGCGACCGAGGCGCTCGAGGAGGCCAAGCGCGAGGCCGACGACCTGCTGACCAACGCCCGCAAGGAGGCCGCCGCGGCGCGCGCCACCGGCGACCGCGAGGCCGAGGACATCCGTACGGTCGCGCTGAACGAGGCGGACAGCATGCGGCGCACCGCGGAGGGCGACGCGGCCGAGATCCGTCGTACGGCGGAGACCGAGTCGGCCGAGGTGCTGCAGGCCGCGCGGCGGAAGGCCGAGCAGCTGACCCTGACGGCCGAGTCGCAGGCCAGCACGCTGAAGAACGGCGCGCTGCACGAGGCGGAGAAGATCCGGACCGCGATCCAGCGCGAGTCGGCGGCGCTGCGCGCGCGGCTGGCGGACGAGCGCGAGCAGCAGGCCAAGGAGCTCGCCGACAAGCACCAGCAGATCGCGGCCGACACCGACAGCCTGACCACCCAGATGAAGGAGGCCGCCGAGGCGTCCGAGCGCCGGGTGGCCGAGGCGACCGAGCAGGCCCGCAAGATCCGCGCCGAGGCGGAGGAGTCCGCCGAGCGGACGCTCTCGCGGGCCCGCCGCGAGAGCGAGCAGCTGCTGACCACGGCGCGGACCCGGTCCGACGCCGAGCTGGCGAACGCCGCCGACGAGGCGGAGCGGTCGCGCACCGTCGTCGCCCGGGAGACCGAGCGGCTGGCGAAGCGGCGGGACGGGATCCTGACGCAGATCGCCGGGCTGAACGAGATCGCCAGCAACATCGCGCGCCAGGCGGCGGAGCTCGACTCCGAGACGTCGGCGGCGGCGTACGCGAACCCGTTCGCCCGGCCGGCCGAGTCCCCGCGGTCCACGCCGGCCGGTGCGCCGGGGACGGGCGTCGGCAGCCCCTTCGCCCCGGAGAAGCCGAGCGAGACCGCGTCGGCCCCGTTCGGCGCCGAGGACCTCGCTTCGTCCACGGCGTACGCCGCCTCCACGACCGACGCCCCGTCCACCGCGGGCGACTCCCCTGCCGGAGGCTCCAGCGCGAGCGGCTCTACGGTCGGCGGGTCGAGCGTGGGCGGCTCCGCGATTGGAGGGTCCAGCGCGAGTGGATCCACCGTGGGCGGGTCGGCGGCGAGCGGCTCCGGTGCCAGCGGGTCCGGTGTTGGCGGGTCGTCGGTGAGTGGGTCCGGTGCGAGCGGCTCCGCCTTGGGTGGGTCCGCGACGAGCGGGTCGGCCGGCGGCATCGGCGGCTCGGGTGCGAGTGGGTCTGGTGTGGGTGGGGCGGCCGCGGAGGCGGCGTACCCGGCGGCGACCGAGGCGGACAACCCGTTCCCGGGGGCTACGCCTGCTGGTACGTCGGCGTACGACGACGAAGGTCCGTTCACCGGGTCGAGCCCGTTCGTCGGGTCGGGTGCCGGCGACGCGCGGGTCGACGAGACGCGGATCGACACCGGCTTGCGGGTGGACGCGAAGGACGCCGGCGACCTCGCGGACAAGACCAGCAAGAGCGCCGGCGGCCCGGCGAGCACGAGCACCACAGCCGCCACCGGCAGCACGGCCGCCACCGGCAGCACAGCAGCCACGGGCCGTACGGCGACCACCGGCACCACGGCAGCCGCGGGCGGCGCCAAGGCCGGGTCCGCGAAGGACGAGGAGGCGCCGAAGGACTCCACGATGGTGGACGAGTTCCGGTTGACTGACCTCGCGACCGAGGACACTCAGGTGCAGACGCGGCCGTCCGCCTCCGCGAAGTCCGGGGGCAAGGCGTCCACCGACGCCACGACCGATGCGGCCGGCTCGAGCGCGCGATCCCCGAAGGACAAAATGTGACGCCACCCGGCGACGACACCTCGACAGCGACCACCGACGCGGACCTCGCGGAAGCAACGCGCGAAGCAGAGTCCGCGGCCGCCAAGGCCGAAGCCGCCGCCGGCAGAAGTGAACAAGCAGCAACCGACGCCGACACCTCCGCCGACGAGGCCGAGGACGCCGCGGACAAGGCGGAGACTTCCGCCGGTCGGGCCGGCGGTTCGGCTGACAGCGCGGAAGCGGCCGCGGCGAAGGCCGGGGTGGCGGCGGAGCGGGCCGATGCGGATGTGGACATCGCGGACGAGCTGCTGATCGAGGAGCGGCATCCTTCCGAGGGGATGGGCCAGCCCGGTCCGCCGATCCGGCGCGGGAACCCGTTCACCTTCGGCTTCTTCGCGGCGCTCGGCGTACTCGTCGCCTGGGGGCTGTGGAACGCGGCCGGCCAGGCCCGTTCGGTCCTGATCCTGCTGCTGGTCTCGATCTTCATCGCGGTCGGCCTGAACCCGCTGGTCGAGTGGTTCATGCGCCGCGGCCTCAAGCGCGGCCTCTCGGTCGGCGTGGTGTTCCTGCTGATGATCCTCGCGGTCGTCGGGGTCGGGTTCGCGATCGTCCCGGTCGTCACCGACCAGGTCGACAGCCTGATCAAGAACGCGCCGGGGTACATCGACCTGCTGCAGAAGTCGAAGACCCTCACGAATCTGAACGACAAGTACAAGTTCCTGGACAAGGCCCAGGAGTACATCCAGGACCCGGCGCTGGCGCAGCGCGCGTTCGGCGGCATCCTCGGTGTCGGCAAGGTGGTCGCGAACGCGCTGTTCAACACGTTCACGATCCTCGTGCTGACGCTGTACTTCCTGGCATCGCTCCCGTCGGTCAAGCGGGCGGCGTACAGCCTGGTCCCGAGTACCCGGCGCAAGCGCGTCTCGATCCTCGGCGACGAGGTGCTCGGCCGGGTCGGCGGGTACGTCAGCGGGCAGTTCATGGTGGCGCTGTGCGCGGGCGTGACGATGTTCGTCTTCCTGGAGATCGTCGGCCTGCGGCAGTACGCCGTCGCGCTGGCGATCGTGGTGATGTTCTGCGACTTCATCCCGATGGTCGGCGGTTTCATCGGCGTCGCCGTGGTGTCGCTGATCGGCTTCACCGGCGGCCTCTGGACCGGTCTCGCCTGCCTGATCTACGGCATCGTCTACCAGCAGATCGAGAACTACGTGGTGGCCCCGCGGATCATGCGCCGCGCCGTCGACATCCCCGGCGCCGTCACCGTCATCGCCGCCCTCCTCGGCGGCGCCCTCCTCGGCGTAGTAGGCGCCCTCCTCGCCATCCCCTCCGCCGCCGCCATCCTCCTCATCATCCGCGAAGTCTGGGTCCGCAAGGCCGACGCCTCCTAGGAACTCTGTGCGATCAGAGCTCCTGGAGGACCCAGCGCAGGGGTTGGAGCCTGCAGACCGGGGTTGCCATGCCGAGGAACTTGAAGTCGACGCTCGCGATCGCGGGTTCCCGTAACCGCTCGGCCAAGGCCAGGCTTGGCGCAGCGTACGTGGTTCGCATCACGAACGTTGAACGTGGCGATCAGCGGGCCAGAGTCGCAGAGCAGCGAAGTCACGCGCTCCGCCGGGCCGCTTCGATTGCCTCGACGATCTCCCGGTCCTTCCGGGCGTCGGCCTGGATCTCGCGGTACCGGACCGACAGCTCCGGGTCGTCGATGCTCGCCAGCCCAACCCACGGGAACCGCCGACGCAGCTCGTCGGTGTCGATCTGCTCGCCGCTCATGACTTCACCGTAGACGAGCCGGAGCCGATTATCGGCAACTATGCAGTCACGTCGAGGATGAAGTGTTGGGCGGGGGTGAGGCGGTTGTAGGTGTTGACGCGGAGGTAGGTCTGTTGGTCGAGTTGTTGGGGTAGGTGGCGGTGGGTGAAGTAGGAGTGCACGGCTCGGCGGGGGGCGGTGGTTCGGTTCTGGGTGCCGCCGTGCCAGAGGTGACTGTTGAAGACGACCACTGTGCCGGCGGGGGCCGTCAGCTGGATTTCGTCGGGGTGGGGGGCGGCGGGGTCGGGCATTTCGTCGGTGGGCATGGTGCCGCGGCGGTGGGAGCCGGGGACCACTCGGGTGGCGCCGTTCTCGGGGGTGAAGTCGTCGAGGAGCCAGATGGAGTTGCAGACCTGGTAGGCGCCGGGCTCGACGGGGTGGCCGAAGTCGGCGTGCAGGGACTGGTGGCCCTGGCCGGGTAGGGCCGCGCGGCTGTTCAGCGACGACAGGCGGAACTCGCCGAGCACGTGCCGCATCGCCGCCAGCACCCGCGGATGGCTGAAGCAGACCTCGAACAGGGGGTCCTTGTTCACCAGGTCCGCCAGCCGGTCGGTGCCCTTCTCCTGATGTACTTCGAGACCCGCCCGGTCCCCCTCGGCCGCGGTCAGCTCGGCCAGCCGGCGGTTGATCGCCGACACCTCGTCCGCCGACAGGATCCCCGCCAGCGGAAGGAACCCGTCGCGGTCCAGCTGTTCCTTCTCGGCCGTCGTCAGTACGTCGTCCGTCACGCCGAGCTCGCGCAGCGCCGTCGTCATGTCCATCGCAGAATCCCTTCCCAAGATGCACGAATCGATGCAAGCATCAATCCGGCGTACCCGGGAAACAATGCAGAGGACGACAGGGCTTATGCACAGATCGCCACGACTCCTCGGCGCCGGCGTCCACACTGCCGCCCCGGGCAAGGACTACCCGTCGCACGCCCACACGTCCTGGGAGCTTGTGTACTACGTCCGCGGCCGCATCACCTGCCCCGCCGGCGACGAGACGTACGCCGCGACGCCCGGCACCGTCCTGCTCACCCCGCCGAACACCTGGCACGCCGAACAGAGCCGCACCGGGTACGCGAACCGCTTCGTCCAGGTCGACGCCGCGACCACCCACCCGTGGCCGAGAAGGTGTTACGACGACACCGACCACACGCTGCGCCGGGTGTTCGACGCCCTGGTCCGCGAGACCGACACCGACCTCCGCACGATCCTGCTCGCCGAACTCGACCTACGACTGCGCCGCGCCGCCGCCCCACCGCCGACTCCCGCGGAGCAGCTGATCGCCCAAGCGGAGCAGCTGTTCGAGGAACGGTTCGCCACCGGACTGCGGATCGCCGACGTCGCCGACGACCTCGGCATCTCCACCTCGGGCCTCCGAGCCGCGTTCGCCCGCCTGCGCGGCACCAGCCCGCAGGCGGCGCTCCAGGCCGTACGCCTGCGCCACGCCCTCGCCCACATCCGCAACTCGACGCTCCCCCTGCAGGCCGTCGCCGAGCTGACCGGCTACCACTCCGTCAGTCACCTCTCCCGCCACGTCAAGGCAGCAACCGGCTCCGCCCCGGGAGCCCTGAGGATCACCGAAGCTCGTCCCTGAGCAGCGACCCGATCCACGCGTCCACCCGCTCCCCACGATGCACGAGCCGCTTCCGCAACTGCCCCTCCAGCACGAACCCGGCCTTCTCCGCCACCCGCCGCGACGCGACGTTGCCGACCTCCGCGCGCCACTCGATCAGGTCCAGGTCCCGCTCCGCGAACGCCCATCGGCAGATCGCCCGCACCGCCGCGGGTGCAACGCCCCGTCCACGAGCCGCGGGCGCGGTCCAGTACCCGACTTCCGCCGTACCGTCGCCGCGCATCCCGAGCCCGACGCGCGCGAGCCGCTCCCCCGTCGCCGCGTCCTCGACCACGAACTCGGCGCGCTCGCCGCGCTTCCCCAGTTCGATCGCGAGATGCTCGACGAAGTGCCGGGCATGTTCCATCAGGTACGGCGACGGGACTGCACGAACTGCCGCAACCCCGGGTCCTGCGACACGTCGTACACCCACTCGACGTCCGCAACCGTGAACGGCCGCAGCACCAACCACCCCGCCGGGATCCTGTCCATCCGCCGATGATGTCAGGCGGTACCGTTGCGCGGGTGTCCTACTTCGAACGGGTCGACGATGCCGCGTACCGGGCGACCAAGGACGTCGGCGGGGCGTGGGACACCGGGACGCAGCACATCGCGCCCGCGCTCGGGTTGCTGGCGCACGTGGTGGAGCGGGACCGGGACGCGCGCCGTACGGACGGGCTCGTGGTCGGGCGGTTGTCGTACGACATTCTCGGGACGATCCCGATCGACGTGGTGGACGTGCGCGTGCGGGTCGTCCGCCCGGGACGGACCGTGGAGCTGGTGGAGGCGGCGCTCAGCCACGGCGGGCGGGACGCGGTGCTGCTGCGGGCGTGGCTGCTGCGGCCCGGTGACACGGCGGCCTTGCGAGGTACGGCGTACCCGCGGATCACACCGGTGGACGAGATGGCGCCGTGGGATCCGTCGTCGATCTGGCCGGGCGGGTTCATCGAGTCGGCGGACGTACGGCGGGAGCAGGTCGAGCCGGGCCGGGCCGCGTTCTGGGTCCGTACGGCGGTGCGCCTGATCGACGACGAGGACGTCAGCCCGCTGGCCCGCGCCGCCGGCCTGTTCGACATCGCGAACGGGATGACGGTACGGGCGGACCCGCGGCAGGTGGCGTTCCCGAACGTCGACCTGACCGCGCACCTGTTCGCCGAGCCCCGCGGCGAGTGGATCGGCTTCGACGCCACGGTCACGTTCGGGGCCACCGGCATCGGCCTGACGAACAGCGTCCTGCACGACGCCGACGGCCCGATCGGCACCCTCGCCCAAATCCTGACGCTCAGCTCCTGACCCTCAGGCCCTGAACGCCTCGCGGACCGTGGTCAGCTCGATCGACAGGTCGTCGATCGCCTGGCGGATCTCGGGATCGGTCACGACGGCCTGGTCCGACAGCCGGTACTCCTCGGCCCACCGATAGGTGTCCGATCCGGGCCGGTGGATGGCGCCGAGCTCCGGATGGGCCGCCGCGCAGTGCGTGATCAGCAGATGGATGCCGGGCGTCAACGCCCGCAGGTACTCGAGCAGCCAGGCCTTCTTGCCCGCCGCGTCCCGGTCGCTCAACGTGTGCGCCGACGCGAACATCTCCTCCCCGCCGATGAACGGCGCCCCCACCGCGGCAGCAATCTCGCCGTACGCCGCCGGCGCCGCAAGCCCCATGTGTACGTCGAGATACTCGATGTCGAGCCCCGCCGCCGTCAGCTTCGCCGCCTGCTCCGACAGTTCACGTACAACCTCGTCGTGCGCCACCGACACGGCAGCCTCCGCCACGGTCCGCCGGAAGGTCCCGTCCTCCCCCACCAGCGAAGGCCCGTCCGTCAACGGCCGCCAGCGCAGGAAGTCCCACTCGCACGTCAGCGTCTGATGCACCCCGACCGGAATCGCGAACTCCCGCGCCAGCACGGCCGCCTCCTCGAACCAGGGACACGCCGCCATCACCGACACCTGCGTCACGATCCCGGTCCGGAACGCCTCGACCGTCCCGGCGTTCACCGCATGGCACATCCCGAAGTCGTCGCCGCGGACGACCAACTGGATCCCGGTCACGGGCCGGCCAGCTTGCTGACCTCGGGGGTGGGGCTGGTGTGGAAGGCGCAGGCGCGGGGGTAGCCGGCCAGGCAGCCGCGGGTCGTCATCAGGGCAGTGTAGTAGTCGATGTAGCGGAAGCCGTACGTCTCGCCGCGGGCGAAGGCCTGGTGACGAATGGCGGAAACCCAACGGTAGAAGGCCTCGTCGGAGATCGGCACGTACCGCGTCGGGACGAAGCCCTCCATGTCCTCCCAGTTCTCGGCGTGCATGAACGTCCGTACGCCGTGCCGCGGCAGCTCGGCGACGCGCGCGGCGAGTTCGGCGTACGGCGTGAGCGCCTTGAAGTCCTCGTCCGACTCGATCGGCAGGCCGGCCAGGAAGCGGGCCCGTTCGGCGACCTGGGCGGTGTGCTCGTGGTCGCTGTGGATCGAGTGCTTCCAGTGCGTGATGATCGTGTCGGGCTGCTTCTCGCGGATGATCCGCGCCAGCTGCAGCGCCACGTCGTCGGTGTTCGGCAGGAAGCCGTCGCTGTACTCGAGGACCTGGAAGTCCGCGCCGATCGCCTCCGCGAACGCCGTACCTTCGGCGATCTTCTGCTTCTTGTAGTCGGCCGGCGTCATCCGCGGGTGCCCGCGTTCGCCGGAGGTGAGCGCGACGATCGTCGCCGATGCGCCCTCGAGCACGAGCTTGGCGAGCGTCGGCCCGGCGGTCAGGTCCATGTCGCCGATGTGTCCGCCGACGGCGAGCACGCTGTTGGTCATAGGGGGCTCCTCATTTCAGGCCACTGAGTACGACGCCACGCACGTAGTACTTCTGGAACAGCAGGAACACGACCAGCACGGGCAGCGTGCTGATCACCAGCCCGGCCATCACGATCGGCATCGTGCGGTCCGGGTCGAGGAAGCTCTGCAGCAACTGGATGCCGACCGGGAGCGTCTGCAGATCGGGGTCGGAGGACGAGATCAGCAGCGTCCAGATGTACTCGTTCCAGGTGCCGATGAACGTGATCAGGCCGAGCGTGATCGCCACCGGCTTGGTCTGCGGCAGGACGATCAGCCGCCAGGTCTGCCACTGGTTCGCGCCGTCGATCTTGGCCGCCTCGAGCATCTCGTCCGGCAGCGACACCATGAACTGGCGCATCAGGAAGATCCCGAAACCGCTGACCGTGAACGGCAGGATCAGCGCCACCAGGCTGGTGGTCAGCCCGCCGTCGCCGCCGCGGCCGAGGATGTCGTTGCCGCCGGCCAGCGGCCAGTTCAGCATGATCAGGAACGTCGGGATCAGTAGCAGGAACGGCGGCAGCATCATCGTCGCGAGGATGAACCGGAAGATCACCGCGCGGCCGCGGAACCGCAGCTTGGCCAGCGCGTACCCCGCCATCGACGAGGTCACCAGCACCGACACCGTCACACTCACAGTCACGATCACGCTGTTCTTGAACAGGTGCGGCAGCTGCAGCTGCGAGAACGCCTCGCGGTAGTTGTCCAGGTTGAAGTGCTGGGGCAGTAGCTTGTACGGGATCACGCCGTACTCGCCCGTGCCCTTGAACGAGCTCATCACCATGTCCAGGAACGGCATCACCATCGCGACCGCGCCGAGAATCACGACCAGGTACGCGAACCACGGAAAGCGCCTTTTCATGAGGTCTCCTCCCCGCGCCGCCGGGCGATCCACAGCTGCAGGAGCGTGATCGCCAGGATGATCACGAACAGCACCATCGCCATCGCGCTCGCCGTTCCCCAGGCGCCGTACTTGAAGGCGCGCTGGTACATCTCGAACGCGGCCACGTTGGTCGCGTTCACCGGTCCGCCGTCGCCGGTCATCACGATGATCAGCGCGAACGACTGCAGCCCGCCGATGAACTGCGTGATCAGCACGAACAGCAACGCCGGCCGGAGCAGCGGCAGCGTGATCGACCAGAACATGTGCCACGAGTTCGCCCCGTCCACCTCGGCGGCCTCGTAGTACATCTCCGGGATCGCCTTCAGACCAGCGGTCAGGATCAGTACGGCGCCGCCGATCGAGGCCCACGCCTGGACGACGGTCACGGACGGCAGCGCGTACGACGCGTCGGACAGGAACCCGATGCTGTTCACGCCGAGCTTGTTCAGTACGCCGTTGATCAGCCCGGCCGGCTGGTACATCATCTTCCACACGTTGCCGATGGCCACCACCGTGGCGACCACCGGGAGGAAGTACAGCACCCGCCAGAAGCCCTGGAACGAGAGCCGGTCGATGCAGTAGGCAACGAGTACCGACCCGAAGGTGGCCAGGAACACCGAGCCGAAGGCGAACAGCAAGGTGTTCACCAGGATCGGCTTCACGAACGTGCCGTCGAAGTTCAGCACGTCGCCGAAGTTCTTGACACCCGCCCATTTCAAGGTGCCGAGGTCGAAGCCGCCCCAGTCCGAGAACGCCAGAATGATCGCGAAGATGAACGGCAGGATCAGGAACACGCAGAAGAACAGCAGCGCGGGCGACAGGAACAGGTACGCCGCCCGCCCTTCGCGGTGCAGCTTGCCGAGCCGCTGGGTGGGCGCCGCCACAGCACCCACCCTGGAGACGGCGGTCGTCATTGCGGCTTGACCGCCTTCGCCGCCTGCGCCAGCGCGTCGTCAGGGTTCTTGCCGTCGGCAAGCACTCCCATGATCGCGTTGTGCAGCGCCGTCTTCGCCTCGTAGGCGCCGGGCTGGTTCGGCTCCGCCATCGCGTACGTCGCCGCGTCGTAGATCGGCGCCAGGTTCGGGTCGGACAGCGACTTCTTGTACTCCTCCTGGTCGGCCGTCCGCGGCGGGATCAGGCCCTGGTCGGCCAGCCACTTGCCGGTCTCGGAGACCTTGCCGTCTGTGCCGTTATTCGGGGCAGGCTTGTGCTCGTTCATCCAGGTGAGGAACTTCCACGCGTCGTCGGCGTGCTTGCTGCGCTGGTTCACTCCCATGAAGAACCCGTACGCCAGCGAACCCTTGCTGCCCGGGGTCGGGCCGGGGATCGCCGCGACGCCGACGTCGGTGCCGTACTTGTCCTTCATCTGGGTCTTCAGGCTGCCGATCCACCAGCCGGCCTGGATCGCCATCGCGACGCCGCCGCTGCGGAACTGCTTGGTCGGCGAGATCGACGGGTTGGTCGCCTTCGCGGCCGCCAGGTCCGCCTCGAACTTCAGCGCCGCCTTGCCCGCCGCGTCGTCGAACTGCGCCGTACCGTCCGGTGCCAGGAACTTGCCGCCGGCGGAGTCGAGCAGCGAGAGGAACGGGTGCACCGACTTGTTGTCGCCGTCCTGGATCAGGCTGAGCCCTTCGACCTGGATGTTGCCTTTGGCATCCCGCTTGACTGTTTTGCGAGCGGCGTCGGCGAGTTCGGCCCAGGTCGTCGGCGGCTTGGTGATCCCGGCCGCGGCGAGGATCTTCTTGTTGTAGAACAGCACGTAGGTGTTCAGCTCGGTCGGGTAGCCGAGCAGCGTGTCACCGGTGGTGACCGCGCCCAGCGCCGCCGGGCTGTACTCCGCCTTGATCTTGGTCGCGATGTCGTCCGGCACCTTCGCGACGACGTTCGCCTTCATCAGCTGGCCGCCCCACAGGCCGTACGCGCTGACGATGTCCGCGCCGCGGCCGCCGGTCTGCCGGACCGTCATCGTGGTCAGCAGGTCGTCGAACTTGACCACCTGCGACTTCACCTGGATCTTCGGGTTCTCCTTGTTCCACTCCTGGATCATCTTGTCCAGGCCCTCCTTGGACGGGCCGTCGCTGTAGTGGCTCAGCAGCGTCAGCTCGACCTTGTCTCCGCTGCCACCGGAGCCGCTGCCGCCACCACAGGCCGCAGCGCTTGCGAGCAGGCCGAAGGCAACAGCAAGTCGCAGAATCCTCATGATCATTCCTTCTCGCCGGCCGGGAGCAACGGCGCCCGGAGGATGGTGAACGTGCGCGTGATGTCGAACCCCGTCTTCAGGTACAGCTGCCCGGCGGCGGACTTCTCGCCGGTCCACAGGAACCAGGCGCTGTGCGCGCCGGCCGCGACCATCCGCTCCAGCGTCAGGTGCAGCAGCACCTTGCCGAGCCCGGTGCCGCGGGACGCCGGCAGGACGCCGAACGGCCCGAAGCGGTCGATCACGCCTTCGTAGGTCCCATGCATCGCCCAGCCGAGGATCGCCCCACCGGGTTCCCGCGCCACCACGATCCGATCGAGTGGCAGGCCGGACACGACGCCCTCGCGGATCGCGCGCGCCCAGTCCGGGTTGAACTCCGCGCCGGCGATCGCGATCAAAGCAGTCAGCTCGTCGTCGGAAGGTGTTCCAAAGCTGTAGCCCTCGCCCGTCAGCGCGTCGATCCGCTTCCGGACCTCGTCCGGTACGGCGTACCCGACGAGCCCGCGGTCCATCGCGACCGCGTCGTACCCGCGCCGGAAACCCAGCGAGTCCAGCAGGTGCGCCGCCGCCGGGTAGCGCGCCGCGTCCAGACCGGGGAGGAAGTAGTTGGGCGTGTACGACGAGAAGAACACCTCGGTCCGCCCGTGCGACCGCAGCCAGTCGGTTGCCGCGGTCAACAACTCCCGGCCGAGACCCTGGCCGCGGTGGTCCGGGTGGACGAAGAAGAACGGGATCCAGCCGGACGCCGGCTCCACATCGCCTGGGTTGCCAGGGTCGGCCGCGATCAGCCGGCGGACGGCGTACGCGGCGCCGACGATCTGATCATTGATCACGGCGACCTGGAGACCTGCCGCGTCGAAGTTCCGGTCGAGCAGGAACAGGTCGCGGAGCCGCTGGTACGAGATCGGGTCGGCCGGCGCCGCAGCCGTCCACGCCGCCGCGATCGCGGGTCCGTCACCCACCCGGAACGACCGGATCGTCACAGCCGCCGGCTCCTTCGGAGCGATCATCGGGCATCTCCCTCGTAGAGCAGGACGTCGGGGCGCACCCACCCCGCCGGTGTTGTTGCTTCGGGCAAGAGATCCACCGGGCTGCCGCCGGTCTCGAGCGCCTTGCGGAGCGAGTCCGAGCCCCACAGCCGGTCCAGCGACGGCAGCATCGCGAAGTCATCCGGGTACAGCTCGTTCAGCACCCGCAGCATCTCCAGGGCGGTCCGCACCGGCTCGAACGCGTCCCGGTCGACGAGATGCAGCTGTACGCCGGACACGGGAACGCCGGCGTGCTTGCTGAACACCGGCTCGAACCACGTCCGCCGGAATGCCACGCCCGGCAGGCCCAGCGAGCGGAGCGCCGGGACGAACCGGTCGTCGACGTACGGCGCCCCGATCGTCTCGAACGGTCGCGTCGTACCGCGGCCCTCGCTGAGGTTCGTGCCCTCGAACAGGCCGGTACCCGGGTACACCAGCGCGGTGTCCGGGGTCGGCATGTTCGGCGACGGCGGGACCCACGGCTCGACACCGTGGTTGTCCCGGGTCCAGCCGTCCAGCTCGACCACGGTCGCCGGACCCAGCTGACGGGCCAGCTCGCCGACGGTCAGCCCGTGCCGGAGCGGGATCGGCGCCCGCCCGACGAAGCTCTCGAACCCGGGCTGCAGCATCGGCCCCTCGACCCGGACGCCGCCGAGCGGGTTCGGCCGGTCCAGCACGACGAACGGCTTCCCGAGCCGCGCGGCCGCCTGCTGGCAGTCGTACATCGTCCAGACGTAGGTGTAGAACCGCGTCCCGATGTCCTGGATGTCGAACAGCAGCACGTCGACGTCCGCGAACAGCTCGTCGAGGGCCGCGCCCTGCCGTTCGTACGTGTCGAAGACCGGCAGCCCGGTGTCCGGGTCGACGCCTTCAGCTTCGCTGGCGCCCGCTTGCGCCGTACCCCGGAGTCCGTGCTCGGGACCGAACAACGCCGTCAACGGCAACCCGGCCGCACGCAACGCGACCGAGGTCGGCGTGAGGTCCGGCAGCACGCCGGTGAAGTTCGTGATCAGCCCCAGGCGCCCGTCGGGCACCAACCCCGGGTCCTCGGCCAGACGCTGCGCGCCGGTCCGGACCACCATCGCTACCACCAACCCAGATCGTGGATCCTGCAGGAACTGGGTTGAAAACTTACCGACGAACTCAGCTCGAGGTCAATGGATTACGGACAACCGTTTACCAGGTGACCTGAGTCAGCTTGGCCAGGATGTCGGCGAGACACTACTCGGGGGGATGCTCGTCATGGTCGAGCCAACCGGACCTGACGTCGTCCGGGGTCATGCCGGGGATCAGCTCGACATGCCCCGTGTAGGCCTCGTCGATCGCCCAGACCGGTCCGTCGTGCTCGTCCGGGAGGAGCGAACGCACCCACAGCATCACCTCGACGGCCTGCTCGTTGGTGCCATCGGTCGAAATCGCATCACCGGTTCCGAAATGGAAGATCTGGAACCACGGCTCGCCCGGTCGACTGACACGAGCCGTGACATCGATCGAGGACTGATCGTCGGCCGATTCGGAGATGATCTTTGTCTGCTGCCCGAACCGCTGGACGACCGCTTCTTCGAAGCGCGCGCGATCGATCGTGAAGGTCCCTGGTTCCGGAGAAAGCACAATGATGTTCGGCATCAGTCCTCCTCCGGCCGCACCTGCACGTCGAGGTCTATGTCGTCGCCCAGGACCTTCCTCGCCCGGTCTCCGAGGAAGGCGGCCGCTGCAGCAGTGTTGGTCACGATTCTCATCCTCTCAACCGGATTCGCAGCGTAACGGATCACGCGCGCATAGCGTTCCATCTCCTTGTCGAATCCGCCCATCGCACGCTCAAGGATGTGTTGGGGCGCGTTGCCCTCGTACAAGCTCCTCGCCGGCCGAGCCACGTACTTCACCTCCACCGCGACCACGCGGTCGGGATCGACTGCCAGGCCGTCCGCCCAGATACCGACGTCAGGCTCGTCCGTCTCCAGAGCAACCTCGTAGTCGCCTGCATTCGCCCGCTGGAAGTCAGCCCAAGGCGCGCCAGAGGTGACTGCCTTGACATGCGCGGATTCGCCGACCCAATCCTCCACCCACTGTTTTCGCCGCGCAGGATCTTCCCAGCGTTCCGCATCGGGATAGGACGCGCCGGACGACGCGTCGATGCCTCCCCGCGGCGCCGCACCCTCAGAACCGCCAATGTCTGCGGGTTTGCCTCTCGCAAGGAACGCGGCCAGCGCGTCCAAGTCGGCAATCGTACCTGTGTCATGTCCATCCCAACGGATGGTGAAGTCGAGGCTCTGATGGTGAATGTCGATGCGGGCGCCGAGATCGGCTGCCCGCTTCGCGGTGTGCAGGACTTGGTCTGCATCCGCGGGGGCCATCTGGTCGAGCGAGTTGTGCGCGTCGTACACGCCCGGACGAAAGCACTCGCCGAGCGCTTCACGCCGATTCGACGGATCAAACGCCAGCCCAGCCAGCGCTCCGTCACCGCGAACGACCGGCACGCCGGGTTCTGACGGAGCGTCCGTGGCCGCCTCGCTGATGCGCAGTCCGGGTCCGCCGTTCGGCACGGCTCGGTTATCGGCCGTGCTGTCTTCTCTCGGCTGAGCGGGCTGGTCCTGTGGCTCGGAATCATAGTGATCAGAGGGTCCGAATTGCCGGTGCAGATCCGCGTCTACCAGGAGCACGGTGTGCCCGTCACTCGTCTTGTGCCAGGCCTTGCCATCAGGTGTGCTGCCCCAGCCGAACAGCTCGTTGGCGCGATCGTCGGCGTTCGGGGTGTCATGACCGTTGTCAAGGTGGACCGTCTTGCTCGCGTATCTGGACAGGTCTGGGTGCCCGGCGTCGTCGTACCGGACACCGTCAGGGAACCGCTCGCGGGACGCCTCCCGCACTGGAACCGTTGTGCCGGCCAGTTCGGGCCTGGCCTGCGCGTCGGTCGGCTCGTCGGCTCGAGACCGGTCTCTTGGCTCTCGGCGGGTGTAGGTCAGTTCGTCCCGTCGACTGATGTCGCCTGCGGGGTACGGCGGGTCGCCGCGCCGCCAGTGACCGGCGACGAAGTCACGTTGCCGCTCTGGATCGAGCGGCCGGTTGTCAGGCCCCTCGACGGGCTCAGTCCGGAACCGCTCCAGCGCCTTCTCCTGCTTGGCATTGCGCTCGTCCCAGAACGCCTGCTTCTCAGCGTCCGAGACCTTTCTTGTTCCGTCGTACTCCGGCGGGCCTTGTCGCACTTCGTACCTGGTGATCTCCAACTCGTGCGCGCATCGACCGTCCTCGGCAGCCGCAGCCTCATTGGCCTCGAACTGCTCACGGCGAACGCCGCGCTCTGCGGCCTCCGCGATCCGCGCCTCGCGCGCCTGCTGCGCCGACCTGGCGATCTCAGCACGCATCCGCCAGTCGCGACGCGCGAGGCTCAACCGATCAGCTGACTCACCGGTTTCCGTTCGAGGCCGGTCGTGTTCCTCATCCGAATCGTCGCGCGGGTTGTCGTTATCCGATTCCCGCTGCGACCCGTCACCCCTGTCGCGCCCTGGACGAAACTCACGCACTTCCCCTCCTACTTGTACCGCTGCCAGAGTTCGTTGGCACCGGACCGGAGGGTGGACAGACGATGCGCATGGACCTTCGCGATTTCCGGACGGTTCCGAAGATCGGTGATGACACTCGTCACGAGGACGAGCTCGCGAATGCGGCGTAGTACAGGCCAGGACGGCAACGTCGTCACATCGAGCCCGTACGTTGACGCCAGAGACTCATGGTCCTGAATCGCGCCGAAACGAAGGGCGCTCACTGCGGCAACAACCAGATCGTAGGCAAGTGGGCCGACACTGGTTCCGTCGAAGTCGCAGAAGACGAACCGACCGGTCGGCTCCCTGAGGAGATTGCCGATGTAGGCGTCTCCGTGCAGCAGACCGACCTGGAGATCGGGAAGGATCGCTCGGTAGCCGGCTTCGACCTCCGCCCACTGCTGGGTGAGCCAGGCGTGATCGTCCGGAGCTAGGCCGTCGGCCATGGCTAGTCGACTTCGTGCGCTGCTGAAGGGGTCCCACGGTTTGAGGCCTTGCGGCGGGGTGAGGGCATGCCAGTCAAGCAGCGGCACGGCCAGTTCAGCGCCGGTCCATGCAGGGTTCCCTGCCTCCAGTAGTTCCCAGATGGTTGCTGAGTAGTTCTCGAAGACCACGGGTTCGCTCACGCCCGATGCGAGCTTGGCGGCGGGTGCGTCGTTGGATTGCAGCCAGGTCGCGATTCCGGCTACGTGGTCGGCGCGCTGGCCCGCAAGGTCGCCGGCACCGAACCGTACTACGACATGCTGACTCGGCAACCGGAACACAGCGTTGTTCGTGTACTTGACGAGTTCCGCCCCGTCGGCAACCAGGCCGGCCTCTTGACAGATGCCTTTGAGGGCATGCCTGAGTTTCTGGTCGAGCTCGGGCGTTACGTCGGTCATGCGGTCAGTGCCTTCAGCGCCGTATTGCGGGCAAATGCGAGCTGGTGCATGAGGTCCTTCGCGTCGGGGTTGTCCGAGAGACCGGAGGCCGCAGTCGCGATCTCTGCTAAGCGGCTGATGCCACGTCCGCTCCGTAGGTTCTGAGTCTCCGTGACCACCGAGTGAGCGATCGCAATGCCGCTGTCGACTTCGTCGGTACGCAGCAGGTTTGTCGAGAGGATGATGCGGTCGAAGGTCCGGCTCCGTCGTGGCCTGTCCTCACCGGACTCGTCGAGCGCTTGCTGCGAGAAAGCCACGGCACGTTCGGCGTACTCCCTGCTCTGTCTCGGATCCTTGGCGTAGCTTGCGAGCGAGTTGTAGACCAGAGCCTGGTGGCCGGTGTAGTCGCCGGGTGTGAAGTACAGAGTTGTCCACGGCGACACCCGGCTCTTGTCCGCCCGACCCATCTCGTGCACAGCACGGGCAAGACAGTCCTTGACATGATCATGTTTTCCGAGCATTGCGTATGCGAGGGCTTCGTTCGCGTGGAGGCGGGCGACCTCAGCAGGATCCCCGGCATCCTGCGCTGCAAGTTGCCCGAGTTGCAGCATCTTGAGCGCCTCCACCGGCTGCGCCTCCTGCATGCTCACACGTCCAAGGCGATACAGGGTCGACGAGGCGAGCGAGGGCTCGTCGGCGCCCTTGGCCAGCACCAGTGCGTTCATTAGGAAACGTCTTGCGGATGACTGGTCTCCGATGTCGTGGAACGACCAGCCGAGCATGCTGCTGAAGTCTGCGAGCGAGATCTTCAGCTCCCGATGTGTCTGAGCGTCCGCTGTCGAATGGATCATCCGTCTGGCGTACCCGTAGAACCCGCGGGCAGCGTCCACTGCGGCTCCACCGCCGTAGCGTTGGTCCACCTTGCGCAACTGGACAGTCATCGAGACGACCTGCTGTACATCGGAGTCGGTGATGACAGACGGCACAGCCGCGACACCATTGGAGAACTGGGGCAGCCACTTCTTGGCCTCATCGTTCACCGAACCGAAAGCCACACTCGCGACCGCACCCGCGAAGTTTCTCCGATCCTCGATCGTCAGCTCATGGGTCTCATCCGAGTCGGATTGGGACGTAGCGCTGTAGGCCAGGCCCATCAGGCCACGCGGGATCTCGAGGGCGTCGGCGATGCGTTCCAAGACGTCGTACGCCTTGACCTGGCGGCCTTTGAGGATCTCTGAAACCTCGCCCTGAGACTGGCACGTGCGCGCACCGATCTGCGTCTGACTCCAACCGTGCCGCTGCATCCAGCGAAAGACCCCCGCCACGTCGCGGCGCGCCAGTACCGCGCGCAACTCCGGGCGATCCCACCAACCGGAGTCCAGTGGCGGCTGCGATGCCGTCATGGTCACTCCTTGTCGCTAGCTGACTCTGCGAAGTTAACCCGCGCGCATCCGCCGAGTCTATCGGCCGTGCCGATACGTCCTGTGGATGAGCACAACCCGTAGTGGCATAGCCCGCCCCAGGGTCATCGTCTGAATACACAGCGTGAGACGCCCGGGAGCAAGTCGGGCCGGCTCACCGCCCGGCAAGGAGGTTCGAAACGTGACGACACCGCTCCTCATCGTGTCATGCATCGCGGCGGTCTTGACGATCGCGATGCTGACGGATGTATTGCGAGATCTCGGTGGCAGAAATGACTGACGATGGTGCCGGCGACCGGCTCCAGGTGCGGGTGTTTTTCGGCGAGCACACGATCGCCGAGTACGCCGGTGACGGCGCTGGAGCACTGCGCTACGCAGAGGCCATGCGGCGGCGTTTCCCGAGTCTTCGGGTGAGCACCGAGCCGCTGCCGCGGAAGCTCGTACAGCGATGACTGCGATCACTGTGGGTTCGACGTCGGACTACGTCGTACAGGCCTACGGCTACATCAGAAAGCACTTCCTCATGAGCGAGGCGGAGCTGGCCAAGGCGCGGCACCTCGTGGTGGACACGGCGCGGCGGCTGAACCTGCAGTTGATCGCAATCCACGTCGAGGAGATCGAGACCTCGCCCGAGGCGTTCCATGACCTGCTCGCTGCCGTGATGCGCAACGAGCAGCGAACGATCATCGCCCCTGACATCCAGCACTTCGAGGTCGCGGGCGACGCGGCGGTAGTCGCCGCCCGGCTCGAATCCAACGGCATCAAGATCATCGTCTGCGGCTGATGATCGAAGCGACAGCCAGACGGGACAGCGCCGCGTCGAACCAGCCGGCGCTGGGACTCATATCGATGCTCTTCATGAGAGACGACCACGAGCTCGTCACAACCCATGCGTGGCTGATCAGGTGCGCCGACAACCACGGGCTGCTGCTGAAGAAGCTGTACGTCCACAGCGGCGGATCACCAGACACCATCCTCCATCTGCTCGGCACGCTGCTGGAGTTCGACGGCGTACCACTTGTCGTACCCAGCCTGCATCACCTGTGGACTCTCGGCCATCCGCTGCACGTCCGCGATCACCTGCAACATATCGGCCACGATGTAATGACCGCCTACAAGCCGGCTGAGCGGGCGTGCTGAGAAGGGGACATCCCTCAATCTCCTCAAGTCCCCAGCACTCCGCGTCCGTTCCGCCGTCCCACCGGGATCGACCCACCGGCTACCTCACCAACCCGTGTGCCGATCCCGCCCCGAAGCTGCATCCGCTCGGAGCCCTGCACGCCGAGCGGATGCAGCACGACGTACCGACGCCCGCAGTACGACATCAAACGAGGAAGAATGAACTTCCGGCCCATCGACGAGCGAGTCATCCGCAACTATCCCCCTGCCCAGGGGCGCATCACTCAGGAAACCACCGAGGTCATCGACAGGGATCGGGCTTACTGGTTCGCGCGAGGCTACCTCTGCGGGGACCCCGCGGTTGCGCGATCGCTCGTGCGCGATCTTGCGCCGAGTCTGCCAACACGGGATGACCCCGAAGACAACGCGGATCTCCAAGCCGATGTGCTTGGTCTGTTGTTCGCGGCCACGCTCATGACCAGCGGCCGACGCAACCAACTGGTGGACCGCTTCGAGGTCACCGGCGCACCCAACCCAGCCAGGCGCACAACTCCCAATCTATCTTCTGTCTTTCTTTGTATCTCTTCTTACATTCCTGCCGACCGTCGCGGGGCCGCCGACCGTAGCCACGCATCCAACTCCCTCATTGTCTTTCTTTTCTTTCCTCTTCTCTTCTCTCTTCTTTACCCGATGAACGGCGTGAGCGCGGCCAGGAAGTCGTCGAGACGCTCCGCGTGCACCCAGTGGCCGGCCTCTGGGACCTCGGCGTAGGTGACGTGCGGGAAGTACGACGCGATGGTCGCGCGGTGGTCCTGCCGGACGTACTCGGACTTGCCGCCGTAGATGAAGCGGGTCGGTCCGTCGTAGTGCAAGCCGTCGGCCGACGGCCAGCCGGAGATCTCCGGGAGGGCAGCCTCGATGACCGGGAGGTTGGGGCGCCAGCGGGCGCCGTCCGCGTCCAGGATCAGGTTCTGCAGCAGGAAGGCGCGGGTGCCGGGGGTCGGTACGGCGGCCACCAGCTGCGCGTCGACCTCGGCGCGGCGGGTGACCGAGGAGAGGTCGGCGTTGCGCATCGCGCGGGCGTACTCGACGAAGGCCGGCGGGTACGCGACCGGCGCGGCGTCCACCACGACGAGCCGCTCGACCACCGCGGGGTGCCGCAGCGCGGTCAGCATCGCGGTCTTGCCGCCCATCGAGTGCCCGACCAGCGCGACCGGCCCGACGCCGAGCGACTCGATCGTCTCCCGGACGTCGTCGGCCATCTCCGGGTAGCTCATTGTCGCGACGTGCGGCGACGTGCCGTGGTTGCGCAGGTCGAACGCGAACACCCGGTGCCGGTCCGCGAGTCGCCGGGCCGCGGTCATCCAGTTCCGCCCCGAGCCGAACAGCCCGTGCATCACCACGACCGGCGTACCCGCCTCGCCGTACGACGTGACCGGAAGCTTCATCCGTACAACACCTTTCACCGGCTCCGTTGCCAGCACGCGGTGTGCCAGTGGCGCCGTTCGTCGAGGGACTGCGCACCGCCCAGCGCACCGAGCAGGCTGGGGTTGTCCGGCCACACCACGACGTGCGGCGTGGCCGGCGGAATCTGCTGGTCACAGCCCGGGCAGCGGTACGACTTCGCCGACGCCGACCCGGAGACCCGCCGCACGTTCCACTCGCCGTCCGCCTTCGCCTCCCGGGACTGGGTACCACCGAGCAGCGGCCGGTCACTGACCGGCCGCTGCCACTTGGAAGGCTTCCTGCGCGACATAGCCCCTCAAGGCTAGTCGTATGACCTAGGTCACCCCGCCCGAAGTTCCTCGCCGACCGCGTGCATGTGGCGCAAGCCCATGCGGTACGAATCGATCAGGCCCGTTGAAACGTAGGGCATTCCGATGCTTTCGCAGTACTCCCGGACGATCGGCTGGGCGAACCGGAGGTTGGCGCGCGGCATGCTCGGGAACAGGTGGTGCTCGATCTGGTAGTTGAGCCCGCCCATCATCCAGTCGACGACCAGACCACCGTTGACGTTCCGCGA
Organism: Kribbella sp. NPDC059898; assembly: GCF_042730855.1. Lineage (NCBI taxonomy): Bacteria > Bacillati > Actinomycetota > Actinomycetes > Propionibacteriales > Kribbellaceae > Kribbella > Kribbella sp. NPDC059898. The sequence continues at coordinate 317,638 of NZ_JBHWKR010000007.1, forward strand.
GGTCAGCACCTGCTTCTCCAGGTGACCCCAGTTGCAGTCCTCGTCGGGCATCTCCATGCCCTTGTGGTTCGGCGCGAACACGCTGCCGAGGTGCAGCCCGAAGACCATGTGGTGGACCAGCGCGAACACCAGCGCCTGGGCCGGCGACATGATCAGGAACAGCGCGCTGAAGTACAGCACCAGGTGCACAGCCATCAAGCCCAGCTCGAGCTTCTCGGTACGGCGGCGCGCGAGCAGGAAGCGGATGCTCGAGACCTTGAGGTTGAAGCCCTCCAGGGTGAGCAGCGGGAAGAAGATGCGCGCCTGGTTGCGGGTCAGCCAGCCCTCGAGACCCTTGCGGCCCTCGGCCTGCTGGAGGGTCCAGACGAAGACGCCCTCGCCGACGTCCGGGTCCTTGTCGGTGTGGTTCGGGTTCGCGTGGTGGCGGTTGTGCTTGTCGTTCCACCAGGCGTAGCTCATGCCGAGGACCAGGTTGCCGTGCAGCATCCCGATCCAGTCGTGCAGCTTGCGCGAGCTGCCGATCTGCTGGTGGCCGGCGTCGTGCCCGAAGAACGCGGCCCGGGTGGTCAGGATCCCGAGCGGCAGCGCCAGCAGGATCACCCACCACGACGCCCCGACCGCGGCGATCCCGGCCCAGGTGAGCGCCATCAGGCCGACGTTGATCCCGATCGCCATCGCGTACGCCGCGGTCCGGCGTTCCAGGAGTCCGGCTGCCTTGATCTCCCGTAACAGCGGGGAGAAATCGGAGCCGCGGGCAGCAACGGATGACACGATTGGCTGAGCCATCAGGTCCTCGTCTCGAAGTCGGGGGGGGCCTAGGCGTACAGCCGCGGCCAGCGTACGGCATCAACCCTCTGCGCCCCAACCGCTGAAAACATGAGAGCTACTACCCGAATACCGGGGGGTGACAGGCCTCCGGCGGGAGTGGAGTTAACCCCACCGCGCCTGAGCACACGCTGAGTCATGATGGAGGACATGAGCACCGTCGTCACCACCACCGAGGCACCGCCGATGCGGTACCCGAAGTTCGCCCAGCCGTGGATCGCGCTGTTCCTGGCGATCCTGGCCGAACTGGGGATCGCCCTGTTCGTGCTGAGCGTGGTGTCCGTGCCGCTGATCGCGGTCTGGGTGGGCATCCCGCTACTGCTCGTGGTCGTCCCGACCGCGCGCTGGTTCGCGAACTGTCACCGGACGATGCTGGCCGGCTTCCTCGGCGAGCGGATCCCGCGGCCGTACAAGCAGCCGCCGCTCCCCGGCATGCTGATGCGGCTGCGGACTATCCTCACCGACCCGCAGACCTGGCGGGACATCGCCTGGCTGCTGGTGAACGCGGTCTTCGGCTTCACGCTCTGCCTGCTCAGCGCCGTACTGTTCCTGGCGACGCTCTTCTACCTCGTCTACCCGCTGCTCGTCGGCGTCACGCCGGAAGGTGTCTTCACCGAGCCGTTCGGCGGGCTGTTCCACGTCGACTTCTGGTCCAGCTTCCTGATGATGCCGGTCGCCCTGGTCGCGTTCCTGATCTGGCAGGCGGCCGGCGAGCGGCTGCTGAAGGCCAACGCGTTCATGGCCCGCTCGCTGCTCGGCCCGACCGAGAGCGCCAAGCTGGCGATGCGGGTCCGTGAGCTGTCCGAGTCCCGCGCCGAGACCGTCGACACCCAGGCCGCCGAGCTGCGCCGGATCGAGCGGGACCTGCACGACGGCGCCCAGGCCCGGCTGGCCGCGCTCAGCATGAACCTCGGCATGGCCGAGGAGATGGTCGCCCGCGACCCGGCCCAGGCGGCGGCGCTGCTCACCGAGGCCCGGGAGTCCGCGAGTACGGCGCTGTCCGAGCTGCGCGACCTGGTCCGCGGCATCCACCCGCCGGTGCTCGCCGACCGCGGCCTCGAAGGTGCCGTGAAGGCGCTCGCGCTGACCTGCCCCTTCAAGGTCGACGTCACGTTCGACGTCCCCGGCCGGCCGGCCGCGCCGGTCGAGTCCGCGGCGTACTTCGCGGTCGCCGAATGCCTCGCGAACGCGGTCAAGTACTCGGCCGCCACGAACGCGTGGATCCAGATCACCCACGAGGAAGAGAAGCTGCACATGATCGTCGGCGACGACGGCGTAGGAGGCGCTACCGTCAGGCCCGGCGGCGGTCTGTACGGTATCGAGCGGCGGCTGGCCGCCTTCGACGGTACGTTGACCGTGGTGAGCCCGAGCGCCGGGCCGACCACCGTGATCATGGAGCTGCCTTGCGAGTCCTCATCGCTGAAGACCACGCCCTCCTCCGGGACGGCCTGATCCGCCTGCTGGAGGCGCACGACTTCGAGGTCGTGGAAGCGGTCGACAACGGACCCCGGCTGGTGCCCGCGCTCGTCGAGCACCGGCCGGACGTCGCGGTGGTCGACGTGCGGCTGCCACCGACGTTCACCGACGAGGGCCTGAAGGCCGCGATCGACGCCCGTACCCAGGTCCCGGGCCTGCCGATCCTGGTGCTCTCGCAGTACGTCGAGCAGCTCTACGCCCGTGAGCTGCTCACCGGCGGCGGAGGCGGCGTCGGGTACCTGCTCAAGGACCGGGTGTCGAACGTCGCCGAGTTCCTGGACGCGGTCCGCCGGGTCGCCGGCGGCGGCACCGCGATGGACCCGGACGTGATCGGCCAACTGCTGGCCCGCAGTACCAAGGACTCCCCGGTCAGCCGGCTCACGCCCCGCGAGTCCGAGGTCCTCGGCCTGATGGCCGAAGGCCGCTCGAACGCCGCCATCGCGAGCGCGCTGTTCGTCACCGAGAAGGCGGTCAGCAAGCACACCAACAACATCTTCGCCAAGCTCGACCTCCCACCGTCCGAGGACGACAACCGCCGCGTGATGGCGGTCCTCACGTACCTCTCGTCGCGTTGATCCTGCTGAGGAACTCGCGCGTGCGGGTCTCCCGCGGGTCCTGCAGGACCTGATCCGGCGGGCCGACCTCCAGGGGACGGCCCTGGTGCAGGAAGCAGACCTGGTCGGCGACCTCGCGGGCGAAGGACATCTCGTGGGTGGAGACGATCATCGTCATCCCCTCGGACTTGAGTTCGCGGAGCAGGTCGAGGACCTCGCCGACGAGCTCCGGGTCGAGCGCGGAGGTGACCTCGTCGAGCAGCATCAGCTGGGGTGAGTTGACCATCGCGCGGGCGATCGCGGCGCGCTGCTGCTGGCCGCCGGACAGCTCGTCCGGTTTGGCGGCCGCCTTGTCCGCGAGGCCGACCCGGTCCAGCATCTGCAAGGCCCGGGCGCGGGCCGTCTCCCGCGGTTGGCGGTGCACCCGGATCGGGGCCAGCGTGATGTTGTCCAGCACGGTCAGATGCGGGAACAGGTTGTACGACTGGAACACGATCCCGATTCCGGACCGCACCTTGTCCGCGTCCACCCGCGGATCGGTGATGTCCTGGCCCGCCAGCTCGATCACGCCGTCGTCGACGGTCTCCAGCAGGTTCACGCAGCGCAGCAGCGTCGACTTCCCGGAGCCGGACGCCCCGATCAGTACGACGCACTCCCCCGCCGCGACGTCCAGGTCGAACCCGTCCAGTACGACGTTGTCGCCGTACGCCTTCCGTACCCCGCGCATCGTCAGCAGGCTCATACCGGTCCGCCTCCCCCGCCGTACCAGCCCTGTCTGCGGGCCACGTAGTCGGTCAGCCGGGTCAGCGGGATCGTCAGCGCGACGAACAGCAGCCCGGCGACGACGTACGGCGTGAAGTTGAAGTCCTCGGCCGTCTCGAGTTGCGCGGCCCGGATCGCGTCGATCACTCCGAGGACGGCGATCAGCCCGGAGTCCTTCTGCAGGCTGACGAAGTCGTTCAGCAGCGGCGGCAGCACCCGGCGTACGGCCTGCGGGAGTACGACGAACCGCAACGTCTGGCGGTACGACAACCCGAGCGACCGCGCCGCCGCCCGCTGGGACGGATGGACCGACTCGATCCCGGCGCGGAACACCTCGGCGACGTACGACGAATACGTCAGCACCAGCGCGGCGCCGCCCCAGATCACCGCCTGGTTCGGCAGTCCGCGCAACTGCAACGCCGGTACGCCGAAGCCGAGCAGGAAGATCACCAGCAGCAACGGCAGACCGCGGAACACGTCCGTGTACGCCGCCGCGAACACGCGCAGCGGGAAGAAGATCGGCCCGCGCAGCGTGCGCATGATCGCCAGCGTCATCCCGAGTACGACGATCAGGACCGCGCAGACGAGCATCACCCGGACGTTCAGCCAGAGGCCCTGGGCAACGATCGGCAGCGCCTGCCAGCCGCGGTGGACGTCGAAGAACGTCGCCCGGACCCGCGGCCAGCCCGGCGTGGAACCGATGCCCACGACCACCAGCGCGAGCAAGACCACCGAGCTGACCAGGGCGATCAGCGTCGACCGCCGCGCCTGCCGCTGCCGGTAGGCGATCCGCTCTCGCTGAAGCTTGGACGGTTGCCAGGTAGTCACGAGAGTTCGGGGGCGCCCGACTCGGTCAGGTACTGCTTCTGGAGGTTGGCCAGCGTGCCGTCCGCCTTCAGCGCGTCGACCGCCTGGGTGACGCAGCCGGTCAGCTTCGAGCCCTTCGCGAGCACGAACCCGAACTGCTCCGCCTTGCCGCCGGCGGGCAGCTGGCCGACGATCTTGCCGTTGTCGAGCTGCGCCGAGGTCATGTAGAACGCGGTCGGCAGGTCCACCACGATGCCGTCGATCTGCTTGTTCTTCAGCGCCTGCACGGCCAGGTCGTTGGTGTCGAACACGGCCGGCGTCTGCTTCGGCTTCACGACGTCGCGGAGCTCGGTGTAACTCGTCGTACCGACCTGGGCACCGAGCTTCGCGTCGGCCAGGTCGGCGAGCGACTTGGCATTCGCGATCTTGCTGCCCGCGGTGGTGATCACGGTCTGCCGGACGTCGTAGTACCCGGAGGAGAAGTCGACGGCCTTGCGGCGCTCGTCGGAGATCGACACCTGGTTCACGTCCAGGTCGAACGCCTTCGGGCCGGGCGCGAACGCGGTGTTGAACTGCACCGTCTGCCACTTCACCTCGGCCTGCTCGAACCCGAGCTGCTTCGCCACCGCGTAGGTGACCGCCGACTCGTACCCCTTGCCGTTAGCCGGGTCGTTGTTGCTGAACCACGGCTCGTACGCCGGCTTGTCGGTGCCGACCGTCAACGTACCGGCCGTCTTGACCGCCAGCTTGTCCTTCGCGCAGGCGTCCGCGCCCGACGGCATCGGCGACCGCGCCGTGTTGTCCTCCGGCGCACACGCTGCCAGCCCCACGACCGCCAGCACGGCCAGCCCCACCACAATTCTCATGCGCAGAACTCTAAGACCTCTTGCGGTACCCGGTGGGACTTGATCCGGTATGCAGTCGGAAGCGGGTCGCGAAGTAGAGCGGGTCGGCGTACCCGACCTGGGCGGCGACCGAGGCGACGGTGCGGCTGGTGAGTTCGAGGAGGCGGGCGGCGGCGTCCAGGCGGCGGTGCTCGACGAACTGTTGCGGGGTGACACCGAGCTGCGCGCGGAACAGGTGCGCGAAGCGGGAGGTCGACAGATTCACCGCGCGGGCCAGCCGCGGTACGTCGAGGTTCGCGGTCAGGTCCTGGTCGATCAGCTCGATCGCGCGCAGCAGGCGGTCGTCGATCTGGACCGCCTTCGGGTTCTGGGTGTCGCACCAGAGCAGCGCGGCCTCGAGCGAGTTCGCGCTGAGCTGCTCGGCCTGCGGAAGGACGCTGTGCTGATGCCGTACGGCGTCCCTCAGGTGGTCGGCGATCCGCTCGAAGCTGGGCTGGGCCGGGTGCAGCTGGACGATGCCGGGGGCAACCTCCGGCCAGTCGAGGAGCGGCAGCCAGTCGGGCTTCGGGTGCATGTGCGAGTACAGGAAGTGCCAGCGGTCGCCGACCGTCGCGTAGTCGTGTTCGGTGCCTGGTCTGACCAGTGTGACGGTGCCCGGCGTGGCGGCGACCTGACCGAATCGTCCCTGTCCGGTGAGGGTCTGCACCAGTAGCCAGTCGGTCGTCCCGCGGCGCCGGTACGTCGCGTACTCAGGCCCTTCGTCGAACTCACCGACCACCAGCCGACGGACCGTCGGATGCGGTGACTCAGCAGGATATCGAAGGTTCACAGCTCGATAGGCTATCGTCCGCCGGGCTTTTGGGGCCTGATCCTGGAGGCATGACAGTCGCCGAGGTATACCAGCGGGACGGCATTGTCCAGGTCCCGCAGCTGCTCGAGCCCGCCGAGGTCGAGCGGATCCGGAAGGTCTACATGGAGCAGGTCGAGGCCGACCTCTCCCTCGCCCACGACGACGGGGTCCCCGACGACGACCCGCTGAAGAAGTACCCGCGGTTCGTGCACCCGCACCGGCGGACCGACACCGAGGCCGGCGCGATCGCGCTCGACCTGATGCTCGACAGCCGGATCCTCGATGTCGTCCAGGCCCTGATCGGCCCGCCGCTCGGCGCCCAGTCGATGTTCTACTTCAAGCCTCCGGGCGCCCGCGGCCAGGCTCTGCACCAGGACAACACGTTCCTGCGCGCCGACCCCGAGACCTGCCTGGCGGCCTGGATCGCCATCGACGACGTCGACTCCGCGAACGGCGGCCTTCAGGTCGTCCCCGGCTCCCACCGCACCGACCTGCTCTGCCCCGAACCGGCCGACCTCTCCGAGTCCTTCAGCAACGCCCAGGTCGCCGTACCCGAAGGCCTCTCCAAGGTCCAGACCAAGATGACCGCCGGCGACGTCCTCTTCTTCCACGGCAGCGTCGTCCACGGCTCCCGCCCCAACACCACCGCGGACCGCTTCCGCCGCGCCCTCATCTTCCACTACATCCCCGAGGACAGCGTCGAGATCGCCTCCTTCTACAACCCCCTGATCCGCCCCGACCACCGGGAAACAGTCCTCCCCGAAGCCCTCGGCGGCGGCCCCTGCGGCGACTACGCGGAAATGGAACCGTAGCTCCTACCGAGCCGCACGGGTCAGCGGTCGCGGGTGTGGTCCGGGCGGGGGTGGGAGGTGGGGCGCGCGCTGGTCGTCGGGGGCGGGGCGGTGATGCCGTGGGGTGGGGCGAGGCCGCTGGAGGCTACCCGGTGGGCGATGGCTATGCGGGCGTCGATGCGGGACTCCGGGGCCGGGCTGCGGCCGTGGTCCGCGGGAGTGGCGCGGGCGGCCTGGCGCATCATCGCGTCGCTGACCACGTCACGGACCGGATCCGCGACCTCCGGGTCGTGCCGCAGCAACCCGCGTGCGGTCTGCCGGAACTGGTCCATCTCCGCGGGTGTCGGCGGACGATCGCGCTCGTCGAGCATCGCCTGCCGCGCACCGGGTTCGCGCTCCATCGTCCCGTCGGGCAGCCGGTGGTTCTCGTACAGCACATTGCCGTCCCGGTCGACGACGTAGATCTCATCGACGTACGCCTGCGCCTCGAGCGCATGCGCCGCATCCGGCGCCCCCCGATAAGCCTGATCATGCAACCGCGGCTCCACCCACCGCCCGATGCCGTGGTCGTCCACGGACTGCTGGTAGCGGTCCGCCACGCTCAGCAGGCTGTTCGCATCGTTGGTGGCGACGTAGACCACGGCGACCCGGTAGCCCTCGTCGGCGAATCCGTCGACCCATGGCTTCGCACCCTGTTCCCAGGACAGCGGCGCGCTGGCGACCACGTCGTACTGTGTCTCGCCTTTGGTCAGATGGTCGAGACAGCGTCTGTGCAGCTCCGGCGGCAGGCTTTCGTGGACGTCGCGATGCGCGTCGATGCGTCCTTTGCTCAGGATCTTGGAGTACCGCGGATGCGCCGCCGCGTTGTCGTCGAAGTCGTACGAAGCCGTGGTGTCGTCGCCGAGCGCTCGGCGTACGGCCCGCTGGGTGGTCGACTTGCCGGCACCGGGCTGAGCACCGATGAGCACCGCCAGCGGGCGCACTCCTGGTGCTCTCGAGGGCGCCGCTGCCGGGGTGATCTCCTCGAGACGTCGCGCCGTGACCGCGTCGGCTTCCGCCCGTGACAGCGTCAGATCGTTCATTCGCCGAGCTGTGCCCGCAGCTGTGCCAGGATCTCCGGGTAGGTGCGAAGGACTTCCTGCCGTTCCGCCGCCGACATCGAGTTCTGGCGGCGGAACTCTTCGTCGTAGTGCGCGCGTTGTGCGATCAGGTCGGCTCGGCGCTCCTCGTCGGTCTCCAGGTTGACGAGCGAGTTGTACCGCGTCGCCACGCCTTGGATCATGTTGAAGACGCGCTCACGTTCCTTGCGTTCCTCGTGGGTCATCGGCGGGATGAGATTGCCGCCGAGGGCTTCGGTGATGTGTTGTTTGCGCTCGTCGGGCATGTTCGCAGGGTAGCCCGTGGGGTGGATCAGCTGCTGTAGTCGCGGAAACCTCGGCCGGTCTTGCGGCCGAGGTAGCCCGCTGTCACCAGGTGTTCGAGGAGGGGGGCCGGGGCGAAGCCGGGTTCACGGAATTCGAGGTAGAGGGTGCGTTGGATGGCGAGGGAGACGTCCAGGCCGACCACGTCCAGGAGGGCGAACGGGCCCATCGGAAGGCGGCAGCCCAGTTTCATCGCGGCGTCGATGTCGTCGACGCCGGCGTAGTGGGCCTCGAGCATCCGGACGGCGTCGTTCAGGTACGGGAACAGCAGGGCGTTGACGATGAAGCCGGCGCGGTCGCCGCAGCGGACCGGGTGTTTGCCGGCGGCAACGGCTACGCCGGCGACCGTGTCGGCGACCTCGGCGGAGGTGCTGACCGTGCTGACCACCTCGACCAGCTGCATCACCGGTGCGGGGTTGAAGAAGTGCAGGCCGACCACGTCGGACGGGCGCCTGGTCGCCATCGCCAGGTCGATGACCGGCAGCGACGAGGTCGTGGTGGCCAGGATCGCGCCCGGCTTGCAGATCTCGTCGAACGACTCGAACAGCGCCTGCTTGACGCTCAGCTCCTCGACCACGGCCTCGATCATAAGGTCCACGGACGCGAGGTCGTCGAGCTTCGCCGTACCGGTCACCCGGCGCAGCGCGGCGTCCCGCTCCTCCGAGGACAGCTTGCCGCGCTGGACGCCCTTCTCCAGCGAGCGTTCCAGCACCGCGCGGACGCGGTCCACCTTCTCGGTGCCGCGGGCGACGTACAGCACGTCGTACCCGGCCTTCGCGAGCACCTCGACAATGCCGACGGCCATCGTCCCGGAGCCGACGACGCCGACCTGCTGGACGGCCCGTACGGCGATGTCGTCCCCGGCGGGCGCCGGGGTGTTCTCGTCGTCGACCACGACCGGCGAGTCGGCCGCCTCGTAGGTGTAGAAACCGCGCCCGGTCTTCCGGCCGAGCAGCCCGGCGGTGACCATCTGCTTGAGAATCGGCGCCGGCGCGTGCAGCCGGTTCCGGCCCTGCTTGTACATCGTGTCGAGGATCTCGTACGCCGTGTCCAGCCCGATCAAGTCGAGCAGCGCCAGCGGACCCATCGGGTACCCGCAGCCGAGCCGCATCGCCGCGTCCACGTCCTCACGGGTCGCGTACCGGGACTCCACCATCGACACCGCGTGGTTCAGGTACCCGAACAGCAGCGCGTTCGCGATGAACCCGGCCCGGTCGGCCGCCACCACCGGGACCTTGTCCAGCCGCCGGGCCAGCGCCTGTACGTCGTCCACCACATCCGGCTCGGTGACGACGGTCTTGATCACCTCGACGAACTCCTGCACCGGCGCCGGGTTGAAGAAGTGCATGCCGACCACGCGCCGCGGCCGCTGCGTGGCGACCGAGATCTCGGTGACCGACAACGACGACGTGTTGGTGGCGAGGATCGCGTCCTCGCGGACGATCTTGTCCAGCGCGGCGAAGATCTCGCGCTTCAGCTCGAGCCGCTCGACGACCGCCTCGATCACCAGGTCGCAGTCCGCCAGCGCCTCCATCGTGGTCGCGAACGTGACCCGGTCGAACAGCGCCTGCTGGTCCTCGACCGACAGCTTGCCGCGCTTCACGGCCCGGTCGGTGGAGTGCTGGATGTGCCCGCGGCCGCGCTCGGCGGCGTCCTCGTCCCGCTCCACGCCGACCACGGTCAACCCGTGGCGCGCGAACACCTCGGCAATCCCGGCGCCCATCGTGCCGAGACCCACCACACCCACTGTCGTCAATTCCCGAGCCATGCTGTGCACTATGCCAGTCCGGGTCCAAATCCTGCACAGCTCCGCCCATGAGATCGGTCACCGGGGAGGTCAACCTCACACGGGCTCGTCGATCACGACCGGTGTGAGGGACCAGCCGTCGAGCAGCCACCACACGTCGGGCGCGCCCTGCAGCGCCGCCGCGATCGGCCGCGGCCGGAGGTCCCGCGTGGTCAGCTCGGTCAACGGCAGCCACACAGGTCGGTAGCCGCCCACGCCAGGCTGGAACTCCGGCCCGTCGCCGGTACCGAACTCGCCGCCGATCACGTCCGCGGTGAAGTAGCGCTGCGTGCTGTCCCCGAAGTGCACGACGGCGACCGCGTCACGGATCTTCACCAGCAGCCCGAGCTCCTCGTACACCTCCCGCCGCGCCGCCTCCGCCGCACTCTCGCCGTCCTCCACCTGCCCACCGGGAAGCACGTGGTACGTCGACCCGCCGCGGACCCGCTCGATCGCCGCGAGCCCGTCGGCCGTGAGCAGTACGACGCCCGCCCGCATCACGCGCGCCCCGCCAGGACCTGGAACCAGGTGCCGATCTTGGACTCCGTCCGTTCGAGCTGCTCGACCGTCCATCCGGACGCCGTCAGCAGGTCGCGCAGCGGGGCCTCCTGCCAGAGCACGAAGTGGCGCGGCAGGTCCAGGTGCCGGCTCGACCACTCCTCCCCCTTGCCCTCCCGGGTCGCGAACGCCAGGACGGGCGCGCAGCGGGCCGACTTCCGCAGTACGGCGGTCAGCTCGGCCCGGTCGAAGTGCAGGAACACCGCGCTCGCGTAGACCGCGTCGTACGGGCCGCCGTACTCGTCGGTGAGCGCGTTCAGCTCGTCGGCGGCGTGCCCGTCGGCGCGCATCATCTCGACGAACGCCCGGGTCGCGTCGGTACGGCGTACCGCGAATCCGCGACGCTCGAGCTCGATCGCATCGCGGCCGGTGCCGCTGCCGAGTTCGAGCACCCGTCCGCCCGGGGCGATCCGGGCCGCGAGCAGGTCGATCAGCGCGTTGTTCGGGTCCTTCGGGATCGTGTCGCGGAACTTGTCCGGGGCCTGCTCGTACGCGGCCAGCGTGAGCTCGTTGTCGGAGGCGATCCGGGTCCAGCCGTCGCCGGTGTGCTCGACGACCGCGGGAAGCTTCAGGCCGAGGTCCAGCCCGAGGACGACGACGGCCTCGCCGCGGTGCAGGTCGGCGATGGCCTGCAGTTCGGCGTCTGGGTGCTGAGTAAGCTCGGGTACGACGGTCAACCGGACGCCGAGGTGCTCCGCCAGCCGGGAGCCGGCCGCCGCCTCGAAGGGGCCGGCGTACACCTGGGCGACCCGCTCGGCGACCTCCGGGTCCTGGCCGTCGGCGGGCAGCAGCAGGATCCGCGCGGGACACATCAGGTTCATCGGGCGACGTACTCCAGGGCCTCGGCGGCGTACTCCGCCCAGACGGCGGACCGGTCGAGCGGGATCTTCACCCACTCCTTCATCGGCCTCCCCATACCCGGATCGAACTGTTCCACTCCTTCGAGCGCCAGCGCCCGTTCCCGCAGCTCCGGCGGCAGCTTGAAGGTCATCGCGTCGCCGAACATCCCCGCGACCACCTTCTTGCCGATCTTCAGACACGGCATCCCGAACATGCTCCCGCGCACCACCCCGGCCGCCTCGAGCCCGTCCGCGACCGCGTCGTATGCCGCCACCGCCTCGTCGCTCACCTTCGGCATCATGCTCACCACCTTCCCACTCCTGGGCCCGCGTGCACTACGGTGCTTTCTCGTGCGCTTGGTGATTGCTACGTGTTCTGTGGACTACTCGGGGCGGCTGACGGCTCATCTGCCGATGGCGCCGCGGTTGCTGATGGTGAAGGCGGACGGATCGGTGCTGATCCACGCCGACGGCGGGTCGTACAAACCGCTGAACTGGATGTCGCCGCCGTGCAAGCTGGTCGAGGAGGAGAACGTCTGGAGTGTCACCAACAAGGCTGGTGAAGAGCTCCGGATCACGCTCGAGGAGGTGCACAGCGACACCGCGTACGAGCTCGGGCAGGACCCGGGGCTGATCAAGGACGGCGTCGAGGCGCACCTGCAGGAGCTGCTCGCCGAGCACGTGCAGACGTTCGGCGACGGCTGGACGCTGGTACGGCGGGAGTACCCGACCGCGATCGGCCCGGTCGACCTGCTGCTCAGGGACGCCGACGGCAAGCACGTCGCGGTCGAGATCAAGCGCCGCGGCGAGATCGACGGTGTCGAGCAGCTCACCCGGTACGTCGAGCTCCTCAACCGCGACCCGCTCCTCGCCCCGGTGCGCGGCATCTTCGCGGCCCAGCTGATCAAGCCGCAGGCGCAGTTCCTGGCGACGGATCGCGGGCTGGAGTGCGTGACGGTCGACTACGACGCGCTCCGCGGCATGGAGTCCGACGTACTTCGGCTCTTCTAACTACTGACAAAGCAGGAAATTTGCCCGATTTCGGGCAGAAGCTTTGCCATGGCCCCGGAAACACTGCATGGTGGTCGAGTGATCAGTGAGGCGGCGGCCGTGGAGCCGGTCGACGAGCTGGCCGATCAGGTCAGCCGGACGACCGGGTTGCCGGCCGAGGTCGCGCGACGCGTGGTCGCCGACGTACTGGCCTATTTCACCGAGACGACCGAGGAGTACGTCCGCCGCCGGCACCGTGAGCTGCAGACCTACGGTGCCCGCAACGACGAGATCTTCGCCCGGCTCGGCACCGAGCTCCGGCACTGGCCGGTCCGCTCGCCCGATCTCTCTGCCCGGCAGCTGCGACGGATCGTCTACGGCTGACCGGTCCAAACCCTTTCGAAAGGCACCCACTACATGTGCGGAATCGTCGGGTACGTCGGCACGAAGCCGGCCGCGCCCATCCTGGTGGACGGACTGGCCCGCTTGGAGTACCGCGGCTACGACTCGGCGGGCATCGCCGTGCTCGGCTCCAGCGAGCTGAAGGTGCACAAGGACGCCGGCCGGGTCCGTGAGCTGGAGGCGTCGCTGCCGAAGCGGTTCGGCGGCAAGCTCGGCATCGGCCACACCCGCTGGGCGACGCACGGCGGCCCGAGCAAGGACAACGCACACCCGCACGCCAGCGGCAACGAGCGGATCGCGGTCGTGCACAACGGCATCTTCGACAACGCCGCGGCGATCCGCACCCAGCTCGAGGACGCCGGCGTCAAGCTCCGCTCGGAGACCGACACCGAGGTGCTCGCGCACCTGATCGAGCAGTCCGACGGCGCCACCCTCGAGGAGAAGGTGCTGGCCGCGCTACACCGGATCGAGGGCACGTACGGCATCGCGGTCGTCGACCTGGACTTCCCGGACCGGATCGTGGTCGCCCGCAACGGCAGCCCGCTGATCCTCGGCATCGGCGACGGCGAGATGCACATCGCCTCCGACGCGGCCGCGCTGATCCGCTACACCCGCCAGGTCGTCTACTTGGACGACGGCGAACTGGCCACCGTCCGCGCCGACGGGTACCGGACCTTCACCCAGGACGCGTCGCCGACCACCAAGACCGCGAAGACCGTGGAGTGGGAGGCCGAGGAGTTCGAGCGTGGCCTGCACGAGCACTTCATGATGAAGGAGATCCACGAGCAGCCGGACGCGGTCGGCCGGGTCACCCGGGGCCGGCTGGACGAGCGGTTCCACACCGTGCACCTCGGCGGCCTGAACATGGACGCCCGCGAGGCGCGGGAGATCAAGCGGGTCAAGATCCTCGGCTGCGGGTCGGCGTACTACGCGGGCCAGATGGGCGCGCAGTTCATCGAGGAGGTCGCGCGGATCCCCGCCGACGCCGAGCCGGCCTCGGAGTTCCGGTACCGGAACCCGGTCGTCGAGCGGGACACGCTGTACGTCGCGGTGTCGCAGTCGGGCGAGACGCTCGACACGCTGGTCGCCGTCCAGGAGCTGAAGCGCAAGGGCGGGCGCGTCATCGGGCTGGTGAACGCGGTCGGGTCGAGCATCGCGCGGGAGGTCGACGGCGGTGTGTACCTGCACGCCGGGCCGGAGGTCTCGGTCGCGTCGACGAAGGCGCTGACCAACATGGCGGTCGGGTTCGCGATGCTCGGGATCCACCTCGGCCGGATCCGCGATGTGTCCCCCGCCGACGGGCGGCGGCTGATCGAGGGCCTGAAGAAGCTGCCCGCGGACATCGCCGCGATCGTCGCGCAGGAGGAGGAGCTGGCGAAGATCGCGGGTCGGCTGGCGCAGCACGAGTCGCTGTTCTTCGTCGGGCGTACGCGCGGGTACCCGGTGGCGCGTGAGGGTGCGCAGAAGCTGAAGGAGATCTCGTACCGGCATGCCGAGGCGTACCAGACGTCGGAGCTGAAGCACGGCCCGCTCGCGCTGATCTCCCCGGACGTGCCGAGCGTCGCGATCGTCCCCGACGACGAGCTGGTCGACCGCAACATCGGCGCCCTGCACGAGATCGGCGCCCGTTCGGGCCCGCTGTACGTCGTCACGCACCCCGGCGTCGACATCCCCGACGGCGTCGAGGCGAAGATCGTGGTCCCCAAGAACGAGCCCGAACTCGACCCGATCCTGCTGACAATCCCGCTCCAGATCATCGCGTACTACGCGGCCGTAGCCCTAGGCCACGACGTAGACAAGCCCCGCAACCTGGCAAAGTCGGTCACGGTCGAGTAGTCCCGACCTCCAAACACCAGCAGCCCCACCGCGCTTCGCGCGGCGGGGCTGCGTTGGTAATGGAGCCGAGCCAGACCTGGTGTCAGCCGGCAGCACCAACCCAGCACCTGGTGTCAGCCGGCGGCACCCACCCAGCTCCTGCTACCTCCGCACAAGCACCCACCGCCCGACGCAGGCACCTACCCGGCGCCCGTTGTCCGGCGTGTCCACCCGCGCTCGGCGCAGGCACCCACCCGGCGCCCGTTGTCCGGCGAGTGCACCCGCGCTCGGCGTGAGCGCACGCCTGGCGTGGGGTGCCTTTAGAGCTGTTGGCCTGGGGTGGGGGCGCGGCGGGTGGTGGTGGTTGTGGGGTGGGTTGGGGTGGTGGAGGTGATCGTGGTGCCGGGGCGGGTCATGCCGCTGAGGGCGTGGTCGGCGGCGCTGGCGGCTTCGGCTCGGCGGTCGGCGCGGTTGAGGGTGCGGTCCGGGCCGAGGGCCTGGTAGGGGTGGAGGTTGAAGTTGGCGACCAGGCGTTTGCAGACCTCGACGCCGCGGACCGAGTTGCCGGCCGCGTCCAGCCGTGGCGAGAACGTCACGACGGCGAGCCGCTTCGACGGGACGACCATCAGCACGTTCCCGGAGACGCCGCTCTTCGCGGGCAGCCCGACCTGGTCGGAGAACTTCCCGGAGTCGTTGTACATCCCGCTGTGCCCCATCACCGACAGCACCCGCCCGGCGGTCTCCTGCGAGAACACCCGCTCCCCCGAATACGGCGCCACGCCGCCGTTCGCCAGCGTCGCACCGGCAGCCGCGAGCCGTTGCGCGTCAACCTCCAGCGAGCACACCTGGAAGTAGAAGTCGGCAGTCCGCGCCGCCCCGTCCTCACCCGAGGCCTTCAGCATGTCCGCGGCCTTCATCAGACTCGCCAGCCCACGGTTCCCGTCCCCGGTCGCTTTCTCCGCCAGGTACGTCTCCTGGTCGAACCCCGGCGCCTCGCCCATCATCCGCGCCCACGTCCCGTGCACGGTCCGGAACCGGTCGCTCGTCTCCTTGCCGTGGTCAACCAACGCGAGCGTCGCCATCGCTCCCGCGTTGATCATCGGGTTGTGCGGCCGCCGCCCGTCCCCCAGCGACAGCCGGTAGTCGTTGAACGTCCCGCCGCTCTGCTCCTGCCCGACCCACCGATGCACCTCGGTCGACCCCAACTGCTCGAGCGCCATCGCATAGCTGAACGGCTTGGATGTCGACTGCACACTGAACCCGACCCCCGCATCCCCGACCGAGTACGTCTGCCCGTCCGCGGTACAGATCGCGATCCCGAACCGCTCCGGATCCGCGTCCCGCAACGTCGGGATGTAGTCCGCGTTCGCCCCGTCCCGGTTCGGCAGTACGTCGGCGTAGATCTCGTCGACGCCCCGCGCCAGCTCCCGGAACTCCTCCACCGGCACCGCCAGCTCGTCGTTCAGCGCCCGGTACACGAGCCCGTCGCCGTACTGCGCGACCGCGGCGAACTGCCGCAGATCCAGCTGTACCGGCTGGCTGTCCACCCCGATCGGATCCGGTACGCCGGTCAGCGCCGCGCGTACCCGCCGGTCACCGGGCTGGATCCCGGCGCGGCCGAGCGCACTGAGCAGCTCCCACGCCCAGATCCGCCCGTCGTCGTCCTTGTCGATCGCCTCGAACGCTCTGAACAGTTGCGGCGGAGATACGTCCATGGCCGCAGCCTGTCTGCCTCATATTTCCGCTTCGGTCACCTGGCGTTACGGCCACGTCAACCAGCATCTTGTTGGACAAGCTGACTACTTGTACGATCACCTGCCATGGACCGGATCCGGCAGGTGCGGTTGTCGTCGGTCGTGTTGCCGCTGCGGCAGGCGATCAGCGACGCGAAGGTACTGACCGGCCGGCAGCGGCCGATGACCGAGGTGGTGTTCCTGTTCGCGGAGATCGCCACCGACCAGGACCAGCACGGGATCGGCTTCAGCTACTCCAAGCGCGCCGGCGGTCCGGCGCAGTACGCGCACGCGAAGGAGATCGCGGGCAACCTGATCGGCGAGGACCCGTCGGACATCGGCAAGGTGTACGACAAGCTGCTCTGGGCCGGCGCGTCCGTCGGCCGGTCCGGGGTCGCGACGCAGGCGATCGCCGCGATCGACATCGCGCTCTGGGACCTGAAGGCGAAGCGCGCCGGTCTCCCGCTGGCCAAGCTCCTCGGTGCGCACCGGGACTCGGTCCGCGCGTACAACACCTCCGGCGGGTTCCTGCACGCGCCGATCGACGAGGTGCTGGAGAACGCCTCCAAGTCGCTCGCCGACGGCATCGGCGGCATCACGCCGTTCCTGAAGCTGGCGACGCTTGCCGACCACAACGGTCTGCAGCTCGCGCCGCACTTCGCGATGGAGATCCACCTGCACCTCGCGGCGGCGTACCCGCGGGAGCCGTGGGTGGAGCACTTCGAGTGGCTGAATCCCTTGTTCAACGAGCGTCTGGAGACGGTCGACGGGCGGATGCTGGTCCCGGACCGCCCCGGCCTCGGCTTCACCACCAGCGAGCAGTGCGCGCGCTGGACGGTCGACAGCTGCGAGTTCACGTGAGCGGCCTCGCCGTCCAGATCGTCGAGGACCTGAAGCAGCGGATCCTCGACGGCGAGATCGCGCCCGGCGCGAAGCTGCCGGGTGAGAACAGCCTGGTCGAGGAGTTCGGGGTGAGCCGGACGGTCGTCCGTGAGGCGGTGTCCCGGCTGCAGGCGGCCGGGCTGGTGGAGACGTTCCAGGGCCGCGGCTCGTTCGTCCTCGAGGTGCCGGAGCGTACGCCGGGACTGCGCGCGGTCCGCTCGCACCGCGACGTACTCGAGCTGATGGACTTCCGGATCGGCGTCGAGACCGAGGCGGCCGCGCTGGCCGCGGTACGCCGTACCACCCATCAGTTGAAAGGGATCGAGCGCGCGCTGGACGACTTCCGCCGGGTGGGCGACGATCCGGGACGGTCGGTCGACGCCGACTTCGCGTTCCACCTGAAGGTTGCCGTTGCGTCCGGCAACCGTTTCTACGGCGACCTGGTCACGGACCTCGGTCCGATGATGATCATGCTGCCGCGGACCCGGCTGGACCCGGCGTACGAGATGTCCGACCCGGAGCACCTGACCCGGGTGGTGCACGAGCACGAGAACATCCACGCCGCGATCGCGCGGTCCGATCCCGAGGCGGCCCGGGCGGCGGCACGGGTGCACCTGGCGAACACCCGGGCCCGGCTGCGCTGATGTTCACGCTGGAGCAGTTGAGCGCATTCGTCGCGGTCGCCGAGGAATTGCACTTCGGGCGGGCCGCCGAGCGACTGCGCATGACGCAGCCGCCGCTCAGCCGGCAGGTGCAGAAACTCGAGCGCGCGGTCGGCGCGCGGCTGCTCGAACGCGACCACCGGAGGGTCGAACTGACCGAGGCCGGGCAGGCGTTCCTGGTCGAGGCGCGGCGACTCCTCGCGCTGGTGGAGACCGCCGGCGACCTGGCCCGCCGGGTGGATCGCGGCGCGGCCGGGACGCTGCGGCTCGGATTCACCGCGACGTCGGCGATCCGTACGCTCGGGCCGTTGCTCCGCAAGCTGTCCGAGGAACTACCTGACGTCGACGTGATCCTGCACGAGCAGGTCACCCCGGCGCAGGTCGACGGGTTGCTGCGCGGCGAGCTGGACCTCGGGCTCGGCCGGCCGCCGTTCGACCTCGACGTACTGGACACCCGGATCGTGTTCAGGGAGCCGTTGTGTGCCGTTGTCCCCGGCAACCATCGGCTCGGCTCGCTCGGCCGGCCGCTGACCGCCGCGGACTTCGCCGGCGAGCAGGTGATCAGCTACTCGCCGACCCAGGCCCGGTACTTCCACGAGTTGACCGTGCGGTTCCTCGCCGACTCGCAGCCGCGGATCGAGCAGCGGGTGCAGCAGATCCTCACCGTGATCCTGCTGGTCGCGGCCGGGCGCGGCGTCGCGCTGGTCCCGGCGTCCGCGCGCAACCTCGGCGTCGAAGGCGTGACGTACTGCGACCTGGACGGTCCTGGCGATCTCGTCGAGCTGCACGCGATCTGGCGGCGGGACGCGACCAGCCCGGTGCTGCGGCGCGTCCTTACGATGCTCTCAGAGCATCACTAGATCCAAAAACGATCTTGGACAGGTATCTATCGGCGTTCCTACGCTGACCTTCGTGACCCACTACTCCCCCGCCGAGCTGGCGGCCCAGCTAAAGACGGGGCTGCTTTCGTTTCCCGTCACCGCCTTCCACGACGACCTCAGCTTCCACGAGGCGGCGTACCGCGAACATCTGGCCTGGTTGAGCCAGTACGACGTCGCGGGACTGTTCGCGGCGGGCGGCACGGGTGAGGGGTTCTCGCTGACGCCGGCCGAGATCGACACCGTCGTACGGACCGCTGTGTCGGAGATCGGCGGGCGGGTTCCGGTGATCGCGCCGGCGACCGGCGGGACCGCGGCGGCGATCGAGGGCGCGCGGGCGGCCGAGGCGGCGGGCGCGGACGGGATCCTGCTGTTCCCGCCGTACCTGACGGAAGCCGGGCAGCGTGGTTTGATCGAGCACGTGTCGGCGGTGTGCCGCAGTACCGGACTCGGGGTGACGGTCTACAGCCGGGCGAACGCGATCCTCACCGACGTGACGGTCGCCGAGCTCGCGGACCGGAACCCGAACCTGGTCTGCCTGAAGGACGGCGTCGGGAACGTCGAGCAGATGACCCGGACGTACGCGCTGGTCGGCGAGCGGCTCACGTACGTCGGCGGACTGCCGACCGCGGAGACGTTCGCGCTGCCGCTGCTGCAGCTCGGGTACAGCACGTACTCGTCGGCGATCTTCAACTTCGTGCCGGAGTTCGCGCTCGGGTTCTACGCCGACGTACTGGCGCAGGACCGGGAGGCGGTGTACCGGAAGCTGCGGGAGTTCGTGCTGCCGTACCTCGACATCCGCGACCGGACCAAGGGGTACGCCGTGTCGATCGTGAAGGCCGGGGTGAACGCGATCGGTCGCAACGCGGGGCCGGTGCGACCGCCGCTGCAGGACCTCACCGCAGACGAGGTCTCGTTGCTGACGGCACTGATCGAGAAGGTGAAATGACTCCGACTGTCGTGTCCGTGGAGGTCGTGCCGGTTGCCGGGCACGACAGCATGCTGCTGAACCTGAGCGGCGCGCACGGCCCGTTCTTCACGCGCAATGTCGTGATCGTGACCGACAGCTCGGGCAACGTCGGCCTGGGCGAAGTCCCCGGCGGCGAGAAGATCGCCACCACGATCCGCGCCGCGGCCGATCGCTTTGTTGGCCAGCCCATCGCCCTGCAACGGGGTTTGCTGCGCACCATCTCCACAACATTCGAGGGCCTCGACAGCGGTGGACGCGGGGTGCAGACATTCGACCTCCGGACGACGGTGCATGCGGTCACCGGGTTGGAGTCGGCGCTCCTCGACCTCCTGGGTCAGCATCTCGACGTACCGGTCGCCGAATTGCTCGGTGAAGGACAGCAACGCTCCGCGGTCCCAGTACTGGGCTATTTGTTCTACGTGGGAGATGTGGTGCGGACGGATCTGCCCTACGTCACCGGTGGGGACGGGTGGGAGGGCGTGCGGCGGCGGCCGGTGCTGACGGCGGACGCGGTGGTGGAGCTGGCGGTGGCGGCGCGGGAGCGGTACGGATTCGCAGACTTCAAGTTGAAGGGCGGCGTGTTCGACCCGCACGTGGAGATCGACGCGGTACAGGCGTTGCACGCGCGGTTCCCGGACGCACGGATCACGGTGGATCCGAACGGGGCGTGGTTGTTGCGGGAGGCGGTCGCGGTGTGTTCGGGGCTCGACGGCGTCCTCGCGTACGTCGAGGATCCGTGCGGGGCGGAGGACAGGTTCTCCGGGCGCGAGACGATGGCGGAGTTCAGGCGGCGTACCGGACTCCGTACGGCGACCAACATGATCGCCACCGACTGGCGCGAGCTCGCGCACGCGATTCGTACCGACGCGATCGACATCCCGCTCGCCGATCCGCACTTCTGGACGATGGCCGGGTCGGTGCGGGTCGCCCAGCTGTGCAACGACTTCGGGCTGACCTGGGGCTCACACTCCAACAACCACTTCGACATCTCGCTGGCGATGTTCACCCACGTCGGCGCGGCGGCACCCGGTGAGATTACCGCGCTCGACACGCACTGGATCTGGCAGGACGGCCAGGCGCTGACCAAGCAGCCGTTGCAGATCGCCGATGGCGAGATCGCCGTACCGACCACACCCGGACTCGGCATCGAGCTCGACCGGGACGCGCTGGCCGCGGCGCACGAGCTGTACTTGGAGCACGGCCTCGGGGCGCGGAACGACGCGATCGCGATGCAGTACCTGATCGAGGACTGGGAGTTCGACCCGAAGCGGCCTTGTATGGTGCGGTGATGAAGGTCTTCTTGTCATCGGACATGGAAGGTACGGCGGGCGTCGTCGACTGGAGCCAGGCGCGCGGGCCTGCCACGGAGTACGAGTACTACCGCGGCCAACTGCAGGCCGAGGTGAACGCCGCGATCGACGGCGCGCGGGCCGCGGGCGGGACCGAGTTCCTGGTGAACGACTCGCACTCGACGATGCAGAACCTCCGGCCGGACGAGCTGCACGGGCGGGCGAGTTACCTGTCGGGCAAGCACAAGCCGCTGTACATGATGCAGGGGCTGGACTCCTCGTTCGACGCGATCTTCTTCGTGTCGTACCACGGTTCTGCTGGGTCGACCGGGTCCGTGCTGCACCACACGTACAACCCGCGGGCGATCGCCGAGGTGCGGCTGAACGGGGCGATCACGGGTGAGGCGGGGATCAACGCGCTGGTGGCGCTCGCGCACCAGGTTCCCGTCGTACTGATCTCCGGCGACCGAACCACGATCGACGAGGCACAGCCGTTCTGCCCGGACATCGAGTCGGTCGTGGTGAAGGACTCGGTCTCGCACAACGCCGCACTGTCCGTGCACCCGGAGCGCGCGCGAGAGCTGATCCACGACGGGGCGCGACGCGCACTCGCCCGACTGAGCGACATCCGTCCGCCGAGCATCACAGTGCCTGCCGAGCTGACGGTGCGCTTCCATGGACGGGCGTTCGCCGAGCTGGCGTGCGCGCTCCGCGGGGTGGAACGGCGCGAAGACAAAGTCGTTGCCATCCGCAACGACGATCCGCTGGAGCTCTACCGGACGTTCATCGCAACGGTGTTTCTCAGCCGCGGCGTCAGCGAGTAGGTTCTGGTCGCCCCCAGATGTTCGAGCGAGGTGACGCGCTCGACAAGACGACGTACGGCGGGCAGCCGGTCGCGGGCTGTCGGCGCTCAACCTGACCTCGCCGCACCGCGCGGTCGCGCTGGTCGACAACGTCGGGACCACGCCGGCCCGGGTGTCTACTCCCTCGCCGTCAACCTCCACTGACCGGTTGTCCCGGATCGCCACGCCATCACAATGCGGCGCATCGGCGGCCGCGCCGCCGTGGGCTGTCCCGGATCCGGCGATTGTGATGGCCTGGGGATCCGCCGTGAGCGGACCTCAGCCACTCAGCAGCCGCCGCGGCCGAAGCGATGGCACGCTCAGCCGCGACGGTCAGCGGGCCGATCGCCTGGGTTGATGAGTCGCGCAGTTCCGGGCGAGCGCCGTGGGCGCCGGCCGCGGTCGGCGGGAGGCGGCGGTCGAGCGGTCCAGTGTGGGTGGCGTGATCTTCGGGGACGGGTGACAATCTGTTGATGCGCGTGATCGTGGTGGGTGCGGGCGTGATCGGGTTGAGCTGTGCCATTCGGCTCGCCGAGGGTGGGTACGACGTGGCCGTGTTCGCCCGGGATCTGCCGTTGGAGACGACCTCGTCGGTCGCGGCCGCGATCTGGTACCCGTACCTGTCGGCGCCGGCGGATCGGGTGGCCGGGTGGTCGCGGGCGACGTACGAGGAGTTCAGCAAGCTCGCGGACAGCGAGCCGGCGGTGGAGCTGAAGCACGGGCGGGAGTTCCTGGTGCGGCCGACGCCGGATCCGCCGTGGGCCGACGTACTGCCGGACCTCACCCGGGTCGCGTCGCCGCCGAGCGGATTCGCGGACGGGTGGGCGTTCACGGTGCCGGTGATCGACATGCCGACGTACCTCCCGGCGCTGGTGAAGCGCCTCGAGGCGGCGGGCGGGACGCTGACCCGCGCGGCGCTGTCCGCGTTGCCAACCGGCGCCGATCTGGTGGTGAACTGCACCGGCCTCGGCGGGCGGCTGACCGCGAGCGACCCGACCGTGACGCCGGTCCGCGGGCAGGTGCTGACGGTCGAGCCGTGCGGGCTGACCGAGTGGTTGCTGGCGGACCGTTCGCAGGACGAGCTGACGTACGTCGTCCCGCGCCGGAACGACGTGGTGGTCGGCGGCACCAGCCAACCCGGCGACTGGAACCTCGCCGTCGACCCGCAAACCACCAAGGACATCCTCGACCGGGCGTCCGAGCTCGTCCCGCAGCTCCGCAACGCGAAGATCATCCGGCAACGCGTCGGCCTCCGCCCCGCCCGGCCCGCGATCCGCTGCGAACTCGTCCGCACCCACACCGGCGAGCCCGTCATCCACTGCTACGGCCACGGCGGATCCGGCGTGACCCTCTCCTGGGGCTGCGCCGACGAGGTCCTGGAACTTGTCCGCGGCATCTGACCCCCTGGTCATCCTCGACGGCGGCCTGTCGAACGCCCTGGAGGACCGCGGCCACGACCTGTCCGACGCCCTGTGGTCCGCCCGGCTGCTCCGGGACGCCCCGTCGGAGATCGCCGCCGTCCATCGCGCGTACTACCGGGCTGGTGCGATGGTCGCGACCACGGCGAGCTACCAGGCCAGCGTCGTCGGCTTCGAGCGGGCCGGCGTCGACCGCGCCGAGGCCGAACGCCTCATCACCAGCAGCGTCCACCTCGCCCGCGAAGTCCGCGACACGTTCCCCGGCCGTCTGGTCGCCGCCTCCGTCGGCCCGTACGGCGCGATGCTCGCGGACGGCTCGGAGTACCGCGGGAGGTACGGCGTCAGCCGCCGGGTACTGCACGACTTCCACGCCCCGCGCCTCGAACTCCTCGCGTCCGCCGGTCCCGACCTCCTGGCGGTCGAGACCATCCCCGACGCCGACGAAGCCGAAGTCATCGTCGAACTCCTGGCCGAGCTCGATCTCCCCGCGTGGTTCTCCTACTCGATCGAAGGCTCGCACACCCGCGCCGGCCAGCCACTGGCCGATGCCTTCGCCATCCCCGGCGCCGTCGACCAGGTGATTGCCGTCGGGGTCAACTGCTGCGCACCCGAGGACGTCCTGCCCGCCGTACGAACCGCGGTCGCCGTCACCGGCAAGCCCGCCATCGCGTATCCCAACCGCGGCGAGGCGTGGAACGCTGTCGCCCGCGCCTGGGTGGGCGACGGACGCGGGCCCGCAGAGTTCGCGCGCGGCTGGGTCGAGGCGGGGGCGGCGTACGTCGGCGGTTGCTGCCGGGTCGGGCCGGAGGACATCCGGCTGCTTGCCGACGCCACGGCCCATTCGCGCCCCCCGGTCCTTCCTGCTTGAGGATATCCGGATTCGCCGGTTGCCGGTTCTCGTTGTCCACAGGTGGTTGGTTCGGAGGCTGCGCCGGAGACGAGGGCAGGAACAGCGGTGCGGGCTTTGCGGAACATTTTCGGCGCCCAGCGACGAATAAGTTCCGAAAAGCTGCCACGGCCGGGTCGGCGCACCCCGGCTGCGCGCTGACGGTGACGGTGACGGTGACGACTGCCGTGTGGGACTGCCGTGTGGGACTGCCGTGGGGGACTGCCGTGGGGGATTGCTGGAGGTGCTTGCGGGGTCAGACGCCGAGGACCTGGCAGAGGAGGTCGAGGGCGCCGGGGTAGGCGTGGTCGGGTGGGGTGCCGTAGCCGACGATGACGGCTTGGCGGGTGGTGGGGGTGGGGTTGACGTGGTAGGTGGTGAGGGTGGCCAGGCCGAGGCTTTGGCGGGCGGCTCGGGTGACGATGTCTTCGGCGTCGCCGGGGACGTCCAGGAGGACGTGGAGGCCGGCGGAGATGCCTGCGACCTCGACGTCGGGGGCGCGGACGGAGAGCAGTTCGACGAGGCGGTCGCGGCGGCGGCGGTAGTGCAGGCGGGAGCGGCGGACGTGGCGGTCGTAGTGGCCGGAGGCAATGAATTCGGCGAGGACGAGCTGCTCGAGGGTCGCGGTCTGGTAGTCGGCGGTCCGTTTGGCGGCGACCACCGGCTCGATCAGGCGCTGCGGCAGCACCATCCACGCCAGCCGTAGCCCGGGCGCGAGGCTCTTGCTCGCCGTACCCGTGTAGACGACCCGCTCCGGATCGAGCGCCTGCAGCGCACCGACCGCCTGCCGGTCGTACCGGAACTCGCCGTCGTAGTCGTCCTCGATCAGCACCGCCCCGGACTCCCGCGCCCATTCGACCGCCGCGGTACGGCGTTCCGGTGCGAGCGGGACGCCTGTCGGCATCTGGTGTGCCGGCGTCAGCAGCACACCCTGCCCTGTCAGCGCGGACGTCTGCGCCCCCAACGCATCCACCGGTACGCCGGCCACCGACAGCCCGCGGGCCCGGATCACGTCCCGGTGCAGGTCGTACCCGAACTCCTCGACCGCGATCGTCGTACCGCCGAGGTTCTTGATCGCCTCGCTCAACAGACTGAGCGCCTGCACGTACCCGGAGCAGATCAGGATCCGCCCCGGGTCGGCCCGGACGCCGCGCGCCCGGGCGAGGTAGTCCGCGAGCACGCGGCGCAGCTCGATCCGGCCGCGCGGGTCGCCTAGCCCGAACGCCTCGTTCGGCGCCGCGGTCAGCGCCTTCCGCGCCGCGGCCAGCCATTCGGCCCGCGGGAACGTCGCCACGTCCGGAGCGCCGGGCGTCAGGTCGTACCGGAAACTACGGGCCTCGGGCAACGACACGGCAGGTGTCGCCGGGATCGCGGCGCGGTTCGCGACCACGGTCCCGGATCCTTGCCGCGCGGTCAGCCAGCCTTCCGCGACCAGCTGCCCGTACGCGTCCGCCACCGTGTTCCGCGCGATCCCGAGATCCTTCGCCAGCGACCGCGACGACGGCAGCCGCGTCCCCGCCGCCAGCCGGCCGGTCCGGATCGAGTCGTGCAACGCCCGCACCAGGTCTCCGCGACCGCGCGCGGCGGTCAGCTCCAGATGCAGGTCGGCCCCCGAATCCTCCATGGAACGGGACCATACAACGCCTCAGTCGCGGCGCGGCAGCAGCGCACTGACCAGCGCAATCGCCGGCCCCAGCGCGGCCGCGACCAGGAACACCCGGTCGTACCCGCCGGCCCCGACCGTGGTCAGCACCGCCAGCCCGACCGAGCTGCCGACCTGGCTCGCGGTGTTGGCCAGCCCGCCGACGATGCCCGCGTCGGCCGGGTCCACCCCGGTCGTCACGGTCGCCATCAGCGTCGGGAACATCAGCCCGATCCCGGCCGCGACCAGCAGCATCGGCGGCAGTACGCCGCTGAGGTACCCGCCGGCCTGCGACAACCACCCGAACCCGGCCAGGAACAGTACGGCGCCGCCGACGATCAACGCCCGTACTCCGACCCGTGGCAGCAGCGCCGACGCCACCCGCGCGACCACCACGAACGCGACCGCCGCCGGCGTCTGCGCGAGCCCCGAGCGGAGCGCGCTGTACCCGAGCACGTTCTGCAGATACAGCGACGTGAAGTACCACATCGCGATCGCGATCCCGCCGAACAACAGCAACATCGCCGTACCGACGGCGACCCGCCGGCTCCCGAACAACCGCAACGGCAGCATCGGCTGTACGGCGACCCGCGCCTCGACCACGACGAAGAGCACCAGCACGACGACGCCCACGAGCACCGGCACAGCCACCCGCGCCGAGGTCCACCCGTGGTCCGCGCTCTGCATCACCCCGTAGATCGCCGCCGCCAACCCACCGGTCGCCATCACAGCACCGGCAACGTCCAGCGACTCACGTCGTACCAGCCGACCGGCCGGCAACGACGCGAGAGCGGCGGTGATCAGCGCGAGGCCGATCGGCACGTTGATCAGGAAGACCCAGCGCCAGGACAACCCGGTTGTGATCGCGCCGCCCGCCAACGCACCCGCCATCCCGCCGACACCGCCCGCGGCGGACCAGGCGCCGAACGCCCGGGCCCGGTCCCGCGGTTCGGTGAAGGTCGTGTTGAGTACGGCGAGGGTCGCCGGCGCGAGCAGCGCCGCGCCGACGCCCTGCACGATCCGCGCCGTGACCAGCACCGTCGGCGTACCGGCGAGCCCGGCCGCGAGGCTCGCCGCGGAGAACAGGACGAGCCCCGCGACCAGCATCCGGCGACGGCCGAGGAGGTCCGCGGCCCGGCCGCCGAGGAGCAGGAAGCCGGCGAACGTCAACAGGTACCCGTTGACGATCCAGGCCGGCCCGGTGCCGGTGAAGCCGAGGTCGCGCTGGATCGACGGCAGCGCGACGTTCACGATCGACGCGTCCAGGATCACCATGAACTGGCTGACGCACGTCAGCGCCAGCACCAGGCGACGAGACATGGTCAGGCCTCCAGGGTCGGGTAGTCGATGTAGCCGCGGTGGTCGCCGCCGAAGTACGTGGCGCGGTCCGGGATGTTGTATGGGCCACCGGCGGCGAGGCGGGCCGGGAGATCCGGGTTGGCCAGGAACAGTGCGCCGAAGGCGATCAGGTCCGCCGTACCGTCCTCGATCAGGCCGAGTTCGTCCGGGCCGGTCGGCGAAGGCGCCGTGTGCGGGTTGAGAATCAGCGTGCCGTCCCACTCCTTGCGGAGCCGGTGCGTGAGCTCGCGGCCGCCCGCGGCCTCCATCACATGCAGGTAGCTCAGCTCGAGCGGGGCGAGACCGGCCAGCAGGGCGACGTACGTGTCCCCCGGATCGTCCTCGGCCATGTCGTTGACCGGGCTGCCGGGCGAGATCCGGAACCCGAGCCGCCCCGGTCCGACCACGGCTGCCACCGCGGTCGCCACTTCGATGCCGAAGCGGGCCTGGGCCGCGGGCGATCCACCCCAGAGGTCCGTACGGCGGTTCGTGTTCGGGGCGAGGAACTGGTGGATGAGGTACCCGTTCGCGCCGTGCAGTTCGACGCCGTCGAAGCCGGCTGTCAAGGCGTTCCGGGCAGCGCCGGCGAAGTCGTCGACGGTCTGCCGGATGTCGTCCTCACTCAAGACCCGTGGCGTGACGAAGTCCTGAGGGCCGTCGTGGGTGTAGACCTGCCCGTCGGCGCGGATCGCCGACGGGGCGACCGGGTGCAGGCCGTCGGGCAGCAGGCTCGGGTGACCGATCCGGCCGGTGTGCAGGAGCTGCGCGTAGATCACGCCTCCCGCCTGGTGCACCGCGTCGGTCACCTCGCGCCAGGCGGCGACCTGTTCGGCCGAGTGCAGGCCGGGCGTGTCCGGGTAGCCCTGGCCGACCGGCGAGGGCTGGGTCCCTTCGGTGACGATCAGGCCGGCCGTCGCGCGTTGGGCGTAGTACGCGGCGGCGAGCGGCGACGGGATCGTGCCGCGGGCGCGGCTGCGGGTCATCGGGGACATCGCGATGCGGTTGGGCAGGCGAAGGGTGCCGAGTTCGTAGGGGTCGAACGCCGTGGGCATGGGGAGTTCCTGTTCTGTCGGATCCAGATTACCTGTTCGAACAGGTAAGTACGTTAGATCATTCCCCAGGCTGTTTGATAACGTATAACTGTTCGAGCAGCGAAAGAGGTGCGTATGGCGGAGCCGTTGACCGACGCGATCGTCCGGGTGGCCAGGTTGCAGCGGATGCTCGCGCAGCAGCTGCTGCGCGGTGTCGGCCTGCACCTGGGTCAGGAGCTGGTGATGATGCGGCTCTGGGAGCACGGGCCGCAGACGCAGACCGAGCTGGTCCGCGCGCTCGACTCGGACTCGGCGACGATGACCCGGACGGTGCGCCGCCTGGAGGAGGCCGGCTTCGTCCGCCGCCACCCGAGCCCGACCGACAGGCGCGCCACGATCATCGAGCCGACCCCGGCCGGCCACGGCGTACGGCGGGAGGTCGAGCGGATCTGGGCCCGGCTGGAGACGAGCGCGGTCGGCACCCTGACACCGGCGCAGCAGGCCGAGGCGATCGACGTACTGCGTCTCCTGGAGGCCAACCTGCGGGAAAGTGGCCCACCGACTATCACCTGAAGTGGACCGGGTGTCCGGGCCGATGCTCGCCTAGATTGAAGCCATGAGCACAACGAAAACCCGGCGGGTCAAGCTCGCCAGTCTGGTACCGGACTTCTACAAGGCGCTGATCGAGCTGGACAAGGTGTCCGACAACGGGCTCGACCCGAAGCTGGCGCACCTGGTGCGGATCCGGGCCTCGCAGATCAACGGGTGCGCGTACTGCACCGACATGCACTCGCTCGACCTGATGGAGTTCGGCGCCGAGCAGCAGCAGCGGATCGCGCTGCTGCCGGTGTGGCGGGAGGCGCACAAGTTCTACACCGAGCAGGAGAAGGCGGCGCTGCAGCTGACCGAGGCGATCACGCTGATCAGCGTCGACCACGTCCCGGACGACGTGTACGAGGTCGCGGCGCAGGCGTTCGGCGAGCAGGACCTCGCGCAGCTGATCGCGCTGATCATCACGATCAACATGTGGACCCGCGTCGGCGTCACCGGGAAAATGGAGCCCGGCCACTACAAGCCATGACGGCTGAACACTTCCGCGCGCTGCACCACGGCGGTACGCCGCTCGTGCTGCCGAATGCCTGGGATCCGGTGAGCGCCCGGATCGTTGCCGACGCCGGCTTCCCCGCTGTTGCCACCAGCAGCGGGGCGGTCGCCCGGGTGCTCGGGTACGACGACGGGCAGCTAACCCCGCCGGAGGCGATGTTCGCCGCGGTGGCGCAGATCGCCCGCGCGGTCGACGTACCGGTGACGGCCGACATGGAGGCCGGGTACGGGCTGCCGCCGAAGGAGTTCGCAGAGCGGCTGCTGGAGACCGGGGCGGTCGGCTGCAACCTGGAGGACTCGGCCGGCGGTGCGCTGGTCGACGTCGCCCAGCAGGCCGACTACCTGGCCGAGGTCCGCGCGGCCGCGGGCGCCGAGCTGGTGATCAACGCCCGTGTGGACACGTTCGTACGGCGGCTCGACGACCCGGTGACCGAGGCGGTACGGCGGGGACGCGAGTACCGCCGCGCCGGGGCCGACTGCGTCTACCCGATCCTCGCGCCGCTCGACCAGCTGAGGCAGGTGGCCGAGGGCGTCGGCGGACCGATCAACGGGCACGCGGCCCCGGGCGGACCCACCCAGGCCGAGCTGGCCGCGGTGGGCGCGACCCGGATCTCGTACGGGACCAGCCTGCACAACTACGTGATGGACCAGCTGCGCGAGCTACTGCCCCGGCTCTGAGATCGGCTCTGAGAGGGTCCGCGGGAGCCCGAAGTACGGCGCGACCGTGGTCTCGAAGTGCACGATCTCGTGGACCCGGTCGCCGGCCAGGCCGATCACCAGCACCCCGATCAGGTGCAGGCCGCCGGTGACCGGGTCCCGGATGTACTCGCCCCAGGCCGGCTGCCCGTTCGCGCGGACCGGGACCATCGCGGCGATCTGCCGCCGGTGCGCGGCCAGCGCGGTGAAGAACCGGTGCGCGGCCTCGGTGCCCTGGTACTCGAACGGCAGCGGCGGCATCCGGACCCACGCGTCGCTGGTCATCAGCGCGATCAAGGCATCGACGTCCTGCGCGGTGAACGCCGCCACGAACCGCTCGGTCAGCTCCTGCTCGTCCTCGGTCGCCACCGGACTCGCGACGGCCTTCTCGTCCACCGTCGCCCGGGCCCGAGCGAGCGCACTGTTGACGGCGGCCTCCGTCAGCCCGAGCAGCTCCGCCGTCTCGCTGGCCCGATACCCGAGTACGTCGCGCAGCAACAAGACGGCGCGCTGGTTCGGCGGCAGCAGCTGTACCGCGGTCACGAACGCCAGCGAGATCGCCTCGCGCGACTCGTACCGCGCCTCCGGCCCGGGCAGCCGGTCCGGCAGTCCGGCGAGCAGGTCGTCCGGGTACGGCTGCAGCCACAGCACCTCCCCCGACCGGGACGGCTCCGGCGCCGGAACCGGCAGTGGTACGGCGGGAAGCGGCCGGCGGGACGTCGACCGCAGGATGTTCAGGCACCGGTTGGTGGTGATCCGGTACAGCCAGGTCCGCACCGACGAGCGGCCCTCGAACCCGCCCAGCCCGATCCATGCCGAGAGCAACGTTTCCTGCAGCGCGTCCTCCGCGTCCTGCAGCGACCCGAGCATCCGGTAGCAGTGCAGTTGCAGCTCCGCGCGATACGGCTCGACCAGCGCCGCGAACGCGTCCCGGTCACCTTCACGCGCCCGCTGCAGCAGTTCGTCCGGCATGAGACACCTCCGTCCCCATTGTTCCCACACCGTTGCTGACACCGGCACGCGCCCGAACTGATCGGTCCCCGCGCGACCAGTTCTCGCCGTACGCACGGTCTGTCCTCTGTGCAAGCACTGCGACAGCTGAAACGGAGAACCATCATGCAGAACGTCCTGATCACCGGGACCAACCGCGGCATCGGACAGGCGCTCGTCGAGGAGGCCCTGCGCCAGGGCGCCGAGCACGTGTACGCAGGGACGCGGGTCGCGCTGACGCACAAGGACCCCCGGGTGACGTACCTCGAGCTCGACGTGACCGACCAGGCGCAGATCGAGGCGGCGGCGAAGACCGTCGAGTCGCTGGACGTCCTGGTCAACAACGCCGGCCTCGCGGCGTACGACAACCTCAGCGACCGGGCGCTGGTCGAACAGCACCTGGCCGTGAACCTGCTCGGACCCCTCGCCCTCACGACCGCGTTCCTGCCGCAGCTGATCGAGGCGCGCGGGGCGATCGTCAACGTCCTGTCGGTAGCGGCGTTGGCGTCGCTGCCGATGATTCCGGCGTACTCGATCTCGAAGGCGGCCGCGTTCTCGCTCACCCAGGCGCAGCGGGCGCTGCTCGCACCGCAGGGCGTCCGCGTTCACGCCGTACTCACGGGTCCGACGGACACCGACATGTCGCGGGACCTCGACGTACCGAAGGCGGCGCCGCAGGCGGTGGCGCGGGCGATCTTCGACGGCGTCGCGGCCGGGGACGAGGAGATCTTCCCGGACCCGTTGTCCGCGATGCTCGCCCCCGGTTGGGCGAGCGGCGCCGTCAAGCAGCTCGAACGTCAGAACGCAGCGCTCCTGAGCGCGTAGACGAGCGCCCAGTCCTGGTCGTTCGCGAGCGGGTCGGCGACGTGGGCGGGCTGACCGTTCACGCAGCTCGGGTACACGAAAGCACACGTGGCCGACCCGTCCGGCGCGAAGCTGATCAGGTTCGCCCGCAGGATCGCTGCCTCGGCGCG
This sequence comes from Kribbella sp. NPDC059898, assembly GCF_042730855.1. Lineage (NCBI taxonomy): Bacteria > Bacillati > Actinomycetota > Actinomycetes > Propionibacteriales > Kribbellaceae > Kribbella > Kribbella sp. NPDC059898. Next base: position 349,694 of record NZ_JBHWKR010000007.1, read on the forward strand.
GTCGAGCCAGTCCGCCTGCTCGGGCGACACCAGGTCTCGCGGCCAGGCGGCGTACACGACGGCGCTCAGCGCGGACCAGTAGTGCGGGAAGACGTCGCCCCACAGCCGCAACCGGCCGAACCAGTAGCCGTCCCAGTGCCGGATCGCGACGTGCCGCAGCCGTACGTCGGGCTGGTCGGCGGCGAACGCGGTCAGCCACGGGAGCCGCCTGGTCAGCTCGGTGCCGTCGATCTTGCCTGTCTTGTAGGCAGCCGCCAGTAGTTCGAGGAGCGGGGCGACCATCGACTGCTCGTAGTTGACCTCGTGCGGCGGCAGCTCGTCGCCGTACCCGATGAACGTCTGCGCGTGCCGAACCAGGTGCTCCTCCAGGCCCAGCTCGGTCAGCAACGGGCCGAGGTCGAACGCGAGGAAGTGGTCGCCGCCGAGCTCGTAGTACCGGTTCAGGATCCGGGTGGCGCCCTCGCGGTCGCCCTGCCCGAGCAGGAAGCGCGCGAACCACGGGAAGTTGTAGAGCCGTACGGCGTTCTGGTGGATGCTGTCGTCCTGGATCGTGCCCTCGGCGTCCAGCAGGTACTCGCGGACGAACTGCTCGTACCCGTTCAGTGCCTCGTCCAGCTCGGCGCGATCGCCCCAGCCGCGGTCGCGGACCTCCTGCAGCAGTAGGGCCATGCCGACACGCTCACGGGCGTCGGACCAGTCCCGCCACGCGCTCGCCGGCACGGTGAGGCCGCTGTCGTTGTCGTACGGCACGAACGCGTACTTGCGGTTCCCTGCCAGCTCGGGCCGCCGCTGGTGGTCGAGGATGAAGCGCACGCGGCGCTCGGCGATCACCTGCAGCGGCTCGTGGAAGAGCACCGCGACCCGGGAGCGACCGTCGTACGACGAGACGTGGTGCACGCCCGGGACGTCGCTCGTCAGCGGGTCGGCGCCGGTGAATTCGAGGGTCTCCCCCACCTCGGCCGCGAGCCGGTCAGCGGTGAGCTGGGGTGAGCGGTCGGCGTGGAACGCGGGCAGGTCGTCGTACCAGGCCAGCTGCCAGGTCCAGCGGTACGTCGCACCGGGTGCGAGCGTGATCGCCGGCTGACCGCCCATCGCGTGCGGCGCGCGGGCGTGGTCGGTCACGTGCAGGTAGATGTGCCCGCGGCTGTTGCTGCTGGTGCCGGGCTCGCGGGACTCCACGGAGTACGCCCACAGCTCGCCCTCCGTCAGCTGCAGCCCAAGACCCGGACCGCTGCCGTCCATCGGCGTCGCCCAGACCCAGGCGTCGGCGCCGCCCGTCCACACGTGCGCGTGCACCGAGCCGGTCAGGCTCTCCCGGCTGGACGTGTAGACGTCGCGGTACGGCGTACTGATCGCGACCGAGCCGAGCTCGATCGTGGTGTCGCCGGCGTTGCGGAGCTCGTACGTCTCGGTCCACCGGTCGCCGAAGCGGCGGCCGACCCGCAGTTCGAGGTCGCCGAACTGGTACAGCAGGTCGATGCCGCCGCTCCGCCAGCGGGTGTGCGCCGGGTTGTCGAAGCGGTACGAACCGCGGTCGGTGATCACGAAGCCCTTGCCCCAGGCGTGCAGGCTGTCGTGCACTACGCCCTCGTCCAGCAGCAGACGGCGGCCGTCGGGGTGCAGGACCTGAGCTACTGCACCGTCGTCGTACAGCTGGACCTGTCCCGGACCGAAGTCAAAACTTTCCACAATTCGCCAACCTATCGATGTCGAGAACCTGCCGGCGGCTCCGTCCCCCTGATGAGAAGCCACCAACCGAACGGATAGGAAACAGCCATGAACAAGCAGCAGATCGCCGAGATCCTCGCCAAGCCGTACGCCCAGGACCTCCTGAACGGCTCCGAACCGGCGCGGTTCGCGTACGACGGCCTGGACGGGGACCCGCGGGTGATCCCGATCGGGTTCTGGGTCGAGGGCGACCAGATCGTGATCGCGACCGTGCCGAAGTCCGCCAAGGTCGCGGCCCTGAAGAAGAACCCGAAGGTCGCACTGACCATCGACACCGGCGCGTTCCCGCCCAAGGTGCTGCTGCTCCGCGGCACCGCCGAGCTGGAGCTGGTGCCCGGCGTACCCGAGGGGTACCTGGTCGCCGGGCACAAGGTGATGACCGACGAGCAGTACCCGGCGTGGGCGGAGGGCGTGCAGGGGTTGTACGACGAGATGGTGGTCATCCGGGTCACGCTGACCTGGGCGAAACTGCTCGACTTCGAAACCACGATCCCGAAGGCCGTCGAGGACATCATCCGCGAGAAGACAGCCGGCTAGGTGCCCGTCGGATGGCGGTGGGTGGCTTGGAGGGCGGCGGCCGCGCCGCGGACCGCGACCGTGTGCGGGGCCGGTGCCGGGGTGACGCGGGCGCCTAGGCGCTGGCCAAGTTTGTAGGTGATCTCCGGACGGAGAGCGCCGCCGCCGGTGAGCAGCACGCCCCGGTCGAGTGCGTCGACCACCAGGGCGCCGTGCTCGCCGTGGAGCAGCTCGAGCAGCGACTCGCCGGCCACCTCCACGATCGGGAACACCGTCCGTACGTCGTCCAGGCCGAGCACCGTACGCCGTGCCTCCACAACCGCACCGCCTACGACCAGGGCGACCTCGGTCAGCTGAGCACCGAGGTCCACGACGAGTAGCGGCTCGGTGACATCTACCCGAGCCCCGAAAGCCGCCGCCTTCACGCTGTCGATCAACACAACGGACGCGACACCAAGCTCAGCCAGCACGGTACGAACGTTCTCCCGGTGCACGTCGTCGCACAACACAGGCGTGGTCACCACCGCAGTCAGCCGCTCCCGCCGCCCGTCCGTCACCACCGCACCGAGCAGCGCGCTCACCCCCGCCAGATCCTCAAAACACCCGCGGACCACCAACCGCCGCCCCCGCCCCGCCGTCGGCGCATCCAGCACCAGCCCCCGCCCCGAACTCCACACCCGAGCCCGAGCACTCCCAACATCCAAAGCCAGCCCACGCGGGCGGTTCACCGGTCAACTTCCCGTTCTTGGTGGCAGGTGGTGCAGTAGAGGGACTCCGGGCAGATGCGGAGACGGGGTAGTTCTATCGGGCCTCGGCAGTCGCGGCAGTGGCCGTAGTGGCCGGTGGACATCCGGTCCAGCGCGGCCTCCACGTCTGCCAGCACCAGTCGGGCCGCGACCACCAGCTGCCCGCGTACCTCGTCCAGGACCGCGTGTCCGCCGTACCCGGCCAGCTGCTCGCTCCGGAAGGCGCGTTGATCCAGCAGCTTCGCCCGCAGTACCGCGAGCTCGTCCTGCGGCAGGCCCCCGTTGCGTCGATTCGTCCGAGCCTGGCTGTTCACGCGTCTCCTCAGAGCGCCTGCTGCTGGCAGCGGACGCAGTACCGGACGTACGGCAGGATCTCCAGCCGGCCGACCGGGATCCGGGCGTCGCAGCCGCCGCAGACGCCGTACGTACCGTCCGACACGCGCTCGACCGCGGCGTCGATCTCCTTCAGGACCAACCGGATCGCGGTCGTCTGGGCCGTCACCAGGTCCTCGTTGGAGTTCGGCTTGTCGGCCTCCATCGTGTTCAGCTGCGCGAGCCGGGTGTTCCGCTCGTGCTGCAACCGTTGCAGGGTCTCGTGCACCCTGTGGTCGGGTGCGGTCTTCGGGCTCTTCATGCCCACACCATGGCCGCTGCCGCGCGGGTTGCCTATCGGGACCAACACCCATCTTGCGCCGGTGCGATCGCGTCCGGGCTGCCATAGTGGCGGGAATCTCGTTCACGGAAGGAGCGTGCCGCGGTGGCGCTGTTCTGGCGGATCTTCGGTCTCAACGCGGTCGTGCTCGGCGCTGCGACCGCCCTGCTGCTGTGGGCGCCGGTGACCGTGTCGGTACCGGTGCTGTTCACCGAGGCCGCCGTACTGATCGGCGGCCTCGTGGTGATGCTGGTCGCGAACGCGGTCCTGCTCCGGGTCGGCCTGGCCCCGCTGGCGCGGCTGAACCGGCGCATGTCCACGGTCGACGTACTGCGGCCCGGGCAGCGGCTGCCCGTGCAGGGGCATGGCGGCGTACCGGACGTACTGCGGGCGTTCAACGCCATGCTCGACCGGCTCGAGCAGGAGCGGGCGACCAGTGCGGCCCGGGCGTTGTCGGCGCAGGAGTCGGAACGCCGGCGGATCGCGCGCGAGCTGCACGACGAGGTCGGTCAGACGCTGACCGCCGTACTGATGGATCTGAAGCGGGCGGCCGATCGTGCCCCCGATCCGGGGCTGCGGAACGAGCTGGTGCAGGCGCAGGAGACGACCCGGGCGAGTCTTGACGAGGTACGGCGGCTGGCGCACCGGCTGCGGCCCGGCGTACTGGAGGATCTCGGGCTGACCAGTGCGCTGACCGCGCTCGCCACCGAGGTGTCGGACCACACCGGGCTGGAGATCCACCGGCGGTTCGACAGCGGGCTGGAGCTGGACGAGCAGACCGAACTGGTGCTGTATCGGGTGGCTCAGGAGAGTTTGACGAATGTGGCGCGGCACGCGGGTGCGGCGCGGATCGAGCTGTCGCTGGTACGGGAGGCGTCGGCGGTCGTGCTGCGGATCGAGGACGACGGCCGCGGCGCCGGGATGGCGCACGAGGGCGCCGGGATCCGCGGGATGCGGGAGCGGGCACTGCTGATCGGTGCCACGCTGGAGGTCGGCGACGGACCGCGCGGTGGCACGCAGGTCAGTCTGGCCGTTGGGAGCCCGTCGTGACGACGAAGATTCTGCTCGCCGACGATCATGCGCTGGTACGGCGCGGCGTACGGCTCATCCTCGACGGCGAACCGGACCTGCGGGTGGTCGCGGAGGCGTCCGACGGGAGCGAGGCCGTCGCGATCTGCCGCCGGCAACCCGTCGACCTGGCGATCCTGGACATCGCGATGCCGCGGATGACCGGGCTGCAGGCGGCCCGCGAACTGTCCGCGGTCGCGCCGGACGTGCGGGTGCTGATGCTCACCATGTACGACAACGAGCAGTACTTCTTCCAGGCGCTGAAGGCCGGCGCGTCCGGGTACGTGCTGAAATCCGTACTCGACCGGGACCTCGTCGAAGCCTGCCGGGCGACGATGCGCGGCGAGCCCTTCCTGTACCCGGGCGCGATGACTCGGCTGGTGCGCAGCTACCTGGACCGGGTCCGGCAAGGCGCCGACCTGCCCCAGCAGATCCTCACCGCGCGCGAGGAAGAGATCCTCAAACTGGTTGCCGAGGGCAACTCGTCGAAGGAGATCGCCGAACTGCTCACGATCAGCGTCAAGACCGTCGAACGGCACCGCTCGAACATCCTGCAGAAACTCGGGCTCAGGGACCGGCTCGACCTCACCCGGTACGCGATCCGGGCCGGGCTGCTCGAACCCTGACACCCTGCGCATGGATAATGGTATGCCAAATCCGGCGGGAGGTTCTGCGGTGGACACTCGGGAGTCCGAGACCGAGCGGGTGACGCGACGGTTGCGCGACGAGATCCTCGACGGCGTCCGCGCGCCCGGCGAGCGGCTCGTCGAGCGCGAGCTCGCGACCGCCCTCGACGTCAGCCGGGTGCCGGTCCGGGAGGCTTTGAAGGCACTGGTCGGAGAGGGGCTCGTGACGCTGCGGCCGCGGTCGTGGGCGGTGGTGCGGACGTTCACCGACTCCGACATCGCGGACCTCCTCGAGGTACGGACGGCCTTCGAACCGTTGACGTTCCGGCTGGCGGCGGAACGGCGTACCCGCGAAGGGCTCGATCGCCTGCAGGCAACACTCGACGAGCACTTCGAGGCCGCGACCGCGGGGAACGCCATACTCGCCCGACGGAAGGCCGCCGACTTCCACGAGCAAGTCACCGAACTGGCGTCGAACGAACTGCTCGTCGAAATCGAACGCCCGCTCCGCAGCCGGATCCGCTGGCTACTCGCCCAACACGACGACCTCCTCGGCGTCGCCCGCCAACACCGCGAACTCTTCACCGCGATCGCAAACCGCGACGTGGACCTGGCGGACCGACTGGCAGGCGAACACCTCGCTCAAGCCCAACAACTCCTCCGCGGCCTCCGCAACCCCGCCTGACCCCACCCGCCGGCACTCCACGCCCCGATCAGGTGATGCAGAGGAAGGTGGCCGCGCGAGCCGGGAGCAGGTTTCCCGCTCACCCACCCAGGGGGTGTGGGCGCGGGCGTGGTCGCGGGAGGGGAAGGTGTATCGCCCGGCCACCCTCCCCAAACAGGTGGCGGAGAGGAAGGTGCTCGCGCCAGCGGGAGGTGGATGCCCGCCCATCCTCCGGAGCAGGTGCCGTGGTGCTCGTGGTGGTTGCCGTGCGCCTGCCGAATCGGGCAGGTAATGTTCCCCAACCCAACCCAACCCAACCCGCGCCCCGGACCCGACCCAGCCCCGGCACGAACTCGCCTCGGCACGAACTCTCGGCCCGGCACGGACTCGGAACTGGACCCGGCCGAGTACCCGATCCCTCACCGACACCAGTCCCGGCGCCGGATTCGATTCCGGAGTCGCCCCCGGCGCATGGCGGCGGTGACGGGCCTTACCTCGATCCTGAAGAGCGGTTTGCCGCCACCCACCCAGTCGGTTTGTGAAGCGGATCTGCTCGTGGGAACGGACGACGCCCGCGCTCCGCACCCCGGCACCCGCACTCCCGGCCACGCACTCCCGGCCACGCAGTCGCCACCCCACACTCCCGGCTCCATACTCGCCACCCCCACACTCGCCACCCCCGCACTGCCCCACCCCACACCCGCACTCCACCGCCACACCCCACGCCTCACACTCCGCACTCCGCACGCCGCACTCGCCACCCCCGCACTCGCCCCCCACTGCGCCCACCCCACAGCCGCACTCCACCGCCACACCCCGCAGCCCACGCCCCGCACTCCGCACTCCGCACTCCGCACTCGCCACCCCACACTCGCCACCCCCGCACTCGCCACCCCGCACTGCCCCCACCCCACAGCCGCACTCCACCACCACCACCGCACCCCGCACCCCACGCCCCGCACTCTGCACTTTGTGTTTTGGTATACCATTCTGTTTATGGCCTCCTTGTTGCTTGCTGACGTGCGCCCTTGGGGCGGCGACACCGTGGACGTCACGATCGTCGACGGTGTCATCTCGGATCTCTCCCCCGCCGGCACCGCCGGCACCGCCGGCACCGCCGGCACCGCCGGCACCGTGGACGAGCGCGTCGAAGGGCGCGGCCTTCTCGCCCTGCCCGGGTTCGTGAACGCGCACGCGCACGTCGACAAGAGCTGGTGGGGCCAGCCGTGGGTCTCCTACGGCGGCCGGCCGACCACCCAGGGCCGGATCGCCCACGAGCGCGCCGAGCGCGACAAGTACGGCATCCCCAGCGTCAAGGGAGCAACGGCGGTACTGCGTGAGTTCCTCCGTCACGGTACGACGGCCACCCGGACGCATGTGGACGTCGACCTCGGCGTCGGGCTGCGCGGGATCGCCGCCGTGCTGGAGGCCGCCGCCGACCTGAACGGCGCGGTCGAGGTCGAGCTGGTCGCGTTCCCGCAGGACGGGGTACTGCGGCGACCCGGCGTACTCGAGCTGCTCGACCAGGCCGCGGCCGAGGGTGCGACCAGCATCGGCGGCCTGGATCCGGCGACGATCGACCGCGACCCGGTCGGCCAGCTGGACGGGCTGTTCGAGATCGCGGTCCGGCGCGGCGTCGGGATCGACCTGCACCTGCACGACCACGGCGATCTCGGCGCGTTCCAGTACGAGTTGCTCGCCGACCGCACGATCCAGGCCGGCCTGCAGGGCAAGGTGAACGTGTCGCACGGGTTCGCGCTCGGCGAGCTGGCGCCGGCGCGGCGCTCGGAGATGGTCGAACTGCTCGGTACGGCGGGGATCTCCTGGACCACGGTCGCCCCGGCGACGTCGGCGCCGCTGCCGTTCCGCGAGATGCGCGCCGCGGACGTGCCGATCGGCCTCGGTACGGACGGCATCCGCGACCTGTGGTCGCCGTACGGCGACGGCGACCTGCTGCAGATCGCCCGCGGGTTCGCGCGGCTGCACGGGCTGCGGACGGACGAGGACCTCACGTACGCCGTGGAGCTCGCGACGACGGACGGTGCCGCGTTCGTGCACCGGGAGAACCACGGGCTGACCGTCGGTGCCCGCGCGGACATCGTGCTGCTGGACGCGGAGAACGCGCCGGACGTGCTGGTGCGGGCGCCGCGGCGCGAGACGGTGATCGCCGGCGGACAGGTCGTCGTACGCGACGGCCTTCTCCAGGTGTGAGTACCGCGACGGTCGTCGGGAGGACGCTGGGCTCGTTGCGGGACAACCGGGCGTTCCGGCTGCTGTGGTTGTCGAACCTGTTCTTCTTCGGCGGGGTGTGGACGCAGACGCTCGTGCTCGGGTGGCTCGCGTACGAGAGCACGCACTCGGACTTCCTGGTCGCGGTGTTCACCGCCGTACGGCTGGCGCCGCTGCTGCTCGGGCCGTTCTCGGGGGCGTTCGCGGACCGGCACAACCGGGTCCGGTTGCTGATCATCGCAGCGTCCTGGGCGCTGGTCGCGGTCAGTGCGGTGGCCACGCTCGCGTCGCTCGGCAAGGCGACGTACTGGGTGCTGGTCGTCGGCGGGCTGGCGATCGGGCTGGCACAGTCGCCGTCGCAGCCGGCCCGTGCGTCGCTGGTGATGGACCTGGTCGGCCGGAACAACATCAGCAACGCGAACGCGCTGAACTCGATGGCGCTCAACATGACCCAGGTCATCGGTCCGGCGATCGGCGGGCTGATGATCACCGGGCTGGGCGCACCGGCCGCGCTGTGGGTGTCGACGGTCTGGTACGGCGTCTCGCTGGTCGCGCTGCTGCCCTTGCGCGAATTCGGCCAGGTCGTCGGCGGGCACACGGAATCAGCGGTCCGGATGGTCACCAGCGGGCTCCGCGAGATCGCCCGGAACCGCCTGGCATCGACGGTCCTGCTGGTCACGCTGGCCGCCAACACGATGCTCTGGCCGGTCGCGCAGTCGTTCATGCCGGTCTTCGCGCAGGAGTCCCTCGGGCTGGACGCGGCCGGCCTCGGCTGGCTGCTCACCTGCGCCGGCGTCGGCGGCCTGACCGGGTCGCTGGTGATCGCCTGGCTGGGCGACTTCCGGTTCAAGGGCGGCCTGTTCGTGGTCGGTACGTCGGTGTGGGGCGCACTGTGGGCGCTGTTCGCCCTGTCCGACAACGTGATGCTGTCGTTCGTGCTGATGACCGGGATCGGCGTAATGAGCGCGGCGTTCGGCGTACTGCAGACCACGTTGCTGCTGATGACGACGCCGGAGCCCCTGCACGGCCGCGCTCTCGGCGTACAGGAGCTGGCGATCGGCATCATGCCCGTGGCCTCGCTGGCGTTGGGTGCGTTCGCTGAGCACTACGGCGTCAACATCACCACCTTTGTCAGCGCGGTCCTGCTGGTAACCACCCTCGGCGGCCTGGCGCTCTGGACGCCGGCGCTTCTCCGCTACAGCGGTTACCGTGAGCGGTATGACGGTGCAGGTACGGCGGATCTACGACGAAGCTGAGCCGAGCGACGGGGTACGGGTGCTGGTCGACCGCCTGTGGCCGCGGGGCGTCAGCAAGGAGCGCGCCCACCTCGACGAGTGGTGCAAGGACGTGGCCCCGTCCAACGAACTGCGCGAGTGGTACGGACACGATCCCGAGCGGTACGACGAGTTCGCACGCCGCTACGAGGCCGAGCTGAAGGACCCGGAGCGCGCCGCGGCGTACGCGCAACTGGAGAAGCTCACCCAGGGCACGTTGACGTTGCTGACGGCCACCAAGGAGGTGGAGATCAGCCAGGCCGCCGTGCTGGCAGGGCTGCTCGCTCACTAACTTCACGGTGCGCACGGACAAACCGGGGCGTTCCGGCGGGTCCGCAGGGATAGGTTGCCGGTAGCGTCGGCGCGTCCCCGGGAGGTCCCGTGGCCGGACAGGTGTGGTTCGTACTCGCGATGGCCGCGGTCGTGGTGCTCGCCCGCGGCGCCGGCTCACGGTTCGGCGTACCGTCGTCGATCCTGCTGACGCTGGCCGGCCTGGTGTACGCCGTACTGCCCGGGCCGAAGCTCACCCTGGACCCGGACGCGGTGCTGCTGCTCGTACTGCCGCCGCTGCTCTACAGCACCGCGCGGCGGTCGAGTCTCCCGGCGATCCGGGCGAACCTGCGGCCGATCGTCAGCCTCTCCGTGCTGCTCGTGCTGCTGACGGCGTTCGTGGTCGGCGCGCTGGTGAGCCTCGTCGTACCGGGGATGCCGTTGGCGGTCGGGCTGGTCCTCGGTGCCGCGGTCGCGCCGCCGGACCCGGTCGCGGCGCTGTCGATCGGCCGTCGCGCCGGACTGCCGCCGAGGTTGATCGTGCTGATCGAGGGCGAGGGCCTGCTCAACGACGCGACCGCGCTCACGACGTACCAGCTGGCGCTGGCGGCCGCGGTCGGGACCGGGTTCTCGTGGGCGGCCGCGTCCGGGCGGTTCGTGCTGGCGATCGCCGGCGGGCTCGCGGTCGGTGGGCTGGTCGCGTGGACGATCCGGAAGGCGCGGCCGTGGTTGCGCGATCCGCTGATCGGCAACGCGGTCTCGCTCGCGGCGCCGTTCGTCGCGTACCTGCTCGCCGAGGAGATCCACTCGTCCGGCGTCCTCGCGGTGGTGATCGCGGGTCTGATGATCGGGTACGACGCCGGCCGCGAGGAGACAGGGGCGTCCCGGTTGCAGACGGGTGCGGTGTGGGAGCTCGTCGAGTTCCTGCTGGAGGGGTTCATCTTCCTGCTGATCGGCCAGCAACTGCCGAGCATGCTCAACGGCCAGGTCATAGCGGCCGCTGCTGTAACGGTCGGCGCGGTATTACTGGTCCGGCCGTTGTGGCTGGTGCTCACACAGCTCGTACCGGTCGGCCTGCACGCACGACTCGGCATCACGCCGTCCGAACGGCTCCACCCGCGCGAAGTCGTGGCCATGAGCTGGGCAGGCACCCGTGGCGTCATCACCCTGGCCGCACTGGTCGCCGTACCGCTCCATGCCTTCCCACAGCGAGACCTGCTGATCTTCTGTGGGTACGTCGTAGTCCTAGTGACGCTGGTGGGCCAGGGCCTCACGTTTGCGCCACTGCTGCGCCGCCTCAAGCTAGGGGTCAACGCCACCGAGGTTGAGCAGCTGAACAACGACGCACGCCTGGCCGGTGTAGAAGCAGGCCTGGCTACCGTGAACCGGCTGGTGGAAGCGGAACGCATCGGCACCGAACTGGCCGCCGTACTGCGGGCCAACCTGGCCGCCCGGGCCGACCGGTACAAGGCCCGCAGCGCCGCACTGCTTCAGTCGGGTGACGGCGACATCACCTGGCCGCGGGACTACCGTGCCGCGGTCGAGGCGCGCCGGGCGATCATCAACGCCCAGCGCGCCGAGCTTGTCCGCTGGCGTGACGCGGGCCGGCTACCCGACGCCAGCCTGCGCAAGCTCCGCCGCGAACTGGACCACGAGGAACGGGCCTTGCTGGAGCTTTAAGGCCGCAGTACGACGCTGGACTCCGCCGTGAGCGCCAGGAACGTCAGAGACTCCTGCAGGTACAACTGCACGCTGTCGGCGTCGTGGGACAGGTACCCGATGGACAGGTCCTGCCCAAGGTGCAGCTCGTAGTCCCCGCCCCGCGTAGACACCAGCAGCGCGCCCTCGAGCGCGGGAGCCCAGATGATCTCGCCGTCCCCGATCAGCCGGGACAGGTGCTCCCGGATCGGGTAACCGTGGTCGGTCGTCTCAGCAACGGCCGTGTACGCGTCCGCGGACAAGAGCAGGCTGTACGGACCAGCCACACCGGCCAGGCGTAGTGCACGCAGCGCTTGCGACACGGTGTCCGGGAGGTCCTTCGCCTCACCGGGCAGCGTCAGTACGTCGTTCGACGTGCTCGGGGCGAGGCCGACGATGCCGGCCGCGTCGGAACCGTGGAAGACAAGGTGGTCCTCGGCGTACGCGATCTGCTTCGCGGCATCCTTTACTGGCTGCCAGTCGGAGTCCTTCGCGCCGCGCTCCACGTCGTCCACGGCCTGCCGGGTCACGGTGAACGGGACGCGCAACTCGATGATCGGCTGCGACAGCCGACGGAGCGCCTGGACGCCGGTGCCTGGTGCCTCGACCGCTTCGGTGTGGCCGGTGCCGACCGAGGACAGCCCAGGTCCGGCGGGGCCGACCAGGTCGACCACGCGGCGCCCGGCGATGTCGCGAGTGAACGTCCGGCGGGCCTCCTCCTCGATCTCGCCCCAGGCGGCGTCCGAGACCGGGGCCAGCTCGCGGTGCAGGTTGTTCGTCATCTGGAACTCCTTTTCAGGCTGCCGATCCCCAGCGAACCGTCGGTGCTGGTGGAGGTGGGATGTTCGAGAAAGCCGGCGGTCGGGACGAAGAACAGGCTGCCGGTGACCGCGGTCGAGAAGTCCAGGATCCGGTCGTGGTTCCCGGGCGGCTCGCCGACGAACATCCGCCGCAGCATCCGCTCGATCACGTCCGGCGTTCCGGCGTACCCGATGAAGTAGGTACCGAACTCGGCGGCTCCGGGCGAGCCGAACGCCATGTTCTCGCGGACGATCTGGCGTTCGGTGCCGTCCGGGTCGACGATCGTGTTCACCGCGACGTGCGAGTTCGCCGGCTGGTCGGTCAGCTCGATGTCGCTGAGCTTCGAGCGGCCGATGACCCGCTCTTGCTCGGCGACCGGCAACGCCTGCCAGGCGTCCAGGTCGTGCAGGTACTTCTGCACGATCACGTAGCTGCCCTCGGCGTACGCCGGATCCGCGTCGCCGATCGCCAACGCCGCGGCGGCCGCCGCGCCGGCCGGGTTCTCCGTACCGTCGACGAAGCCGAGCAGGTCGCGCTCGTCGAAGTACTTGAACCCCTGAACCTCGTCCAGCACTCGCACATGCCCCGCGAGCCGGCGCATCAGCTGGCGCTCCAGCTCGAAGCACAGGTCCAGGCGCCGGGCGCGGAGGTGGAAGAGCAGGTCGCCGTGCGTCGCCGGGGCGGTATGCCGCGCCCCGGACAGCCCGCGGAACGGGTGCAGGTCCCGCGGCGCCCGGGCCCGGTAGATCCTCGGCCACAGCGACGCGCCGATGCCGACGACGCAGCTCAGCTGGTCGCCGGGGGCGCGGAAGCCGACCGCGCGGGTCAGGCCGGCGAGGTCCGCCAGCAGGTCCCGCACGGCCGCCTCGGATCCGGGACGTACGTCGGCGACCAGGAAGATCGCCGCCTTCGCGGGCTCCCGCAGTACGTCCTGGATCATTGGTTCAGGACCACCACTTGCCGCTCTGCGAGAGCGCGTCGGCGGTCCGGCCGGTGGTGTCGAGCCCGTCCAGCGCGGCCATCGCGGCGTCGTCGAGCTCGAAGTCGAAGACGCCCGCGTTCTCCACGATCCGGTCCTGGTGGATGGACTTCGGGATCACCGACAGGCCCTTCTGGATCGCCCACCGGATCAGCACCTGCGCCGGGGTGTGCCCGGTCGCCTGCGCGATCCGGGTGACGACCGGGTCGTCCAGGTGCCGGCCGGTGCCGAGCGGGCTGTACGCCTGCACGACCACGCCGGCCGCCTCACACGCGTCGACGAGCGCCGCCCGGTACTCGAACGGGCTGAACTGGACCTGGTTCGCGACCGGCTTGATCCGGGCGACCTTCTCCAGCTCGGCCAGCTCGGCGGTGCTGAAGTTCGAGATGCCGATGCCCTTGGTGAGCCCGGCGTCGACCGCGGCCTCCATCGCCGGCCACGCCCAGGTCGGCCCGCCCTGCGGCCAGTGGATCAGGTACAGGTCGAGGTAGTCGGTGCCGAGCCGCTCCAGGCTCTTCTCCGCCTCGACCCGCGCGTCCTTGCCGCCCGGGTAGAACTTGGTGGTCAGGAAGATCTCCTCGCGCGGCACGCCGCTGTCCCGGATCGCCTTCCCGACGCTCGCCTCGTTGCGGTACGCCTGCGCGGTGTCGATCAGCCGGTACCCGGCCTCCAGCGCCCACCGGACGGCGCGCTCGCACTCGAGCCCGTCGTGCACCTGCCAGACCCCGAGCCCGAACACCGGGAGCTCGGTTCCGTTGGACAGCGTGCGTGTGCTGTTCAAGGTCATGTACTCCTTCTACCAGCCGGATCAGCGATCCGGCCACATCGACGCGAGACTGTAAAGCGTCGCCGCGACCTGGACCGGCGCGGTCGCGGTCAGCACCAGCCCGCCGCCGGCCGGCAGGTAGCAGCGCGAGATCGACACTTCGCCGTCGTTCGCGAACACCTCCACCGAGGTCCGGTCGATCAGCACCCGGACGGTGCGCAGCCCGCCTGAGACCTCCTGGGACGCCACGGTGGTTTCGGCCAGCTCCACCGTCGTACCGGAGACGTCCACGGTCAGGGTCGCGCCGGACGAGATCTCGACATCGAGGTGCAGGTCGGCCTCGACCGGTCCTTCGGCGAGGACCTTGCCGGCGTCCGGCTTCACGGTGCCGGACCAGTGGGTGCTGCCGTCGTACAGCGTGGTCAGCTCGCGGACCGGAGTCCGGAACAGGCGCGGCGTGCCGTCGACCGTGCGCAGGGTGAGCTCGCACGGGATCGTGACCTGCTGGTTGAACGGCATCCCGGGGTAGCTGCCGTCCCGCATCCACGCGGCCTGGATCCGGCGGCCGTCGCCGGTCTCGGTGTTGTTCCAGGTCTGGGTGGCGTAGAAGTTCGGCCCGGCGTCCGACAGCAACTGCCCGGTCTCCTCGGTGTACGTCGTACCGTCGAACGTGCCGACCGAGTACTTGCCGTCGCCGCGGACCAGCACCCACTTCGGGTCGCCGCCGTCGAGCGGGAGCTGGAAGAAGTCCGGGCACTCGAAGCTGTCCGGTACGACGTTGCCGGTGTCGGTCCAGTGCAGGAGATCGGTCGACGTCAGCAGGTGGTACCGCTGGTCGCCGTACAGCAGCATCACCCAGTGGTCGTCGTACCGGAGTACCTTCGGGTCGCGCTCGGGCATCGACATGATCGGGTTGCCGTCGTAGTGCTGCCAGGTGCGGCCCTTGTCGAGGCTGAACGACAGACACTGGCTCAGGTTGTCGTTACGCGACCAGAACGCGACCATTGCCGGACTGTTCGGATCAGGCGAGAGCCCAGAGGTGTTGCCGTAGTCGATCACGACCGAGCCGGACTGGACGCCGGTGTCTGGCGCTTCTTCCCAGAACGCGGGCTGTAGCTCGGTCCAGTGCACAAGATCGTCGCTGACGGCGTGGATCCAGCACCTGTTCCAGCGTTGGGCGAACAAGTGGTACTCACCCTCGTAGTAGACGAGCCCGTTCAGGTCATTGAGCCAGCCCTCCTGGCGTTTCCCGGGCTCCAGCAGTTCAGGCCCGAACTGCCGGGCGGTGAAGTGCTGCTGCGGTCGCCATGTCTCGCCGTACAACGGCTGCTGGGTCACGGGTGACAATGCTAGAGCTTGTTGGCCTGTCTGATCACGTCGACGACGTCGGCCATCATGCCGGTCAGGTCGTAGTCCTTGGGCGTGTAGATCGCGGCCACCCCGGCGGCCCGCAGTGCGGCGGCGTCGGCCTCGGGGACGATGCCGCCGACGACGACCGGGACGTCCTCGAGACCCGCCTCGCGGAGGCCCTCGACGACCTGCGGTACGAGTTCCATGTGCGAGCCGGACAGGATCGACAGGCCGACGCAGTGCACGTCCTCGGCGACCGCGGCGGCGACGATCTGCTCCGGCGTCAGGCGGATGCCCTGGTAGATCACCTCGAAGCCCACGTCCCGGGCCCGCACCGCGACCTGCTCGGCGCCGTTCGAGTGCCCGTCCAGACCGGGCTTGCCGACCAGGAAGCGCAGCCGTCCGCCGAGGTCGGCGGACGTCGCGGCCACCTTCTCCCGGACTGCGGCGATCTCCGCGCCGCCACCGGACACGCCGACGGATCCGGAGACGCCGGTCGGTGCGCGGTACTCGCCGTACATCTCCCGCAGTACGCCGGCCCACTCCCCCGTCGTCACACCGGCGCGGGCACATTCGAGGGTGACCGGCATGAGGTTGTCGGTCGTCTTGGCGGCAGCCCGGAGCTTGGCCAGGGCATTTTCCACAGCTGCCGCATCACGGGAAGCGCGCCACGTCCGCAGGGACTCCAGCGCGGCGGACTCGGCGGCCGGGTCGACGGTCTGGATCGCGGTGTCGAGGTCGGCGGTCAGCGGCGACGGCTCGGTGTTCTCGAACTTGTTCACACCGACGACGATCTGCTCGCCGGACTCGATCCGCTGGCGGCGCTCCGCGTGCGACGCGACCAGCGCCTGCTTCAGGTACCCGGTCTCGACGGCGGCGACCGCACCACCCATCGCCTGGACGCGGTCGATCTCCTGCTGCGCACCGGCGACCAGTTCGCCGACCTTCGCCTCGATCACATGCGAGCCGTCGAAGATGTCGTCATACTCCAGCAGGTCGGACTCGTACGCCAGGACTTGCTGCATCCGCAACGACCACTGCTGGTCCCACGGCCGCGGCAGCCCGAGCGCCTCGTTCCACGCCGGCAGCTGGACGGCCCGGGCGCGGGCGTTCTTCGACAGCGTCACGCCGAGCATCTCGAGGACGATCCGCTGCACGTTGTTCTCCGGCTGCGCCTCCGTCAGCCCGAGCGAGTTCACCTGTACGCCGTACCGCAAGCGGCGCGCCTTCGGGTCGGTCACGCCGTACCGCTCCAGCGTCAGCTTGTCCCAGAGGCGGACGAACGCGCGCATCTTGCACGTCTCCTCGATGAAGCGGACGCCCGCGTTCACGAAGAACGAGATCCGCTGTACGACGTCCCCGAACCGCTCCGGCGGCACCTGTCCCCCGTCGCGAACCCGGTCCAGCACGGCGATCGCGGTCGACAACGCGAACGCCAGCTCCTGCACGGGCGTCGCGCCCGCCTCCTGCAGGTGGTAGCTGCAGATGTTGATCGGGTTCCACTTCGGCATGTTCGCGACCGTGTAGGCGATCATGTCGGTGGTCAGCCGCAGCGAGGCGTCCGGCGGGAACGCGTACGTGCCGCGGGACAGGTACTCCTTGACGATGTCGTTCTGCGTCGTACCGGTCAGCTCGCCCGGCAGCGCACCCTGCTCCTGCGCGGCGACCTGGTAGAGCGCGAGCAGCCACATCGCGGTCGCGTTGATCGTCATCGACGTGTTCATCTGCGCCAACGGGATCTGGTCGAACAGCGCCCGTACGTCGCCGAGATGCGCGACCGGTACGCCGACCTTCCCGACCTCGCCCTTCGCGAGCGGGTGGTCCGCGTCGTACCCGGTCTGCGTCGGCAGGTCGAACGCGACCGACAGCCCGGTCTGCCCCTTCGCCAGGTTCCGCCTGAACAGCGCGTTGGACTCGGCCGCGGAGGAGTGGCCCGCGTACGTCCGCATCACCCAGGGTCGATCCATGTACCCGAGAGTAGGACTGTGTTCCCTTGTGAGTCTGCCCCTCGTGACTGGTGTCACCAGGGGTGTGGATCACACCTAGGCGCTGATCGGTAGCGGGTTGCGTTCCACGTGCAGGACGCGGTGCAGGCGGGTGACCGCGAGGATGCGGACCACCGACGGCATCGGGTGCCAGAGGACCAGTTGGCGGTCCAGGAGCTGGGTGCGGCGGTGGGTGGCGACCAGCAGGCCGAGGCCGGTCGCGTCGACCGCGTCGACCTCCTCCAGGTCGACGATCACGTCGCCGACGGAGGTGTCGATCAGGTGGTTGAGGGTCTGCCGGACGTCGCCGACCGAGCGGACGTCCAGGATTCCGGTCAGGTGAACCACATTGTCAGGCTGGCTGTACGTCGGTGCGAGCATGTCCGTGCCCTCCGCTCCTCCGGCGGCCCCCGAGTCCACGGCCGCGTGACAGCTTGTGTTCGTAAAGACTCCCTGAAGACACGGAAGGTTGCCAACACCTCACGATCTTTTGATCCGCGAGACAATAGTGAGCGTGTTCGCCGAGGAGTACTTCCTGTTCCCGGTGGTGGCCATCGCCCTGGCCGGCGTGATGGTGCTGCTGTGCCGTTGGGCGTTCTCCAGGGCGAAGGGCGGCTCGCTGGTCCGCCGGGTCGACCAGACCCCCGCCGCGCCGGACTCCTTCGGCTTGCTGACCGACATCCGCACCGTGCCGTCGTACAACGAGGCCCGCGTCCTGGTCGCCCGCCTGAAGACCTTCGGCATCAAGGCGACCGCCGCCCGCACCACCACCGGCTGGACCGTCTACGTCTGGCCCCACGACGAACCCGCCGCCCGCGGCCTCCTCGACGCCCCTTAACCACCGGACTGTACCGGATCGGTAACACTCCGCAGCAGCGGTAACACTGAGTATTCCTTCGCCGATGTAGCGTCCATGAGACTGCGACGTGTTGCACTCGCGCTGGCCGGGCTGGGCCTGGTCACCGCGGCGGCGGTACCGGCAGCCGCGACCGCGGCCAAGCCCGGACCCGACTCCTTCCGTAACGCCGGGAAGGCTGCCCGAAAGCTCCCCACCACCAACGCCCAGGCCGCGGCCACCGCCTGTGGGCTCAGCGTCGGCGCCGTGAACACGGCCGGAACAGCGGGCGGATACGACGTGACGGCTACCCGGCCGATCACCGTGAAGCCGCTCGACCCGTACAAGCTGTTCGGCGTCCGCTCGAGCGCCAGCTGGTACCAGGAGAGCTACGGTACGGCGGACTTCTTCCACGGGCTCGTCCTGCAGGGCGACAACCTGTACGGCGCGATCACGACGTACGCGGGCTCAGCGACCACGCCGACTGTGCGGACGATCAAGCTGGGTACCGGCTGGCGTGGGTTCAGCCAGATCACCGACTCCAACTACGTGTACGGCGCGAACGAGCACTCGTTCCTGTACGGTCTGCACGCCAACGGATCGCTCTACCGCTACACGGTGGAGGACACGGCCCGGTCGTACGGCTCGGCACCCGGCTTCGGGTCGGTCAAGGCGATGACTCTGATCGCCGAAACGGCGACGTACGACACCCTGCTGGTGCTGACCAAGGGCGGTGCGCTCTACACCGTGCATGTGCCGGTCAAGCTGCCGATGAAGCCTGTTGTGAAGCAGGTCCGCGCGTCCGGGTACGCGGCGTTCGACTCGTTGGTCGCGCAGCGGTGCGGCGCGACCAGCACGCTGCTGACCGCGTTCGACCACGACACCAACACCGCCACCGTGTACGCAGTCAGCAAGGCCACCGGCACCAGCACGGTGATCAAGAGCTACGGCAACTTCAACGCCACATTCGGCGCGAAGGTGCACTTCCTGCTGACCAGCTCGGGCGGGCCGCAGCGCCTGGGTGAGTGACCCAGCTGTAACAGACCTGTCCCCGTCCGGCCGAACCGGACGGGGACAGGTCTTTTTCCGAGCGTCTAGGGTCGTGGGTATGGGGACTCTGCTTGAGCTGGACTTGACCCGTGGCGTACTCGAGACGCCGCCTGCTTCGCCTGTGGCCGCGTTCCGGATGCGGCATCTGCCGACGTTGCGTGAGCTGGTTGCCGCGTTGCGGAAGGGCGCCCGGGACGACGGTGTCGTCGGGTTGATCGCGCACCTCGGCGCTCATCGGCTGTCGCTCGCGCAGGTGCAGGAGCTGCGTGAGGCGGTGGCTGACTTCCGTACGTCGGGGAAGCCGGCGGTGGCGTGGACCGAGTCGTTCGGGGAGGCCGGCCAGGGCACCGTCCCCTACTACCTGGCCACGGCGTTCGACGAGATCTGGCTGCAGCCGTCCGGCGACCTGGCGATCACGGGTGTCTCGGTGCAGGCCGTCTTCATCCGGAGCGCGCTGGACAAGGCAGGCGTGATCCCGCAGTTCGGCAAGCGGCGTGAGTACAAGACCGCGGCGGACACGTTCACCGAGCGCGAGATGACCGGCCCGGCCCGGGAGATGGCGTCGCGGCTGGCGGAGTCGGCGTACGAGCAGATCGTCGAGGGCATCGCCGTACGGCGACGGCTGGACACCACACGCGTACGTGAGCTCGTCGACAGCGCGCCGCTGCACGCACAGGCCGGCCTGGACGCCGGGCTGGTCGATCGGCTCGGCTACCGGTCGGACGTGTACGACGAGCTCGAGAAGCAGCTCAAGTACGACGACAGGCTCCTGGCTGAGCGCTACATCCGCCGTGGCCCGCGGACGCTGGACGAAGTACGCAAGACGCTCCCCTGGCCGCAGAAACCGCTGGTGGCGGTCGTACGCGTCACCGGCGGCATCTCCGTCGGCCGCAACTCCAACAGCCCCATGGGCGGCCCTGGCTCCGGCTCTGACACCGTGGGCGCCGCCTTGCGCGCCGTAGCCGCCAACGAACACGTCAAGGCGGTAGTGCTGCGCGTAGACAGCCCAGGCGGCTCGTACGTCGCTTCTGACGCGATCCGCAACGAGGTACTGCGGCTGCGTTCCACGGGACGCCCCGTGATCGCGTCGATGGGCAGTGTCGCCGCATCCGGCGGGTACTTCGTGGCGATGCCGGCTGACGTCATCGTGGCGCAGCCAGGCACTATCACCGGCTCAATCGGCGTACTGACCGGCAAGGGCGTCGTACGGGACGCCCTTGGTCGTATCGGGATCTCACAGCAGGCCGTGTCCGAAGGTGCCAACGCACGGATGTACTCGGCGCAGGAGGAGTTCACCGACGAGCAGTGGGCGCGGCTGGAGGAAACACTCGACCGCATCTACAAGGACTTCGTCGGCAAGGCCGCCCAGGACCGGGGCCTCCCGGAGGAGCAGCTGGAGTCGCTCGCCCGTGGCCGGGTCTGGACCGGTGCGGACGCCCACAGCCACAAGCTGGTCGACGAACTGGGTGGTTTCCAGCACGCGCTGACGCTGGCGTGCAACCGGGCCGGTCTGGACCGCGACGAGATCGCCGTGACCGCCGTACCGCACCGCAACCTGTTGAGCCAGCTCAAGGCACCGACGACGACCGACGACCTGGCAGTCACCGCAGCACCGCTGACGCTCGACGGCCTAACCACCGGTCTCTACAGCGCGCTGGGTCTGCCGCCGGCCGGCGTACTGCGGATGCCGTTCAGCTGGGAGATTGGCTAGAGCCACGGACGAGGCTGTCGCCGAGGTCCGACCGGTGGTAGAGCACCGAGCGTCCGTGCCGGGCGGAGGCGAGCAGACCGGCCGCGCGGAGTGCCCGTAGGTGCTGGTTGACCGCTGTCGGGGTGACGCCCAGGCGCCGCGCGAGGTCGGTCGACGACGCGGGCGTCTCGAGCAGTCCCATCAGCCCGGCACGCACCCGGCCGATGAGCCCGGCCAGCGCGTCCGCCGACGGGCTGGTCTCGGTCTCCCAGAGCGTCGCGAGCCCGCGCGCCGGGTACATGATCAGCGGCGGCTCGGCGGCCGAGATCGGCGTCGCTGCCCGCCTGCTGTACAGCGACGGGACGAGCGTCAGCCCGCGCCCGGCGGTCGAGGTGCGGTAGGAGAGCTTCGAGCGCAGCCGCACCGAGACGACGGCGCCGTCGAGGCGGACGTGCGGGTCGAGGTCGGCGAACATCGCCGCGAGCCCGGACTGCGCCACCACCCTGCCGCGGTGCACGACGTCGGCCTCGAGGACGCTCCGCATCCGCGGCCAGTACGGCTCGAAGCAGGCCTCCCAGTACGCGCGCAACGCCGCCAGCACCCGGTCGAGCACCATCTCCGGCCGGCCACGCAGTACCGGCGGAAGTGAGTCCGGGTGCACGGCCGCCAGGTCCGCGCGGACGACGGCGGCCGGTGTGCCGGTGAGCGCCGCGAGCTCGGCGTCGATCCGGCCGAGCGGCGTGTACGGCCGCGGAGTGAGGAAGTCCGGCGACCACAAGGCTTCGTTCGTGAGGGCGCGCAGCAGGTCGAGCGGGAGCCCGGCCCGCGCGGCCTCGGTGGCTCGTAACCAGGGCAGCTGCAGCGGGAACCGGCCTGGGTCGCGCAGGGTCCGCAACGACAGCACCAGCTCGTTCAGCGGCGAGATCGCGAAGCGCACCTCGCCGAGGTCGTTCTCGGCGAGCTGGTACTCAATCATGAAGCAATACGCTACATCAGTGGTGCCGCCCGAACGCCGGATGCGACAACTGCCACGTGCCCGAACTCCTCCGTGATCCCGTCGAACGTGCACTCGCCTCCGCGATCGCCGCGCTCTCCCTGTCCCGTGGGATGTTCTTCGCGGTCAGCGCGCTGTACTTCACCCGCGGGGTCGGCCTGTCCCCTGCCGCCGTCGGCATCGGCCTGACCGCCGCCGGCGCGGTCGGCGTACTGGCGTCGTACGCCGGTGGCCGCTTGAGCGACCGGTACGGCGCCGACCGGCTGCAGCAGTGGGCGCTCGCGGCGAACGGCCTCGCGCTGCTGGGCTATGCCCTGGCCGGCGGCATGGTCAGCTTCGTCGTGGTCGCCGCCTGCGTCTCGGCGTCCCGCGGCCTGCAGAGTACGGCCCAGATGACGTTGCTCGCCCGGTGGTACGTCGGCCCGGAACGGGTCGCCATCCGCGCCCGGCTGCGTGTCGTGATGAACGTCGGCATCGGTGTCGGCACCCTGCTCGCGGGGCTGGCGCTGATCGCCGACACGGCAGCGGCGTACCGGCTGACTATGGTCCTCGTCGGCACGATCACGCTCCTCGCCACGATTCCGCTGCTGGGTCTGCGACGGCGAGTGCCCGGGCTCGCGGACCGGATGGACGCGGCCGCTGGCACCGCGGCACGCCGCGGACCATCGCCGCTCCGGGACCGGACGTACGTCGTCACGACCATCCTCAACGCCCTGCTCGCGATCCATTTCGCGCTGACGACGGTGGGGATCCCGCTCTGGGTCGCCGACCACACCAAGGCCCCGACCATCGTCGTGTCGGCGCTCCTCGTGGTCAACACCGGGTACGTCGCGCTTTTCCAGGTGCGTGCGTCCAGAGGCACCCAGGACCTTCGCACAGCCGGTCGTTCCGTACGCCGGGCCGGCCTGCTGCTGTTCGTGGCCTGCCTGCTGCTCGCCCTCGCGGGGCACCTTGGCGCCGCCGCGGCAACCGGCGTACTGCTGCTCGCCGCGCTTGCTTCGTCGGCGGCCGAGACGCAGGGCGAGGCCGGGAGCTGGGGTATGGCGTTCGAGCTCGCCGATCCCGCGCGCGCCGGCGCGTACCAGGGGCTCAGTCAGACCGGGCTCGCGCTGGCGCTGATGCTCGGGCCGGCGGTGGTCACGACGACCGCCGTCGACCACGGCACACCGGGCTGGATCCTGCTCGGCGTCCTCTTCGCAACCACGGGCGCAGCAAGCGCGGCGGTCGTGCACCGCGCCGCTGCCCACCGCGGAAAGCCTTCCGAGGCGGTCACAGCGGGTTAGTCGCGTTCGCCGCCCGGGACCCAGAGGACGTCGCCGCCGGACGAGAGGTTCGCGACCCGGCCAAGGATGAAGAGCAGGTCGGACAGGCGGTTCAGATAGGTGATCGCGAGCAGGTTGATCGACGGGCCGTGCGCCTCGACGGCGGTCCAGCCGGCCCGCTCGGCGCGACGGACGACCGTACGGGCGACGTTCAGGTACGCCGCGCCCTCGGTACCGCCGGGCAGGATGAACGACCGCAGCTTGGTCAAACGATTGTTGTACTCGTCGCACCAGCCCTCGAGCCGGTCGACGTAGTCCTGCGTGACGCGCAGCGGCGGGTACTCCGGATCCGGCGCGATCGGGTTGCACAGGTCCGCGCCGACGTCGAACAGGTCGTTCTGGATCCGGGTCAGCAGCACCGCGATCGCACTGTTCAGGTGCCCGGCGGCGATCGCCACCCCGATCGCCGAGTTCGCCTCGTCGACCTCGCCGTACGCCGCCAGTCGCGGGTCGGTCTTCGAGGTGGTGGAGTTGTCGCCGAGGCGGGTCTCGCCGGCGTCACCGGTGCGGGTGTAGATCCGCGTCAAGTTCACAGCCATGCCAGGACTCTACGCAAAGCCCGGGACCGTCAAACGCTACAGTCGACCGGTGGAACGGTTTCGAATCGCGGGTGAGGCACGGCTCGACGGCGCTGTCGAGGTGGCCGGAGCGAAGAACAGTGTGCTCAAGCTGATGGCGGCAGCACTGCTGGCGGAGGGTACGACGACGCTGCGGCAGGTGCCGGGCATCCTGGACGTCACGTTCATGGCCCAGCTGCTGGACACGCTCGGCTGCTCGGTGAAGGTGGACGCGGACGCGGGGCTCGCGACGATCGCCGTACCGGGCACTGTCCGGCACCAGTGCGACTACGAGCTGGTCCGCAAGCTGCGGGCCTCGATCTCGGTGCTCGGCCCGCTGCTGGGCCGCTGCGGCCAGGCGGAGGTGGCGCTGCCGGGCGGCGACAACATCGGCTCCCGCGGGCTGAACATGCACGTCGCCGGGCTGGAGTCGATGGGCGCGAAGGTGCACATCGAGCACGGGTTCGTGATCGCCGAGGCGCCGCAGGGGCTGCACGGCGCCGAGGTCTGGCTGGACTTCCCGAGCGTCGGCGCGACCGAGACGATCATGATGGCCGCGGTGCTCGCGAAGGGCACCACGATCATCGAGAACGCCGCCCGCGAGCCGGAGATCCAGGACATCGCCGCGATGCTGGTCGAGATGGGCGCGCAGATCGACGGCGCCGGCTCGCCGCGGATCGAGATCACCGGCGTGAACGGGCTGCTGAACCCGGTCGATCACATCGTGGTCCCGGACCGGATCGTGTCCGGCAGCTGGGCGTTCGCGGCCGCGATCACCAAGGGCGACATCACGGTCAGCAACGGGCACGCCGAGCACCTCGAGCTGCCGCTCGACAAGCTGCACAAGGCCGGCGCCGAGATCACCGTGCTGAACCCGGGCTTCCGGGTCCGGATGCACGACCGGCCGAAGCCGGTGGACGTGGTGACGCTGCCGTACCCGGGGTTCGCGACCGATCTGCAGGCGTTCGTGATCGCGCTGAACGCCTTGAGCGACGGTGCCGCGATGGTGACCGAGAACCTGTTCGAGGGCCGGTTCACGTTCGCGCAGGAGCTGACCCGGCTGGGCGCGCAGATCCAGACCGACGGGCACCACGCGGTCGTCCGCGGCGTACCGCGGCTGTCCGGTGCGCCGGTGGTCGCGTCCGACATCCGGGCCGGCGCCGCGCTGGTCCTGGCCGGCCTCGCCGCCGAGGGCGAGACGCTCGTCTCGGCCGCCCACCACGTGCACCGCGGCTACACCGACTTCGCCGGCAACCTCCGCCGCCTCGGCGGGAACGTCACGGTCGAGCCGGACGACGCGGAACTGTACTGGAACTGAACCGGCACTCTTCCGGCACTCTTCCGGAACTCCCGCCGGATCGGGCGATTCGCCGGGTTAGGGTCTCTGCATGAGTGAGCGCGTGGTGAAGCCGGTCGGTCGGGGATTCCTCTTCCTGGACTCGCATCCGGCGGGGTGTGCCCGGGTGGTGCGGGACATGGCGGCCGAGGTGTCGTCGCGGCCGGCGGAGCGGCGGACGGCGTTGGTGATCGGGTCGAGCTCGGGCTACGGGCTGGCGACCACCATCGCGGGCCTCGCGCGGTACGGGATCGACGGGGTCGGCGTGTGCTTTGAGAAGGCGGCCACGGCCCGGCGTACGGCGACCGCCGGGTGGTACCGGACCGCGGAGACCGCCGCGCTCGCCGCCGAGCTCGGCCGCTCGTGGAGCTTCGTGAACGCCGACGCCTTCGCGGACACCACCAAGGACGAGGTGCTCGACCTGGTCGCGTCGCGCCTGGGCAAGATCGACCACCTGATCTACAGCGTCGCCGCGCCGCGGCGGACCGACCCGCGCACCGGCGAGACCTACCAGTCGGTGCTGAAGGCGATCGGCGCGCCGCACAGCACGAAGAGCCTGGCCTTCGAGGACGGTACGCCGGTGCTGCAGGAGGTCGGGATCGAGGTCGCGACCGACGACGAGATCGCGCAAACCGTGAAGGTGATGGGCGGCGAGGACTGGGCCCGCTGGATCACCGCGCTGCAGGACCGCGACCTGCTCGGGCCTGCGTTCAACACCGTTGCCCTCACCTACATCGGCTCCGAACTGACCGGCCCGCTCTACCGCCAGGGGTCGATCGGCGCGGCCAAGGCGGATCTGGAGCAGACCGCGCTGAAGCTGGCAGTGGACGGGGTCGCCGCGATGACCTCGGTGAACGGCGCGGCCGTCACACAGGCGTCGTCCGCGATCCCCGGTATCGGCCTGTATGTCAGCCTGCTGCACAAGGTGGCCGGTCTGCAGACGCCCGTGCAGCAGTCGATCGCGCTGTGGGAACAGCTCACCGGCGAAGCCGCGCCCGACCTCGACGACGAGGGCCGCATCCGGCTCGACCGCTGGGAACTGAACGACGACGTGCAGAACGCCGTGCGGGCGCAGTGGCAGTCGGCGACCCACGACAACATCGCCGAGGTCGCGGACGCCGCGTGGTTCCTGGCCGAGGTACGCCGGCTGTACGGGTTCGACGTACCGGGTGTGGACTACGAGGCGGAGACCGAGGTCGACGTTGAGTGGCCTACAGGGGCTTGAACGACACCAGTTCGAGGACGAGCTCGGCCGCCTCGTCGGAGGCGGCCAGGTCGACGGACGCGGTGATGCGCCAGTCGTGGTTGCCCTCGGGGTCGTCGATGATCTGCTGGACCTCCCAGTAGCCCGGGTGTTCCTCGACCAGGAACAGGGCAGGACCGCGGGCCTCCGGGCCGGTACCGACGACGTCGTGCTCGGCGTAGTACGCCGTACCGGCCTCGGCCCAGCGGCCCGCGTCCCAGCCGGCCTCGCCGTCGAGTTGGCCCAGCTCGGCCCAGCGGTGCAGGGCGAGTAGCTCGACGCGGCGGAACATCGCGTTGCGGACCAGTACCCGGAAAGCCCTGGTGTTCAAGGTGATCCGGCGCGGACCGGCCGGGACGATCTCGACCTGCGAGTCGTCGGCCGGGTTCGTCAGTTCCTCCCACTCGTCGAGCAGGCTGGAGTCGGTCTGGCGGACCACCTCGCCGAGCCACTCGATCAGGTCGGCCAGATCCTCGTCGACCTTGTCCGGCGGGACGGTCTGCCGGAGCGCCTTGTACGCGTCGCTCAGATACCGCAGTACGACGCCCTCCGAGCGCGCCAGCCCGTAGAACCCGATGAACTCGCCGAACGTCATCGCCCGCTCGAACATGTCCCGGACCACGGCCTTCGGGGACAGCCCGGCGTCCGCGATCCACGGATGCGTCTGCCGGTACATCTCGAACGTTGCCTCGAGCAACTCCTGGAGCGGCTTCGGCCAGCTGACGTCCTCGAGCAGCTCCATCCGTTCGTCGTACTCGATGCCCTGAGCCTTCATCGCGTTCACGGCCTCGCCCTTGGCGTGGTGCTCCTGCGCCCACAGCACCGCCCGCGGGTCCTCCAGCGTCGCCTCGATGATCGAGACCACGTCGAGCGCGTACGACGGATCCGCCGGGTCGAGCAGGTCGAGCGCGGCCAGCGCGAACGTGGACAGCGGCTGGTTGAGGCTGAAGTCCTTCTGCAGGTCGACGGTCAGCCGGAGGAGGCGGCCGTTCTCGTCGGGCTCGTCGAGGCGTTCGACGACGCCCGCGGTGACCAGCGTGCGGTAGATCTGGATCGCCCGCCGGATCAGCCGGACCTGCGACCGCGAGTCCTCGTGATTGTCGCGGAGCAACTGGCGCATGCTCTCGAACGCGTTGCCGTCGCGGGCGATCACGTTCAGCAGCATCGCGTGGCTGACCCGCATCCGGGACTGCAGCGCCTCCGGCTCGGCCGCGACCAGCCGGTCGAACGTTTCCTCGCCCCAGGTCACGAACCCTTCCGGCGGCTTCTTCCGCTGCACCTTGCGCTGCTTCTTCGGGTCGTCGCCGGCCTTCGCGAGTGCCTTCACGTTCTCGACGACGTGGTCCGGGGCCTGGACGACGACGGTGCCGGACGTGTCGTACCCGGCCCGTCCCGCGCGGCCCGCGATCTGGTGGAACTCGCGCGCCTTCAGGATCCGCTGGCGGCGTCCGTCGTACTTGCTGAGTGCCGTGAGTACGACGGTCCGGATCGGGACGTTGATGCCGACGCCGAGGGTGTCCGTGCCGCAGATCACCTTGAGCAGACCGGCCTGGGCGAGCTGCTCGACGAGTCGCCGGTACTTCGGCAGCATGCCGGCGTGGTGCACGCCGATGCCGTGCTTCACGAGCCGCTGCAGGGTCCGGCCGAAGCCCTTGCTGAACCGGAAGTTGCCGATCAGCTCGTTGAGCTTCTCCTTCTCCTCCTTCGTGGAGACGTTGACGCTCATCAGGGCCTGCGCGCGTTCCAGGGCAGCGGCCTGCGTGAAGTGCACGACGTACACCGGTGCCTGGTGTGTGGTCAGGAGCTCTTCGAGGGTCTCGTGCAAGGCGGTCGTGACGTACTTGTAGATCAGCGGTACCGGGCGCTCGCCGGACGCGACGATCGCGGTCGGGCGGCCGGTGCGCCGGGACAGGTCGATCTTGAAGCGCTCGACGTCGCCGAGGGTCGCGGACATCAGGATGAACTGCGCCTTCGGCAGCTCCAGCAGCGGGACCTGCCAGGCCCAGCCGCGGTCCGGTTCCGAGTAGAAGTGGAACTCGTCCATCACGACCTGGCCGATCTCCGCGTCCGGCCCCTCGCGGAGCGCGATGTTCGCGAGCACCTCCGCCGTACAGCAGATGATCGGGGCCGACGCGTTCACGGCGGCGTCGCCGGTCAGCATGCCGACCTTGTCCGCGCCGAAGGTGTCGCACAGCGCGAAGAACTTCTCCGAGACCAGGGCCTTGATCGGCGCGGTGTAGAACGTCCGCTGGTCGTTCGCCAGCGCCGCGAAGTGCGCGCCGGTCGCCACCAGGCTCTTCCCGGACCCGGTCGGCGTCGACAGGATCACGTTCGACCCGGTCATCACCTCGATCAACGCCTCTTCCTGAGCCGGGTACAACGAGATCCCCTGCTCCCCCACCCAGCCCTGAAAGGCGTCGAACAGGTCGTCAGGCTCGGTGGTCCCCGGAAGTTTCTCAGTAAGCGTCATCACCACCCATTGTCCCTGAACAGACAATCCACCAACTCCGCCGGGTCCCACGTCCCCGGCCAGTCACTCACCTGCCCGTCCCCCACCTCCACCACCCGCAACACCCCGTCGGCCCGCCACACCACATCCACGGCCACGAACGACGTCCCCACCCCGCCCAGCAACAGCTCCAGGGCACTCGGATCGAGACCCTCGGGCAGCTCGGCCGGGGTGTCCGGGTGCGGCGTCACCACCACGCACCGCCCACCGACCCACCACGTACGCGCCTCAGCGCCAGCGAAATCCTCGAACCGCCGCAGCACATACCCACCGCTGAACGAGTCCTCCCGCAACTCACGGAACCTCCGCGCCACCCGCTCGACGCCTTCCCGATCGGCCACCTCCGGGACATACGCCGCCTCGTCCCAGTAGTGCTTCATCGACTTGACGTAATCCCGCAGTACAGCGGGCCCCGCACCGAGGCGCTCCGCGGCGGCCAGCACCTGCGGTACGTCGTCCCCGTCGGTCCACGTCGACTCGGGCGTGCACTCGCGGACCGCGTCGTACCAGCCGGGCAACTCGTGCGCCGCACGGTAGGCGGCGGGCGACGTACGAAGGACAACACCACGCGTCGCGAGCGCCCGCGCGAACCCGTCGTACTCGTCCGCCGTCATCATCCACCCGCGATATACCGCATCCTCGGCCGGCGGCACCCCGGCCACCGCCCGCTCCGGATCGGCGATCGCGTCGTGGTCGATGCGGGCAACCGGAATCCCTCGGTCACGGGCCGCCGCGGCCTGCCCGGCGAAGTGCGGGTCCACGCGCCGCGGGTTCAACGGGTCCGCCGGTACGAGCAACATGCCCACGATCGTCGCAGACGCACCGTTCGGCTCGCGGAGAGGACCGTTCGGCGACAGAATCTCTGCAAACGATTGCATGCGTAGGTATTCGGAGATGACTTGATGCGCATGACGATGACATGGCGCCGGATGGGCGCGAGTTTGCTGGTGACAGCCATGGGTGTGGCGGGTCTGGTGAGCGCCACCACCCCGGACGATCAAGCCGCGGGCGAGGCGCAGGTGACCACGTGGGGCGCCGCCGACGACATCGCCGGCGGGACGCTGAACGACACGACCGTACGGAACATCCTGCGGACCAGCGTCGGCGGGAAGGACCTGCGGATCCGGATCTCCAACGCGAACGGCGACCAGCCGCTGGTGACGGACTCGGCGTACGTCGGCCGGCAGGCCGGCGGGTCGAGCGTGGTGCCAGGGTCGAGCCGGCGGTTGACGTTCGGCGGCAGTACGACGGTGACGATCCCGCCGGGCGCGATGGCGATCAGCGACCCACTGCCCGGCGCGGTCCCCGCGCTGACGAACCTGACCGTCAGCCTGCACGTGGTCGGCACGACGGGCGTGATCACCGCGCACAACCGGGCGATGCAGCACAGCTACAAGTCGGCATCCGGCGACCACGCGGCCGACGAGACGAGTACGGCGTACCAGACCGAATCAGCGGCCTGGTACTTCGTCAACGCCGCGATCGTCGACGCCCCACAACAGGTGCAGACCGTGGCGACCCTGGGCGATTCGATCACGTCCTCGGTCGGTACGACGATCGACACGAACCGGCGCTGGCCCGACATCCTCGCCGACCGTTACACGAAACTGCCCGAACCGCGACGGCTCGCGATCTCCAACGAGGGCATCTCCGGCAACCGCGTCCTCGGTGGAGTCGCCAAGGCAGGCAGCGCCGGCGCCAGCGCGTTGGCGCGACTCGACAAGGACGTACTGACGAAGCCCGGCGTACGCACGGTGCTGCTGCTCGAAGGCATCAACGACATCTACGCCGGCGCCACCACGGACCAACTGGTCGCCGGCTACCGCCAGTTGATCACCCGAGTCCACGCCACCGGCCGCTGCATCGTCGGCGGCACCCTCACGCCGATGGGCAGCTCCTTCGTCTACACCCCCGAAAAGGAAGCGGTCCGCCAAGCAGTCAACACGTTCATCCGCACCAGCGGCGAGTTCGACGCCGTAGCCGACTTCGACGCCGCCACCCGGGACCCAGCCAACCCCACCCGCCTCTCCCCCACCTACGACGGCGGCGACGGCCTCCACCCCAACGACGCCGGCAACCAAGCCATGGGCCAGGCCCCCAACCTGAACTCCCTCCGCTGCCACTAACCTCCACCGCCCGTCGCCCAGCAGGCGACGGGCGGTGCCGCAGGCTCGCGCGCCTCGCCCAAAACCACGAGGTCGCCACCCCGACCACACTCCACGTGCACGAGAGATGTGTGGCCCCCCGGGCCACGCCGAGTCGTGGCGTTCGGCTGCCACCCACAACCGCGAGTCGTGGATCGAGGTCGCCGGATCCCGCTTGGGTTCAGGGGGTGGTTGCAACACCTGAACTTGGAGGTGTTGTGATGGCTGAGGCTGGTCGTCCGTTGTTGCCGCGTGAGTTGCAGCGTGCGTTTTGGTTGCGGGTGCGGTCGGGGTTGAGTTACGAGGATGCGGGCCGGGTGGTGGGTGTGGCGCCCAGGACCGTGGTGCGGTGGGTGCGCCAGGGTGGCGGTATGCCGATGGTTGAGCTGGGTGTTGTGTCGGGGCGGTACTTGAGTCTGGCCGAGCGGGAGGAGATCGCGATCGGGCTGGCCGAGCGCTGCAGTGTCCGGGAGATCGCGCGGCGGTTGGGCCGGTCGGCGTCGACGGTCAGCCGCGAGATCAAACGCAACAGCGCGACCCGGTTGTACCGGTCCCGTCCCGATCGTGACGGTCGTGCGGTGCCGTTGTATCGGGCGAGTTTGGCGCAGTCGAACGCCGACAAGGCCGCGCGACGGCCCAAGCCTGCCAGACTGGCGCTGCAGGACCGGTTGCGGTGGCGGGTGCAGGCCGGGCTGCGACTGCGCTGGAGCCCGGAGCAGATCGCCCGCCGGCTGCGCCAGGACTTCCCCGACACACCGGAGATGTGGGTGTCACACGAAACGATCTACCAGTCCCTGTACGTGCAGGGACGCGGCGCGCTGCGCCGCAAGCTGACCCGCTGCCTGCGCACCGGCCGCGCGGTCCGGGTCCCGCAACGACGCCCCGACCAGCGCCAGTCACGGATCCCCGGCATGGTGACGATCTCCGAACGCCCCGCCGAAGCCACCGACCGCGCGGTGCCCGGGCACTGGGAAGGCGATCTCATCCTTGGCACCGGCAACCGCTCCGCGATCGGCACCCTGGTCGAACGCAGCACCCGCTACGTCCTGCTCCTCCATCTCCCAGGCCAGCACACCGCCGACCAGATCCAAGCCGCCATGCTCGACACGATCACCACCCTGCCCCAGCACCTGTGGCGCTCACTGACCTGGGACCAGGGCCTCGAGATGGCCCGCCACCGCGAGATCACCCTCGCCACCGGCCTGCCGATCTACTTCTGCGACCCCCACAGCCCCCGGCAACGCGGCACGAACGAGAACACCAACGGCCTGCTGCGCCAGTACTTCCCCAAAGGCACCGACCTGTCCACCCACACCGCCGAACACCTCACCCACGTCGCCATCCAACTCAACGGCCGACCCCGCAAAACACTCAACTGGCAAACCCCCGCCGAAGCCCTCAACCAGCTACTCTCGACCCCTTACCCAACCCGTGTTGCAACGACCCCTTGAAATCGCCCCGCGTGTCGCCCGCCGAATCCCACGACTCGGCGAACGGGTAGATCCCGGGCTACGGCGATCGAGGTGTGGCGGCGGTGCTTGGGCGGATCGCGGGGGACGGGCTGGAGGGGGCGAACAAGCGCGCATTGGTCACAAGAGCACATAACCTCGCCCGCGGGCATCTCGCCGACGAGGTCGGGGAGGATCTCCCGGCCGGATCGGCCGGATCCTCCCCAGACCGTCGATCCGCGACTCCTGCTTCGCTACGAGCAGAACATGTCCCGAGCCTGCACCAGCTCACGCGATGCAGGCTCGCGTCCTGCGAATGCGGTCGCACAATCCGGGCGGGCGACGCCGAAGCAGGTGCACCGAAAGCACGTGGATCACAACACGTGCACGGACAGCACATGGATGCGGGAGCGCGTGGTTGGCAGGCGCCTACCCCGGCGCGCGACCGGGGTAGGCGTGCAGGCCACTCGTGGCACCTTTCAACCCGCGCAAACCTCAACTGCTAGTTCTCCTTCCACGTAGACCTCACCTCTCAGCTCCAGCCCACGCAGAACCTCACCTCTCAGCTCCAGCCCACGCAGAACCTCACCTATCCGCTCGTGCCCCACGTAGAACCTCAACTGTCAGCGCTCGCCCACGCAGAACCCTCACCTCTCAGCTCATGCCCCACGTAGCACCTCGACTGTCAGCGCTCGCCCACGCAGAACCCTCACCTCTCAGTTCATGCCCCACGCAGAACCTCACCTGTTAGCTCTTGCTCCGTGTAGGACCTCGCCTCTCAGTTCATGCCCCACGCAGAACCTCACCTGTTAGCTCTTGCTCCGTGTAGGACCTCGCCTCTCGGCTCATGCTCCACGTAGAGCCTCTGCTGTTAGCTCTTGCTCCGGGTAGGAGCTCGGCTGTCGGTTCTTACTTTTCGCCTTTGATGGCAAGTGCCTGTTCTAGTTCGTTGCGGATGGCATCGGCGCCGGATTTGCGGTAGTCGGCGACGGCGTCGTCCCAGGAGTTGAGGTCGGCTCGGCCTAGTTGGATGTCCTTGGTGAGGGAGTCCATGCGTGTGTCGAGGATCTTGCCCTTCGTGGACTGGGTGGGCGAATACAGCCCGTACGTCGGCGAGGTGATCGCCGTCGGGAGCACCGCCTTGAAGTGGGCGTACGCCGTGTCGACCGCCTCGGGATGGCCGGGGAAGTACGCCGGATACGGCCCGTCGGCGAGGTACTGGATCGGGAACTCCCCCAGGCAGACCTCACTCCCACCGTCCTTGGTGAGCACCGGATCCGTCCCGTTCAACGTGTAGTGCCGCCCAGGCAGACCGAACTTCCGGAACAGGTACTCCTCTGTCCCGAACGGCGCCGCGAACCAGTTCAGCACCCGCAGCAGCGTCTTGATCCGCGCCGGCGGCCCCGGCCGGATGGCAGCGATCGAGTTGTTGGGAGACCCGAGCAACACCCGCCCCACCTTCCCGTCGGCGGCCCGCGGTACCGGGATCGAGATGCTGAACGACTGGTCGGTCGCCCGCCGGTAGAAGCTCTGGATCGACGAGTACGTGTCCTGCGTCATCACCGCCGACCCCTGCGTGAACCACACCTTCTGGTTCGCCTTCGCGACCCCGTCCGGATGGATCACGCCGTCCTTCACCATCTGCCGGGTGATCGCCAGCATCTCCTTGTGCTCCGGCAGTTCCCGGCTGTGCACGAGCTTCCCGTCGCGTACCTCCCAACCGTTGGGCAGGCCAAGCATCGCGCTGAGCGCCGCGGTCGGCGGTACCGCGAACCCCCACCGGTTCTTGCGCCCGTCGGTGACCGCCTTCGCCACCTTCTGCAGGTCGTCGGGCGTCGGCGACCCGAGTTCGACGCCGAGCTGGTCGAGCAGGTCCTGCCGCGCCAGCAGCGTGTTCGAGGACATGATCCCGCGCTGGATCGGTACGGCGCGGATGCCGCCGGAGAACACGCACCCGCGCCACGACGCCTGCGGCGCGTTCGCCAGGAACGGGTACTCGAGGATCGCGTCCCCGGACAGGTATTCGGTCAGGTCCTGCGCCCGCGCCTCCAGGAACTGCGGCAGGTACGCGAACCCGCCGTCCACGTTGAACAGATCGCCCAGCGTGTCACCCGCGACCGCGGTCGCGAACTTGTTGGGGTAGTCGGCGGCCGCCGTGATGTTGAGCTCGAGCGGTGCGCCGAGCCGCTTGTTCAGCTCCTGCCAGTACGGGTTGCGGTCCGCGGACGGCGGGATCGGGTTCGAGGTCGGCGCCGAGCCGGTCACGTCGTGCCCGTCGCCGGGCGCCCCGTGCGTCACGGTCACCGGATGCTCCGGGAACCGGTAGAAGCAGTCCGGCATCAGCGGATGGCTCCGCGGCAGGTCCGGCTTCGGCCCGTCGAACCGCTGGTACGTCGGCAACTCGACCGGCTTGTTCAACGCCGCGAGGTCGGTCGACCGGGTCACCGTGGAGCACCCGCTCAAGCCACCGGCCAACCCGCCGGCCGCGGCGATCGAGCCGGCCAGGAACGTCCTTCGGCGAAGAGTCATCCCTTCACCGCCCCGGTCAGCATGCCCTTCGCGAAGTGCCGCTGCAGGAACGGGTACACGATCAGGATCGGCACCAGCGACACCACCAGGATCGCCATCTGGATGGACTCCTGCGGCGGCAACTGGTCGGCCGACGCGCCGCCGCGGTCCCCGCTGCTCAGCTCGGTGTTGTTGATCACGTACGTCCGCAGTACCAGCTGCAACGGCCATTTCGCGGTGTCGTTGATGTAGAGCATCGCGTTGAAGAACGCGTTCCAGTACCCGACCGCGTAGAACAGCCCGACCACCGCGAGCACCGCCTTGGACAGCGGCAGCACGACCGACCAGAAGATCCGGAAGTCGCCGGCGCCGTCGACCCGGGCGGAGTCGAGCACCGCGTCCGGGATGCTCATGAAGAACGAGCGCAGCACGATCACGTTGAACCCGCTGATCGCGGTCGGCAGGATCAGCGCCAGCAGCGAGTCGAGCAGCCCGAACTCCTTCACCACCAGGTAGTTCGGGATCAGCCCGGGGCTGAACAGCAGGCTGAACAGCACGATCAGCAGGATCGGCCGCTGCCCGAACGAGCCGCGCCGGCTGAGCGCGTACGCCAGCATCGTCGACCCGGCGAGGCTGACCAGCGTGCCGCCGACGGCGATCAGCACGCTGACGCCGAGCGCCCGCTGCACCACGCCGCCGTTGAAGATCGCCTTGTACGCGTCCCAGTTGAGCCCGTCCGGCCAGAGCACGAAGCCGCCCGAGTTCGTGACGTGCCGCTGGCTGGCGATGCTCGTCGAGATCACCCCGAGGAACGGGACGACGACGACCGCACAGCAGACCAGCAGTACGACGGTCTTCAGCACCCGCGACGACATCGCCGGCGCGTCGTCAATGCCCTTCTGCACAGTACTCATTTCTGGTACACCCCCGCCTCACCGAAGATGTGCGCGATCTTGTTGGCGCCGATCACCAGGACGACGGCAACGAGCCCCTTCACCAACCCGACGGCGGCCGATATACCCCACTGCCCGGCCAGTACGCCGTTGTTGTAGACGTACGTGTCCAGTACTTCGCTCGCCGGCCGCCCGACCAGGTTCTGCTGCAGGATGATCTGCTCGAACCCGACGGTGAGCGAGTCGCCCAGCCGCAGGATCAGCAGCAGGATGATCAGCGCGCGGATACCCGGCACCGTGACGTGCCACAGTTGACGCCAGCGGGACGCGCCGTCGACCCGCGCGGCCTCGTACAGCCCGGGGTCGATCTGGGTCAGCGCCGCCAGGAACAGGATCGTCCCCCACCCGGTGTCCTTCCAGATCACCTGACTGGTGAGCAGCGCGATGAACCCGTCCGGGTTGCCGAGGAAGTCGATCGTGCCCATCCCGTGCGAACGCAGGAAGTTGTTGATCAGGCCGCTGCCGCCGAGGATCTGCTGGAAGATCGCGATCACGATCACCCAGGACAGGAAGTGCGGCAGGTACAGCACCGACTGCACGACCCGCTTGATCCGCTCGGACAGCAGGCTGTTCAGCAGCAGCGCCAGCGCGATCGGCGCGGGGAACACGAAGATCACCTGGACGAGCGTGATCAGCAACGTGTTCTTGAGAGCGTTGAGGAACTCCGCGTCGCCGTTGAAGATCACCGCGAAGTTGTCGAGCCCGACCCAGGCACTGCGACCGAGCGGGACGAACGGCAGGTACTCCTGGAACGCGATCAGGTTCCCGAGCAACGGCAGGTAGTGGAAGGCCAGCAGCAGGACGAGCCCGGGCAGCGCCATCAGCAGCAGCACCTTGTCCCGTCTGGCGCGTGCCCACCACGACAGCGGCTTGGTGGCACTGGATGTACTGTCCGTGACGGCGCCCGGCGGTCCAGATCCGGTCGGCGTCGCGGCTGCGGTCGGTCGGCTGGGGATTCGGTCTGTTTGAGCCACGCGACACTCCCAGGGTCGATCCCCCCACGGACGGAGAACGCTTTCCCTACCCCTGTGTCCGACTGTGTCGCTTCTTGGTGAGTCGCGCAGCTTCGCCCGGAGTGTCTACCGAAAACCGGCACATTTGTGCCCTTGCGAGTCAGCTGATGCGGATCCCGGCTCGTCGGCGGGCCGCGCCGGTGCTGGCGCGGACGACCAGTTCGGGGGTCAGGAGGTCCGGGGCGGGCCAGTCCGCACCTGAGAGACGTTCGCTCAACTGCTTCCAGGCGAGTTCGCCGAGCTTCACGCGGTCATTGCGCAGCGAGGTCAGGGGCGGCCGCGAGTACGCCGCGCTCGGGATGTCGTCGTACGACGCGACGGACAACTCGGCCGGAACCTCGACGCCGTTGTCGTACATCCAGCTGAGCAGCCCGGTGCCGACCAGATCGTTGAACGTGATCACCGCCGTCGCCCGGCTGTTCCGCACCGTCGGGCCTGCGTCGTACCCGTGGTTGCCGGACCAGCCGCCGTCGATCTCGTCGAGCGTGACGTCGAGCGATCGCGCTGTACGGCGTAACGTGCGGCGGCGCTCGCCGTCTGACCAGGACGTGGCCGGACCGCCGACGTACAGCATGTGGCGATGCCCGAGGCCGGTGAGGTGTTCGAGGAGCAAGCGACTGGCGGCGCGGTAGCTGATCGCGACTACGCCGGCGTTCTTGACGCTGCGGTTGATGCAGACCACTGGAACGGGTTGTGCGAGGGCCTTCGCCAGGCCGGCGCGAGTCAGCCGGGAGCTACACAGGACGAGAGCGCCGGAGTAGTCGACCAGTTCGTCGACGAGCCGCAGTTCCTCGGCAGGGTCCTCACTGCTCTCGCCGATCAGCAGCCGGTATCCGCCGGCGCGCGCAGCGGCGCTCAGACCCTTGAGCACTTCAGAGAAGAACGGGTTCGTCAGATCGGGCACTGTGACACCGACTGTGAGCGGACGGCCGAGCTTGAACTCCTGTGCGCGTTTGTCGACTCGGTACCCGAGCCGGCCGGCGACGGCCCGCACGTGCGCGACCACTTCGGGCGAGATCAGGTCGGACCCGTTCAGCGCCCGCGACACGGTCGAGACCGACGTACCGGCCTCCCGTGCCACGTCGATCAGCCGGACGCGTTCTGCCACTCGACGCACTCTACGACAGGCTGAGCCACGTCCCGTCCAGCGGTTGCTGGTTGATGCCGGGCTTCGACCAGTCGCAGACGCCGTCCGGGAAGATCGCCTGCAACTGGTCCCATTGCGCGTCGGTGAACTTCGGGTACTCGGACCGTGCCGGCGGCACCAGTTGGCACTTGATCACGTCCGCCGCCACGCCGGACCCGGCCACCTCGCGCGGGTACGACGCCGACGGGAACAGTTGCTCGCAGCGCGACGCCGGGTCCCGGTCGAGCGGCTGGGCGAGGAAGCCGTGCGGCCCCCGGCACCCTTCGACCAGCCCGGACGGGCGCGCCGACTCGATCTTCTCGATCCGCGGCCGTGACGTCCCGTCCGCGGTCAGTTGGGTCAGCCAATGGTCCATCTCCTTGACCGCGTGCCGCAGCAGCGGGCTCGCGGTGGAGAAGAGGCCGTAGCGGGCGTCCTCGAGCAGGCTCACCTGGTTCGCCGACGTACCGTTCGCCTTCTCCAGCCGGGCGCGCAGCGAGAACGTGTGGTAGCGCAGGTGGATGTCGCCCCACGGCTGGTTGTCAGCGTACGCGCGGTAGTCGATGATCGGCACGTCCCGCAGCCCGCCGCCGCCGTTCGTCAGCCGCCCGGTCCGGTACGCCGCCCGGACCGCCTCCGGGTCCGCCTCGGTCCGGGCCGGGACCAGGTTCGCGTCCGCGTCGAAGCCGCCGATCCGGCGGTTCAGGTCGAGGAACTGCGCGGGCGTGATCACCCCGGACTTCAGCACCTTCAGCCCGTACTGGACGCCGACGTTGTCCAGCGGCCGCCGCGCGAACCCGGTCAGCGGGTCCTTCCCGTACACCGTGACCGCGTGGTCGTACACGTCGCACCGCACGCCGCGGGGGTTCCGCACCGGGTCGTACCGCAGGCCGATCGGGACGTTCCCGCAGTTCCACCGCGGGTCGATCCGCCGGGCGCTCAGCGCCATACTCGAAAGCGTCTTGATGTTCCGGAAGCCCGCCACCTGGCGCTGCTGGTCCTGCGTCCACGCGAGACCGGACCGGGCGAAGTACGCCGTCAGCAGCCACGCGTCGGTGATGACCGGGATCGTCCCGAACCCGACGTCCGGGAACGAGCAGCCGACGATGATCCCGTCGAAGATGCCCGGGTAGTTGTCGGTGATCTGGTGCGCCTGGTACGAGCCGCCCGAGCACCCGAAGCCGACCGTGAACTCGGGCCGGCCGTAGTGCTCGACGAACAGTTCCTTCGTCGTCATCGCCGCCTCGGCGGCGATCAGGTCGTTGCAGTTCTGCGCGAACACGTTCAGCGACGACGACAGCAACGCGTACCCCTGCCCGAGCAGGTACGCGTCGGTCACGCCTCCGGTGGTCCGCCCGGACCGGTACCACCCGCCGGCGCAGCCGCCGCCGAGGGTGAAGATGGCCCGCCCGTTCCAGCCCTTCGAGCGGCGGGTCGGCGTCGGAGCGGCCTCGTCCAGCGGGTCGTGCAGCATCGTCGTCCGGACGATCGCCCGGTCCGCGCTCGCGGTCTCCATCCGGACGATGAACGGATCGCCGGCGGCGGTGCCGGCGAGGTCCGCCGGGTACCTGGTCGCGCCCGCCGGCCACTTCGCGTACTTCCCGGACGTGGTCCGGTAGAAGTAGTCGACCCGCGGCGCGATCGTGCAGTCGTCGTCCAGCGGCGCGCCGAGCGTGCCGCCCACCACCGGGACCGTCGCGTTCGCGGTCTCGCAGACATACGGCTGCTCGTGCGGCCCCGCGAACACCGGACCCTGACGCGGTGAGTCGCGCACCTCCAGCGTCGTACGGCGGCCGCCCGCCTCGGCCCGCAGCACGTTCTTCCCGAGCCGGATCCCGCCGACCAGACCGGTAAGGCCCGTGTCGTCGGCGCTGAACACCGACGACACGTCCTTACCGTTGAGAGTCACCCGTACGTCGTCCGCGTCCGCCTCGGACACGTCCACGTGCACCAGCGCGTCACCGCCGGTCACCATGTCCGCGCGGCTGGACAGTACCTGCAGCTTCACCGGCCGTGAGGTGACCGCCGGCACCAGCGGGAAGACCAGCGCACCGGCGAGCAGCGCGGCGACGATCCGGCCTGGTCGGGATGTCAGCGGTCCTCCTCGGCACGGTCAGTGAGCGGCCACCTCGTACACGCGGGCGATGTCCGGGGTGGTGTTCGACGGGTCGGTCACGGTCAGGCGTAGCTGGTCAATTGTCCCGGACGGACCGGCCATCGAGACCAGCGACCTGGTGTTCCCGGTGACGCTGCCCAGCTGGACCCACCCGGCCGATGTGTGGCCCTCGACCTTGAACGCGACCAGCACAGTGCCCGTCGCGACGTTCGGGTACCCGTACCCGCTGTACACATCGACCTGCTTGACCGTCTTGTACGCACCCAGGTTCAACGTCAGCACCGGCGTGGTGTCTCCGACCGCGGACATCCACCGCCCGCTGTCGAGACAGGACCCGTCGACGGCCTTCTCCGCACCCGAGTCCGCCGTGTACGCCGACGACGCGGTCGCCGTCGCGCCGCGGGCGAGATGGTCGGTGCACGGCGAGGTCGCGGGCGCCCCGGCCAGCCAGTCCCGCACAAAACCGCCTTCGTACTCACCGGTCAGCAGGTTCCAGTTCTTGTCGAACATGACGGGCTGCCAGAAGTTGTCGAAGATCCAGCCGATCCACCCGATCTGCGGCCGCGCGTCCAGGTACTGCCGCAACGGCAGCCCCCAGCCGGACGTCGTCCCGGCGGTGACGTTGTTCGCCGACGAGGACGGGTCCCAGCCGAACTCCGTCAGGACGACGGGCAGGGTCGCGGACGCCGTACCGAATCTGGGATCGAGGTTGGCCGCGGTGGCCGGCCCCTGGTTCGGGTACAGGTGGTAGACGTAGGCGATGTTGCCGCCGGTGATCGGGTCGGTCAGCGCGCCGTTCAGGCGGGTGCTCCAGGACGGGCTGCCCATCAGGATCACGTTCTGTGCGACCGATCGGATCGAGTCGACGACCGGCTGGATGTACGACTTCCAGGTGGCCCAGTTGTCCGGCGCGATCGGCTCGTT
Organism: Kribbella sp. NPDC059898; assembly: GCF_042730855.1. Classification (NCBI taxonomy): domain Bacteria; kingdom Bacillati; phylum Actinomycetota; class Actinomycetes; order Propionibacteriales; family Kribbellaceae; genus Kribbella; species Kribbella sp. NPDC059898. Next base: position 390,814 of record NZ_JBHWKR010000007.1, read on the forward strand.
GAACACCTCGAACAGCACGTTCGGGTTGTTCGCGTAGCGCGGCGCGATGAAGTCCCAGAACCCCTTCACGTCCGCCTGCGGTACGGCGCCGGCTGCATCGCCGTAGTTCCGGACCAGGTGCAGGTCGATGATCACGTACAGACCCTTGGCGACCGCGTGGTCGACGTACGGCTTGATGTACGTCGCGTCGTAGGCGTTCAGGTCCTTGCCGATCGCCTCGGTGACCAGCAGCCGCAGGATCTTGGAGTGCCAGCCGTTCGAGACGGTCATGTCGATCAGGTCGTTGATCGGCTTGTTGTTGCAGTCGGTGCAGACCGCGTTCTGTTCGGGGGCGATGACAGAGACGCCTTGGAGGGTGACTGCGGTACCAGCGCTGTTCTTGATGCGATTGCCTTCGGTGTGCAGGGCGGGGAGGGCGGTTGTGCTCGCCGTCGCGTTCACCAAGGAGGCGGCGGAGAGCAAGAGGGCGGTACACAGGGCGGCCAAAGACTTTCGGAGCACAGCTACATCCCTTCAGTCAGTCGCGATGCGTGCGGATCTCCTCCGGCCAGGCGAGCTTGATGCGCAGGTCGTTGGCGAGGAGCCGCTGGTAGTCGGCCAGGTGGGTGGGATCGTTGCGGACCTTGCGTGGTGACAGGCCTTCGGCCAGGCAGAACCCGGCCAGTGCGCCAACCGCCTCGCCGATGCTCCATTCGACCGGGTGCAGGCGGTAGCAACCATTGGTGATGTGCGTCGTCCCGATGTTCTTGTTGGCCGGCAGCAGGTTGTCGACCCGGACCGGGATCAGCGCACCGAGCGGGATCTGGAACGGGTACGCCTCGATGTCGACGTACGTCCGGCCGGCGGTCGAAGGGTGCAGGTCGATCCGGTACCGCCCGAGCCCGACGGTGTCCGCGAACACCTCGCTGCCCGCGCCGTCCGGCCGCGCCTCGACGCCGACGTGCTGCTCCAGCACGGTGAACTCGGACCGGATCCGGCGGGACTCCCGGATGTACGGCGCCTTCGCGAGGCCGTCCGCCGTACCGGTGACGTCGGGACGCAGGCGCAGCCCGGGGTACCCGCCCTCGGTCTGCATCCAGTACAGGAAGGAGAGCGAGAGGTCGCGGCTGGCCGCCAACGCGTCCGAGGGGTCCGGGAGCAGCGGCTTCTCCCAGTAGTCGAGCTGCGGCCAGTTCACCACCGTGACGTCCGGGATCGCCTTGTCGACAAAGTTGCTACTGGCAAGGATTTGCCGGTAGCGGAACAGCGAGAACGGCGCCCGTTGCGCCGGGTTCGCGTCCAGCAGCTTCCACTCCCGCTGCTCCAGCGTGACCGGTACGACGTCCGTCCAGGACAGCTGCGACCCGGGCCAGAACGGCGCGACGGTGTCCCGCCAGTGCTCGTACCCGGCCGGACGGTCGATCGTGTGGTCCTCCCCCAGCCGGTGCTCCAGCGCGAAACACCACGAGAACGCCTGCTGGTCCAGGGGATTCGCGACCTCCGGCGCATGCAGCTCACCGGTCTCGTCGCGGCCCTCGGCGCCGATCACGTGCTCGACTCCTGCCAGCTCGAGCAGGTCGCCGAGCTCGGTCGCGTCCACGACGTACGTCGCCTCGACGGTCAGCTCGCGGCCCATCCCGCGGAACGTGACGGCCTCGATCTCGTCGCCGTTGGTCGCGGCCGCGATCGGCTCGTGCTCCATCAGCACGACCAGCCGGCCGGACGCGCGCCACGGCGCGAGCATCTCCTCCAGTACGGCGGCGGCGACGCGCGGCTCGTGGCAGAAGCGGCTGACCACGCCGAGGCCCGGGTCGAGCAGCGGGTTCGCGGCGGCCTCGGGCGTTAGTGGGTAGTTGCGGCGGTAGTACTCCCGGATCCGGTTGCGGAGCTCGGCGTACCCGGTGGCGGCGTACTGCTCGATCCACGGGTGCTCGTCCGGCGGGACGAGCTGGCTGGTCAGCTGCCCGCCCAGCCAGTCGGTCGGCTCGGTCAGTACGACGCTGCGGCCGAGGCGCGCCGCGGTCAGCGCGGCGGCGACCCCGCCCAGTCCGCCACCGACTACGAGGACATCTGTTTCCACCCGTTTACTCCTTAAGTCGGGGCGCGGCGACGGTTTCGCCGGCCACCAGATCGCAGGCCACCAACTGGCTGACCGGTTCCGCGTCCGGATCCTCGACCCGCGCCACCAGGGCGTCGATCGCGATCCGGCCGATCTCCTTGCGCGGGATCACCAGGCAGTCCCAGCGGTGCCCGGGCTCGTCGCCCGATCCCTCCAGCACCGCCACCGACAGGTCCGCCGGGATGCTCAGCCCGCGAGCGGTCAGCCCGGTCCGCAGCTCCTCGGCCAACCGGATGCCCTCGGCAACCACCGCGGTCTCCGGGCCGGCCGCCAGTTCGTCCAGCCACTCCTCGGTCAGCCCAGGCTCACCGCGGAAGCCGGGCGACCGGTCCTGCAGCCCGAGCCGCTCGATCGCGGCCCGGTAGCCCTGCCGCCGGTCGACGTACGCCTCCTGCTCGATGCCCTCGCGCAGGTACGCGAAGTGCCGGTGGCCGCGGTCGGCGAGCGACGTCACCAGCCGGTCCGCGGCCGCCACGTAGTCCGGGATGATGCACGGGATGTCCGCGCCCGGCACCTCGCGGCGGCCGATGTGCACGAACAAGTACCCGTCGTGCCACAGCCGGGCCAGCTCCTCGCGGTCGGTCGCGGCACCGAGCAGGACGGTCCCGTCGGCGAGGTTCAGCCGGTTCGTCCCGTCCCGGTAGATCCGCCGTCGCCCGTCGCTGGTCCCGGTCGAGGTGAACAGCACCAGGTCGTACCCGATCTCCTCGGCGCGCTCCTCGATCCCGAGCAGGAACTCGAAGTAGAAGTCCTCGCGGGCGTGCGGGAACACGGCCTCGAAGGTATGCACGCCGAGCAGCCGGTTGCGCTTGTTCCGCAGGTTCCGCGCGGCGGCGTTCGGGACGTACCCGAGCTCCTTCACCGCCGCGAGGATCCGGTCCCGGGTCTCGACCGGGATCCTGTCCACGTCCCCGCTCACCACCCGGGAGACCGCGGACTGGGAGACGCCCGCGAGCCGGGCGACGTCGGACTGTCGTGGTGCCTTCATTTCTTCTCCTGCAGCCAGCAATGGGTCCAGCGGCCGTCGGGCAGTTCGGTCCGCGGCGGTACGTCGGTGCGGCAGATGTCCATCGCCACCGGGCAGCGCGGGTGGAACCGGCAGCCCGCGGGCGGGTCGATCAGGCTGGGCGGTTCGCCGAGGTCCTCGGCGTCGAAGAGTGCCGCCCGGTCGGTGCGATCGCGTTCCGGATCCGGGGACGAGTCGATCAGCAACTGCGTGTACGGGTGCAGCGGATCGGCGATCACCGCTTCCTTCGGGCCGCCCTCGATCATCCGGCCGGCGTACATCACCACGATGTCGTCGCACAGGTAACGTGCGCTCGCGATGTCGTGGGTGATGTAGAGCAGCGCCAGCCCGTCCTCGGTCCGCAGCCGGTCGAGGAGGTTCAGCATCTCCAGCCGGATCGACACGTCCAGCATCGAGATCGGCTCGTCGCCGAGCAGCACCTTCGGCTCGACGGCCAGCGCCCGCGCGATCACCACCCGCTGCCGTTGCCCGCCGGACAGCTCGTGCGGGAACTTGTCCACGAACTGCTCGACCGGAGTCAGGCTCACCCGCTCCAGCAACTCCACGACTCGCTGCTCCACGTCCTCTTTGGAGTGCACTTCGTGATGCAGCTTCACCGCCCGCTCGAGGTTGTACCGCACCCGGTGCAACGGGTTCAGCGACCCGAACGGATCCTGGAAGATCAGCTGTACGTCGCGGTAGTACGCGCGCTGCTTGCCCTTCACCGGCTCCCCGCGCAGCCGAATCTCCCCGGAGGTCGGCGGATAGAACCGGGCGAGCAACCGCGCGAGCGTGGTCTTCCCGCTGCCGCTCTCCCCCACGAGCGCCACGATCCGACCGGGCAGCAACGCCAGCGTCGCGTCCTCCACGGCCCGTACGGTCGACCGCCCGGCCGGAAAATGCTTCGAGACCCCACGCGCCTCGAGTACTGGTTGACTCATGCTTGATCATCTCCCGACGGATAGAGCCGGCACGCGACGGCATGGTCCTCGATCGTCAGCAGCTCCGGTCGTTGCCGGTCGCAACCGTCGAAGCGGTCGGGGCAGCGCGGGTGGAACGCGCAGCCGGGCGGCGGCGTCCGCAGGTCCGGCGGGCTGCCCGGGATGCCGGTGAGTCTGCGCAGCTCCGAGCGCAGCGGCGGGAACGAGTCACGCAGGCCGCGGGTGTACGGGTGCCGCGGCTTGGCGTACAGGGATTCGGCGGTGCCGATCTCGACGATCCGGCCGCCGTACATGATCGCGATCCGGTCGGCGAGCTCCAGCAGCAGGGACAGGTCGTGCGTGACGAACACGACCGCGAACCCCAGCTCCCGGCGGAGCCGCAGTACCTGGGCGAGGATCTGGCGCTGCATCACCACGTCGACGGCCGTCGTCGGCTCGTCCATCACGACCAGCTCGGGACCACAGGCCAGCGCGAGCGCGATGCTCGCGCGTTGCCGCATCCCGCCGGACAGTTCGTGCGGGTACGCGCGGACCCGGTCGGCGGAGATGCCGACCATCGCGAGCAGCTCCGCGGCCCGGTCCCACGCGTCGCGGCGGCCCAGGCTCTTGTCGTGCGAACGCAGTACGTCGACGAACTGGGCGCCGACCCGCATCACCGGGTTCAGCGCGTCCATCGCGCTCTGCAGCACGATCGCGAGCGAGGTCCAGCGCAGCTTCCGGAGCTCGTCCGCGCTCAGCCCGACCAGATCGGTCCCGTGGAACTCGATCCGGCCGGCGGTGGTGACCGCCGGCGGGCGCTGCAGCCGGGTGAGCGCGGTGATCAGCGTCGACTTGCCCGACCCCGACTCGCCCGCCACCCCGAGGATCTCGCCGCGCTGCAGTTCGAACGACACGTCGTCACACGCCCGCACCGGCTTGTCTCCGGTCAGGTAATCCACGGTCAGGCCGTCCACCGTCAGCACACTCATGCCTCGGCCACCTTCCGGGTCCGGACCACGACCGAGCGCCGCGCCACCCGCAGTTTCGGGTTCGACACCTCGTCGACGCCGAAGTTCACCATCGTCGCCGCGGTCCCGATCAGCGCGATACACAGACCCGGCGGGACGAACCACCACCAGAACCCCCGCAGTACGGCGCTCTGCTGCTGGGCGGCCTGGATCATCGTGCCCCAGCTGATCGAGCCGGAGTCCGTGATGCCGAGGAACGCCAGCCCGGCCTCGGCCATCACGCCGCCGATCACGCCGTGCAGGAACATCGCCGAGATCCAGCCGGTCAGATGCGGCAGCACCTCGAAGAAGATCAGCCGCCGGTGCGGCTCGCCGACCATCCGCATCGCGAGTACGAAGTCCCGGCTGCTCAGGCTGAGCGACTGTGCGCGCAGCGTCCGCGCCCCACCCGACCAGCCGAACAGACCGATGATCAGCGCGATCACCCACGGGCCGGTGCCCTGCACGTAGCCGGCCACGATCAGGATCAGCGGCAGCACCGGCATCACCAGGAAGAGGTTCGTGAGGAAGTTCAGGCCGTTGTCGACCGCGCCACCGAAGTACCCGGCGGGTACGCCGACCAGGATCGCGATCGTCGTACCGATCAACGCGGCCACGATGCCGACCAGCATCGACCCGCGGGCGCCGGCGACGGTCTGCGCGAGCACGTCCTGCCCGAACTGCGTCGTACCGAACAGATGCTTGCCGCTCGGCGGCTGCGAGATCGCACCGAAGTCGTTCGCGCGCGGATCGAGCGGCAACCACGGGCCGACGATCGCCAGCAGGACGAAGAACAGCAGTACGCCGAGTCCGAAGCGGACCTTCCAGCTCCTGAGCATGGTCATCCCCTCGCCCGGATCCGCGGATCGAGCAGTACGTAGGCCAGGTCCGCGATCAGGTTCGCCAGCAGCACCGCGAGCGTGATCAGCAGGAACACGCCCTGCATCATCGGGTAGTCGCGCTTCTGCAGCGCCTCGTACATCAGGTAGCCGATCCCGGGGTAGCTGAACACGATCTCGGTCAGCAGCGCGCCGCCGATCACGTGCCCGAGCGCCATCGCGAAACCGGTGAAGCTCGGCAGCATCGCGTTCCGGGCGGCGTACCGGAACATCACCCGCCGCGGCGACAGGCCCTTCGCCTGGGCCAGCAGTACGTAGTCCTCGCGGACCGTGGTGACGGTCATGTTCCGCATCCCGAGCAGCCAGCCGCCGAACGCCGAGAACACGATCGTTGCCGCCGGCAAGATCCCGTGGTGCAGCACGCTCGCGACGTACGCCAGGCTGACGCCCTGCGGGAGGTCGGGGTCGTAGCCGCCGGACATCGGCGTCCAGCCGAGGACGAAACCGAACGCCCAGAGGGCCAGCAGCGCGACCCAGAAGTACGGGACGCTGGACAGGAACGTGGTGAACGGCGTCAGGATCGCGTCGAACCTGCTGCCCGCCTTCCAGCCCGCGACGACACCCAGCAGGGTGCCGATCGCGAACGCCGTGACCGTCGTGGTGCCGACCAGCAACAGCGTCCACGGCAACGCCTGCCAGACCAGGTCGGAGACCGGGACCGGGAAGTTGACCACGGAGACACCGAGGTCACCGTGCGACAACTGGCCCAGGTAGTCCAGGAACTGCCGGCCGAGGTTCTGGTGTGGGTTGCCGAAGATCGCGCGGATCGACTCCAGCGTCTCGGCCGGCACCTGCTGGCCGCTGACCCGCTCCAGCTCCTCCACGATCGCCGACGACGGGTCGCCCGGCATCAGCCGCGGGAGCAGGAAGTTCAGGCCGATCGCGGCGGCCGCGGCGGCCAGGTAGAAACCCAGCCGCCGGGCCAGGAAGGCCCACCGCATCGTCAGTTCCCCCGGCGCTGGAGGCTCAGCAGCGTGAGGATGGTGTCCGGACCCATCCCCGGGAACGGGATCGCGTCGAACTTCTGCGGCGTCGGCCAGCCGGTCCACCGGGTCGAGTTGATGTCGATGAAGTAGAAGTTGTTGTAGATCGGGCTGAACGGCACCTCGTCGACGACGATCTTCTGCAGCTGCTTGCCGAGCGTCTTCAGCTCATCGACGTTGTCAGTGCGCTCCATCGCCTTGATGATCTTGTCGGTCTCCGGGTCGCTCCAGCGGCCCTGGTCGAGGGTGGCCGACTTGCCGATCGGGGTCAGGTACTGGCTGGACAGGAACCGGTAGACGCCGTACACGCTCGCGCCGCCGGTCGACGAGGCCGCCAGGTCGAACTGGCCGAGGTTCTGCTTGTCGTAGTACCCGGCGCTGGGCTGGCCGGCGCTCTTCACGGTCAGGCCGAGGGTCTGCTTCCAGGTGTTGATCAGGATGTCGGCGTAGCTGCCCCAGCCCCAGTCCGCGTTGAACAGGATGCTCGGCTGGTACCGCTTGCCGTCCTTGACCAGTGCGCCGTTGTCGATCGTCCAGCCGCCCTTGGCCAGCTCGGCCTTCGCGGCGTCCGCGTCGACCTTCTGCACCTGGCCCTTGTACGCCGGGTCGAGCCAGTCGCCGAACAGCTGCTCGGACAGACCGGTCGGGCCGGCCTCGGTACCGGGACGCTGGAGCGTGGTGACGACCGCCGTACGATCGACGGTCAGCGCGAGGGCCTTCCGTACGTGCACGTCGTCGAACGGGGCCTTGCCGGTGTTGAACAGCACGGACATCGCGCCGCCGTTGGAGTACAGCTGGTACAGGTGCTTGTCCGGGTCCTTGGCGACGTACTCCTTCTCGCCGTTCGCCCAGCCGGCCGACGCCCAGTCGAGCTCTCCCTTCAGCAGCTGCGCCTTCAGCGCCTCACCCGCGGTCGGGACGATCTTGAACGTTGTCATCGGCAACTTGCCGCCCCAGTAGTCGGAGCGCGCGCCCAGGGTGATCTGCTGCGGCTTGAACTCCTTCACCGTGAACGGGCCGGTGCCGACCGGGTCCGGGTTGGTCCAGGTGTTCAGGTTCTGGGTCGACCAGATGTGCTTCGGGACCATCGGCAGCAGGATGTTCGCGAACTGGTTCAAGGTCGCGTACGACGGCTCCGCGAAGGTTACCTTCACCGAGCTGTCGTCGACCTTCGTCACCGACTTGTAGGTGACACCCGCGATACTGAAGTCCTTCTTCTCGATCGGCAGGCCGAGCGAGTAGACCGCGTCGTCGGCGGTGAACTTCTGGCCGTCCGACCAGGTCACGTCGGTGCGCAGCTTGATCGTCAGCACCTTGCCCTGCTCGGAGAACGCCCAGCTCTGCGCGAGCCACGGCTTCACCACCCCGCCGTCGCTGTAGTCGACCCGCATCAGCGGCTCGTACACCAGCTCCGCGTTCGGCGCCTTGTCGGTCGCCGGGCCCATCACGTTGTAGTTGCGGACGAACGTCGTACCACCGTCGGTCTTCGCGTAGACGATGCTCGCTCCACCCGCCGATCCGGTCGCCGCCGGACCGGTCGCGGGGCCTGAGCACCCCGCGACCAGCACTGCGCCGACCGCCAAAAACACCCGCCATCGACTGCGCATATTCCTCACCTCAGATGTAGAGCGGCTGCACGTTCATACGTATGAGCACTCGAATATGAGCTGATTGAGGGTTGCTCTTACGTATGCGCAGGAACCTACGAACGTTCTCCGCGCATGTCAATACCGAGACACCCCCAGAACCACAATCACCGGATGCCTGCCCGCCACCGCCAACTGATGCCGCCCCAGCACCGTCCACCCCCGCGGCACCTGCTCCGCCAGCACCAGCGCCACCACCACCCCACCCGGCCGCAAAACCTCCCGCCACCGCCGCATCCCCGCGGACACCGTCGCAGCGTCCACCCGCACACCCCACGGCGGATTACTCACGATCCGATCGAAGGAACCCTCGACCCGTCGCGCATCTCCTACCCGCCAATTGATGGATGGGCCAACCAACTGCGCCGCATTCGCTTGTGCTGCTGCGATTGCGGTCGGGTCTCGGTCGACGCCGAGGTAGGTGACGCGCGGTTCGATCAGGTGGGATTCCAGCAGGATCGTACCGGCTCCGCAGAACGGGTCGAGTACTTGGTGTCCAGGTGCTAGGTCAGCGAGGTGGGCCATGGCGGCTGCTACCGGTGGGTGCAGGCTTCCTGGGACGGTGTGTTGCCGCCAGGGCCTCCGATGGATGGGTGCGGCGTACGGGCGGCGCGCTATCCACAGCGTCTTTCCGTCGAGCACCACCCGCCATTCGGTGCGCTCGTCCGGCGGTACGGCGCCGTCGCGCCGCGAGTGGTACCGCCCGCCCGTCAACCGCGCGAGCCGCTGCCCCACCACATCCTCGACGTCGTACCGGTTGAAGTTCCGCTCCCCCACGAACGACGCCGACACCGCGAACACCCCACCACCCGGTGCCGACGGGAGCGCGGCCTGCACCGCGGCCGCTACCCCTGCTCTGGCGCGGCCGGGATCCGGCGCCACGCCGTACACCTCGAACACGTCGTCGGCCATCCGCGGCGGCTCGACCAGGCCGTCGACGACCACCTGCCGCTTGGACACCTCGACCACCCGGCATCCCGCGGCCGTGACCTCCTCGGCCACCAACCATTCCAACCCGGCAACAGCGCGCACGAGCATGAGCGCAGAACGCATGAAGACTCTCCCGGCAAGAATCCGGGAGCAACCAACTGGCTACTCCCGCCTCGCCGGCCAAGGGCAGAACGCCACACGAAGGGCCAGCGGAGCTAGCCCAGTCGGAAGAAGAAACTCTTCATGCCCGCGATCCTGGCACACCCGCCCCGGAGTACCCACCGATTTTCGGGGGTACAACTCCTTCAGCCACCTTCCCCGCCCAGGAGGTCTGCCCATGCCCAAGTTCGCCCGCCTCGCCGCAGCGCTGCTGATCGGACTCGTCCCGCTCGCACCCGTCGCCCAAGCCGCCCCCAGCCCGACGGCCACCGTCCAAGCCGCGCCCCGCGGCGCCGAGGTCGTCGCGGTCAAGCAGGTAGCGGACCGGCTGACCGACCTGACCGTCCGCTCCCAGGCGCTCGGCGGCCGCACCGTCAACGTCCGCCTGCTCACCCCGGACGGCTGGAATCCCGCCGACCGCAGCCGGCACTGGCCGACGTTCTGGCTGCTGCACGGCTGCTGCGGCGACTACACGTCCTGGTCCGGTACCGACATCGCGAAGATCCCGAGCCTGCGCAAGGTCCTCGTCGTGATGCCCGAGGCCGGCTGGAACGGGTGGTACAGCGACTGGTGGAACTACGGCGCCGGCGGCGACCCCGCCTGGGAGACCTTCCACACCGTCGAACTGTCGCACCTCCTCGAACACGGCTGGGGCGCGAGCTCGGACCGCGTCGTCGCCGGCCTCTCCATGGGCGGCCAGGGAGCCCTGCTGTACGCCGCCCGGCACCCCGGCATGTTCCGCGCCGTCGCGGCGTACTCCGGCTCCGCGCATCCGCTGCTCAACGACGAGTCGGTGAACCGGATCATGGGGTTCTTCGCCGGCCAAGGCAACGACCCGCGCCGCGTCTGGGGAGACCCGGTCGCCCAGCGAAGCATCTGGGAAGCGCACGACCCGTACTACCTGGCTCACCGGCTCAAGTCGCTACCGGTCTACCTCTCCTGCGGCGACGGCACCGCAGGGCCGTTCGACCCACCCGGCAAGACGGACGCGCTGGAGGCCGACTTCAACCGCCAGAACCACGCCCTCGCCACGCAGCTCGAGCAGGTCGGCGCGAAGCACCTGACCACCAACTTCTACGGCCCGGGCACTCACGGCTGGGCCTACTGGCAGCGAGAACTGCACGCCTCACTCCCGATGCTGCTCCAGGCCCTCAACGTCCACTGACCCGTCGCGATCCGCGGCAGCGAGCAGGGCGCGGGTCTCGGCGACCACGCGGGCGCAGAATTCGGGATCGCCGACCTGGACCGAGCCCTGCATCGGCTTGCCTCGTTCGTCGTAGTAGACGCCCGACACGTCGGAGTCGGCGGTCAGGACCTCCGTGATCACCCGGGCGGCGCGCTTGGGCGTGCTCCAGTACTTGATCATCGGAGCCAACGGTGACAGCACGTACTTCGACACGAACGCCACCACCGGACCGGCGTCGCGGCCGAGCCCGCTGCCGGGGCTGAATCCCGGTTCGACGGCGTTGAACCGGAGCCGCGGCGTCTGTCTCGCGAACGCCAGCACCGTCGCGAGATTGCCCTGTTTCGAGGTCGCGTACGCGTCGAAGCCGGGTCGCGTGGAGCCGCCCGGCTTCCACTCGCCGCGCACGCTCGCCTCGACCGAGAGGAACCGGGCGCCGCGAAAGCCGGCCACGACCGCGGGCCTGCGCTCGGGATCCTCCACTCCGGAGCAGACGAACACCACGTTCGCGCCGTCCGGCAGTTGCGGCATCAGAGCCTCGGTGAAGGCGAACGGACCGAGGTGGTTGGTCGCGTAGGTGAGATCCCACCCCTGCGGCGTCGTACGGCGCTCCAGCGGGAAGACGCCGGCGTTGTTCAGCACGCCCGCGATCGGTAGGCCGAGGGCCATGATCTCCGCGGCGGCCCGCCGTACGCTGCCGAGGTCGGAGAAGTCGGCGACGACCGGCACCGCGCGTCCGCCGCTCGCCTCGATCTGCTGCTCGACCACGGCCAGCTTCGCCGGATCGCGTCCGACCAGCACGACCGTTCCGTGCGCGGCAAGCTCGAGGGCTGTACGACGGCCGATACCTGAGGTCGGCCCGGTGATGATCCAGGTGTTCTGCGAGTTCATACGACGAGTCTCGGACCGCCGTCAGCGCTCAAACAGCCGTCCGGTTTTCGTAGGACCGGCAGGGCCAGGATCGGCTCGCTCGCCGAGCTGCTGCGTGCCGAGGACGACAGCCAGGGCGAGCCGCTCCGCGTCGTCGGTGCCGGGTTCGGCGGTGTAGATCATCAGCCGTACGTCGTCGGTGGCCACGAACAGGACGTCGCAGTCGAGCCTGATCGGTCCGACGGCCGGATGATCGACCACCTTCCGCTTCGACGGCTCCGTGCGCGGCTCCGGGTCGTCGTGCGCCCAGAGGTCCGCGAAGTGCGGGCTGTGGGCGGTGAGTTCGCGGATCAGCGTCCGCAGCTGCCGGTCCGCCGGATAGCGTGCCGCGGTCCGGCGCAGGTCGGCGACCTGCCCGGCCAGCAGCTCCGCCTTCTCCTCGGGCGAATGGACGACGCGCGTACCAGGACCCACGAAGTTGCGCCAGAGCGCGTTCCGCTCGAGCCCCCGCCACGCGGTCGTCTCGCCCATCAAGGCGTCGTACGGCGTGTTCGCGTCGAGCAGCGTCCACGTCGCGTCGTACACGGCCACCGGCGTGTCCGCGACCCGGTCGAGCAGCCGTTGCACGCTCGCGCTGATCCGCGACGGTACGACGTCCGGGCCTGGCGCCGACAGCCCGGCCAGCTCGAAGAGCAGGTCACGCTCGGAATCGGAGACCCGGAGTGCGCGAGCCAGCGCCTCGACGACCTGCGCCGACGGAGACGTCGCCCGGCCCTGCTCCAGCCTGGTCAGGTAGTCGGCCGAGATACCCGCCAGCGCGGCGAGCTCCTCCCGCCGCAGACCGGTCGCACGTCGACGGGTCCCCGGCGGCAGACCGACCGCGCCGGGCGGGACCCGGTCCCGCCATCGACGGACCGCCCGGCCGAACTCCCACGACTCCACCGCTCCAGTGTGCCCGTCCACGACGTGTTTATCGTGGCCCTGACACTCCTACGACCAGCCGGTCACAGGTACGTCTGGGTGCTCGGAGGAGCTGATTCCATCCAGGCGAGGACGCCGGTCAGCGCCTCTTCGGTCATCGCGAAGTGGACGGTCTTGTCGTTGAGTTTCGCGTCCACGATGACGTGCCCGGCGTACGTGACCAGGGGCTCGTTGCCCATCGGACGGCGGGTGGTCACGCCGTCGAGCTGGCGGCGGTTCACGACCAGCTTCGGCCACCAGGCCAGGCTGAAGACCCGGAACCACTGCAGGTCGTCGCCGACGTAGCGGGCCAGGCCGAGCGCCCAGCCGCGACCGTGGTCCTTCTCCGCGAGTTGCAGGCTGCAATCAAAAGTTCCGCCGTCCCTGGACAACCAGCGACGGCGGAACGCGACCAGCACGATGAACAGCACGGCGGCAAGCAGACAGACCCCGACGACATCGAGGACTGTCCTCATACCTTGCCGACCCCATTTCCGGTGCCTTGTGTGGGTACTTGTCCCGGGCACCCCGGAGAACCGTACTGTCAGTGACGATATTCGATTGTGCCGATTATGGCAGGTCGGATCAGGACGTCTGCTCGGCGGCCCGGACCCTGGCCTCGGCGAGTCGTACCTCGTCGGTGTCCGAGTCGGTGTCGAGCCCGGCGGCCAGCGCCTGCTCGAGGTCCCGCCGGGCCTCTTCGAGGTCGATGTCGTGGCCCATCTCGGCGTTCTCGGCCAGGATCGAGACCCGGTCGTTGGCCACCGAGATGAAGCCGTCCGGCGCGGCCGCGACGAAGTACTCGTCGTCGACGGTCCGCACCTGGACGGTGCCGCCCTGCAGCAGGCCCAGCAGCGGCGCGTGGCCGGGCAGGATACCGACGTCGCCGTCCGTGGTCCGGGCGATGACGATCTTGGCCTGGCCCTGCCACACGGTCCGCTCGGCCGCGACCAGCGCGACCTCGAGGTGCTTGGCAGAATCGTCGGCCATCTCAGTTTTCCTTCTGCAGCTCGGCCCACTTGCGGTCGACGTCGTCCAGCGAGCCGACGTTGAAGAAGGCCTGCTCGGCGACGTGGTCGTACTCGCCCTCGACGATCTTCTTGAAGGACTCGATGGTGTCCTTCAGCGGAACCGTCGAACCCGGGACGTTGGTGAACTTCTCCGCCATGTAGGTGTTCTGGCTGAGGAACTGCTCGATCCGGCGCGCCCGCGCGACGGTGATCTTGTCCTCTTCGGAGAGCTCGTCGACACCCAGGATCGCGATGATGTCCTGCAGTTCCTTGTTCTTCTGCAGGATCTGCTTCACCCGGACGGCCACGTCGTAGTGCTCCTGGCCGATGTACTGCGGGTCGAGGATCCGCGACGTCGAGGACAGCGGGTCGACGGCCGGGTACAGACCACGAGCGGCGATGTCACGCGAGAGCTCGGTGGTCGCGTCCAGGTGCGCGAACGTGGTGGCCGGCGCCGGGTCGGTGTAGTCGTCGGCGGGCACGTAGATCGCCTGCATCGAGGTGATCGAGTGACCCCGGGTCGACGTGATCCGCTCCTGCAGCACGCCCATCTCGTCGGCCAGGTTCGGCTGGTAACCGACGGCGCTCGGCATCCGGCCGAGCAGCGTGGAGACCTCGGAACCGGCCTGCGTGAACCGGAAGATGTTGTCGATGAACAGCAGCACGTCCTGCTCCTTGACGTCGCGGAAGTACTCCGCCATCGTCAGCGCGGACAGCGCGACCCGCAGCCGGGTGCCCGGCGGCTCGTCCATCTGGCCGAACACCAGCGCGGTGTCCTTGAAGACGCCGGCCTCTTCCATCTCGTTGATGAGGTCGTTGCCCTCACGGGTGCGCTCGCCCACGCCGGCGAACACCGACGTACCACCGAAGTTGTGGGCGATCCGGTAGATCATCTCCTGGATCAGAACGGTCTTGCCGACACCCGCACCGCCGAACAGGCCGATCTTTCCACCCTGCACGTACGGCGTCAGCAGGTCGAGCACCTTGATGCCGGTCTCCAGCATCTCGGTCTTCGACTCGAGCTGGTCGAAGGCCGGCGCCTTGCGGTGGATCGGCCAGCGCTCGGTGATCTGGAACTCGGACTCGTCCTGGTTCAGGCACTTGCCGGTCACGGACCACACCCGGCCCTTGGTGACGTCGCCCACCGGGACGGAGATCGCGGCGCCGGTGTCGCGCACCTCGGCGCCGCGGACCAGGCCGTCGGTCGGCTTCATCGAGATCGCCCGGACGATGTTGTCGCCGACGTGCAGCGCAACCTCGAGGGTGATCGTCTGGGTGTTGTCGCCGAGGGTGATGTCGACCTCGAGCGCGTTGTAGATGTCGGGCATCGCGTCGGCCGCGAACTCGACGTCGACGACCGGGCCGATCACCCGGGCGACGCGACCGACGCCGGTGGCGCCCGCCTCGTTGTTCTTCTCGGTAACCGTGGCAGTCATCTCTCTCACTCGCTCCCGGCGGTGGCGTCGGCGAGCGCGCTCGCGCCACCGACGATCTCGCTGATTTCCTGGGTAATTTGTGCCTGGCGGGCCTGGTTCAGGTCCCGCGTCAGCTTCTCGATCAGGTCCTGCGCGTTGTCCGTCGCGGACTTCATCGCCCGCTGCCGGTTGGCCAGCTCCGCGGCCGCGGCCTGCAGCATGCACCAGTGGATCCGGCTGGCGACGTACTTCGGCAGCAGCCCGTCGAGCACCTCGGCGGCGGACGGCTCGAACTCGTACAGCGGCAGCACGTCGTCGGCGGCCGGGGGCTCCTCGCCCTCGACGACCTCCAGCGGCAGCAGCCGGATGACGTCGGTGCGCTGGGTGAGCATCGACACGAACCGGGTGAAGACGATGTGGATCTCGTCCACGCCGCCCTCCTCGGTCGGGGTCAGGAACGCCTCGATCAGCGCGTCGGCGACCTCCCGGGCCCGGGCGAAGCTCGGGTTGTCGGACTCACCGGACCACGACCGCGCGACCTCGCGCTGGCGGAACGTGTAGTAGGCGATGCCCTTGCGGCCGCTGATGTACGGGACGATGTCCTTCTCGTCCTCGCGGAGCAGCTGGTTCAGCCGCTCACCCTCACGGATCACGTTGGACGAGTACGCCCCGGCCTGACCGCGGTCCGAGGTGATCAGCAGCACCGCGGCACGGCGCGGGTTCTCCTTCTCGGTGGTCAGCGGGTGATCGACGTTCGAGAACGTCGCCACCGCCGACACGGCACGGGTGAGCTCACGCGCGTACGGACCGGCCGCCCCGGCGCGTTGCTGCGCCTTGACGATCCGGGACGCCGCGATGAGCTCCATCGCGCGGGTGAGCTTCTTGATCGTCGTGACCGAGGCCTTCCGATCGCGAAGCTCCCGCAGGTTGGCTGGCACTGTGGATCAGCCCCGCTTCTGCTTGACGATCTGCTCCTGGTCGACGTCCGCCTCGTCCATCGCCTCGGCCGGGGCCTCGGTGCCGAGCAGCGTGCCCTCGGAGGTCTGGAACGTCGGCTTGAACGACTTCAGCCCGTCGGTCACGGCCTGCGCCTCGTCGTCGCCGAACAGCCCGGACTCGCGGATCGCGTCGAGCACCTTGCTGTCCCGGCGCAGGTAGTCCAGGAAGTCCCGCTCGAAGCGCAGTACGTCGAGCACCGGCACGTCGTCGAAGTGCCCGTTGGTACCGGCCCAGATCGAGACGATCTGGTCCTCCACCGGGTACGGCGAGTACTGCGGCTGCCGGAGCAGCTGCACGAGCCGCTGACCGCGGTCCAGTTGCCGCCGCGAGGTGGCGTCCAGGTCGGACGCGAACATCGCGAACGCCTCCATCGCGCGGAACTGCGCCAGGTCGATCTTCAGCGTGCCGGACACGTTCTTCATGCCCTTGACCTGGGCGGCACCACCGACCCGGGACACCGAGATACCGACGTCGATGGCCGGCCGGATGTTCGCGTTGAACAGGTCCGACTGCAGGAAGATCTGCCCGTCGGTGATCGAGATGACGTTGGTCGGGATGAACGCCGAGACGTCGTTCGCCTTGGTCTCGATCACCGGCAGACCGGTCATCGAGCCGGCGCCGAGCTCGTCGGACAGCTTCGCGCAACGCTCGAGCAGCCGGCTGTGCAGGTAGAAGACGTCACCCGGGTACGCCTCACGGCCCGGGGGGCGGCGCAGCAGCAGCGACATCGCGCGGTACGCCTCGGCCTGCTTGGTCAGGTCGTCGAACACGATCAGCACGTGCTTGCCCTGGTACATCCAGTGCTGACCGATCGAGGAGCCGGTGTACGGCGCGACGTACTTGAAGCCGGCCGGGTCGGACGCCGGGGAGGCGACGATGGTGGTGTACTCCATCGCGCCGGCCTCTTCGAGCGCGCCGCGGACGGCGGCGATCGTCGAGCCCTTCTGGCCGATCGCCACGTAGATGCAGCGGACCTGCTTCTTCGGGTCGCCGGACGCCCAGTTGGCCTTCTGGTTGATGATCGTGTCGATCGCGATCGCGGTCTTGCCGGTCTTGCGGTCGCCGATGATCAGCTCGCGCTGGCCGCGGCCGATCGGGATCATGCCGTCGATCGCCTTGATCCCGGTCTGCAGCGGCTCGCGGACCTCCTGGCGGTCCATCACGCCGGCGGCCTGGATCTCGAGCGCGCGCTGGCCCTCGATGCCGGTGATCTCGCCGAGGCCGTCGATCGGCTTGCCGAGCGGGTCGACCACGCGGCCGAGGTACCCCTCGCCGACCGGGACGGACAGGATCCGGCCGGTCCGGCGGACCTGCTGGCCCTCTTCGATGCCGTCGTACTCACCGAGGATGACGACACCGATCTGGCGGACGTCGAGGTTCAGCGCGATGCCCTCGGTGCCGTTCTCGAAAACGAGCAGCTCGTTGGTCATCGCCGAGGGCAGGCCCTCGACGTGGGCGATACCGTCACCCGCGTCGACGACCGTGCCGACCTCCTCGGCGGCGGTTTCGGCCGGTTGGTACTCGGTGACGAACCGATCCAGGGCGTCCCGGATCTCCTCCGGCCTGATCGTGAGCTCAGCCATTGTGTTTCCTGCTTCCTTGACCCTTGCTGGCCTGTTGTGGCTCTAAAGGCTTTCCCGACCCTTAGCGCCGCTGTATGTCGTTAAGGGGCGTTCAGCCCGCGATGCGCCGTTGCGCGTCGTCGAGCCTGGCCGCGATGGTTCCGTCGATCACTTCGTCGCCGATGTCCACCCGGACGCCGCCGACCACTCCTGGGTCGACGACGACGTTCAGCTGGATGTCCCGGCCGTACTGCCGTCCCAGCGCCGCCGCGAGCCTGGTGCGCTCCGCCTCGGTCAGGTCGGTGGCCACCCGCACGGTCGCGATGCTGGCGTTCCGCCGGGTCGCCGCGGCGACCTGGTAGGACCGCATCGATCCCGCGAAGTTGCGGCCCCGGCCGTCCACCGCCCGCTCGGCGAGCCGCACCGTGGTGGCGTCGGCCTTGCCCTGCAGCAGTCCGCGGATCAGTTCCTGGCGGTGCTCGACCGGGATCCCCCGGTCGCCCAGCTTCTCGGCCAGCGCGCGCTCGGCGACGACCACCCGGTCCAGCCGGAACAGCTCGTCCTCGACCTCGTCCAGCTTCCGCCGGGTGTCGGCGAACCCCACCTCGGCCTCGACACTGAGCTGGTCGAGGGCGTCACCGAGGTCCCGGCCGCTGACCCAGCGGCCGGCCACCGCGGCGGACAGGATCTCCTGCGCCTGGCCGGAGATCTTGCCACCGAACAGCTGCCCGGCCAGTGCGACCTTGGCCTCGGCCGGCCGCGCCGGGTCGGTCAGCGCACGCCGGAGCGCGCCGCTGCCGTCCAGCAGCTTGGCGATCGAGAACAGCTCGCCGCCCAGCCCCTCCAACGGGGTCACACCCGCCAGGGCCGCTTCGGCCCGGGCGAGTGACTCGTTCGACGCGCCGCGCATCAGCTGTCCGTTCCGACAGCCTGACGAGCGGACTCCGAGGATTCCAGCTCGGCCAGGAAGCGCTCGACGGTCCGGCGCTGCCGGGCCTCGTCCTCGAGCGACTCACCGACGATCCGGCCGGCCAGCGTGGTCGCCATGGTGCCGACCTCCGCCCGCAGCGAGGTCACCGCCTGCGCCCGCTCGGCGTCGATCTGGGCCCGCGCGTGCGTGACGATCCGCTCGGCCTCGGCGCTCGCCTGCTCACGCATCTCCGCGATGATGACCGCACCCTGCTCACGGGCGTCCTCGCGGATCTTCGCAGCTTCCTGCCGGGCCTCGGCCAGCTGCGCGTTGTACTTCTCCAAAGCCGCCTTCGCCTCGGCCTGGGCCTGCTTGGCCTCGTTCATCCCGCCTTCGATCGCCGCGGTCCGATCGGCATACGCCTGCTCGAACTTCGGGACGACCACCTTGGCGAAGGCGATGGCCAGCAGGACCAGGAAGACGAAACCGAAGATGATCTCGGCGGTGTGCGGCAGCAGCGGATTCGGAGCCGCCTCGAGTGGTACCACCAACGTCGTCATATCTGAGTCCTGTCAGTCAGTGAGAAAAAACGGTCAGACCTTGAATACGAACGCAAGCGCGATACCGATGATGGCCAGAACCTCGGTGACGCCGAAGCCGATCCAGGCGATCGACTGCAGCTTGCTCTGGGCCTCCGGCTGACGCGCGGTGCCGTTGATGACCGCCGCGAAGATCAGGCCGACGCCAACGCCCGGGCCGATCGCGGCGAGGCCGTAACCGAGGACGGCGATGTTGCCGGTGATTGCGAGAGCGATGTTGCTCACCATTGCGGTGTTTCCTTTCCGTACGGATAGGGGCTATCCGGTTTTGTTACTACGGGTCAAAGGGGGTGGTGCGGATCAGTGTTCGTCGGCGATGGCGCTGCCGATGTACTGCGCGGTCAGCACCACGAAGATGTAGGCCTGGATGGACTGCACGAACAGCTCCAGCCCGGCGATCGCGATGCCCATGATGAACGTGATGATGCCGACGCCGCCGAGGAAGATCTTCCCGGACTCGAACACCATGTACTCGCCGCCGAGCACGAACACCCCGAGCAGGATGTGGCCGGCGAACATGTTCGCGAACAACCGCAGGCTCAGCGAGATCGGCCGGACCAGGATGTTCGAGATGAACTCGATCGGGATCATCAGCGGCATCAGCCACAGCGGCACCCCGGCCGGCATGGTCTGGTGCTTGAAGTAGCCCCACAGGCCCTTCTTCTTGATACCGACCGCGTTGTAGATCACCCAGCTCATCACCGCGGCGACGTACGCCCAGCCGATGTGGCTGAAGGTCGGGAACTGGATCAACGGGATCGAGCCGGCCACGTTGTTCAGCAGAATGAAGAAGAACAGGCCGCACAGGTACGGCACGTACTTCATGTGCTCCTGGCTGCCGATGGCGTCGCGGGCGATCGAGTTGCGGACGAAGTTGTACGCGAGCTCGCCGGTGAACTGCAGCCGACTCGGCACGATCGCGGCCTTGCGGGACGCACCCCAGAAGAACCAGACGATCACCACGACGGACAACGCGGCCACCAGGACGGGCTTGGTGAACCAGTCCACGCCAGGGATGATCGGCGGGAGTTGGAAGCTTTCTGGACCGGGCGGGGTGAACTCGGTCGAAACGCCGGCAATCACCGGGTCTCCTCTCGCGTCGTGCTCAAGTCGGACGCCTTGTAGCGAAGGGCAGGGCGGCTCAGGGCAGTACAGCTCCGGGGGCGGTCAACAACGTCAGACCCGGTCGAGATCGTAGGGGCCGGGTCCTTGATCAGGACCGCTGCCCGTACCGGAAGTGCAACATCAGAATGCTGAGGCCGGCGCCGAGAACGATGCCGACCACAACCAGGAACTGGGTGCCGAAGAGCAGGTCCAACCCGAACCCGATGCCCCCGTACACCAGGACACCGCCGATCAAGTAGGACAGGACCCGCCAGCCGTCGCCCGAATTGGGGGGTGATGGCTTCGGATCCTGGTTCTCGCTCATTGGCACCCGAAACGTACCAGTTGGCGACAGTACCGGTCACACCGGCACCAGTAATGTCCACCACAGCAGGGAAAACGTTACCCAGGGTGCTCATGCGGTCACCTCGTTGTCGAGGTCGTAGATCGGCACCCGGAGCCGGGACCAGGCCCAGATCTCGCCGGCCATCCAGCCCATCACAACCACCATCGCGACCAGGCCGAGCACGGTCAGATTCACGTGCCTGGCCAGCGAGTCCGAGCTCAGCGCGATCGCCAGCAGGCCACCGAAGATCGCGATCCGGCCGGTGTACGACGCCATCGCGATCGCGAGCTGCATCGTCGGCGTGGACCGCCGGGACAGGTGCAGCGCGAACAGGCCGGCGCCGGAGAAGACCATCACCATCAGCAGTCCGAGAAGGGCTCCCCAGAGACCCGGCAGACCGGCCGCGACGGTGGAAACAGCGGTCGCGTTCAGGCCGACGACAAGGGCGGCGACCGAAGCGCCGCGCAGCATTGCCAGCGCCGGGTGCTTGGTCGCTTGTCCGGCGATCTTCTGGCTGTGGGCCGTAGGAGCCATCTGGTGGTTCCGTCCTGCTGGCGTGCTGGTCTCGCGGCCAGCTCGTCGGGTGGGCGGGGTCAGGGGTGTTGCTGTTCTTTGCTGGTGCTTGTGAAAACTAGCACAAAGTCTGCACGGTCAGCAAAACGAGCCCCCTGCCGCTGTACAGCCACACCTTATCGGTAGGCCACACCGGCCGGTGGTCTGGTCCCTCTCAGCCGGCGCTCAGACTTTGGCGAGCGGTTTCCGGCGATGCCACGGGAGACCCGTCGTGAGCAGCACCGCGGTGACCGCGACGGCCAGCACGATCAGGGCCGTCCACCAGTACAGGACCAGGCCGAGGACGACCACGCCGTACGCGATCAAGGCGGTCCAGAGGTACATCAGCAGCACGGCCCGGCGGTGCGAGTGGCCGCGTTGCATCAGGCGGTGGTGGAGGTGCTGCTTGTCGGCGGCGAAGGGGGAACGGCCGGCCTTGGTACGGCGGATGTAGGCGAGCGTCAGGTCCAGTGCGGGGATCGCCAGGATGGCGATGGGGAGGACCAACGGCAGGAGCGCGGGCAGCAGGCTGGAGCCGCCGACCTCGTACGGGACCGCGTTCGGGTCCATCTGGCCGGTCAGGCTGATCGTCGACGCGGCCAGCATCAGGCCGATCAGCAGGGCGCCGGAGTCGCCCATGAAAACCCTTGCGGGGAAGAAGTTGTGCGGCAGGAAGCCGAGGCAGGCGCCGGCCAGGGAGACCGTGATCAGTGTCGAGGTGGTCGCCCGGTCGAGGTTCTCGTGGAAGTTCAGCAGGTAGGAATACGCGAAGAAGGCGGTCGCCCCGATGGCGGTGACACCGGCCGCGAGACCGTCCAGGCCGTCGACGAAGTTCACCGCGTTGCAGGACACCAGCAGGATGCCCGCGGTCAGTACGGCGAGCTGCGCGGGCGACGGGGAGATCACGCCGCCGGGCAGCGGGAGCCAGTACAACTGGATGCCTTGGACAACGAGTACGCCGACCGCGAGAACCTCGCCGGCCAGCTTGGTGATCGCGTCCAGTTCGTACAGGTCGTCGACCACACCGACCGCGCAGATCACCACGCCGCCCACCAGGATGGCGCGGGCGTCGTGCGCGACCTGCAGGCTGTTGCCGAGGAACGGCAGGTTGCTGGCCACCGCGTACGCCGCGATCAGGCCGCCGAGGATGGACAGACCGCCGAAGTACGGGATCGGTACCTTGTGCACGTCCCGGGCCCGGACCTTGGCGACCGCGCCGTACCGCAGCGCGATCTGCCGGGCGACGCCGGTCAGCAGGAAGGTCGTGGCCATCGCCACGAACAGGACCAGCAGGTACTCGCGCACTAGTCCGCAGGCCTCACATCTGAATCGGTCGGCTTCCCCTCGCCCTTGTTGGACGCTTCAGCAGGCTCATCAGTTGGCTTCACTTCGCCGACCGGCTCGCCCTCGCCGGTCGGCTTGTCCTCGGCCAGCTTCTCGTCCGCCGGCTTCTCGTCCGCCGGCTTGTCTTCGGCCGGCTTGTCCTCCGGTGTCGTGTCCTGGACCGGCTCGGGGTCGTCGTCCGAGATGAGGTCGGGGGCGACGGCGCGGAGCTGGTCGAGGGAGAGGGCGCCGACGCGCAGCACCCGGGGGGTCTCGCCGGTGATGTCGACGATGGTGGACGGCTGCCCGCCGCTCACCCGGTCGCCGTCCAGGTACACCGCGACCGACTCGCCCAGCTGCTCCTCGGCGTCGTACACGTCCAGCGCGGCGGGCCTGCCGGAGGTGTTCGCCGAGCTGACCGCGAGCGGCCCGGTGCGGGACAGCAGCTCGCGGGTGTTCTCGTGGTCCGGCACCCGGAGCGCGACCGTGCCCTGGGTCTCCCCCAGGTCCCACATCAGCGAGCTCTGCGCGTGGCAGATCACCGTCAGCGGGCCGGGCCAGAACTCCTCGCAGAGTTTCCGGCCGGCGTCCGGTACGTCGGTGGCGAGCGCGTCCAGCGACTCCACCACCGAGATCAGCACCGGCGGCGGCATGTCCCGGCCGCGACCCTTGGCGTCCATCAGCCGCTGTACGGCGTCCGCCTTGAAGGCGTCGGCAGCGATGCCGTAGACGGTGTCGGTCGGCAGCACGACCAGGTCGCCGGCCTCGATGGCGTCCACCGCTGCGCGGTACGCCGGTGCCAGTTCGTCCCCGGTGAAGTCGAAGCGCTCACTCACGGAGTGAATCGTGCCACTCACGCGGGCCCCAGCTCCACCGGGGTCGTTGCTGACAAACGATTGTCAGCTTCCGCGCGGGCCGGGCCGCCGAATCCCTAGGATCCCTGCCATGACCGTGAGCCGTGAGTTCCTCGCCGGATTGCCGAAGGCCGAGTTGCATGTCCACCACGTCGGGTCCGCCTCGCCGCGGATCGTCGCCGAGCTCGCCGCCCGGCACCCGAACTCGCCGGTGCCGGCCGACCCGGCGGCGCTGGCGGAGTACTTCGAGTTCAGCGACTTCGCCCACTTCATCGACATCTACCTGTCCGTCGTCGAGCTGGTCAGGACGCCCGAGGACGTCCGGCTGCTGACCTACGAGATCGCCCGCGAGATGTCCGAGCAGCAGAGCCTGCGGTACGCCGAGCTGACCGTCACGCCGTACACCTCGGTGGTCCGCGGCATCCAGGCGGAGGCGTTCTGCGAGGCGATCGAGGACGCCCGGGTGGCGGCCGAGAAGGAGTTCGGCCTGGTGCTGCGGTGGATCTTCGACATCTCCGGCGAGGCGGGGATCCCGGCCGCCGACGAGACGCTGCGGATCGCGACCGAGATCCGGCCGGAGGGGCTGATCGGGTTCGGGCTCGGCGGCCCGGAGATCGGCGTACCGCGGCCGCAGTTCCAGCCGCACTTCGAGGCGGCGGTCGCGGCCGGGCTGCACAGCCTGCCGCACGCGGGCGAGACGACCGGTCCGCAGACGATCTGGGACGCGCTCCGCGTGCTGAAGGCCGAGCGGATCGGCCACGGTACGTCGACCATGCAGGACCCGGCGCTGGTCGACTACCTGGGCGAGCACCGGATCCCGCTCGAGGTCAGCCCGACGTCCAACATCGCCACCAAGGCGGTCGACTCCTACGACGTGCACCCGC
Organism: Kribbella sp. NPDC059898; assembly: GCF_042730855.1. NCBI lineage: Bacteria > Bacillati > Actinomycetota > Actinomycetes > Propionibacteriales > Kribbellaceae > Kribbella > Kribbella sp. NPDC059898. The sequence continues at coordinate 415,033 of NZ_JBHWKR010000007.1, forward strand.
TGCGCGCGATGGTCGACGCCGGCCTGGTGGTGACGATCAACTCCGATGACCCGCCGATGTTCGGCACCGACCTCACCAACGAGTACGCCGTCGCCGCACGGCTGCTCGACCTGGACGAGGCCGGCGTCGGCGAACTGGCGAAGACCGCGGTCCGCGAGTCGTTCGCGGAGGACTCGCTGAAGACGGCCCTGGTGTCCGAGATCGACACGTACGTGAGCAAGAACGCCGTGTAGCTGACAAACTGTCGTCCGTGACGGACGACCTGCGGCTCGACCTGCTCGGTCCGTTGCGCGGCTGGGCAGGTGGGCGCGGGGTCGAGCTCGGACCGCTCCGTCAGCAGGCACTTCTGGCCGTTCTTGCGCTGCGTTCGAACCAGGTGCTGTCGTCGGACGAGTTGGTCGAGCTGGTGTGGAACGACGCACCGCCCGGCAGTGGCGCGCGCATCGTCGCGCCGTACGTCTACCGGTTGCGGCAGTTGCTGCCGAAGGACGTGCTGGTGCGTTCGCGGGACGGGTACAGCCTGCGGCTAACCGGCACGGACCTGACCCGGTTCGAGGAGCTGGTCGGCGCGGCGCACGCGACCGACGACGTCGACGTACGGGCGGACCGGTTGGCGGAAGCCCTGGCGTTGTTCAGGGGCGAGCCGTTGAGCGGTCTGCCCGGGCACTACCTCGGTGTCGAGCGGCACCGGTTGTCGGAGCGGCGGCTGAAGGTACTCGCGGAGCGGATCGACGCGGACCTGGAGCGCGAGCGGTACGCCGACCTGGTGCCGGAGCTGGTCGCGCTGGTCGAGGCGGACCGGCTGCGCGAGCAGTTCGCCGGGCAGCTGATGCTCGCGTACTGGCGGAGCGGGCGCAGCTCGGAAGCGCTCGCCACCTACAGGCGGACACGGCAGACGCTGATCGACCAGCTCGGTGTGGAGCCCGGTCCGGCGTTGCGGGCGATCCACGAACGCGTCCTGCGCAACGACGAGCCCCTGGCCCGGCCGGCGGTCCGTGACGAGCTGCCGTACGACGGTGCCGCGTTCGTCGGACGGGACGACGTACTGGACCAGGTGGTCGCTGCACTCCGTACTGCGGGGCCCGTGGTCGTAGCGATCGACGGTATGGCCGGCGTGGGCAAGACGGCGCTAGCAGTGCGCGCAGCGCGTCAGCTGGCGGACGTGTACCCGGACGGTCGGCTCTTCATCGACCTGCACGGCTACACGCCTGGCTACGAGCCTGTGTCCGCCTTGCATGCGCTGGATCGTCTACTGCGCACCCTGTCCGTCCCGGCGGACCGGATACCCGCTGACCTTGAGGAACGCGCGGCCCTGTGGCGTTCTGAGCTGTCGGGACGGCGCATGCTCGTAGTACTCGACAACGCGCCCGACAGTGCGGCAGTGCTGCCGTTGCTGGCCGGTAGTCCGCGGTGTGGCGTCCTGGTGACCAGCCGACGGCAATTGTCCGGGCTGGACGCGACAGCCCGGTTCGCGGTCGACGTACTGCGGGCAGAGGACGCGCAGGAGCTGCTGGCCGAGATCGTCGGACCTGACCGCGCCAAGGACCCTGCTGCTGCGGCACAGGTCGTCAGTCAGTGCGGCTACCTGCCGTTGGCGATTCGGGTTGCCGGGTCGCGGTTGCGGCACCGGCCGAGCTGGACGATCGAGCACCTGAGCAAACGGCTCGACGCCGAGGACAGGCGGCTGGCTGAGCTCAGCACCGACAGCGGTGGGGTCTCCCCCGCGTTCGCCTTGTCGTACGAGCACCTGCCACCGGACCAACAGCGGCTGTTCCGGCTGCTGGGCGCGATGACCGGCCAGGACATCGAGGTGTACGCCGCGGCCGCGCTGGCCGAGGTGGATGCGTTCGAGGCGGAGGATCTGCTGGAATTGCTCGTCGACGCGAACCTGCTGCTGCAGCTGCGCCCTGGACGGTTCCAGTTCCACGACTTGCTGCGTCAGTACGCGCGGACGCTGGAGCCGGAGCCGGACGCTGTACGGCGTTTGCTCGACTACTACCTCCACGCGACGACAGCCGCGAGTACTGCGATCTTCAGCAGCCAGCCGCCGGCACCGCCGCCGGTGCGGGTGCCTGAGTTCGCGTCGACCGCGGAGGGGTTGGAGTGGGTCGACGCCGAGGGCGCGAACGTGCTGGCGACGATCGGGTACGCCGCGTCGAGCGGCGCGGCTGATCACGCGTGGCAACTGGGTCTGGCGATCGCGCCCTGCTTCTTTCAGCGCGGGCGGGTGTACGAGCTGGACGAGGCGCTGGAGCTGGCGCTGCGGGCGGCGCCGGACGCTTCGGCGCGGGCGCGCGTACTGCTGTCGATCGGCAGCCTCGGGCGGTACCGGCGGGGCGCGGAGGCCAGTCTGCGGACGCTGCAGGAAGCCCGCGAGACGTTGCCGGCGGACGCGGACCTGACGTTGCGGGCGCGGCTGCTGGCGTCGATCGGATACAGCCAGGCGAAGCTGGATCCGGATGGCGACGCGATCGCCGTACTGGACGAGGCGCTGGCGGTTGCGCGGCAGTCCGGCGACGTTGGGATCGTCTCGCGGGTGCTGGCGTACCTCGGGGTGGCGTACGGCGACCGGCGGGAGTTCGACGAGGCGCTGGCGGCGTACCAGGAGTCGCTGGCGCTCGGGGAACCCGCCGTGCAGGCAGAGGTGCTGAACGGGATCGGTGAGTGCCTGCTGGCGCTGGGGCGGGTGGACGAGGCTGTGGAGGCGCTGACCACGGCCCGTGCCCTCGGGGTGGAGCGCGGGGCCGACTACAGCCTCATTTACACCTACGCGTTCCTTGGTACGGCGCACGCGCGGCAGCAGCGGTGGGACGAGGCGGTCGAGGTCGGGCGTCGGTCGTTGGAGCTGGCCTTGGAGAGTGAATCGCGGCAGTCGCAGCTGAACGCGTACTTGCGGCTGGCGGAAAGCCTTCTGGACAAGGGCGATCTCACGCAGGCACGGCCGCATTTCGCGCGTGCCCTGGAGCTGGCACTGAGCGAGGGGCCCGAGTCGATGGTCCAGCGGGCAGCTGACGGGCTGGAGCGTTCATCGCCGTGACGTGTGGTTGGCTGGGCTGATGCGGAGAGCCTGTGCGGTGGTAGCCGTCGTACTGCTGGCCCTGGCGGGCTGCAGCGACAAGCCGGCGGCACCGGCTGCGGCCCCTCCGCCGTCTAGCTCCCCCACGCCGACTCTTCCGGCGGCACCTGACGGTCTGCCGCGGGGAGGGCGCGTGCTGTTCCCGAAGTACCAGTTGGTCGCGTACGTCGGTTTGCCGGGCTCTCCTGCGCTTGGGCCGCTGGACAAGGACCTGGACGCGAGGGCCGCCAAGCTGGAGACCCTGGCCCGTGCTTACGCAGCCGGGCGTACGCCGCAGCCTGTGCTGGAGCTGATCACCGTGGTGGCGCGGGGGTCGCGTGGGAAGGACGGGATGTACCGCGGGCGGTTGCCTGACGCCAAGATCGCGCAGTACCTGTCGGTTGCGCGGAAGCACAAGATGCTGCTGTTGCTGGACATCCAGCCGGGGCGGGCGAAGATCCTGCCGGAGGTACGGCGGCTGGAGCGGTGGCTGAAGGAGCCGGACGTCGGTCTCGCGTTCGATCCGGAGTGGGCGGTCGGGCCGGCGCAGGTGCCGGGCAAGGTGTTCGGGCATACGACGGGGGCCGAGCTGGACAGCATCGCGGCGTACCTGTCGGGGCTGGTGACGGCGCAGCACCTGCCGGAGAAGGTGTTCGTGTTCCATCAGCTGTCGACGAAGATCGTCAGCGGTGAAGCAGCGTTGAAGGCGCATCCGGGGGTGGTGACGATCAAGTCGGTCGACGGGATCGGTGCGCGCAAGGACAAGCTGAAGACCTGGGCGAAGCTGACGGCACACCTGCCGGCGTCGGTGCATGCCGGGTTCAAATTGTTCTACACCGAGGACACGCGGCACGGGCCGCTGATGACGCCGGCGCAGGTGCTGGCGCTGACACCGCGACCGGAACTGGTGGTCTACGAATGATCTCGATCGCGTTCGCGAACGTCGCCGGCGGACGGCTGGTAGGACCGGACGGCTACCTCGGCGCGGACCGTACGGCGGACTTCGGGCGGGCCCTCGCCGGGCTGCGGGCCGACGTACTGATCGTGACCGAACTGGACACCCGGAGCGACCAGCTGGAACGGCTAGGGGCGGCGGCGATGCCGGGGCGGGAGTTGTCGTTCGCGCGGCAGGAGTTCTCGGACTCGCACATCCCGGGGGTCGAGCGGTTGGGCGTGGGGATCGTGTCGACGTACCGGCTGACCGAACTGGAGCGGATCGAGCTGCCGGATCCGCCGATCGACTTCCGGCACTGGCGGACCGGGGAGCCGATGGATCCGCATCCGAAGGGTTTCGTGGTCGCACGGACCGAGGCCGGGGTGGACATCGTGGGTGGGCAGGTGTGCCCGATTCACATGTTCCGGAGTGCGGAGGGGGTCGAGTACTCGTATCGGGACGGCGTGGGGCATGCGTACGGGGTGGAGATGGCTGAGTATTTGAAGGCGGAGCTGGCGGCGCGGGGTGTTCGGCGGGGTGTCGTCGCCGGTGATCTGAACATGCCTGACCCGCGGGAGTTCTTTGGGGAACGGCTCGGGTTGGTGGACGCGTTCGGGGATCCACCGCCGGCGACGACACCGGACGGGCGCTCGATCGACCGGCTGTTCTCCACCCGCGACCTGGTCACCCGCGAGACGCAGGTCGTCCAGCTCCCCGGCGCCGACCACCACCTGATCGTCTGCCGCCTGACCCACCAACCCCCGGACGCCCCCACCACCGGCCGGGCCCAGGATCTGGCAAGACCACCTGCTCGTCCCGCATCTGCCCGCGGGGGTCTCAGCCGCTAGATCCGGCGGCCGGTGGTGAAGCGGTGGCGGCCCGAGAGGTCCAGTTGGTCGCGGACCTCGGTGAAGAGGCCGGTGGCGGCGAAGACCGCGGGGGCTGATTCGCCTTGTACGTCGGCGTGTTCGCAGGCGAACCAGCCGCCGGGCTTCAGCAACCGCCCGGCCGTGGCGGCGACCACCTTGATCTCGTCGAGGCCGTCGTCACCGGACCACAGCGCGAGCGCCGGGTCATGATCGCGGACCTCGGCGGTGACGGACTCCCAGGCAGTCAACGGAATGTACGGCGGGTTCGAGATCACCGCGTCCACCCGCCCGTCGAGCTCCGGCAGGCACCCGTCGATGTCCCCCTCGTGCAGGATCGCGCCGGTACCTTCCAGGTTCCGCCGAGCCCACGCGACCGCATCGGCGGACAACTCCACCGCATGCACCGTGCTGTCCGGCCGCTCGGTAGCCACCGCCCCCGCGATCGCCCCCGACCCACTGCACAGATCCACAACCAGAGGATCGGGTACGCCGGCGATCCGCTCCAGCACCCACCCCACCATCACCTCGGTCTCCGGCCGCGGCACGAACACCCCGGGCCCGACCGCCAACTCCCGGTACCGGAACGCCGCCGTACCAGTCAGATGCTGCAACGGCTCCCGCCCCACCCGCCGTGCAACCAACTCCTCAAACGTGGTGAGCTGATCAGCACTGGGCTCACGCAACATCAACCGACTGGAACCGGTGACAAAGGCAAGCAATTCCGCGGCGTCGTACTCCGGCGAAGCAACCCCCGCCTCCCGCAGACGCTCCGCCGCCGCGGCAACAAGCCCCCGCACCCGAGCACCTGCCCCCGGGACGACGCCGCCCCCGAGCGGAGCGAGGGGGCGGGTTTCTTCTGGGGTCACGGGGAGTCGACGGACTCGAGGCGGGCCGCGAGATCCGCTTCGGTGAGGGCCTTGATGACCGGCTCGAGCTCACCGCCGAGGATCTGGTCCAGGTTGTGGGCCTTGTAGCCGACCCGGTGGTCGGAGAAGCGGTTCTCCGGGAAGTTGTACGTGCGGACCCGCTCCGAGCGGTCCACCGTACGGATCTGCGAACGCCGCGCGTCCGACGCCTCCTGGTCCGCCGCCTCCTGCGCCGCCGCCAGCAACCGGGAACGCAGCACCCGCATCGCCTGCTCGCGGTTCTGCAGCTGGGACTTCTCATTCTGCATCGACACCACGATCCCGGTCGGCAGGTGCGTGATGCGTACGGCGGAGTCGGTCGTGTTCACGCTCTGCCCACCTGGCCCGGACGACCGGAACACGTCGATCCGCAGGTCGTTCTGGTCGATCTCGACGTCGACGTCCTCGGCCTCCGGCAGCACCAGCACGCCGGCCGCGGACGTGTGGATCCGCCCCTGCGACTCGGTCACGGGCACGCGCTGCACCCGGTGCACGCCGCCCTCGAACTTCAGCTTCGCGTACGGCGCGTCGCCCGGCTCCGGCGTACCTTTCGCCTTCACCGCGACCGTGATCGACTTGTACCCGCCGAGGTCGGACTCGGCCGAGTCGAGCACCTCGGTCTTCCAGTTCTGCGACTCGGCGTACTTCAGGTACATCTTCAGCAGGTCGCCGGCGAACAGCGCCGACTCGTCGCCGCCCTCGCCCGCCTTGATCTCGAGGATCGCGTCCTTGTCGTCGTTGGGGTCCCGCGGTACGAGCAGCGTCTGCAGCCGCTCCGCCAGTTCCTCCCGCCGCGCGGTCAGCCGGGTGGCCTCCTCCGCGAACGCCGGATCCTCGGACGCCAGCTCGCGCGCCGCCTCGATGTCGTCGCCGGTCTGCAGCCACTCGTCGTACGTCCGCACCACCGGCGCCAGCGCGGCGTACCGCTTGCCGACCCGGCGGGCGTTGGCCTGGTCGGAGTGCAGCTCCGGCTCCGCCAGCTGCCGCTCCAGCTCGGCGTACTCCGCCTTCAGCGTCTGTACCGCTTCGAACATGCCGCACTCCTCCCTTCAAGCTTCCCTGACATGACAAACCGCGCGGCGGGTACCCAAGTGTAAGCGGAAACCGCGCGCGGGCAGGCAACAACATATTAGCGGACCCCGGCAAGAATCGGGGGGCCCCCCCCCCCGGGGCCCCAAAAAT